>NZ_BSST01000001.1:1251984-1877977 GCF_030161395.1 Thalassotalea insulae
AGTTTTCTTCAGGAACAAAAACATTATCCATCACCACTTCGCCGGTAATAGAGGCACGTAATGAAAACTTACCTTCAATTTTCGGTGCAGAAAGACCGTCCATGCCTTTTTCAAGAATAAAGCCTTTGATCACACCGTCAAGTTTTGCCCAGATAATAAAGACATCAGCAATCGGAGAGTTAGTGATCCACATTTTGTTACCGGTTAAACAATAACCGCCATCGACTTTAACAGCACGGGTAGAAAGGCTCGCCGGATCTGAACCTGAATTAGGTTCAGTTAAACCGAAGCAACCAATTAACTCTCCAGTTGCTAGCTTAGGCAGATATTTCATTTTCTGCTCTTCACTGCCATAAGCATAAATTGGATGCATCACTAATGACGACTGCACACTCATTGCGCTACGGTAACCACTATCGACTCGCTCCACTTCTCGGGCAATCAAGCCGTAAGTAACATAATTAACGTTGGCGCAGCCATATTTCTCTTCAATGGTACAACCGAGCAAACCGAGTTCACCCAGTTCTCGCATAATTTCAGGATCAAAGATTTCATTACGGTTCGCTTCTAACACCCGCGGCATTAACTTTTCCTGACAGTACTGGTGAGCACTGTCGCGGATCATGCGTTCTTCTTCAGATAATAGTGAATCAAGTAACAGTGGGTCTTGCCAGTTAAAGCTAGGTTTTGATGATGCGTTTGACATAAATTTTCCTGATCTTGTTATATCTATAAAACTAGATGTTATTTAAGTGGCTAAAGGTTAATCAATAATAAAGTAAAGTTAAAATATAGTTTTCCTTTATTATCTATAGAAAAAAACTATAGCTATTAATCGACAATTACGAAATAATCTCGCTATGGATTTAAAGCATTTAAAATATTTTATCAACGTGTTCGAGCAGCAAAGTTTTAGCGCTGCCGCTAAAGCGTGTTTTATTGCACAACCATCGATATCTGCCGCTGTTGCACAATTAGAAACGGAAATAGATCAAATCTTATTTATCCGTCACGCCCGTGGTGTCACCCCAACAGAGCAAGGGGTTAAACTTTATCCACTGGCAAAACAGTTGTTAGGACAGGCAGATGCCATTAAAGCATCGTTCCAAACGAATACAGCTAAACAAAGCTTTAATCTTGGTGTAACTAAAGGTCTCGGGGTAAAGCGCATGAGCCTGTTGCTTAAAGATTTTACCGCTATCGCCGCGAATATCGAATTGACCTTAGTGCCACAATATGAAAACTGTGATGCGCGTATTGTCATTAAAGAAGAACTCAAAGACGGCGAACATTATCAGCCGATCTGGCAAGAAGATTATCTTATCGCCATGCCACATAATCATCCGCTGTCATTAAAAGATGCGATTGAACTCCATGACTTTGATCAGCTGGCCTTTATTCAGCGTACTCCTTGCAATGCCTGGCAAGTGTTAACCGATACTTTTACCTTAACAGGGATCCAATTGGATATTCGCGCAAAAATTCAAACAATAGATTACGCCTTAGGCTTAGTTCGCGCAGGCTTAGGCTGCGCGTTAGTCCCCGCTCATAAAGAAATTATCGAACAAAACGACTTAGCTTTTAAAGCCATTAATGGCATGCAGTTAACCCGGGAAATTGTGCTTGCTTATCAGCAGCAAACACCTCTGATCAATAAGCTTATTAGTCTGGTCAAACACCTAGATAATCTGTAATTCCATGACTTAAGTCTTACCTTACACTAACTTACAACTCACCAACATTTTTCCAACACTTAACCGCAAGATTCACACAAGCGTTTCATTAACAATAGCGCCAAATACAAATACCTTGGCAATCTAATGAAAACAACATTTACTTTATCAACACTAGCATTAGTGTTAACCAACCAGTTTAGCACTATCGCTAATGCCGCAGATGGCTCACCAGCAAAACTCGATGACACTATCGAAACTATCGAAGTGCAAGCACGGCGCAACCAAGCTAATACCGAGGTCAGCATTGAAACTGAAAAACTATTAGCAATTGCTGGCTTAGATCATGACCCCCTCAATTCGGTCTTCAGTATGCCAGGCGTAGTTTATGCGGGCGGAGATGATGGCGGCGCACCTGCAATTCGCGGCTCGTCACCTGACGATAATGCGTTTTATATCGATGATATGCCGGTTGGTTATATTTTCCATCTGTTTGGCGACAGTATTTTCAACGAAAACATCGTGCGAGATTTTCAACTGCACCCTGCTGCGTTTGGTAGTCGATACGGTAATGCCACTGGCGGCGTTTTTGATGTTCAACTGCGAGACCCAAAAAACCAAGATATTACCACGACATTAGATGCCAGCTTATTAAAAACCGGCATCATGGTGGAAGGTGGCATCACCGAAGATCAGGCCTTCTATTTTTCTTATCGTCGCAGTTTAATTCACTTATTTTTGCCTGAAGGTGAAGAAGAAGATGGTTATACCGTTTTTAAGGCACCAGTGAGTGACGATTACCAAGGTAAATATCAATGGCTGATTGGTGATAACCATAAGCTGACATTTACCGTCAACGGTGCCAGTGATACCGGAGGAATAAATATTTCCGAGGCTTCAGAGCAAGGACGTGTTGATCCTGACTCGATTGGCGATCTAAAACTATCAACAAATTTTAATAATCAGGGACTTTCCTGGCAGTACTTTGGTGATGGCGGCAAAATCATGCAACTGGTCTTAGGCCATACCAGCCTAAACTCAAAGGAAAACTACGGTCAAGGACAATATATAGACATAGATACAGAACAATATAACGCTAGGTTTCAATATCAAATCGATTGGTTTGACGCACATACCTTGGTACTTGGCAGTGATATGCAACAGCAAGAAAGCAAATACAGTTTTGATGCCATTCCCTACTACTGCACCGATCACGATCAGGACTGTGAAAGCAAAAAAGGGCAACGCATTCAAGATACCGATAAATTAACCAATCAAACCATTGCCTTATATGCCGATGATATCTGGCAATTTAATAGCAATTTGCAATTCACTCTGGGATTGCGAGCCGAGCGAAATGACTATACTGACCAATCCTTCCTTCATCATAGGTTAGCCCTTAACTGGCAAATCAACGATGACCTGCAAATGACAGTCAAACAAGGGTCTTACAGTCGCTTTCCTGATATAGCAACGGTGCTGCGTAAAATTGGCAACCCTGAACTGAACTCCCCTAAAGCACAGCATTATTCTGTCGGTTTTAATTACCAACTCAATGATTTATGGCACAGTTCTGTCGATATCTATTATAAGGACCTCGGTGATTTACCTCGTTCTTTAGACGATGACGATGCGAATGCTGATCTGCATTATAGCAATGATATGTCTGGCAGCGCCAAAGGGATAGAGTGGGTTGTAGAACGAGAATTAGCAGACGATTGGTACGGCTGGGCATCAATAAGCTGGTCAAAAAGCGATCGCACCGATGAATTTACCAAGCAAACCACTGAGTATTATCTCGATACGCCACTACTTGCCAATTTGGTAGCCAATTACCAGATGAATGAGCGTTGGGATTTTGGCGTCCGATTAACGGTACGTAGTGGACAAAAATACACGCCGATAACCGCACTTAAAGAAAATCCTGATTACCCGGAGCACTTCTTACCTGTTTATGGTGAGCTGAACAGTAAAACCTTACCAACCTATTATCGTTTAGATTTGCAGGCGAACTATAAAACTCAATACTGGGGCAATGACGCCGAATGGAGCTTTGCCTTACTTAACGCACTAAACAATGACAATATCTCCGGCTACTATTACGCACCTGATGGCAATGAAACATTAACCGATTATAAAATTGAAGGCGAAGAAGGCATGGCGATATTCCCGTCTATTGGCTTAAAAATGCAATTTTAAGCCAACAATTTTCCTATATTCGCTTACAATTTTTAAACACTTCTCATGCAGATAAAACTGCCCATGCGTAACAACATTTGTTAATATCTCGTTGCAATTGGGCGGTATTTATTACCTCATCAAGTTAAAAAAAATAATATCATTCGCACTATGAGTCTAGGTGCATTTTGGGAAATGACATCATATGCTTAACAAATTAAGCTGCTGCTTATTACTGGTGTTTTGTTTAAGTAGCTATGCTGCTGGCAACGACAAAAAACCAAGTAACGAAAGTACCGTTTTTAATGAAACCTTCAGCTGGCAAGCGCAAATGGGTTTTTCATTGCACTATAATGACACCATTATTGAAGGGGTAGAACAATCTTATCTTGATGATTATATAAATCTTTCCTTATTGTTCGATTTTTACTACAAAGGGTTTTTCATCCAAACCAATTATCGCCGTCTAGATACCCATATTCTAGGCGCAGAAATTGGCTATCAACTGATCAATAATGATGATTGGGAGCTGGACATTATTACCAGAAGCTATATTGGCGGCTTCGATTCAGCAGAAATCATCGAAAATTCAGATAAAGACCTTCCTATCATGGAAGGACTGAAAGTAAGGGATCTCGGTGATGGTCTTGCAATTCGTTATTCCCGCTATTTCAATGACAGCTACTTCTCAGTAGATGTAGCGAATTTGGCAGCATTAAGTGATGCAAAGGGCTGGGTAATCGATGCTTTTTATAGTCATCTGATCCCCTATAGAAACTGGGATATTTACTTGAATACCGGTTTAAGTATCTATTCAAGCGCTACAACTAACTACTATATCGGTATCGGTAACAGCGAAGTACTGGACATTCGTCCTCATTATCAAACGGGTACTGGCGGTAAAATACAATTTGAGTTTTATGCCCAACGGCCACTGTCAGAATCATGGACATTTAACGTCGGTTTTAGTCAAAGCTATTACAGCAATAACATCGCCGATAGCCCAATCGTCGACTCCCAGGGTGCAACCCAGTTACTAGCGGGGGTCATCTATGTATTCTAAGCTAGGCAAGGGAATTGCGTGGTTTTTTGCAGTTATCTGCGGGCTAACAACGATGACAGTAATCGCTAGCCAGGAAGCACTACAAGATCGGACAAACAAGACAAAGGTAAATTTTCAGGCCAAACCGGCAAATTGTGTTGCACTGCGCCAAGGACGCACCTGCTTTGCCACCGTTTCTTTATCCTGGCATACCGCTAACCGCGGTCATTTTTGTATTTATGAAAAAGCCAGTAATAAAGTCATGCAGTGCTGGAATAATAGTCAGGGAAATACCCTGCAATTTGAATTTGAATCGAATGAAAAAATCGCTTATCAGCTGAGGGCTACTGAGCAAAACATTATTATTGCTGAGACCAGTGTTGATGTTAGTTGGGTCCATAAAGCAACTGTGAGAAAAAGACGTTGGCGTTTGTTTTAACTGGTACGAGAACAAGGGCTAAGTGAGGGAATAACATGAATGAGCAACACCGTATTTTATTGGTTGAAGATGACTTAACACTGGCGGACTGGGTAATTGAATACTTACAAGAGCAAAACTTTCTAGTTGAACACGTTGCTCGCGGCGATTTAGTGATAGAGAAATTGACGAGCTTTGATCCAGCACTGGTATTGCTAGACGTGATGCTACCTGGTCTCAACGGCATCGAAGTGTGTCGCTTGATCCGTCAAGATGCTAATTTACCTATCATTATGCTAACGGCTCGCGCCGACGAATTTGATGAAGTCATAGGCCTAGAAGCCGGCGCTAATGATTATGTTATCAAACCAGTCAGACCCAGAGCTTTATTGGCTCGCATTAATAGCGCTTTAAAAAATCAACCGGCAACTGAGCAAAAATCCAATGAAATCAAGTTAGGTAGCTTGCTCATTAATGGTGAAGCTAATCGCGTCACTTATCAGGGCAAAGAAATCGAACTGTCCACCAGTTTATTCGCATTCTTATGGTTTCTCGCCAGCCATCCTGGCGAAGTCGTCGACCGAGATACGGTATTTAAAGCACTGAAAAATCGAGAATACGACGGACAAGATCGCCGTTTTGACGTGATGTTATCGACCTTACGTAAAATTTTTAACGACGATCCCCAAAGTCCGAAAAAATTCAAAACTGTCTGGGGTAAAGGCTATTTATTCGTTGCCGATGCCTGGAATGAATAACGGTGACCCGACTATTTATTAGTATAATTATTGCGGTGCTGGGATCATTGTTTTTGATCGGCTGGGGATTAGATAAATTAGTGGTCAGTGACAGTGATATAGACATAGAAGAAAGCGCAGAAATTATCGCCTATAAAAAGCTGGTTGAAGGCTTTGGTCAACAGCTTAATGCCGCACCAGAAAACCTGCTAGCTAAGCAAGCCGCTGAACTCGCTGCAAATTATCAGGTCAAATTAACATTAGAAGACAGCACCAATATCGCGCTGCCAAACTCATTAAGTCAATACCTTTCAGTACAAGGCGGCTTATTACTCGCCAGTAATGAACAAGCCTACTTACTGAGAAAACTCAGTACTCATCAAAATTATTTGATCCGGCTGGAATTGCCGCCAATACCAGAAGAAGATCATCAGCGTAACTTGCTGCTCACTACCATTTTATATATTGGCGTTTGTGCCATTTTAATGCTTTGGCTATTTCCACTAGCAAGACGGTTATATATGTTAACCACTGCCGCAGCAAAAATAGGTAAAGGAGAAGTGAATGTCAGGGTACCGTTAAATAAGTTTTCCTATATTCATCCCTTAGAAAAAAGTTTTAATCATATGGCAGCGCAAATTGAAAAGTTAATGGCAGATAATAAACTGCTAGCACGCAGCCTATCTCACGATATCCGCACACCGATGTCCTGTTTACGCTTTGGCGTCGAAGCAGCATTAGAGAGTAACGATCTGGAGAAAAAAAATAACTACCTAACTCGTATGGAAGCTGAACTGACCCGAATGGAAGAAATGACCAGCGCGTTTTTATCCTATGCTGGCATGGAACGACAAGGGGTTAATTTAAAGCTAAAATCAGTCGATCTCAACTCGTTCATTAGTAAATTCTGTCAGGATTTTCAGCCGTTAGCTCAACAGCATCAGGTGGAATTAAATTTTCAGTCATTGGCCCAATGCCCAGATTATCTGTTGGACAGTCACTGGTTCTATCAGGCGTTGCAAAATTTGGTCAGTAATGCCATTCAATACGCTAATAGCCAGGTACAGATCCGCCTAACACAAACCGGTAGAACGATTGAACTCTGGGTCGAAGACGACGGTACTGGGATTGCTGATGACAAGCTTGCGGTTGTGTTTGACCCTTTTGTTAAGCTTGATAGCGCTCGTTCTCGTGAGCAAGGACATTTTGGTCTAGGTCTAGCTATATGCCAGAAAGTGATCCATTGGCATCAAGGCGCGATCTACGCCGAGCATGCGAAACAGCTATCAGGTGCTTGTTTTCATATCATTTTACCGAAAAAAGCTTAAGAATAAATACTGACATGCAAAGATTTAATCGTGAAGACAAATCAGACTAGCATTAAAACTTTAGTGATCCTTGCCGCAGGTCAAGGCTCGCGTTTTGGTGGTGCCAAACAGTTTGCCCTATTTGGCCGCTGTGAAAAAACCTTAATGGAATACAACATCTGCCACGCCATTGACCATGGTTTTACCCACCTAGTATTTATTAGCCAGCCAAAGCACAATCAAATACTGAAGCAACAAGTGCTCTCATCATTGCCACACTCTGTCAGCTATGACATTGTTTATCAGGATAGTCATGACCTGCCGACAGGCTGCCACCTAGCAAGCACTCGTACTAAACCATTGGGTACTGCCCATGCGTTATGGTGCGCAAGAAAGTCCATTAAGGGCAACTTTGCCGTAATTAACGCAGACGATTATTATGGTGAGCAGGCATTTCAGTTAGTACAACAACATGGCTTGCCTAATAATGCATCTTTAGTTGCCTACTTGCTTAAACAAACCTTATCCAAACACGGTGGCGTCAACCGCGGTTTATGTCAGCTTTCAGCCGAACACAAATTAATCGCCATTAGTGAAATTGAAAATATTCACTATCAAGCTGAGCGAAAATTAATCGGTACGAATGCTAAGCAGCAAACACTAAGCTTAAATGAAAACGCGCTTATTTCGATGAATTTCTGGTGTTTTAATCTGCAGATTTTTCCGGTTTTAGCAAAACTACTGGCAGAAACATTTAGTGCACCGTCCACTGATACAACGGAATGTTATTTACCTGATGCCGTCATGAAATTAATTGAGCAATCTGCAGAGGTTGATGTTTTAACTTCACATGATCAATGGTTTGGCGTAACATATGCGGCCGATTCATTGTCGGTTAACCAGGCATTAACGGCGCTGATAGATAAAGGACGATTCCCTTCCTTATCTAAATAATTCGGTAATCAAGATAAGTGATGGACGTTTTCCCCATGAGTAAAGTCATTGATCCACAGCAGATCAACAAAGTGTTGGCATTTTATAATTACTCACTGAGCAATAGTAAAATTGCCCCATTGGGAAATGGGTTAATTAACTGCACCTATCTAGTACGTAGCGAAGATTTTAACTTTGTTTTACAGCGCATCAATCATCATGTCTTTAAACAACCGGCGGATGTCATTGCCAATGCTGAACTGATCAATCAGCACTTACAGCAAAAAAAGGCGCAAGCACTCTACCCATTAGAACCAATTTGGCAACTTAATACCAACGACGGCCGCGTTCAAGTAACCGAAGGGGAAAACACTTGGCGTGCAATTCAGTTTATTCCCAATTGTTATACACTTGAAACGGTAGCAAACGCAAAACAGGCGTATCAAGTGGCCCAAGCATTTGGCCAATTTACTGCCGCTCTTAGCGACTTTCCTGCCGATAAACTAACCGAAATAATACCTCAGTTTCATCATCTGGATTTTAGATTAGCTCAGTTACAGACAGCCGTTTCAGAGGATGCCAAAGGACGATTATCCCAGTGCCAGTCTTTAGTTGATTTCTGTTTTTCTCAACAGACTTTTATTAAGCATATCGCAGAACTTGAACAAGTATTGCCGCTACAAGTTACACATAATGATACTAAAATTAATAACTTGCTCTTTAGCAGTGAGACTAATGCACCAATTGCTGTTATCGATCTCGATACCTGTATGCCGGGATTTGTTATGCATGACTTTGGCGATATGGTCAGAACCTGTTGCTGCAACTTGCCAGAAGATGGTACTGATTTAGCGAAGATGACGGTACGTCTAGATATATTTACCGCCTTAGCCCAAGGTTACGTCGATAGCCTTGCCGGAACGATGAATTCACTAGAGCAACAAAGTCTCATCACAGGTGCGCAACTATTACCCTTTATGATAGGAATCCGCTTTCTCACGGATTTTATTGAAGGGGATCATTATTTTCACACAGCCCACCCACTGCACAACTTACAACGAGCGAAAAACCAGCTACACTTTTTCAAGTTATTGCATGATATAGAGCCACAGCTCAGCAAAATAGTAAAAAAGCTCTAGGGGCTGTTAAACACGCATTGCTCTGACTTATCTTTATACATATTACTAATTAACTAAATAATAATAGCGAGTAAGACATTCGTTATTGACAGCGCTATCATAAAAATTCGTTCGAAACACAACTTTTTAAGCGGATTAATTTCAAAGCAAAAGCAATCATTAGCAGCCGAAGCTATTTATGTAACATATTTTTTACAAAAACAGCTAAAATATTAGTGCAAATGCAATATTAATTATACAGATAAGCTTTTCTTTGCACTTAAGTTTGCTAACCTTAGCTTGGTCTCGGCAGACCTCTGAGACTATTCGTTTATTAATATTACCTCGGTGCAGTTACAGGGGTGTTGGTGCGCTAATAAGAATTGATATTAATGACGAATGTATACCCGCAAGCCTAGTTCTCCCCTAGGCTTGCACCTTTCTCTTTTCAATAAATTTAAGTTACTTCCCCTGTCCATCTCGTTATAATCAGGCGATAGTCCATTGACAGCAATTACTATGACCAGCAAGCCAACATTGACACTCTCACATTTTTTTCCTTATCAGCTCACCAAATTGCAAGCCAGTATCAGTGAAAGCATCGCGCAAATTTATACCGGTAAATTTAATCTCAGTCGTCAGGAGTGGCGAGTACTGGCAACCTTGGCAGATCGCGCGCCACAAACCGCAAAACAAATAGGCAGTGAAGTAAATTTAGATAAAATGTCGGCAAGCAGAGCGATACAGCGTATGCTCAGTAAACAATTACTCAAACGAATCGAAAATACGAGCGATAAGCGCTCTTTTTTGCTTGAGCTTTCAGTTAAAGGACAACAACTTTATCAACAGCTAGAACCTTTGGTATTAGAAAGGGAAACTCAACTGTTATCTGTGCTGACACCTGATGAACAACAAGCGCTAAATCAAATGATGGCAAAACTACAAGCAAAAGCGTCTAGTATCACACAATAGTTCTTCATGCTAAGCGCTGATAAGTGATTGGATACTAGTTAACAGCACTTCTGCTTTTACTGGTTTAGCAATATGTAGATTCATTCCGGCGGCAAAGCTACTCTCTTTATCTTCCTGACGAGCATGGGCTGTCATGGCAATAATAGGTAAATGCTTAAACTGTGCTTGTTGACGAATAAGCCGACACGCAGTTAAGCCATCCATCACCGGCATTTGAATATCCATCAGCACAACATCAAAATGCTGATTATCCAGTTTATCCAGTGCTTGCTGGCCATTTTCGGCAATAGTCACCTCAGCCTTCATTGCTTTGAGTAATTCTTTGGCAACCAATTGGTTCACCAAGTTATCTTCCACCAGTAGCACAGAAGTTCCGCTTAAATTTCCTTTCGATTCACCATTATTGTTAACAACGGCGGGAGTTAACGCTTCCGTTTCAGCCTCTGGCACATTGTTGTTAGCCAACGCTTGCAGCACGGTAAAGAGACCATAACGGTAAAGCGGAGCAAGGCAAATAACATATGAAATTTGATAGCGCTCAAGCAATTGATATTTAGTGTTTTCCTCACTATTGTGTTGCTCTTGATAAACAACCACTATCGCTTGCTGCGATTGTTTAGCACAACTGGAAAATTGGCGCTCCAGCAGCTGACAAACCGATTCATTGATCTCGTCCACCGTTAAAAACAGCATGTTAATTGCTTGCTGCTCGATATTGTCTATGTCAGCCAAACGGTCTAATTGCTTATATTGATAACCATAAGCCTGCAGTAAACAATAAAAATCAGGCGTAAATTGGTATGCCAAGGTATAAACATTAACCTGAGAGACAGGATAAAACGGAATGTCTGATTTTTTTGCCGTTAACGGCAAGACAAAACTAAACTTGGCACCTTGACCAAATTCACTGGTTAATTTTATTTCTCCACCTAATATATTGACGATACGCTGACAAATCGATAGTCCTAAACCAGAGCCTCCGTATTCTCTTGTCATCGACTCATCGGCCTGAGCAAACGCCTTAAATAAATGTGCCTGTTTATTTTTCTCAATGCCGATACCGGTATCTTCAACAGCAAAACGCACAAGCACATCCTGGCCACTATCAGCAATCACTTCCAGTACTATCGCTATTTTGCCGCTATGAGTAAATTTAGTCGCATTATTAAGCAAGTTACTCAATACCTGCACCATACGCATTTCATCAGTGTAAACCAGGCTTGGCACATCAGGTGCTATCTTGACCTCAAGTGTCACTTTATTCGAATCGATATTAGCTATATTGAGTCTGACCGCTTGATTAACAATCGTATCTAAATAACAATCTTTCTTAAAAATGGTCATATTGCCAGATTCAATTTTGGCAAAATCAAGTAATTCATCCACCAAATGCAACAATACTTCTGCCGCATCCTGAGCATGAGTTAAATGTTGTGTTTGCTGGGTAGTTAGCACGGTTTGTTTAAGCAATGATTGCATGCCCTGAATGGCATTAATCGGTGTTCTGATCTCATGGCTCATATTCGCTAAAAACTGACTTTTCGCTTGGTTTGCTAATTCAGCTTGTTCTTTAGCACTCGCTAATGCAGCATTTGCTGCATGCTGCTTAGTAACATCACGAATAACAATAATAGAGCCTAGCACATGGTTTTGTTGGTCATAAAATTCGGAGCAAAATAGCTCATAAGTATTTTCCAATGTTTCCACTACTTGAAAAACACCGCAATGACTTTTTTTCGCCTGCTGTTCCTGCGTACAACCTGCCAGTGCCCGACCAAGTTCACTACCGATAAGCGTTTCTACATCACGTCCTAAAATTTCATTTTCAGCTTGTTTGAGATATTGTTCGAACGCCAGATTACAGCCGATAACCCGACCATTGGTATCATTAAAAATCAGATAATCAGGGATCGCATCCATCACAGAACGTAAAATGGCGTAATCATGCTGATGCTGCTGACTCTTTTCCATTAATGCCTGAGTTTTTTCATGTACCCGCATATCTAGGACATTATTCTGATCTTTTAATTGCTGTAATAAACTTCTGTTTTGACTAAATATATCACCAACAATATCAAACCAGTGTTGCCATCCCTTCGGCGGGACAATTTTGCCATGATCCCCTTTCGCACTGTGTGAAATATGGCTGATAAAGCTTTGAGTTGGTTTAATAAAGGTTTTATAAGTCACTAAATAAACCACAATGAGCAACGCCAACTGACCAAAGAAAAGTCCGATAAAGACCCAGGTAAAACGCTGAAATATCGGCGCAGAAAAATGCTCATAAGGCTTATATTTTACCAGCATCCAATCATTCGCCGATAATTTATGTCGTTGTATTAACCAGCTATCACTTTGGGTTAATTCCGGGCGATATTTAAACGATGGCTCGCGAATATCAAGCGCTTCGTAGCTTAACTGTCTTAACTTAGTTGGTAGCACAGACTGCCAACGGTCAGCGTTAGTTGAGCTTTGCTGATTAGCATTTAACTGTACTAATAACTGATCAGCTTTATTAATCAAAAGATAATTAAAGTCATCATTGTTTTCTCTGAGCATCAGTTGTCTTAATCGAGCAAGGTTGATATCAAACATGATTGCTCCGGTCAGTGCCTGCAGACGAAATACCCCGACCATCAGGCGAATAGATAAACTGTTACTATTTTGGCTGACATGTGGCTGCGACCAAACTGGCGTAAATATGTGAGGAGAAGAAGCGCGGACCTGCTCAAAATAGCCATCATTAATTAAACTATCCCGATACTGCCAGTTTTTCCTGCCAATCCACGGATATACACTAATAAACCGTTGTAACGACAAATATGAAAACCTGCTTGCTACTGCGACGCTATTTTTCGCTGTGGTAAATGCCGGGCTCAGCATATAAGCCATTGCCAGTTCGTCTTTAATCTCACGTGTAAATTCATCAATATGGCCAATACCGCTAATGTGAGTACTAAAATGCTGACGATGGCCATGAACATCAGAACGGGCCTTATTTAAATAAAACTTGTTATCGTCCTGTCTTAATACCGGTACTGATGCGAGTTCTTGCGGGAACGTTAGACTATGATCGGCAAAGCGTTTAATCGCTTCCAGAGATTGCACCGCGGTTAACAACTCATCATCGATCTTTTTCGCTTTTGTTGCTAGCTGGCTTAACTCCTGTTGCTCAAAAAGTACTAGCTCTTTGTGATAGCGATAACTGGATATTAATAAAGCCACCAACATAATCGCGACAAATACGCCAATGATAGAAAGTTTGTAAGTGGCTACTAGCTGATTTTCCCCTGAAAATTTAAATACCACAGAAATTCCAAGTCCAGTCATTATTATCTTAGTTGCCGTTGATGATATACCGAATCAAGAGAAAAATCATGTCTGCGATACAAGTCTCACAAATGTTTACAAGAATTAACTGCTCGCCAAAAAACTAATGACGCCCCCGACAAAATGAATCAATAACTAACAGCCTTGACCATAGCAAATCAATTAAATCGCAGATAAAACCCTTGCTATTTTTTTTAAACACAGCTAAATTTGGAAGCGCTTTCATGAAAGCGCTTCCAACAAACCCGAGAAATTAATGACAAAAATGAAACTGACTTTACCACATGAATCTCGCATGAAATCTAAGGACTTCACTTATGGTGTCGCTACGGCGGCATTCCAGATCGAAGGAGGGATTGAACAACGATTGCCTTGCATCTGGGATACATTTTGCGAGAAACCAGACACGATAGCCGACAATTCAAACGGTGCGATAGCCTGTGATCATTTTCATTTATGGCAACAAGATATCGAAATGATCAAAGCGCTCAATGTCGATGCTTACCGACTTTCGGTGTCTTGGGGTCGGGTGATCAATCAAGATGGCACTGTCAATCAGTCTGGTATTCAGTTTTATCTTCAACTACTGGACTTACTTAACCAATATAACATTAAAGTTTTTATCACCCTTTATCATTGGGATTTGCCACAATATTTGGAAGATAACGGCGGTTGGCTCAACCGTGAAACCGCTTATCAATTTCAGCATTATACTGAACAAGTCGTTAACGCATTTGGCGACAGGGTTTATTCATATGCGACACTTAATGAACCATTTTGTAGTGCCTACCTAGGATATGAACTTGGCATACATGCTCCAGGTATTAAAGGGAAAAAATACGGCAGAAAAGCCGCACACCATTTATTACTGGCGCACGGTTTAGCGATGCAGGTATTGAATAAGCACAGCCCAAAAACCCTTAATGGTATAGTGCTTAATTTCACGCCTGCCTACCCTGCTACCGATAGTGAATCAGATATAGCAGCAGCCAAATTTGCCGATGATTACCTCAATCAGTGGTATATAAAACCAATTATCGATGGCCAATATCCAGAGATATTAGCGCAACTCCCAGCCGCTCATCAGCCGGAAATTTTCGCCGATGATTTAGCGATAATTTCACAAGCTATCGATTTTCTCGGTATCAATTATTACAGTAGAGCGCTATATCAGGCAGATGATGTAGACATTTATCGTGAAGTAAAACCGGCAGATGCACCTCTGACCGATATGGGCTGGGAAATTTACCCGCAAGGTTTAACAGATTTACTCATATCACTCAATCAGCACTATAAGCTGCCACCGGTTTACATTACTGAAAATGGCGCAGCGATGAAAGATACTATAATTGATGGTAACGTTAATGACGTTGAGCGCATCGCCTATTATCAGTCGCATTTACTGGCGGTTGACCAGGCTATTAACGCTGGCGTTGATATTAAAGGTTACTTTGCCTGGAGTCTGATGGATAATTTTGAATGGGCAGAAGGTTACTTAAAGCGATTTGGCATTGTTTATGTCGACTACCTCACGCAGCAGCGCACAGTAAAAGCCAGTGGTCATGCGTTTAGTCAGTTAAGTAAAGACCGTTAAGACAATAAGAGAACAGTATGCTTAGTATCAAAGAGAAAATCGCATATGGCTTAGGTGATACCGCCAGCAACATCATTTTTCAAACCGTGATGATGTTTTTACTGATTTACTATACCGATGTCGTTGGTCTCTCTCCGGCTGTTGTCGGTACATTATTCTTAGTAGTCCGTATCTTTGATGCAGTTACCGACCCTTTAATGGGCGCCCTCGCCGACCGAACTCACACCCGCTGGGGGCAGTTTCGTCCTTATCTGTTATGGCTAGCATTGCCTTTTGGTATAATCAGCGTGCTGGCATTCACTAAATTTAACCTCAGTGATAATGGTAAACTGATCTATGCCTTTGTCTCTTATACCTTGCTAATGATTGCCTATACTGCAATTAATATTCCCTACTCAGCTCTTGGCGGAGTACTAACTTCAGAGCCGAAAGAGCGGGTCTCAGTGCAATCATACCGATTCGTTTTTGGCATGCTAGGCGGGCTAATCGTCGCCTCAGGTACTATGCCATTAGTTGATTGGTTAGGAGAAGGCGATAAGGCGCTTGGTTACCAAAATGCGATGTTACTGATGAGCATTTTTGGCGTGACCTTATTTCTATTATGCTTTCTTGGCACCAAAGAGCGAGTAACGCCACCAAAAGAGCAGCAGTCTTCATTTGCCAAAGATCTCAAGGCATTGTGGCAAAATGATCAGTGGCGTATTCTTTGTATTGCCGGTTTATTATTGCTTAGTGGTCAAGTACTGCGCGGCACGTTAGCTGTTTATTACGTTAAATACTACCTTGGACAGGCACAATTGATCACCGCTTTTATGACCTTAGGCATGATAGGTAGTATTCTTGGTTGCGCTGTTTCACAGCCGCTTGCCAAACGTGTATGTAAAATAAAAGCCTATATTGCCCTGCAAACTATTGCTGCTTTTATTTGCGTTATCAGTTACTTTGTCGGTCCAGAGCAAATTACTCTGGCATTTGTACTATTCTTTTGTTGGAATTTTTTCCTGCAAATGGCAACGCCATTACTGTGGGCTAAAATGGCCGATACTATCGATTACGGCCATTGGAAAACAGGCGTCCGCATTACCGGAATGATTTATTCTGCTGTGGTCTTTTTTATTAAAATGGGAGTCGCTATTGGTGGCGCACTTGCCGGCTGGTTACTGGCCTATTACGGTTATCAGGCAGATATGGAGCAAACAGCAAATACCCAACACGGAATATTACTCTCTTTCACCTTACTTCCTGCAATTGGTTCATTTTTAGTCGCCTTTACCATGCGCTGGTACAAACTCGATAATCAATTAATAGATAAAATTCATCTTGAGTTAAATCCAATCGTTAAATAGTAAATAGCTATTATCAATTCAACGGCATTCTATTTTGAGCATGTCTTTTTATTACGACTAACTATTATCTTCCACTGTTAGTCGCAATAACTTTCCTCCCTTGCTCCAAGCCAACAACTACCCCAAGTTTTACCCACTAATTCAGTAAGTTAGTTTTTACTCAATCACTATATCCCACTTAATTAAACAAACCACATCAGAGTAAAAGCTCTAATAAAGTTCAATAAAAATACAATTTTTTCATTGACCTCGACGCACTTCTGTCATAATTTATGGAAGCGCTTCCAAAACATAAATATATTTTTTTTGCCGTACAATGGAAGCGCTTCCAGAAAATATGTGAACTATGCTCATGTCTAGGGGAGAACAATGAAGCAATTAAATTTAAACAAAAGTCGAATAGCAACTGCTATCACTTTGATATTAGGCGCTAGTACATTAACACCTGTCTACGCTGAAGAGACTAACAAAGAAGTTGAAGTAATCGAAGTTACAGGTATTCGTAGTAGTCTAGTCAAATCCGTCGATATTAAGCGTAATGCTAACGGCGTGGTTGATGCAATTACCGCTGAAGACATAGGTAAATTCCCTGACGGCAACTTAGCAGAATCATTACAACGTATTACTGGTGTTTCTATCGACCGTAGTAATGGTGAAGGTGCGAGAATTACCGTTCGTGGTATGGGACCAGAATTTAACATGGTTACCCTTAATGGCCGCCAAATGCCGACTATCGGTGGTCGTGCGTTTGACTTTAACAATATAGCTACCGACGCTGTTAGCGCTGTTGAGGTATACAAAACCGCCAAGGCTAACTTACCTACAGGTGGTATTGGTGCTACGGTAAACATGATGACCGCTCGTCCATTAAGTGATCCTGGCTTTAAAGCCGTGATCAGTGGCAAAGCCGTTCATGAAACTTCGGTAGAAGATGTAGGTTCTAAGTTTACTCCTGAAATCTCAGGTTTGTTCACCAATACTTTCGCTGATAACAAATTAGGTGTACTAGTATCAGCTTCTTATCAAGACCGAGATAACAGAGAAGAAAGCGCTGCTGTTGATTCATGGTATCCGATTGAAGCAACTACCACGAACGTTACTAACAATAACCAGCGCGCAGATGGTACTACTTGGTATCCTCAAAATGCTGGTTATGCCATTAATGATAATTCACGTCAGCGTACTAATGCCCAATTGGTTGTTGAGTATGAACCAAACGATAAAGTTAAAGCTAAAGTTGATTACACCTATTCAAAAGTTGAATTTAAAGGTGATTACAACTCATTTGGTGTTTGGTTTAACCATGGCAACATCTTAGGTGGTGATATCAACGAAAATGGTACCTGGACTCGCGTTGTTGAGCAGGACACCACCGACTATGCAAACAATGTTGGCCGCAATCAATTTGAAAATGAGAATAAATCGCTAGGTTTAAACATTCAATGGCAAGCATCTGACAACCTGTTATTTACCTTCGATGCGCATGACTCTTCTGCCGTTGGTCAAGGTAAAGGTTTAGGCAACAATGCCTTCATTATTACAGGTAACACGGGTTGTTTATGGTGTGAAGGTGAAGGTGTTGGTCCAAACACTGCTGCCATGACAGAGAAAACCGCCTATTACCCGGCAGGTGGCGTACCTTATTTTGAATTTGATTTAGTTGACGGTGCCGGTAACCCAACAACTGAAATTTTACCTGGCGACCTAGGTTCACTATTTGCTGGTGTTAGCCAAGGCTATTCTGAAAATGAAATGACTCAATTTCAATTTCAAGGTGAGTGGTTAAATGACGGTGACGGTGCCTTAAGCAGTATTGATTTTGGTTTCTCACGTACTGAACAGAAATACAGAAGTACCAACGCATTTACCGACGGCTTCCTAGCTCTTGGCTGGTGGCTTGGTTCTGCTCGTTACTGGCCAGATGATGCATGGCAATTAGAATCAACCAGTGGCTTATTAAGTGATTTCAGCAATAGCGGTGATATAGGCCCTGGATATTTCTGGACGCAGCCATTTGATGACTTAGTGACTCATGTCAATCAAATTGATGCCAGCGATACCTGGTTATCTTGTTGTTTCCGTGACGCTTGGCCGGAAGAATTAAATGGTACTATGGGTGCTGGTAGCATCGACTCAGATGCAAGGGTGAAAGAAGTTGTAAATTCTATTTATGCACAATTTACTTTCTCTGATGAATTCAACGGTATGCCATTTAACTTGGTAGCTGGTCTTCGCTACGAAGAAACCAAGGTTACATCTGTTGGTTTAGAGACCCCTGTGACAGATATTAAATGGATCGGTGGTAATGAATTCCAGTACGTAACTGGTGAGCAAACATACTCAGAGCCAGGTAAAGCGACATTAAAACAGTTCTTACCTAGCTTAGATGCCGATTTGGAAATTACTGACGACATTATCGCTCGTGCTTCATATTCGCGTTCATTAACCCGTCCTGGTATTGGTGACATGCGTTCGACTCGTGATTTTGCTGGTGGTAAAATTGGTACTCGCCAAATTATCTCAGGTAACCCGGGCTTAGAGCCGTACCTTGCTGATAACTTCGATTTCTCAGTCGAATATTATTACGGCGAAGGCAGCTATGCGTCTGTAGGTTACTTTAAGAAAGTCGTTGATAACTTCCTGGTTGACTCATTTGAAACAGTAACAGTTGAAGGTATTCGTGACGTATTTAGCGGTCCAAGAGCTGATCAGGCAAGAGCTGATCTAGAAGCAGAGGGTTTACCGTTAAGCTTCACTAATATTTATGAGCGCATCAAACTAAACGAAGGTATCGAAGGTACGGATATTTTCCCGAACAGCGATGATCCATTAGCTGAGTTTGAAAAAGTCAGCCGAGCAAACGGTGAGTCAGCCAACTTACATGGTTGGGAATTAGCAGCTCAACACTTATTCGCCGATACCGGTTTTGGTGTAATGGTTAACGCTACTTTCGTTAGTGGTGATATTGAAGCCGACCGTGACCTATTAGAGCAAGAATTTGCTTTACCAGGTATGAGCGATTCAGCTAACTTCTCAGTATTTTATGAAAACGAACAACTTTCTGCACGTATTTCATATAACTGGCGTGATGAATTCCTTTCAGGTTTTGACCAATATGGTTCACCGGTTTATACCGAGGAATATTCACAAGTTGATGCCAATGTTAGTTACTCAGTTACCGAAAACTTTACGGTTTTTGCTGAAGCTCTGAACTTAACAGAAGAAACACAACGTACTTACGTTCGTTATAGCGAACAGTTATTGCGTGCCAATCAGTACGGTGCTCGCTTCAACATTGGTGCACGTTATGTGTTCTAATTAAACGAAGTTAATCCCAAGTATAAAGCCGCTATCCCCCAGCGGCTTTTTTTCACCTAAAACATATCACCAACCACCATAACCAATTGTATTTATTCCCATTCAGTTCATAATAATTGCTGAAAATTCACGGTGATATCTTCATTTAAATAATTAAAGCGCATTTAACCTCAGCTAACAAATTGAAATTTATGGTTTTACTAGCAATTTAAAGAGGCATAAATGGGTGGACATTACTGAGACGTCTACATAAGATACGGTTAGAAGCACTCATGGTTGAGCACAAATATAAAACGTTTTGGCCTAGATTTTGGGCAGGATTAATCGATGGAATAATTTTTATGCCAATGACTTCTTTTAGCCATTGGCTATTTAGTTTGGAACTAAATGGTGTAATTAATTTTATCTATTACGCACTTATTTATTCATTGAGTTATTACTTTTATACGGTCTACATGCACGGTAAGTTTGGTCAAACTATTGGTAAAATGCTGCTAAAAATTAAAGTGTCAAAAATAGATGGATCGCCGCTTACTTATGAAAGAGCACTATATCGGGATAGTGTCGTTATAGGAGCTTCTATTCTAATTATTTTTACTGAAGCTGGCCCTATTTTAAATGGTATCAATCCATTTTTAGCAACAGAGGTAAGTCAAACATTCCAAGTCCTCGTTTGGATACAATTTGCTTGGTTTATGATTGAGTTCATAACTATGTTAACTAACAACAAAAGAAGGGCTGTTCACGATTTTATTGCCGGTTCAGTGGTTACGCGCCTCTAAGCTGTACTTATAGCTGATAAGAGACGCTTAAACTAAGGTTACGGCCATAGTTTTTAAAACCTACCGCCATTTCAGTATTATCATCTAAGGCATTAGCAATATTTAGCCTGACTTGTAATTTAGGCTGAATTTGCCAAGCGGTTGATAAATCTAAAAGATAATGGCTGTCCATTTTAACCATACCGGTGGGAATTGCACTATCGTAGTATTGACCATTTGCCGTTAGACGAGCAGTAACACTAAGTTGTGCTAGCACTTGATACTGAATAGCAACGCCAGCTTTAAGCTTAGGTCGTCTTCTTAATTTAGCCTCATTATCCTTTAACCCCGTATCGTTATAACTCGCTTGCCCAGAAACAAACAGCTGTGAATTAACCTGATATTGCCCCATTAACTCAATACCTTTCGCGTCCACTTGTGAGCGATTAATATTAGTAAAGGCTTCTGGGTCAAAATCGACTAAATCAGTAAAGCGATTGTGAAAGACACTTGCCGTTAAGGTAATTCGCTGCTCTGGAAAATACCTTTCAGCACTGAGATCATAATTTTTACTACGCTCTGGCAGTAATGCGTTATTACCAACAAACGGATGACCTAAGGCAAAAAAGCTCGGTAGTTTAAACCCCTCACTATAATGAGCTGATAGCTTAGTGTCGCTGCTTAGCTGATATTGCGCTAAAACTCGATGAGTATTGATGCTTAAAGCTTCACTGTCATCATAACGTACGCCCGCCATCAAAGTTAACTGCTCAAACGCCATTTCAGTTTCAGCAAATAGCGCTTTTGTTCGTCTATTTAAACGATAATCGGCAGGCAGCCAAACACCAAAATTAATCAGGCTTTGCATACCACCTTGCTCATCGGCATAACTAACGCCAAGGGCGAAATTAATATTTTCAGACAAGCGATAACGTGAAAGCAAAGTAATATCACTTCGCTGGTAATCACTGTCGGTTTGTAATTCTGGAACACCATCAATCACTCCTGGCGCTATAGCAGGGCTGTCAATTTGTTCGCTTCTGTCGGTTAAAGTTCCTTTTAGCTCAACACTTAATTGTTCGGTAAATGCATAACCTAAAGTTAAGGCACTGTTTTGTTGTTGAAACTCGGTTGCTTGTGGAAGACGAATAACAGAAAGTCGCTCACCACCACTGTCTTCTGGAAAGGCCTTAGAGTTACCTTCGGCATAAAGACTATTCAGCTGCCAAAAAAATGGTGCCTGATGAGCTGAATTTAGCTTTAGTGCAAGTTGCTGACGCTTAAAATCATCGCCAAACGTGCTTTGATCATCACGCTGTAAACTGCCAGTTACGCTTAAATCCACTAAATCAGAGACACGAGTAGCTAGGTGAACCGCACCGCCATAACGCCCTGCACTGCCTAAATGGATACTTGCATTGGCTACATCACCTTGCTTAGCACTTTTAGTGGTAATACTAAGCACTCCCGCTAAAGCATCACTACCATAAACGGTAGAATAGCCACCATAAAGTAGCTCTATTTTTTCAATGGTTGCGGGGTCTAATGTCGATAAATCAAACGCGCCACCGCGGCTATTGGTTGGATCATTCACTTTTACGCCGTCAAGTAACACGACAACAAAGTTAGGATCACCACCGCGTACCGATAAAAATGTGAGGCCACCTGCCCCACCTTGTTGAAACACATCAACGCCAGGTAAACCTCTCAGCACATCAGCAACGCTGTTAGCCGCTAAGGCCGCGATCTGCTCTTCATCTATAACCACTTTAGCCAATTGACTATGATTAGCATTCAGTAAATGTGTGCCAAGTACAGTAACACGCTCGATAGTGTCGTGCGTTTTTAATTCAGGGGTGCTATTAGCAACCGCCGGCAGTGCGGTAACAATGCAAGCCGTCATTAGGGAGATCGCATACTTCATCTAATAGATGTTCTCGTGGTTATTTTAAATAATAATTGTTGATTATCAATTAACACAATACGGGTTTTTAGCGTTTGATCTTGTTGGTCTTTGGGGGTTCCCATCATTTGTGCAATCAATAAATCCATACGAAACACGCCAGCAACGATATCGAGCTTACCATCACCACTAACATCGGTTAATTCAAACGACACAATGCTTTGCGGCTGATTAGAAATGTTATGTCGGGTAAACTGCTGCTTGCCGTCATTTTCATACCAGATTAGGCTTTGTCGCTTAGGATCTTGCCAAAAATTATTCCAACTACCCGCCACTACGTCTAAATCGCCATCATTATCTAAATCACCGGCCACCGCAGAAGCTGCACCATAAAACCGTCCTATTTCATGATAGTGAAACTCAAGTTTGCCTTTGTTTTCCAACCACTGTACGCCATGATAGGGCTTAGCATCCATATGAAGGTCATTAGCATCACCATTGGTAAATAACAAATCGCTGTCGTTATCACCATCGAGATCAACCACTTTCATGCCGGTAAAACCAAACATTGGATGTGGCGCCTCAGCTAATGCTACTTGTTCAAACTTACCCTGACCTTTATTAACCAAGCCAAGTACCATTTCATATTCCTGAGCAAATAAGCTGACAATGTCCATGTTGCCATCATTGTTTAGATCGACAATTGAAACATTAAGCGCGCCGCTGGCACTGATAATATCGTGTTTAACGTGTTTTCCGTTACCTATGTTTTCTAACCAAGACACTTCACCGATATTGCCGCCACCAAATACCGCCACGGCGAGATCCAGGTCACCATCGTTATCTAAATCTACCGGTCTGGCATCAGTAATTCGGCCAACATCATCTAATAACAATTCAGGAGCAAACTGTCCTGATTCATTTTGCCGAAGCAATACAATTTTACCCGCCAGTGCAGATGAAGGTGGTATTAGACCTAAGGCAGCAATAATAATGTCGTTATCACCATCTTGATCATAATCAACCACTTCGGTATGACTCGGCACTTTAATACTTGTTAAGATTTGTTCTTGCCACTGCTGGTCTTGCTGTCGCAACAAACTCACTTGATCATTTTGTGCGTCAGCAATTAAGAAATGTGCACCATTAAGCCCTAAATCTACCTGATTAATATTAACGACTAACGGCGTGCTAGATTTATTGGCAATGCTATTAACCGCTATTTCTTGTTGATGCGGGTTAGGAGGAAAAACGGGTAAGACCGGCAACTTTTCTGGCGCACTGCCGTAGTAATATGCCTTAATATCTTTGATCGCATCATCTGGAATAAATTTCGTACCAAAGCGTTGCTGAGCTATTCCCGCCATGGCATCTACCGCTCTTGGCCAAAACGCTTTTGGCATCACATCTGGCGGCGGCACTTTATGACAAGCGCCACAGTATTGATTCACTTTGCTGATAATGGTATTTAATTGCGCATTGTCTTTTGTGGTTTGTGCAAAATTTTGTCCACTCCAAACAATAAGCATTAGACAAAATACCCCTAGCAGTAGATTAGTTTTATTCATTTAATTTTCCCAAAATACGTCCATTATTAACTCAGGTTATCTAGGTAGCACAGGTGCAACATGCCCTTTAACCAGTTTGGTATCACGAACAATAGCACCACAGCCAATGCCAGTATTTATCGACTTTTGACATTGATAAACTCGAATATAATCTATCGCTAACGATTGAGGAAAAATACTAGGGTCAATGCCCTTATCATTGACAGTGGTAGCCCAAGCTCCACCAACCGCTAAATTTAAAATCAGATGAAATTTTTGATCAAAGGGAGCACTGCCTAAACCATTCACTAAGACCCCTTGAGCGTTCATATATTGGCTATACCACCCGCTTGCCCGTTGAGTAGCATAATGAATATCATCGACATACCAACGAATTTCTCCTTGTTGCCACTCAATTGCATAGACATGAAAATCATTAGCGGGATCAGCGCCGTTTGGTAATCTATAAGCTTGCCCCGAGTAGACATTATCAGGCCATGCCCTGCCATAATGCAATGTGCCGTGAATTCGAGTTTCAGCTTGATTAGGAGACTGCCCTTTTTCATCCGTGATAGTGTTTAAATTCACCGCTTCCATGATATCTATTTCGCCCGAACCGGCCCAGCCACCATAACGCCAATCTGTTGGCAACATCCAGATTGCCGGCCAGGTACCTTGACCTTGTGGCAACTTCGCGCGAATTTCAAAGCGACCATAACGCCAATCGCCTTTGTTTTTCGTTCTCAGTCTTGCCGATGTATAAGGTAAAGTGCGGGTATTTTCTGGGCTATAGCTAGGAGTATCATCCTGGGCCGCAGGCCCGGTAAACTCCTCTTTTAAAGCAACAATTTTCAGTATACCTTGCTCAATATAAGCGTTTTTACGACGATCGGTATAGCACTGTTGCTCATTATTACCACCGCCATAGCAATTAATTTCAAACGACCACTTGCTTTTATCTAACTGCTTACCATCAAATTCATCCTGCCAAACTAATTGCCAATGTTTTGATAGCGAAACGGGAGGCACTGGTTGTGCCTGAGCAAAAGCTATTAGCGCAAAAGTAGCTGAAGACCACAAAGTGACGCTTAGCGTCACTTTAAATAAAAAACTCATATTAATTTTCATATAGTTAAGTTGATTTACTCTAGTTAACTATAATCTAGTTTTCTTTAATTTCGACATTGTCGATTAAATAGACTGCACCATTAGCTTTACCCCAAGTTGGAAAAACCATTAATAGTTTAATATTGGCTAAATCCAATCCTTGACCCGCTAATGTCTCCAGCGGGAAGGTAAAATGCTGCCATTGGTCTAATTGAGGCGAGACCCCTTCGTTACTGGTCAATAACTCAACTTCTGCGGCCGTAGCGGCATTAGGACTTTCTAACTTAACAAACCATTGTGCGCTACTATCCACAGGTGCTGCCAGCAATTTTAAATCAAATTCTAAAGTACCATTAGTGATAGTTGATGCATCATGCGCTATTGTCGCTTGAAAACCAGAAACGGTCGACGTCGAGTTAAAACTAACTTCGACTACGGCGCCATTATCACTGTCAGTCGTTTCAGTTAAGGTCGCGCCACCACAACAATCCCACAACGTCCAGTTGCTATCGATACTATCACTATAAATAGTAATGGCACCTACAGTTTCAGACGGTTTTTCTGGCGCCACATAGGTACTATTCCAAACAATATTATCCACTTGGAATGTGACATTCGCTTGTTGATCATTTGCCGGCAATAACACTATGCCTGTGTTAACCGAAGTAATATCTAAGCCAGAGGTTATTAAATCTGCTACAGAGATGCTAACGTGTTCCCATACACCATCCCCCACTTTGCCAAGTGATTGATCGCCTGATGAACACGGATAGACACAATCCACTTTAAATACCATGCCTGAGGTATTATCTGCGTAATCAGTCACTTTAATATCAAAGGCAAGTTCGCCTGAGGCAAATGCGCTCATGTCCAGGCTTTGTGATGACTGAATATATAACACGCCATTGGCATCAGAATCACTAAAACTGACCTCTAATACCTTACCGCGAGTACTATCATCGCTATCAACTAATTGCCAGTTTATATGATTGCTTGAACTGCCATCAAAATAATCAGTGTTACTGACAGTATCCCATGCACCTACACCTTTATCCCAAACGTTAGTATTAACGTCGTCCATCAACACTTCCAGTTGCTCAGATTCAATCTCAATTGAAGGCGCTTCAATACCACAACCATTTTGCTCTTTATGGCCACAGATTAAACGAACATTATCCAGATTAACTTTTGCAGCAGCGCCAAATTCAATAACAAATAAGTTAACGACCGCCGAAGTGTCTAACCCTTGTTCACCTGGTGTTGCCACCAAATCATTTACTGGCACCGAAATTTGCTGCCATTGATCAAGTTTCAAATCAGCGATATTCAATGTTTTATAACCTAGCGCAGGCCAGCCGCTATCCATCTTAATGGTAATGCTGCTATCAAGGTCTGTGGCACTGCTATCAATATATAGTTCAAACTTTAGCTCACCGGCATATAACTTCCATGGCTCCGCTGATGTTCCCATACCAAATAATTTAAAGCTTTTACCATCAACGGCATTAATGGCGACATTGCCCATATTCGACGTGGTAATTTCAAGTACTTGATCATGTTCTCCACCACCGTCAACTGATGCTAATGAAATTGCGCCACCATTATCCCAGGCAACCTGAGCTTGTAGCTCACGCGTCACGGCTTCTCCCTCTACTTGCCAAGTCAGCAAATCACCACCTTCGGAATAAAGTAGGTACTCGGCTCGAGAAAATTGAGATGCCGGATGTTCAGGTACCGTGGAGTTAATATTATCAGCACAACCACTACCATCTTCTAACCCTGCGCTACATTCATAGACTCGCACATAATCAACCAGCATTTGCGCCGGAAACTCCGTAATTTCATCAGGCGAACCAGGCCAAAAACCACCGATAGCCAAGTTAAAAATTAAATGAAATTTTTGATCATAAGGCGCATTTTCGGGGTAGACATACCCCTGTTCACTATTTTTGTAAAAATAGCTCCACCAGGTATCAGACTTTATTGTGGTGTAATGTAAATCGTCGATATACCAACGGATCTCATCTTTTTCCCACTCTATGGCATATAAATGATAGTCGTCAGTCACATTGAGCTCTACCGTATTGCCTTCATTTACGTTCATTGGCCATGCCATACCATAGTGCAAATTGCCATGAGTTGCCTGATTTGCATCTACTGTCGGGCTCACCACTTCCATAATGTCAATTTCACCGCCTGATGCCCAACCACCATATTGACTGTCGGTAGGTAACATCCAAAATGCTGACCATACCCCTTGTCCAAGAGGTGCTTTGATACGCGCCTCAATTCGGCCATATTTCACATCGACCTTATGGTCTGAACGCATACGACCAGAGGTATAGCCATATCCGTTACTCTGTTCTTTTTTGGCGGTAATGACTAAATTGCCATCACTGACGGTAATATTCTCTTGCTGATACCACTGCAGTTCATTATTTCCCCAACCAACAAGGCCATACTGTGAGCCATCACCGGTTTCAATATTCCAGTTTTCACTTTTTAACGTTTCACCATCAAATTCATCACTCCAAACCAGTTGCCACGGTGAGGCTTTCAATTCCACTGTAATAGAAAATGATTGCGTGGTTTCATTACTGCCATCTGAAACGGTTAATGTAATGTCATAAACACCCACGTCTTCCGCTGATGGTGTGCCTGATAGCTCACCTGTACTCGCTTCAAACGACAACCAGCTTGGTAAATTGGCCGCTGTAAATGTTAAGGTATCTTCACTATCTTTATCGCTCGCTTGAAGCGTGTAGGTATAAAGCTCGCCAGTCTTTACCGAGGTAATGGCTTGTGAGTCAATCACCGGAGTAAACGATTGCTCGACGTTATTATCGCTTGAGGTAGAATCGGATCCACAGCCCAATAACAGTGCGGAGCATAATAAGCTGGCGTACTTTGTGCCAGTTAAAAAAGTAGTCTTTGTCTTCATAAAATGACCTTTAGTGTATTCATTACGCGATTGCTAAATAAAGCTCCTTATTCGTTTCCCTTAGATAAGAGGTGATGAATAACATCATTCATCACACTATGTGCTTTATTTACTTTCGATATGGATTACTGACAGCGAATATCAGCGTTACTCGCAGAATTAGGGACTAGAGCAATGTCAGCAAAACTCAGTGACAATGTTCCTGCCGTCATTAACTTAAATGGAGAGTACACTTTAGCGGCGTCTAAACCATTTTTAGTAAAACAGGCAAGATCAACGGTCACCGTCTGCCATTGATTCAATTCCATCGTTTCTAGCTGATTTGTGACATCAACATCCGCCTGACATTCACTTTCACAGGCCATTACTAACGACACTTTGTCAGAGGGTTTTTGCTCGATTTTTAGATTAATAGATAAAGCCGATTTCAACTCAACATAACTGCGGATATCTTCCGGGAAGCTAGCGCTGAAATAAATAGCTGCGGGTTCACTACCATCAAAGACCACAGCACGGGCATCTTCTTGGACATTCTTATCAATGGCTTTATAGGAGATAGCCCCCATTTTTTGAACATTAGAGTTAATCTGTGTGGCTTCATTAGCAGACTGTAAAAATGCCAGCCAAGGCTTTTGCACGGCGCGATTAAATATTTTAAGCGACGAAAGTTTTTCTAAACGTTGTTCTGACTTTTCATTAAGTTCATCGGATAACTGACTATCTTGGCTATAATCCAATCCATAACCGTAGGGCAACAACGGCTGATAGTCTTGATCAAAACGATTAACACTGGTTTGTTCAGCTGTAGCTGGCCAGGTAAATGACAATCTGCCTGTAAAATCATAATCGATTTCACCATTTGCTTTTTGAAAAAGAACATCGCTGATGGCTGCGCCTTCTGAACCAGGTAACCATGCGGCAACAAAAGCATCAGACGCATTAAGTTCTGCATTTACCCACATAGGTCTGCCACTGATAAAGACAGAGACCACTGGAATACCTTGTGCTTTTAAACGTTTAAGTAATGCTAAGTCTTTTTTGTTACCACGCTGATATTCCAGGTTGTCAATATCACCATTGCCTTCGGCATAAGGTTCTTCGCCAAAAACTACGATAGCAACATCTGGTTTTTGCTTAAAATTACCATCGACATCAAACTGCAACGAACCATCACCGTTAGCAAGTTTTGCCTTAATACCATCGTAAATAGAGCTACCGCCAGGAAAATCAGTATTACTATTGCCTGTGCCCTGCCAAGTAATGGTCCAGCCACCGGATTGCTTACCGATATTGTCAGCCGCATCACCGGCCACCAAAATATTCTGATGACGACTTAAAGGCAGCAAGTGATTATTGTTTTTCAGCAACACTAATGATTCACGTACCGCCTGACGAGCAACTTCTCTATGTGGTTCACTGCCAATCAATGCTGTTTTACCCGATAACGGACGATTAGCGGGGCTCGATTTATCAAACAAACCTGCTCGTACCTTCACTCGCAAGATACGACTGACAGCATCGTCGATACGCGCCATAGGAATAACACCACCTTTAACCTGCGCAACGGTATTTTCATATAAAGGCTTCCAGGCTCCTGTCGGTACCATATAAACATCTAGACCGGCATTTGCCGCTTGCGGACAACTTTCATTGCTACAGCCTTTAATTTGCCCATGACCATTCCAATCACCAACGACAAAGCCATCAAAACCCATGCGGTCTTTTAACACGTCGGTTAATAAATACTTGTTGCCGTGATTTTTCTTACCATGCCAACTGTTAAATGATGCCATCACCGATTGAGCACCTACGGTCAGGCCACTGACATACCCCTGACCATGAATATCCAATAATTCTTGCTCAGAGGCTAAATTATTGCCTTGATCATCACCACCTTCAGTACCGCCATCACCAATAAAATGTTTAACTGTGCTGATCACGCGCTGATCGCTGAGAAAATCTTTATCAGCGGCGCCTTGTAAGCCTTTAACGATCGCAGCAGAATATTTACCCACGATCTCAGGATCTTCAGAATAACCTTCATAGGTACGACCCCATCGATCATCTCGTACCACGGCAACCGTAGGCGCAAAAACCCAATCGATACCGGTTACCATGACTTCACGCGCCGTCACTTGAGCAATTTTTTCAATTAACTCAGGGTTATTCATCGCACCTAATCCGATGTTATGTGGAAATAAGGTTGCACCGATAACATTGTTATGACCATGAACAGCATCCGTTCCCCACATGGTAGGAATACTCGAGCCATCAAGTGAATCATCAACAGACGCCTGATACATGGCTTCCGCTAACGCAATCCAGTCTTGCGGCGTAGCATGCTTATCGTTATTGGGAAAAGAGCCACCACCGTTAAGATACGAGCCAAAGCCATATTTACGCATGTCTTCAACCGTAATATCTTTAATTTCCGGTTGCATCATTTGGGCAACTTTTTGCTCAATTGTCATTGTTGACAATAACGCCGCCACTTTTTGCTCGACTACAGGAGATTTTTTAACCGCAAAGTCCAGTTCAGGCCAGATGGTAATATCCGGCTGAAATCTGTGTTCTGCCACTTTGTTTTCAACTTTTTTACTTTGCTGACTATGACAGCCAATTAACACACTTAAAAAAGCTAATGTCAGACAAGTTGTACGTGAGAATTTCAATTGTTGAGTAGATAGCATGTTTAATCCTAAGCCGCTTTAACTGATGGCTTACTGCCAAATAAACCAAAATAAGCGATAAAGCCATAACTGAGCATGGGTAACAGAAAAGATAATTGCAGCCCTATGACATCCGCCAGTAATCCTTGCAATAAAGGAACGATCGCTCCACCAACAATAGCTAAGCATAAGATACCTGAGCCTTGACTGGTGTATTTACCTAATCCATTAATTGCTAAACTAAATATTGTTGGAAACATAATAGAATTACATAGACCAACCAGTAAAATTGCCGACATCGCTATCTGGCCTGAAGTAAACGCCGCAATACTTATTAGCACTATCGCCGCTCCGGCATTAAATGCCAGTACTTTACCGCCAGCAAGCTTCTGCATCACCGCTGCACCGATAAAGCGCCCGACCATAGCACCGCCCCAATAATAGGTAATATATTTTGCCGCTTCACTTTCAGCTAATCCGGCAATGCTAGGCTCAGCAAAAAAACTAACCAGAAAACTGCCAATAGAAACTTCTGCGCCAACATAAAGAAAAATACCAACGGCACCAAGCAACAGGTGTCGATATTGCCAGGCACTACCCTCGAGTACTTGTTCCTTTTCTTGCGCTGCATTAGTCGCTGCAGTTACCTGTGGTAAGCGAATAAAATAGAATACAATTGCGATCACTAGTAAGGTCACACCGAGTAAAACATAAGGCAACTGTACAGCTTGTGCCTGCTCAGTAGCCGACATAGTATCGATGACATTTTCTAAAATTAAATAAGCACCAAAAAACGGCGCAACTGTTGTGCCTAATGAATTAAATGCCTGAGTTAAGGTCAACCGGGAGGATGCGGTTTTTGGCTTACCTAAAATACTGACATAAGGGTTTGCCGAAACCTGCAGTATTGTGATGCCACTGGCTAGTACAAAAAGCGCTAATAAAAAAATCGGATAACTTGCCTGTGCTGCCGCGGGATAAAAACCGAAACAACCAATCGCAGCAACCACTAATCCTAATACTATGCCTTTTTGAAACCCGAGCTGTTTCACTATTTTTCCTGCCGGTAATGACACTAAAAAATAGGCGCCAAAAAAACAAAATTGCACCAACATCGCCTGGCTGTATGATAAATCAAATACCGCCTTCAAATGTGGGATCAATATATCGTTTAAGCAAGTGATAAACCCCCAGATAAAAAATAACGAAGTAAGTGCGGTTAAGGCAAAATTATAATTATTACCCTCACTAGTTGATGCTTGTTCTTCAAACTGCAAAGGTGCTGACGTACTTGCCATATCTCCCCCTATGTAATGTTAGCTGTTATGACACGAGCCCGCTTCATCAGATGCTAAAAGTGATCACTAATAAAATGATCATTTGCCATCCAAAACTGGAAGCGCTTCCATTCTTGATCCAATAAAAATAAAAAGCAATAGATTTCACTATTTTTTTGGAAGCGCTTCCCAAAATATAAATGATATGCAATAGTGCTACAAACAGTAGTGCTCTGAGTTTTATTCGTGTTACAGTTATCAGGATTAAAAATTAACAAGTTCTAAGGACAAAAATGGCGACCATTTATGAAGTTTCGGCACTCGCCGGTGTTTCATTATCATCAGTTTCCCGGGTACTGAATGATCATCAACATGTCAGTGAAAAAACCAAGAAAAAAGTCATGGCAGCCATGCAGGAACTTGGTTTCCGCCCTAATACTGTCGCTCGTTCACTGGCTTCCAATCGTTCAAATTGTATTGGAATTTTAGTCGATGAACTGCATGGCCCTTTCTATGGCACGATGCTAAGTGCAATTGAAACTGAGTTACGCCAAGCAGGTAAGCATACTATCGTCGCCGCAGGTCATTCCAATGAACAAAGTGAACAAGAAGGGATAGATTTTCTAATAGACCGAAATTGTGATGCTTTGATCATGTTAGTTGATGCCCTATCAAACGACTACTTGATTAAACTTAGCAATAGCAAAACCCCATTTACCGTGCTCAATAGACAGATCCCTGAGCTTGAAGGTAACTGCTTTTACCTCAATAATGAGTTGGGTGGCTATCTGGCCACCAAGCACCTGATTGACAACGGACATAAACAAATTGCCTATATTTCTGGGCCACTATCAAAGCAGGATGCGACAGACCGCTTTAATGGTCATCAACGGGCTTTACAAGAAGCAAAACTAGACTACAACCCGGCATTATTTTTTGAAGGTGATTTTCTGATCCAAAGTGGTCGTGATGGCATGAATACGCTGTTAAAACAAAAAGCTTGTTTTACCGCACTGGCTTGTGCGAATGATGAAATGGCGGCAGGAGCGATGAAGGCAACTCGTGATCAAGGCTTTAATATTCCAGAAGATTATTCCATTATAGGCTTTGATAATGTCTTTTTTACCGAATACTTATACCCACAATTATCAACAGTAAACTTTCCGATAAAAGACATGGCGAAAATGTCCAGTCAATGGATTCTTAAACAGGTTTATAAACATAAAGATATTGAAATCACCAATCTGTTTCAGCCAACGCTTATACCTCGGGAATCGGTTGCAAAGATTTAATTCCAGTATTTTAAAGCGCGCCCAAATCAAGACATTAGTTTAACACAACTTTGCTCAAGGCTTGGTTTGGCGTAGTTCTCAAAACAAGCTTTCAAATGTCATCAGCTCTATTTGACACCCCCGCTATAAATACTTTTCATCAAGGCAATAAGTAGTCTATGCTTAAGGCAAATAACACCTATTTTTTAATCGATGCAACAAAGACTTAGCTTATATTCACCCATTCACTTAATAGCAGCCATATTTTTCGTTTGCTGGGCGTTTGGCGTTAAAGCCGATACAGATATTGATCATTTGCTTGAACTGTCATTTGAAGAGTTAATGAATATCAAAGTCTCAACTGGCAGCAAATATGAACAAAATGTTCAAAATTCTCCGTCACTGATCTCTGTCATAAAGGCACAAGAGATTCAAACCTTTGGTGCCAATAACCTCTACGAGGTATTAGAGCGTGTCACCAGCTTTTATATGACAGAATCCTTCTTCTACCCACAAAATGTTGTTGCTATTCGCGGCGACTTACAAAGTCATGCCGATAATCATGTACTCATTCTCATCAATGGCCGCCCATTTCGTGAAAGCTATTCCGGCGGCGTCAACTTTCCTTTCTATAATGCATTTCCGATACAGGCGATTGAAAAAATCGAAATCATTCGAGGACCTGGCTCGGTACTTTATGGCACCAATGCCATGTCTGGCGTTATTAATGTCATCACTCGTCAACAAGGAAAAGACAGTAACAAGTTAAGCCTGACTAGCGGATCTTTTGCTACCAGCCAATTACAGGGTTTTATAAGCCGCCAGTTAGACGAGTTAGCGATTAATGGCGCTTTTAATCTCTTTAAAGAAGATGGCTGGCAGTTTGCGTTGTTCGATCAAAATGCGCGTTTTGAAAGTATTGACCGGGGAGAAAAAAACTCGTCAGCCTTTATCGATTTAACCTATCACAACTGGCGTTGGCAAAATTTATATCTGCGCAGTCAACAAAATTTTATGGGATCGTCGGCTTCCTGGAGCGGTGAGCCCGATTTTCACCATCGTATTATCGATGGCATGAGAAGTTATTCATTGATTGAATATAAGCATGAGTTTAGCGAACAACAACAGCTCGAAGCCGCACTTTCATATGGCAGGATGTCATTCGAGCAATATAATTATAAAGCCTTTGCCAATGACACCACCTTAGAGCTCACCCATCAATATCAAATCAGCAAAGATCTAACCTGGGTAGGCGGTTTATCTCTTTGGTATCAGGATGTTGGCTCTACTGGTAAACGCAGCAATGCGCCAGTGAAAAGCTTTAATTCATTGTGGCAAGAAGCCTTTGGCCAATTCAGTTATCACCCTAGTGCTGAATGGATATTAACTGCAGGTTTGCAAATCAACAAACCAGAGCAAGGTAAGCAAGGATTAACGCCGAGATTAGCAGCAAGCTACGATATAAACGAGCATTGGACCATTCGTAGCTCATACGCCAAAGCATATCGCGCAGCATTTGGCGTAGAAACTAATTTCGATTTAATATTAAAAAATGATAATGGCAGTATTAGAGGTGGACTAAGGGGCAATCCTAATCTAAGTCCAGAACGAATATCAAACAAGGAATTGGCGATCAACTATCATAGCAAAAACGCCAAAGTCGAGCTCGCCTGTTTTCACAGTAAACAATCCGATTTAATCGGCCGTTTACGCGCGTCAGACAATGTGCTGGATTTTGTTAATACCGCCAGTTTGAAAAACTCAGGAATTGAACTGACTGGTAACTGGCATCTTAGTAACACCTGGTCATTTAACGTTGCCTATACCCATCAAAAAAATGAATCTGGTGATGGTATTGAAGATCACACCTTAGTACCGAACGATATGGTCAAAGCTGGCGTGATTTATCAGGATACTCATTTAACTTTAGGTATTTTTGACAGCTATTTCAGTGCAGCACCCGATGTCAGCATACGTAATCCAAACCGTCAGGCGCTAAATCCAAATGCCGACAGCTACCACTTAATGACCGCCAAGCTGCGTTATGATATCAGTCACTGGTTGAATCGCCCTGAACTTAGTAGCCACCTTGAACTCTATCTCTATAACCTGCTAGATCAAACTATCTATCAACCAGAATTTGTCGGCCGCAATATCAATACTATCCCAGCCAGAGCACAAAGGAGTGCTTATTTAACGTTAACCATGAATTTCTAATAGTACTTTTATGACGATGATAAATTATTAAAAACTTTATAATCAAATAGTTATCTTTAATCATTTATGAAGTAAGTATCAGAATCGACCAGCCACTGGATGTCAGTGCGCAATTGAATTTCAATATGCGGGAAAAACTATAAAAATACTGCGGAATTAATCCGTAATTGCTGTTCGCAAGAGTTAACAAAACGCCAAAATATCACTGATTCAACTAAAAACAATAATCGTATAAAAACTCCTGTCTATAGTTCTTTCCAGAATAGAATACTTACCAGCGACCAAGAAGTTAGCTTAATGCTATTAGATACCCCCCTAACAATGATCCCTTTATAGGGGTTAAAATATACAAATAGTCGAGACCATTGGCTACTATTTAACTTTTCTACGTTATACATATCAATAGCTTTACCAATTACGCCAACGCTTATAAGACCAATACCATTGCTCAGGGTACTGCTTAATAATTTGTTCAAAGCGTTGATATATTGATGCCATAATATCTTCTACTGATAACGATTCATCATCAGTATTTTCAAACAACGTTTCGACAAATACTTTAATATTTTCTTTGGTAGAATATACCGAATAACCTATTAAAATAGGCTTTACAGCCAGTTTAGATAGTAAAGCAACACCCGCTGGTGCCTTAGTTTTTTGATTAAAAAAATCAACTTCAACCTCATCCCCCCATAAGTCACAATGCAGAGAGATGTAGCCATTGTCTTTGGCACTTTTAATTAATTGCATAAATGCTTGAGGTGTCTTTTTATTAATTGCAGTCACTCCAACTTTTGCATAAAACAGCAAGCCCTCTTCAACAAAAGTGGGAATATTGGATAAAGTAACAGAGTTGTTACTTAATATAGCCACCGCAACAGGCACAGCTTCATAGCAACCTAAATGCATAGTAGCAATACATGCACCACCTCCAGACTGAAGTATGGACAATGTCTTTTCATCACAAAATATTTTGGGTTCTATTTCATCTAACCAAAAGGATTCAGCAACACCAAAAGCACAATTTCCATAGGCGTTAAAAGCAAGCTTTTTAACATCTGCCTTATCCATGTCAGGTATTGCTCTTTGAATATTATCTAAAACACGTTGCCTGGTTTTTTTTGAGAAAAAAAGTATCAGTTTTCCTATTTTTGTCAAAAAATCACGCCTTTTTTCTCGTGATATTTTCCTTAACAAATAAAATAAAAATACTAATGATTTGGTCTTAAATTGTTGTTTTTTCATTTTGTTGCTCAACCCAAGTAGAAAATTGACCGACAGTACCAATATTGTTCGCCATAACTTGTTCAATCGGTAACTGGAGATTAAATTTTTGCTCCAACTCTAAAATGAGCAACATAAAGTCAAATGACTTTATTCGAGAAAATAAATCACTGCTTAAATGAATAAAACTCTCGCCTGATTTTTCTTTAACAAAGTTAATGATTTCTTGCTGTATTAACATAATTACTTCCTTAATTGGCTTTACTCAGCATTTTTAGATCAACCTTCCCATTGGCATTACGCGGTAAATACTCATAACAATTAAACGCGTCAGGAACCATATACTGTGGAAGTTGTGAAAGGCAGAATTTGCGCAGTACTTGTTTATTAATTGCAATCGAACTTTCAATATGCGCAACTATTTGAGTTTGTTGATTAAAATCATCAATAATGGCTTTAACTGTGCACCAAGTTATGCTTGGACTATAACTTAAGATACAAGCTTCAATATCAGCAGCCTCGACTCGATGCCCAGCCACTTTGAATTGATGATCATTGCGGCCATGAAAAACTAAGCAGCCATTTTCATCATAATAGACAATATCTCCCGTGCGATAAAAATAGCTTTGCAAAAAGTCAACGCCTTCAAGCACGGTAAAACATTCCGCTGTTTTTTTATCATCCTTCCAGTAACCCTCTACTATTTGATCACCTGCTAAGAAGAGCTCTGCCAGTATATTCGGCTGGTTTACTTGTTTGCCATCTTTAATCAAAATTGCCGTTAAGCCAGGTAAAGCTTTACCAATTGGTACCGAACTCGACCTTGGCAAATCAGCAATGTTTATCTCATAAAAGGTGCTACTTATTGTGAATTCCGTTGGCCCATAAAGATTGAACACTCGGCTATTACTCGCACACATCTGCCATTTTTTCACTTGATTGGTAAGTAGCTTTTCACCGCCAAAACAACAAATTCTAAGGCTAGGTAAAGCGTTAGGCGTAAGTAAACCAAACTTATCAATAAAAGATAAAATAGATGCAACGGCTGAGAATACTGTTAACTGATGTTTTCTAATGAAGGATGTAGGACAAAATAATTGCTCAGCTGGAATAACATACAGCGCTGCTCCCTTTGACCAACAACTGAATAAATCGTGTACAGATAAATCGAAGGATAACTCAAAAAATTGCCCTACCTTGTCAGTTGATTCAATACCAAGTAAATCATTTATACGCGCAATATAGTTAATGACATTTTGCTGACTTACGGCTATCCCTTTTGGCGTACCTGTACTGCCAGATGTAAACAGTATATAAGCATATTTTGACTGCGTTATAGAATCGGTAAGCGTAGATTGTTTAATTAGGCCATCAATTTCGTTAATCACTAAGCTTCTGTGTTTTACAAGTTTTTTTAACCAAATAGGATTGTCCTCGCCAAGGTAAATAACCGTTAATGAGGAGCTTAGCTTTGCTAAAAGTTCAGATGGGTTTTCACCTTCTGCGATAAGGATCAACTGACAATCTATCTGCTCTAATATCGCTTGATTACGATGCGTAGGTTGTTTGTTATTCAATGGTACATAAGTTTGTTTTACCGCTAAAACTGACAATATCCCTGCATACATTTGCCATTGTTTTCCACCATAAATTGCAACAGGAAAGTTTCGTTCATTACACGCTTGAATTACTCTCGACCACTTTTGAATTAACACGTCTAGTTGTTGATAAGTAAAACTTCTCTTGTCGGTCGACAATGCAGTATTGCTTGGAAAAAGTTCGACTGATTTTAAGAATGTCTCTTGATAAAGGTTCATTTTTACGCATCTTAATTAAAAAAATGCATCTTAAGCTTCCAATGTTTACTATTCAGCTAGGTTTTTGTATTGATTATGTAAATATGTGTAAGAGCTAATCGAAGAAAGGCGTTGTGCCTATGTTATTATGAGTCAATGACAGCAAGCGCCATCCAACACCGGTTTCATTGCTGTAGACAGAACAATCGGCGAGCAAAAATGCCATATAAGTCGCTGTAATTTTATTTTTAGCGCAAACTCATCATTAGGTGTGCTTGTGTCGCTCACAAAGTCAATTCGCTCAATAGTCATCAATGTCAGGCATAACACGATAGAATTGGAACGTTTTGACTTACCTTACCGTTAAATGACAAGAAGCAAAATCATACGACCCCGCTCAAAGCGCACCAACATTGAGCGGGTTAATTTTTATAAATTTTCTTCAGCAAACGATGCTAATCGACTTCTGACCACACCATTGAGATTTATCGTGCTACTACCAGGAAAATCTTTAAATCGTTCAACAATATAGGTTAAACCTGAGGTTAAAGCGGTTAAATAGTTACTATCAATTTGTGCCAAATTACCTGAACACACTATTTTAGTACCTTCGCCGCAGCGGGTAATAATGGTTTTAAGCTGAGACGCCGTTAAGTTTTGACATTCATCGAGTAAAACCAGCGCATTTTGAATACTGCGACCACGCATAAAATTAACCGATTTAAACTGAATATTCGCCTTATCCATAATGTAATTCAGGCTGCCATCCATATTTTCATCCTGTTTATGCAACACTTCCAGAGAATCAGTTATCGCTGCAAGCCATGGCGCCATTTTCTCTTCTTCAGTGCCCGGCAGAAAACCAATCGATTCTGCAATTTCTGGCGTACTGCGCGTAACGATAACCTTATCATACAAACCACGCTCAACGACTTGCTCCAGCGCTGACGCCAATGCTAATAGCGTTTTACCACAACCAGCAGGACCGGTGAGGATCACCAAATCTATGGTCGGATCGAGCAAGGCATCCATTGCCATACCTTGATAAATATTTTTCGGATGAATTCCCCAAGCTTGCTTAGCCATTAATCGCTCACGACTTAAATCTGCTATTGCTAAGTTTTCGTCATCCCAACCAATAATCTTGCCGGCAAAATGCTCACCTTCATCAAGCAAATACTCGTTCATATAAGCATTAGGCAAGATATCTTTTTTAATATAATGGGTGGTGTTTCGACCTTCACTTTCGCTTTCACAATTCTTTACATGCTGCCAAAAGTCACCCGAGAACTGATGATAACCTTTCGTTAAAAACTGAATATCGTCAATCAGCTGATCGGTACGATAATCTTCAACATGGTTTAACCCCGCGCCTTTAGCCTTTAAGCGCATATTGATGTCTTTGGTGACTAACACCACTTTGCGGTCTTTGCGGGTATTTTGAATATGGATAGCGGTATTAATGATGCGGTTATCATTTTCATTAAACGATAATTTTCCCGCCGTTTGATCTAAGGTGTAATCATTAAAAATAGATAAACAACCAACACCTGAAGCTCCTTCTTTTGTCGGCAAGGGTACGCCTGCTAACACCTGTTCTGGCGTCGCGTTTGCTAATGCATCTTCTAATGCTCTAATGGCAACACGAGCGTCTCTGCTAACGTCTTTATGTCGGTCTTTAATTGAGTCTAGTTCTTCTAAAACTGTCATCGGGACAACAACGTCGTGTTCTTGGAAAGATAAAAATGCAAAGGGTTCGTGCAGGAGGATATTGGTATCTAAAATATAAATGGTTTTTTCTTCAGTCATATAAAGTTCCCTAACTTATCGATAAACAATAGGTCAATCAATTGGCAACCTTTAGCACTAAAGTACGCGGCTTTAGTTAAGAACATCAGCTGACAAAATGATCAACAATCATTTTTGTAGCAATAACCTCCTTGAATATAACTCGTGAGCCATTCTTACTGAGACGCATCTCCACTGTGACAGTTTATGCACTTTGTTGCAAGCAGCTTTTTCTTACAATTAGCAAAACCTGCTTCAGCGAAAAATATAGTGTTTAAAATAATTTTGAGTATCAGGAGATAGCAAAATAAAAGTCGATAATTTGGGAATTTTTGCTGATAAATACAAAAAACCAGCGCCTAAACACAGCACTGGTTTTTGTTCATTTATAGTTTTATCTGTGCTTAGTTAGAACTTGCCTCACTCATCTGCTCAAAAGCTGCAGATGGTATACTTTTCTTCCGCCTAAACAGTTGTTTGATATCTTCAATAATAATATACAAAGCAGGAATAAAGACTAATGTCACTATTGTCGCAAACAATACACCAAACGCTAAAGATACCGCCATAGGAATGACTATTTGTGCTTGCATACTAGTTTCAAAAAAGATGATGGGCACTAAACCAATGAAAGTGGTAAGAGAGGTTAACAAAATAGCCCTAAATCTTTTGGTACCGGCAAAAACTACCGCTTCTTTTAGCGGGATCCCTGATTTTCGTGAATTATTCACATAATCAACCATCACTAAAGAATCATTAATAACAACGCCAGCTGCCGCAATAATGCCAAACAACGACAGAGCATTTAAATCCATCCCTAAGAGTAAGTGTCCAAAGGTGGAGCCTATAATGCCAAAAGGGATCACTGTCATAATAATTACAGGTTGCGAATAAGACCTTAATGGAATGGCTAACAATGAATAGATAACCATAAGAGAAATAACAAAACCTTTTAGTTGCTCCCAGAAACTATCGAGTTCTTCCTGAATACGCCCTGATATTTCACTTTGCACCAATGGATACTGTCTCAATAACTCAGGAATGAAGTTATCACGAATATCCTTTGCCACTTTAAACGGTTCGACTTGATCAGCATCCACTTTTGCCCAAACATTGATGGTTCTATTACCATTTTCACGGCGAATACGTGTCACCCCATCAGTTAAAACTATCTCTGCTAATTCAGATAAAGGTAGCTCAGCACCATTTGACGCCTGGATCATAACATCATCGACATGACCAATAGAGCTACGTTGCTCCAATGGGTAACGCACCATGACTTTCACTTCTTCTGTATCACGCAAAATACGTTGTGCTTCCAAGCCATAAAAACTATTACCCACTTGAGATGCGATATCTGCCAATGACAAGCCTAAACTATAAGCCAATGGTTTCAGGGTGAACTGAACCTCTTTCGCGCTGGTTTGACGTGAATCGTTTACGTCACTTACGCCTTTAAGTGAGTTCAACTTTTCTTTTAACGCTTTTGACGCTGCTAATAATTGCGCATCATCCTTACTTTCTAGCCTAAATGCTACGTCACCATCTTCTCGACCACCGCCAAATAAGTTGTCATCGATTGAGAATGACTTAACACCTGGCATATTAGGGATCGCTTTGCGCCACCGTTCGGCTAATTCAAAAGTATTCATAGGTCGCAATTCAGGGTCAACCAACTTAACCGTCATCCCTGCTCTCGTTCGTCCTTCCAAACGAACAGCCATATTGGCAATCATTTTGTTGCCATATTCTGTTTCGATATCTTTATCTACTGCATACAATATCTGTTGAATACGTAAAATGGTCTTTAAAGTCGTTTGCTCCGCTGCATCTACATTCATTTCAACATTGATATTAGGAAAGTCATGTGGAATTTTAGGCTGTCCAACAAATTTAACGAACTCACCTCTGACTAAGCCAGCACTTAACAAAATAATTGAGATGAAAAATGTCAGTACACCGTACCGATAATCCAAAAATTTAGTCAACGCTGGGCGATATATCCCCTCAATAAAACCTTTTAAAAATTCATCAACCTTTTTACGTAACCTATCGAATGGGTTTTTAGGGTTAAACACTTTAACCTTCATATGAGCTAAATGCGCAGGAAGAATAAGTTTTGATTCTATTAGTGAGAAAATTAGACATAAAATCACCACAAAACCTATCGATTTATTAAAGGCAGACGACGGGCCGTCCCCTAAGATAAAGGGGACAAAGGCAGCAATAGTTGTTAATATTCCGAAGGTTGCCGGCATAGCAACACGCTTCACTCCACGAATGACACTTTCGGTACTATGACCTTTTGCTTCAACTTCATCATGAGCACTTTCCCCCATTACAATGGCATCATCTACCACAATTCCCAATACCATAATAAAGGCAAACAAACTGGTAATATTGATAGTGACGTTAATAAATTCCATCGGCATAAATAAAAGAGTACCTAAGAAACATACGGGCAAGCCCATCATCACCCAAAACGCTAAACGAACTCTTAAGAATATCGCCATAATGAGAAACACAAGTACTGCACCGCTCACCATGTTACTCAACATCATATCCAAGCGACCTTCAAGGTAATAAGTAAAATCAACCCATGGCGTTAATTTCACCCCTTTAGGAAGGTCTTGAGATTTTCGCTCAACATAACTTTTTACAACGGTTGCTACATCAGTGATACTTTGGTTATCTGTAGCACTAATAGTGAAGCCTACCGCATTTTCACCATTAAATTTAGAGTATTGTAGTCCTTCCTGAAAACCATCAATAACCGTTGCCAATTCACCGAGCAAAACTTTAGTACCATCCGCTAAGGTAAGCACAGGGATCTGCTCAAACTCATGTCCTCGATATGCTTGATTTTCTACTCGTAAATTAATGTAACCGTTAGCAGCTCTAATTTGCCCGGCAGACATATTACGAGATTGGCTCCGAATAGCTCTTGCTACATCATTAAAACTTAAACCATATTCACGTAATTTATCTTTACTTACTTCAACAGAAATCTCATAACCTAAGCCACTATGAAACTCTGAAATGTTCACCGACGGCAATTGTTGGATTTCATCATGAATTTTACGACCTAACTCTTTCAGTTCAGCATAGGATAAGTCGCCATACAGCGACATTTCCAACACTCGCTGCTTAATTTTAATCCGTTCTACTTTAGGGCGCTCCATACCGTCAGGAAAGCTTGGAATTGAATCGATTGCCGATTTAACTTCATCTAAAACCACTTGAGGGTCGTAAGCTTCATCAACTCGAAAATACCCTGATGAGAAGTTACGATTAGAATAAGTAATAACCCGCTCTAAGCCTTGAATGGTCTCTAAGGCCTCTTCAATTTTAATGGTAATACCTTCTTCTACCTCTTGAGGAGCAGCGCCAGGATATGCCGCACTAAATTCAAGCCAGTTGATTTTAACCTGAGGAAACATTTGTTTATTGATAGTCATTGCAGTAAAAAAACCACCAACAATAATAAATATCATTAATAGGTTTGCCGCCACACTGTTGCGGGCAAACCAGGCAATTAAGCCTTTATTAGTATCTTCCATCATTTAGTCCTTCACACTGGCTATTTGTGTCTCAGATTCAAAATCAGAAGGTAATGCATCACTAGCATCTGAAGGTAAAGCTAGTTTCATGCCATCCACCGGATAATCTAAAGCTGAAACAATTAAACGATCACCGTTAGCTAAACCATCAGAAACGATAACGTCTCCAGCATCCTGACGTGCAATATTGATATCAACATAATGTAACTTTGAATCATCATCTAAAATAGCCACACGGCCATTATTGACTAAATAACGAGGAAGCTTAGTAGCTTGCGCTAATTCTTTTCCTAATATTTTTGCATTGACGTAAGAGCCAAACCTAAGTGGAGTTTGTTGTGAATCTGTTTGCAATAAATAAGGGTCTTTCACTTCTGCGACTAAATAGCTCATCCGGCTTTTGTCATCAATCACGCCTTCACTTCGTGCAATGTTCGCCGTCCAAGTTGTTTCAATACCAGCATAGGTGCCAACTAAATCAACACTCGCTTCTTTACCTTGATTGACTAAATATTGCAATTGATTATCGGCTACCGGTAAACGCACTTCAGCAATCGAGGTACCTAATAACTTACCAATACGGCTGCCAGTGCCAACAAATGCACCTAAACCAATATAACGTTCAGCAATCATCGCATCATATGGCGCTCTTAACTCTGTCCGTTCTAAATTTCTTTTCGCTCGTAATACTGCTGCCTGAGCCGCTTTAACTCGAGCTAGTTCTTGCGCTAGCTGAGGTTTACGTAAGCTTAATTCAGTCGGTGAAGCGTTGGTGATACGCTTCCATTCTTTCTCTGCCACTTTACCCTTAGCACGTTCTTGCTCTAAAGAGGCTTGCGCCGATGCTAAAGTTGCTTTTGCGTCAATCAATGCCGCTTGATAATCACTGGGGTCAATACGGGCTAACAGTTGGTTTTGCGCGATAAAGCCGCCTTTAACAAATACATCTGAGAGTTCGACGATTTGTCCGCTAACCTGTGCAACCAGATCAGTTTCATATTTAGGTTTAACAACACCGTAAGAATCAACATGCAAGGTCATCGGTGAAACCGTTACATCTTCTACCGAAACAATAGGGGTATTATCAACTTCTGCTTTTTCTTCCGGTGGTTTTTTCATGCTTGAAAATGCCATAAAAAGCAAAATGCCAGCGATTAATATAACGATCGGGACAATAATCTGTTTTTTTCTAGTCACCGCGATTTCCTCAGCTAAGTTATTATCGTTTGCAGTATCTAGTATTATATTCGTATGTAACAAATTAAGACCAAGATAATGCCAGAAAAGTTGTAAAGGGTTATTACAAGTTCCGCGCCGATTTTTTCGTTGCAAAAAAAAACTAAGGAAAAGTTGATACCCCCCCTATTTTATCTGGTGTTAAGCTAAGATCCACAGTGACTAAAAAAAATAAAGACCCCAAATAGGGTCTTTAATAAAAAATATAACTTGGTTAATTTAACTAATAGTTAAACTTTTATAAAAATTTTTCGACAATATAACCAATATAAAAATAACCATTGTAACAATAACATCCCACCATACAATGTCAGTTGCTGCCAACCCGCTGGTAACACAGAGATAAGTCCACCAAATAAGCTCTGACTAGAATATTGCCAATTGACCAGACTCGACGCTAAATAAATAATAATGGAATTCATACCGATAACGGCCAAACATTTCGCCCATAAATGACTACCTAACACATCAATTAAAAAATAAAACAAGGTTAACAACAGCATGCTATAACCCACCGTCACTAAGACAAATGAACTGGTCCATAGTGATTTATTAATAGGAAAAATTAAATCCCAAGCATAGCCAAGTAGTAATAGCCCGATAGCTATCAGACAAAGTCGCGAGATTAAAAATCCGCCGTTAGTGCGATGTTTGATGATAAAACGTCCGGTAAAAACCCCAGCTAACGCGTTGACGATTGAAGGTAAATTAGATAACAAGCCTTCTGGGTCCATCGGCAATTGGCGATAAGTGATGCCAGGTAAAAGGTGCTGATCAAACCATACATTTAATGCCCCTTCAGCACTGAAGTTGCCACCACCTAAACCGTCTAAAGTAACAAATTGCAGTAATAGCCAATAAGTAATTAAAATTACTATCGCAACCAACCATTGATTGCGGACACTGACATACCACACCAGCATAGCAGCGACAAACCAAGAGATACCAATACGACCAAGAACACTTGCATATCGAATCTCATCGAGCGCCATCGGTATACCTGTGCCCCAGCCATGGTTATAAAGCACACCAAAGAAAATAAGCAAAAACAAACGTTTATAGCCATGCCTGACTATCGATTGGGCTTTATCCGCAGGATAACTTGTTAACGGTTTAGCGCCAATGCCTAGACTAACTCCTGACAGAAAAATAAATAGCGGAAAAATCAAATCATAGGCAGTAAAACCATGCCAACTCGAATGTTCCATTTGTTCAGCCGCTACCTGAAAAAATGACCAGCCACTGATCATAAAAAGAGCGGCAAACAATTTTTCTCCGCCAAGGATCCAGAACATGTCAAAACCACGTAAAGCATCTATCGACAACAGTCGCTTTTTCTCAATAACTGGAGCCATGTTTTGCTCAGTGTTTTGCGTCATGGTTTTTCCTTATTTAACGATAAATAGATTTAGTCACCCCAAAAGACAGCGCTGTCTTTTTAAATATTGTAATAGCCATACTATTAAATAGCAATTGATCTTCATTTAAGCAGAAACAACGGCTCTCGTCACAATTAGCAACAACTTATTAGGGCAAACACTTGCGTTATTTGAACTAACTATTAACAATAAAAGCAATTTGACTCATGATGATTTAGTCAAATCGGTATAAGCTGATTAATGAAAACATAAGTGAATAACAGATGCTTGCGAAAATAGCTAAATTTTTTAATGACCTACAAACAGATGCCGTAGCAGAATCAGACGAGCTAAGCATTGAAATGGCCTGTACGGTGTTACTGTGTGAAGTTATGCGGGCCGATGGCCATCTAGACAGCAGCGAACAAACCATGCTGACGAATACTATCAGTCAACATTTTGCCCTCGCCCCTGAAGAAGTCAGTGCCTTAATTGAACAAGCGATTGCGCTTAGTGAACATGCCATTGATTTTCATCAATTTACCTCTAAGGTGAACCAACACTACTCTGCGACAGAGAAAACCCAAATAGTGAGTTTGTTATGGCAGCTAGCGCTGGCAGATGGCAAAATCGCCAGTATTGAAGAGCATATTATTCGAAAAATTGCGGATCTATTGCACCTCAGCCGCGCCGAATATATACGAGCGAAAGAGAGTATTTTAAGCTAAAAATGTCCCTATTACTGCGTTTGAACATGCTAAGCAGCAATTTAATCCCACTTAGTAGTTGAAGTTACGATATAATACTCGATATTCCTTAGCGTACAATAAATAGAGCTTTTTATGGCAAATATTGGCCAATTTAACACCCTTTCTGTCATCGCCATTACTGAAAATGGCGCCTATTTAGATGCCGGTCCACTCGGTGAAATTTTACTGCCGAATCGCTATTTACCTGAGAACTGCCAGCTGGACGATAAACTAAATGTCTTTATTTACTTAGATTCAGCCGATCGGCTGATCGCCACGACGGAAACGCCGTTCGCTCAGGCAGGAGAATTTGCTTCATTACAAGTCAAACAAGTGAATAAAATTGGTGCCTTCTTAAATTGGGGCTTACCGAAAGACTTACTGGTGCCGTTTAATCAGCAACATAAAAAAATGGAGGTGGGTAAGCATTATCTGGTTTATATCTTTCTCGATAGCAAAACAGAACGATTAGTCGCTTCTAGTAAACTCGATAAATATCTGGATATCTGGCCAGCAGAATATCAGGAAGGACAGCAAGTTGAGCTAACCATTGCTGCCCAAACAGACTTAGGTTTTAAGGCGATTATTAATCATCAGCACTGGGGACTTATTTTTGCTAGCGATGTCTTTAAGCCATTACGTCTAGGTCAAAAACTCACAGGCTTTATTAAACAAATTAGAGATGATGGTCGTATTAATTTGTCATTAAGCCGAGCTGGCAAAGGTAAAGTTATCGACTTTAGTGATCAACTACTGAGTCATTTGCAAAAGCATAATGGCTTTAGCCCCTTGCATGATAAAAGCTCACCTGAAGAGATTAAACGAACATTTGGTGTCAGTAAAAAAACCTTTAAAGCCACCATAGGTAACTTAATGAAGAAAGGGAAACTTGTTATCGAATCTCAAGGCATCCGTTTACCTTAATTTTCTTTGCTAACATTAAGGGGCTACTGGCTCCTTAACTGGCTTTCCTTTGAATATTATACAAAAATCCAATAAAAAGCCGAATAATTAACCATATATGCACATCCCCCCGTCAAATAACCAAAAGTTATTGTAACAAAACATTAACATCTGCTATGTTGCGCTGCAAAATATGCATATAGTCTGCTAACAGCATTCGAGCTTATGCTTAGCCCAAATTAATCATTATAAAATTCCCAAGTATGGCATTCCTCACAATCAAACTTGGATAACGCAACGCAGCAAAAGGAATTAGCACCATGAAACCAAACGCCCTACTAGATAAATACCTTGATTTATTTGATACCGCAGCCGTCATAACCGTGAGCAGCTAACCCATATTAATTGTCAACAACCTGTTTTCATTAATAAATAATGGATCTCTTATGAAGATAAAAACTAAACTTATTCTGCAAGCCATTTTTTTAGCAATTGTGCCTGCAACCACGTTAGCATTAATTATTACCTTACAGGCAAATCAAGCATCTTTTGCCGCATTAGAACAAAAATCTAAGGAACAATTAATTTCCCTGCGTGAAATGAAAAAAGCACAAATCACCGATTATATTGCGCAAATTGAGGCACAAATAGCAACATTTTCCACTAACCTTTCAGTTATTGATGCCGCGAATGAATTTACCGCAAGTTTTCCACAAGCGCCGACAGACAACACGCTGCAATCTATAAGTAAAGATCGACTTAACCGCTATTACCTCAATCAATTTAACCAAGCATTTATTGATAAAAACAATCATTCCGCACCCGATATTGAACAAAAGTTAGCCCGCCTAGATAAATTAGCAATACATTATCAGGATAAGTATATCGCTAGTAATCATTTTTCCTTAGGCAATAAGGATAAATTACTAAGCGCAGGCAATTCACCTTATGACGCTACCCATCAAAAATATCATCCGATGTTTAATGATTATTTAACTCGTTTTGGCTTCTACGATATTTTTATCGTTGATGCTAACAGCGGCCATGTTGTCTACTCGGTATTTAAGGAGCTTGATTATGCTACATCCTTATTAACTGGCCCTTATGCAAATTCAGGTATCGCCACCGCTTTTAAGAAAGCACTTCAATTGCCGGATAACCAACAAAGCGTGTTAATCGATTTTAACAGCTACTTTCCCTCATATGATCAAGCAGCATCTTTTATTGCCGCTCCAATAACCGACGATTCAGGTAAGAAAAATGCAGTGATGATTTTCCAGATGCCAATCGATGGTATTAATAAAATCATGACTACTGATCATCAATGGCAGCAAGTTGGCCTAGGTTTGTCAGGGGAAACTTATTTGGTCGGCCCAGATAAAACCTTAAGAAGTGAAAGTCGCTTTTTAATCGAAGACAAGGAAAATTACTATCAGGCGCTGGCACAATCTGGCGAGCAGCCTCATCTTGAGCAAATTAAAGCATATAACTCGGCACTTGGTCTGCAATTAGTTAACACCTCAGGAGCAGCTGACGCACTAACAGGTATCTCAGGTTTTCAGCGATTTAACGATTATCGCAGTGTCGAAGTACTGTCTGCTTATACGTCTATCAATTATGGTGATCAAGTATGGGCACTAATGGCGGAGATCGATGTCAGTGAAGCATTTGCCGATGCAATAAAGTTATCGGATGATCTCTACTTTAACGCACTAACCAGCTTAGTGATCATTTGCTTGATCAGTATTACAACTGGCTTGCTAATCGCCAAATACTTAGTAACACCGTTAGATGTTTTAGTACAACGGATTAATGATATTTCAGATGGTGAAGGTGATTTAACCGTTAAATTATCTTTAGCCAAACGCGAAGATGAAATAGGAGCGGTCGGAAAAGCATTTAACCATTTTGTCGAGAAAATCAGGGTCATTATTAGCGAAATAGACTTACATGCCGATCAACTAGCATCGTCTTCAGAAGAACTCTCAGCTGTTACAAATGACACAACCAATATCGTTAATTTACAAAAAGCTAAAACCGACGTAACCACACAGGTGATGTCTGAATTTAGCACCAGTATTAACGAAATTGCCGACAACTCTCTTCATACCGCAAACTTAACTCAGCAAGCCAACGATGAATCAAGCAAAGGCGCGAATTTATCGGAACAGGCCCAAGATGCAATCCATGGCTTAGTCAGCTCTGTCGATATTGCCAGCAATGAGTTACACCAGCTTAATCAGCAAGTTGAACAAATCACCGGTATTTTGGGAGTGATTGACAGTATCGCTGAGCAAACCAATTTACTGGCATTAAACGCCGCAATAGAAGCTGCCAGAGCAGGCGAATCAGGCCGAGGGTTTTCCGTGGTAGCCGATGAAGTAAGAACATTAGCAGCAAAAACTCAGGAATCAACAGTTGAGATCCAGCAAAAAATTGAAGGGTTAAAAAGTTCTTCAGAAAAATCGGTTTTTGCTATGAGTACGGCATCACAAGAAGCGGAAAAAGGTATTTCATTAGTACAAAACACCGCAACCAGCTTACGAACTCTCAGTCACTTAATTGCTGACGTTAGTAATAAGAACACGGAAAACGCCACAGTGGCAAAACAGCAAAGTGTTAGTGTTACTGATGTTCATCAAAACATCGTCGATATCGCGAGCTACACAGATAATACGTCCAGTGCTTCATTGCAAACAGCGCAGTCTTCATCAGAATTGGCACGACTCGCCGTCAATATGTCTGGGTTGGTACAGCAATTTAAGTACTAATCGATATTAAAAAAGGCGCCGTGGGCGCCTTTAATTTCTTGGTGTAAAGATAATCAATATTGATATTACTGGGTACCGCCCACAGTCATTTCATCAATTTTCAATGTCGGTTGACCGACCCCCACAGGGACACTCTGACCGTCCTTGCCACATACCCCAATACCTGCGTCTAATGCCAGGTCATTACCTACCATGCTGACTTTTTTCATCGCCTCAGGGCCACTGCCAATCAAGGTTGCTCCTTTCACCGGCGAAGTAATTTCACCGTTTTCAATTAAGTAAGCTTCTGAACTGGTAAAAACAAATTTCCCCGAGGTGATATCCACCTGACCACCAGCAAAATGCGGCGCATAAATACCTTTTTTCACTGACTTGATGATCTCTTTCGGGTCATGCTCTCCCGCCAGCATATAAGTATTAGTCATCCGTGGCATCGGCAGGTGAGCATAAGACTCACGGCGACCATTACCTGTGGGTTTAACTCCCATCAAAGCGGCATTATGCTTATCCTGCATATAACCTTTGAGCACCCCTTTCTCAATCAATACATTATATTGCCCGGGCGTGCCTTCATCATCTATATTAAGTGAGCCACGACGATTCGCTATCGTGCCATCATCAACGATAGTACAATGTTCAGAAGTGACTTGTTGACCAACCTTACCAGAAAATGCAGATGAACCTTTACGGTTGAAATCCCCTTCCAAGCCATGACCAACCGCTTCATGTAATAATACTCCCGGCCAACCAGAACCTAACACTACTGGCATAGTCCCCGCAGGAGATTCAATGGCAACCAGATTCACTAAAGCCTGACGTACCGCTTCTTCTGCATAAGTGAAATAACGCGCTTTACTCCCTTCTAATTCAAAGAAATAACTATAATCTGTCCGTGCACCGCCGCCAGCACTACCGCGCTCACGCTTACCGTTGTCCTCAACCAGTACAGAACAGTTTAATCGTACTAGTGGACGAATATCTGTTGCATAGGTGCCATCACTGGCCGCCACTAACACTTTTTCGAACACACCGGATAAGCTCGCTATCACTTGTTTAACCCGGCTATCCTGTGACCGTGCATGCGCTTCCACTTCATGCAACATAGTGATTTTTTGTTCCTGACTTAAACTATCAATCGGATTTATCCCTTGATATATCACCGATTGAGTTTGTCTTTTAAAAGCCTGAACTTTGCCGTTATTACCTGATAAGGCGATGCCTTTAGCCGCATCTGCTGCTTTAGTTAACGCTTGCGGATTAATGTCATCAGAATAAGCAAACCCCGTTTTTTCACCTGAAATCGCCCGAACACCAACACCGCGTTCAATATTATAGGAACCTTCTTTAACGACACCGTCCTCGAGTAACCAGGACTCATGTGAACTCGCCTGAAAATACAAATCCGCCAGGTCGATATTGCGCTGGTAAATTCCTTTTAATGTTTCATTTAAGAAACTTTTATCTATTTGGCTATCAGCCAAGAGCTCACGCTCAACATTATTCATAGGTTTTCAACTTCGTGATAAATTGGTTATGCTCTGCCACCGGAATGGCCTGTCGAACCTGAGCTAATTGTTCTAGATCAAACTCAGCACTTATACTACCTTGACCAGACTCCAAAGAGGTCATTATTTCACCCCAAGGATCAATGATCATGCTATGTCCCCAGGTTTCTCTGCCATTTCGATGTGTTCCAGTCTGGCCTGCAGCGACGATATACACTTGATTTTCAATCGCTCGGGCTCGTAATAAGGTTTGCCAATGTGCTTGCCCGGTGACTTTAGTAAACGCGCTGGGAACGGTAATTATCTGAGCCCCCAGTTGCGCCAACGCGCGATACAATTCTGGAAAGCGTAAATCATAACAGATCGTCAGTCCTAAAGTAACGCCCGCAGTAACGACTGTTTTTAATTGTTGACCTGCCTGAGTAAAACGTGACTCGAGATAGTGTTTCTCATTGTCTTGCACCTCAACATCAAATAAATGAATTTTATTATATTGGGCCAGTTGTTCACCGCTAGGAGAAAAAACACAACAACTATTGGTAAACTTATTCGTTTCTTGCTGATACAGAGGAATACTACCTGCCACTAGCGTTATTTGATACGTGTGAGCCAGTTTAGCAAGGGCCCTAATTAACCTTTGGGTTGAATACGTTTCCTGTGCCAGCATTAGTTGCTCTTTATCTCTGCCACCAAAAAATAAACAACATTCCGGCAAAACCACAATATGATCCTGACAAGGCTCTAAGTTAGCGAGTTGCTGCTCAATTGCCCTAAGGTTCTGTTCAACATCAGGTACCGAAGTTAATTGTATTGCCGATAATCTAGCCATCTTTTTTATCCAAAGGCAGAGTTTCCACAGGTAACGTTGGCTTTTGCTTAATCAAACCGGTTTCCGGATCCAATATAGTATTTTCAGATTCCACCGCTTTTTCTTCGGGAAGATTCTCGACAATTTGTGGCGGAGAATCTCGACCGACACTGATATTCTGGGTTTTTCTGTCTACTTCTTTAAAGTTTGGTTCGCTAATGCTGCCAGTAACTTCAAACTTGTATTCTGATACCACTTTCGACGTGATCACTTCATCAATTGCAATACCAGCAAGAAAGGTTACTGGATTCAAAGTCGCAATCCAAGCAATCGCAGGCAAACTGGACGTAACGTTGGGCTTATACGACATCCGATAATCTAAAGTTTCACTGTTTAAATCGGTATTACCTTTAACCGATAAATCACCGGCATTGCCTTTGAGGAAGGTATTCTTAGTATAGATAACGCCATCTTTTAAATGAAAATCACCTTTCACTTCACTATAAAACATGCCATCACTGAAAATATCGCGAAAATCAAATTTCAGTTTCCTCACCAGTGATTGCAAGCTTAAAATCGAAAAAGCTCGCGCCTGATCCGGTACTTCCGCCAGATAACCTTCATCTAATGAACCACTAAGATCACCGTTTAAATGAGCAAGGGCAAAATCATGCGGTCCGCCGAGCCATTTAAGATCAAAGCGAGACTTCAAACCGCTATCTTTCACCGTAGATGGAATAGCTAAACGCTCCAGTTCACGTTCAATATCTTTAGAAGAAAGTTCACCAATAAGCTGAGTACTCGACTGCTGCTCATTCAGTTGCCAGCTAAGATCAAAGCTCAATTTATTGTCTTTTCGTTTCGCGACAAAGTTATAGAGCTTGAGTAAATCCGGTTGACTACGCTCAAGAGCAAAAGAGACTTCGCCTAAGTCTAAGTTACCGTAACGACAATCCTGACAGTGAACCCGCATTGGTGGCATTTGGCTAAACAGTTGCTGATTGAGCTCTGCATCAATAGTAGCGCTCTCATTCTTCTCTGATTTAGCGACTGTAGCTAAGTCTTTAGAGGCAGAGTTCTCCACTTGTTCACTACGATTAAACAACTGCTTATCTGGCGATAAACGAATAAAATCCGCGTTAAGCTCCAACCCTTGCTGATACCAATCGGGATAAAACTTCATCTCGGCCCGCGCTTCTTTACTGGTTAATGCTAGCTGCCACCAGCTCACCTGATCTTCGAGATTAAAAGAAACGCCATGAATAGATTCATCCCAAAAATCCAGCTGTTCAATATTACCACGCACCCGTTGTGGCTGTTCAAGCAAAGCAACGTCACTATCTTCATTGTCATTTGCTACAACACTGTCAAGAATATCGGTGATCAATGGCTGCCATTGGAAGAAGTTGGCGCGAGCAAGGTTAGTAGTGATATGAAAGCCATTCATCGGCAAATACATTTGTTCATCACCTAAAATCAAATGGGCTTGGGAAAACGCCACTTGCTGATGATTTAAATTGCCATAAAAATTTAACTGCTGACCAATTTTAGCATCGATAGTAGACTGATCTTCATTACCAGAGACTTTAATGGTTGCAAGCAAGTTATCGCCACTCGCCTTTTGATAAGGTTCAGGTAAATCCAGTTGCAACTTCGTCAATTCTGAGTCAATCACAAGCTGATAACTAAACTGTCCATCAGTTGTATTATTGAGCGTCAGCAGGCCAGTCCATTCAAGTTCACCACGACCATAATCCGTCAGCTTCTCTGGAAGCTGTTGACGCCAAAGTGGCTCCTGCCAATTCGCTGTCATTTGGATATCTGTTTGATAATCCGGTGTTTGCTTAGCCGCACTAACCTGTAAACTCATTGGCATATCACGCCACAATAAACTTAAGTCTTTCGTGGTAATTTTATCATTCACAAAAGCAAGCTCACCGTTAATTTTAGTAAATTGCATCTGAAGCGGCTGCAACGCAATCTGGTTATTGTCAAAGTAGACATTGCCTTGAGCAACAGCAGCTTCAACATCATTTAGCGGTAAATTAAGCTGAAATTCTCCTGAAACAGGGTGTGTAATAACAACCTTTTCTAAGACTTCACCAACGGTATCACTTAACGGACTACTCATCATTAAATTAGCAATTAATGCGGGCGCTGTTTGTTTAAATTGAGCACCTATGGAAAGTACTTGTTCATCAGATAAATCAGCAATTTCCGCCTGCACACCTTTAACGTCAATTCCCGCTAAGGTGCCATCTCGACCTGTGATCAGCATACTGTTATTAGTAAAATTAAGATTGGCACTGAAGTGCTCAACCGCAGGCCACTGGCTGTCAAACTTAAAAGTACTATTGGTTAATTCCGCATCGACGACAAAAGTGCCATTCCCCTGCGTAAAAGGAAAGTCAGCAATTGGCCCATTAATCATCACTACAGCTTGTGCTAACCGGCCTTTTTCCAACGCCCGATTTAGATAATTAACCAAATCCTCCCCCATTAAGGCATTCGGATAAAAAGAGGGTGCATAAATAACATTGGCATCTGATGCCGTTGCCAGTAAAGACAATTCAAGCGCTTTGTCTGGCTCCGCCGTCACCGCAAGCTCAGCATTTAGCCTTAGCTGCTCGGAATTAAATTTCAGGTCGTTTGCTGTTAAACGCCAGCTTTGCTGGTCGAACTGAACATCAATAGCAGAAGAAAAGGTTTGGTAGTTAATCGGTGCACTAAAATGCTGAGCAAAGTCTAACGCACCATCCGCCGCATTAACATCAAGATGCAATGTGCCAGGTTGATAAATCAACTCACCGTTAAGTGATGTCACCCCAGGAATTCCCTGGCTATAATTTGTCTTTATCTCAGAGAAATTTGCTACTGCCGACAATGATTGCTCATCTTGTTGCAAGTAAATATTTTCAATCGTGCCAGCAGGTGCCAACTGAGCCATTAAGCGTTGAGTACTGTCATCTTTCACCAGCAATGGCAATAACCCCGCAGCACCAGATACATCAAGAGCTGAGACATAAGTGCTAATTCGTTGCTGATCGCGTTTTAATTCAACAATTAACGGTTGCCATTGTTGTTTATTTGAAATGACCTCTATTGCAGACGAATAAAGATGCAACTGTGATGGCTTAGCTAGGTTATCAATAACCAGCTGACCACTATTAATATCTAAGGTATTAATTTTCTGTTGATGCTGCCAGGCGATTTGGTTTTGTCCTAAATCTAACAGCAGCTTATCTAACTGCCCCTTGTTAATCGATAGCCAGGCATTAAAATTAACACTGGAGTGAGTATTTTCATCCGCAATTGCCAGAACCTTTCCTAACCAAGGGGTAATATTGAGCTGATTCGCTTCCAGGTAAAGCGTACCATGCATATCTTCGATATGTTGCCCTTTAACATCGAGATTGATCTGCAAATTATTTGAGGTAATGCCATCAACAATCACATTGCCTCTGGCTCGGTGATTATTCCCCTGATTAAACCAATGCAACGAATCAATTAATAAGGTACGTTTTCCTCTTTTGGTTTGATAAACAATCTGACTATTATTAAGCGAAAAACGGCCTATTTGGGAAAAAAACATTTCCATTAGATTCGTTAACATCGAAGTATCATCACTGGACACCGATGTTTCAGACACCATGGCATTATTGACTAAAATTTTAACGCCATTTAATGAAAAATCTCTGGTGATCAGCCGTCGATGTTGCAAGCTTTGCCAGAAGTCGATATTGAGATCAAACGCCTGCACATAAACTTCCGCCTCATCGCTTTGCAGTAAACTAACGTTAGAAGCGACTAACGTTGGCCCGGAGCTCTGCCACCCCATGTCAAGGGCACCGATAATGATATTGCTGCCATAGGTTTGATTAATATAGTCTTGTAAATCAGTACGATAGTTGTGTGCATAAGGCAATAACAAGCGCAAGGTGCTAATAAGCACAGCAAAGGTCACCAACAATATGGCGATACACTTGTATGTTCTATTCAGCCAGCGATTTGACGCTTTTGAAATGCCTATACCCATCTAATTTGCCAATCTCTCTTTACTAAACTTAAAACGAAGTCGCTCCTCCTTGCGGCCACGTATATTCAATACGGCTGTTATGCCATCACCACATCAAACTGTTCTTGGTTGTACATAGTTTCCGTTTGAATTTTAATCTGCTTACCAATAAAAACTTCCAACTCAGCAAGGTTATGATACTCATCATCGATTAACGACTCACTGACCGCAGGTGATGCATAGACAATAAACTTGTCCGAATCGTACGCTCGGTTGACTCGTACTATTTCCCTTAAAATCTCAAAACACACAGTTTCCACTGTTTTTAAATGACCTCGCCCCTGACATACCGAACATTCGCCACAAAGGATATGCTCCAGACTTTCACGGGTACGCTTGCGGGTCATTTCCACTAAACCTAATGCCGAAAAGCCACTGATACTGTACTTAACCTTATCTTTCGCCATAGCCATATCCAGACTATGTAAGACCCGGCGTTGGTGATCTTCATTAAGCATATCGATAAAATCTACTATGATTATACCACCTAAGTTGCGTAACCTCAGCTGTCTGGCAATCGCTTGCGTTGCTTCTATATTAGTATTAAAAATGGTTTCTTCTAGATTACGATGACCAACGAAAGCACCAGTATTGATATCGATTGTCGTCATGGCTTCCGTCTGATCGATAATCAAATAACCACCCGACTTTAACTCTATTTTTCGATGCAATGCCCGTTGGATCTCATTTTCAACATCAAAAAGGTCAAAAATAGGACGTTCCCCTGGATAATATTCCAGTTTACCCGCCAGCTCAGGTACAAACTCCTGAGTAAATTCCCCAAGTTGATCAAATGTCAGTTTAGAATCGATACGAATACGCTCTAGCTCTATACCAACAAAATCCCTTAACACCCGAAACGCTAACGACAGATCCTGATAAATAGCAGCCTTAGTTTGCTTGCGCTTTTTCCGCTCTAGCACTTTCATCCAAACACGACGAAGAAATTCAGCATCATGGCACAATTCTTCATCTCCGGCGCCTTCTGCGGCCGTTCTAACAATAAAGCCATGTTCTTCAGAACAATACGGCGTCACTATATCACGTAAACGTTTTCGTTCACTTTCGTCTTCAATTCGCTGTGAAATTCCAGCATGGCTGGCGTTAGGCATTAATACCAAGTATCGCGCAGCAACGGTAATATCCGTGGTTAAACGTGCCCCTTTAGTACCAAGCGGATCTTTTACCACCTGCACCACAATTTGCTGACCTTCATGCACTAAGCTGCGAATATCAGGCACCTGTTCTTTGGCTTCTTCCTCATTTAAAATCAACTTGGAATTAATATCAGAAGCATGTAAAAACGCCGCTTTATCTAAATTAATATCCACAAAGGCCGCTTGCATACCAGGTAAAACTCGGATCACTTTCCCGAGGTAAATATTGCCCACTAAGCCACGTTTTGCTTCACGCTCAACATGCACTTCCTGCAACACGCCATTTTCAATTAATGCCACTCGAGTTTCACTCGGGGTTACATTAATGAGTAATTCACCACTCATTATATTTCCCTATCACTTGTTCACTGGCTGCTGAAGCGCAGTTAATAAACCAAATTCCGCTAATAACTGCGCCGTCTCATATAAGGGTAAGCCGACAACCGCACTATAGCTACCATTAATTTGTGTCACAAATTGTCCACCAAGTCCTTGAATACCATAACCACCGGCTTTATCTTGCGGCTCTCCACTGCGCCAGTAATTCAGCATTTCGTTCTCGCTTAATGACTTAAAAGTGACTGTTGTTGATATTACCTGAGATTTGATTAACCGCCCCTGAACAACGGCTATCGCTGTTAATACCTGATGATTGTTACCAGACAGTAAGGTTAAGTATTCTAGGCACTGCTGTTGATTGTCCGGTTTACCGAGAATTTTATCCTGATAAACCACACAAGTATCAGAACCTAACACTATTGCACTATCTATTTGATTATTTGCAATATATTGCGCTTTTTCACCTGCTAAGCGTTCAACATATTGAGCAGGTGTTTCATCAGGAAGTTCACTTTCGTCAATGTTCGCAGGACAACAGCTGAACTGAAACCCCAGCTGCGATAATAATTCACGACGGCGAGGTGATTGCGAGGCAAGAATAAGGGATTTCATATTAGCTGATCTTAAAATGACGGCGAATTTTACGCAGCAGTAAAAATGCCCAAGGCCATAAAATAATAGAGGTTATCACCGGATATAAATAACTAGGTAAGAAGACAATATCGAGTAAAAAACGCTGAAACCAAAACACCAACAAATGATATAAAGCAGAAAGTACACCGACAATCAGTGCTTGTTGCCATACGGAAAAGTTTCTAATTTTTTGATAATTTCCAGCGATAATATAAACAGATAACGCCATTGCGGCAGCGTGCACACCTAACACCGAACCTAATAGTACATCGAGCAGAAACCCCATAAACCACGCGGTTATCACATTAATACGATTCGGTAATGCTAAACACCAGTACAATAACACTACGAGCACCCAGTCAGGACGAAAAACATCTACGCCTATCGGCAAAGGCATAATACTCGCCATTAACGCTATTAATAAGGTTAAAATGACCACAATACCATTATGAGCAAACATTAATTTGTCTCCTTGGTGGTCACCAAATCATCTTTAGACGAAAAGATTTTGTTCGGTTTTTCCGGCCATAACAGCAGCAGGTAACGCAAACGGTTTATTCGGGCTACAGGCTCACTTTGCACTAAGGAAAACGGGCGAGATTCATCTTGCCGCACCGCTGAGACCTTCGCCACCGGGTAACCTTCAGGATATTTGCCCCCTAATCCAGAAGTCACTAATAAATCACCTACACGAATATCTGTACTGTGAGGTACATGGTTATGAGCTAATCTGTCGATGTTTCCAGTACCATTTGCAATTAAACGAATGCCATTGCGTTTAATTCGTACCGGCAGCGCATGAGTGACATCAGTGATTAACAATACCCGGCTGGAAATAGTGCCGACATGCAATATTTGACCGACAATACCCTGATCATCTATGACCGCCTGTCCTTCAAAGACACCGTCATTAGCGCCCCGGTTAATCACCACTTGATGTGAATACGGGTCACTGTCAACCGATAAGATCTCTGCGACCATTTTTTTCGCATCGGTACGTACTGGCGAAGCAAGTAGTAAACGTAATCTGTCATTTTCCTGTTTAAGGATATCAAGCTGCATCTGTTGTTCATGATAAATCAGCTCATTGGTTTTATACTTTTGATTTTCTTCAATTAATTTTTGGCGAGTGACCAGGTTTTCCATCGCCCAGTCAAGTGCCATTTTCGGAGTAGTTGCCAAGTATTGCAGTGGACTCACCATAGACTGCAAATAGCCACGAATAAACTCGAAGCTATTCATTTTATGATCGAAAAAAATTAACAGAGCAGAACAAAACAGCACCAGAACAAGCCGGTGCTGTGGAGAAGGTCCATGTTTAAATATGGGGTTCATCGAGAATATATCTTCTCTTTTAAATTAAACATAAATAACTAACGCTAATTTTCTATATAAATCGCATTTAGCCAAAGCCGTCAAGTTGCTAACCATATGAGCTTATAAACTATAAGTGATTACGGTGAGTAACGCAGACAATGCCGAATAGATGCGATTTATGACGAAAATTTATTCGTAAGCGAATAAGTCCCCACCATGCATATCTATCATTTCTAATGCTTTACCACCGCCACGCGCCACACAAGTGAGCGGGTCATCAGCAACTACAACCGGAATACCTGTTTCTTCCATTAATAAGCGGTCAAGGTCTTTCAACAACGCTCCACCACCAGTTAATACCATGCCGCGTTCAGAAATATCTGACGCTAATTCTGGCGGGGATTGCTCTAAGGCCACCATAATCGCACTTACAATACCCGTTAATGGTTCTTGTAAGGCTTCTAATATTTCATTGCTATTGAGCGTAAAGCTGCGTGGTACACCTTCGGCTAGGTTGCGACCGCGTACTTCAATTTCAACTAACTCCTCACCTGGGTAAGCAGAACCAATCTCGTGTTTGATACGCTCTGCGGTTGCTTCACCAATTAAGCTACCAAAGTTACGACGCACATAGTTAATAATGGCATCGTCAAATTTATCACCACCAATACGCACCGATGACGAATACACCACACCATTTAAAGAAATAATGCCCACTTCGGTAGTACCACCACCAATATCGACCACCATAGAACCCGTTGCTTCTGATACTGGCATTCCGGCACCAATCGCTGCTGCCATCGGTTCGTCGATTAAATAGACTTCACGAGCACCGGCACCTAATGCTGATTCACGAATGGCACGGCGTTCAACCTGAGTAGAACCACAAGGTACACAAACCAATACACGAGGACTAGGACGTAAGAAGTTATTACTGTGTACTTGTTTGATAAAATACTGCAACATTTTTTCGGTAACGAAAAAGTTCGCAATAACCCCATCTTTCATCGGACGAATCGCTTCAATATTGCCCGGAGTACGACCTAACATTTGTTTGGCAGCGGCACCAACAGCGGCGACACTTTTTGAACCACCAGATCTGTCTTGGCGAATCGCCACTACCGAAGGTTCATTTAATACGATGCCTTGTTCTTTGACATAAATCAGCGTGTTGGCAGTTCCTAAATCAATGGAAAGATCGTTAGAAAACATGCCTCTTAATTTTTTAAACATAAGGTCTCTATGTCCTTGCTACCCCACTACAGCAACAGTGCTACAGCGTAATGAAATTATTTTTGTAATTGCTGCTAATCATACCGCAGACTTTGCCAGATGTGATGCCTGTTTTTGCAAAAAATAGCAGTTTTTTGCGATTTTTTTTCACAAAGCGCCAAAAACTTAACATTTCCTGATAAATTTACTCGTTATTTACCACCTCACGCCAAGAAATAATACGATCGTTACCGCGAAATAGGCCAAAGGTAATAGTTGCCGTTGGATTTTCATCAAATCCACCAGCGTTTACCCAATCATATTGCAACCATGTCGGTACTTGATATTCAAACTCAAGCGAACCTTGTTTATTGTCATTTGGCGCAGAAAACCAAAATTCGTTAACGTCTGATAATGCCAATACTCCCGAAGAAAACCTACCTGTAACAGAAGCATTAGTATCACTTGTTATCAATGAATCCGTATTATCAAGATCAACTAAGCGATATTGCCATTCAACTAAGCCGCCACTACGAATACTGCCTGTTTCATCTTTGCCTGTAATAATTGGCGTTGTGCAACTGTCATCAGTGTTTGTAACAAAGCCATTGCCATCCCAATACTGAGTGTACATAGGTACTGGCAGATTTTCAGTTTCTGGACCATAAGCATTATCAATTGCTAGGCGACCAAATTTTACGGTGAGGCTATTATCAATAGTGGTAGTGCCATTTGGAGTTTCACTAGAAAACAATGGGTTTTGTTTGTGTTCTATGCTGTTGTATAACGTCGATACTTGGTCACTATCTTCAAACGTATTAATAGGTATTTCAAATTTAGCAATAAACGGCGCAACTTTACTCAAATCATTACGGGTATAAGTAAAATGGTGCTGATCAGAGAACGTGAAGCTTGCTTGCCCTTCGGTAAAACTAGATAAAACCCCCACACTATTATCAGCTAATAACGGATAGACACCTGTAACTGCTAAATCATGCGTTAAAGGCGCTGCTAAGCTAATATCTTTAGCACTAAGTTTTACAAATTCATTAATGTAATTTTTAGTAGTATTTCCATTCGCATTTTTTGCCGTAATAGTTAATTTTGGTTCTATCTCGTAGCGAATAGCACCTTTACTGTCAGTTTGCTGCCCGCTGTAAACCCAATGTTTCGATAAACATCCAGTATTGTGATTAGCTGTTAACTTACCGTTATCATTTATGCCGTTATCTTCATCAACAAGGATTGTTTGTTTAAAATGATCCGGGATAAAACGCCCAATCGGAGTACTGCCCTGTGCTTTATCACTGTTTGAGTTCGACTCTCGAATCGTCAGGTTTAGTAATCCAACTTCGCTATAGGTCATGCCACTGTATTGATAAACGCCATCAACAAACGATATTATTTCAGGCGACAGCGAATTATAGTCATCTGCAGATAAAGACGATGGCATGCTTTGGGCGGCTCCCTCCCCGTATTTTAACGTGCCGTTTTCACCAGAAACCGGAGCGATAAGCTGCAGCGCAAGTTCTGCACTATAACCATCATAGTTCGTTGTAAAATCGCCTTGTTTATTTACCGCTTGAATTTTCAGGTCAAACACCTGACCTGCTTTTTGATGTACTTTACCATTAGCAGTAGTTTCAACTAATGGCTGACCTTCAGTCTCACTACCATCCATCGAGCGTTTAGGGTAAAGATTAAACTGGAATGGTCTAACATAAAAGCTTTGTGAACCGCCAACTAAATTAATATCTCCGTCACTGTAACTAGCTCTTAATCGTATTTCACCAGCATCTAAATACTTAGGAGTCACTATAGTTGCTATGCTGTCGCTGCCAAAGTTTAATGTCACGTCCGATGTAAATAATGGATATTTGGCAATATTATCATTGTCATTAATTTGGAAACTTAAGCCCGGATTGGTGTTATCTGGTGTGACATTTTCTTGTGCCAATTTTAAAGCAACATCGCCAGTAAATATTCCTTCACAAACACCGTCATTATTCTTCACTGCCTGTATTTTTAATTCATCGGTAAATATATCACCAGATACCTGATTTGCTATAACTTCTGAATTAGTACTACTGTACAAAAAGCGAAAGCCCGCTTCAGAAAAAGTTAAATTACAATCTCCCGCATTACCGTTATTGCAAATAAAACCATTAGTGGCCGCGACAGAGGCATTCGCTATTGATAAAGTCACCACTTCAGGTACGGTATAACTGACATCAACAAAAACCGCACTATTACCGGTATAATTCACTGGTGAGGTTACTGTATGTGTAACGCCTGTTACCACTAAATCTAATGAGATAGCCTCAGATGATTCAACACAAGCACTGCCAATACTATTGGTACAGGCCCTGATAGTAATATTTTCTGCTTCACAGGTTAAACCATTACCATCATGAATGATCTCATAATGATCAATTACAACGGCTGATGACTCACAGAAACCATGACTATCCATATTATTAACATAGGAAGGTGAAAATTGATAAACGCCGTCACCATAAACACTTGCTGCGCCAGCAACCGATAATGCGCCGGTAACATTAGCACCTTCATTTGGATCACCGATAGTGGCAGAGCCTGCGACATAAATATTGGCATTAATGTCGACCCCAGCCTGTATTACTAATGAACCATTAACAATAATCAGCACATTACTTGGATTGCCTCCTACATTAAGCTGAGTACCGGAAGGAATAGTGATTGAGCTATTAAAATATAAGACTGCAGTGCCACCACCTGAAAATGAGATTGTACTGTTATCTGCTAATCCCCAGCCCGAATACTGATATTCACCATCAATTAGCGAGCTCGAACTAAAACTACCGCTAGGATTTAACGAAGGTAACGTCGGTACATTAAATGGATTAACTGGGCTACAAGCTCCACCGTTACAACTACTATCATCAACAAAGCTAAAAAAAGAATGACTACCATTGACTGCAAAAGTCGTATTTCCTGGAAAGATATCAGCACAGTCAATTAAATCACCGTTATTGTCTCCTCCCTTAGTCGGTGTACATTCGCCCCAATTATTTACCGATAAATCACCATTAGGTTTAGCACATAGATTATTCTTATCGCCATTAACATAATAAATAGTCGATAGATCCGGATCATTAGTTTCCCATTGCCAATTACCACCTGCCTGTCCATCATGATTCGCATAACGAAAATAATGCACTACTCGGAAACTTTCATCTAAAACGATTAATTCTTCTAAGGTACTATGCAGCGATGCCCCTTCAACAACTAAATAGCTACCTGCGTTATAAATACAAGCGCTACTCCCAGAAGGAGCACTACATAGGGTTACACTACCATCATTGTTGCCCTGCCCTTCGTAATAAAGGCCCCAACCATTAATATCAACTGTTTGTTTAACATAAAATTCGATATACCCTTCAACGATATTAATTTCATTAATCGCTAATTTTCCAGCTTCGGGGGAGGACTCGAACGAAATCGTGCTGGAAGGTTTCCCCGCAAGGGCAATCGCAGAGAACAAAGTCATAAATAGCATGACAACAGCAATTGTTAGCCGAGATATTGTTGCTATCGAAGCATTACCACCAATAAAAATATTAATTGCTAACCCCATGAATAACAGACACTAATAACACCACAATTTAAAGGTACAGCTATCATGCATATTAAGCAAGTTAACTAACCTTAGCTTGGCGTAAGCAATGCGCCACAGGCTGTCAATTCTTGTCCCAATATGAGATCAACCAAGAAAATATAAATAAGAACAAAGCATTACAAAAAGAAAAGCCCTGCATCCTGCAAGGCTCAATTTCATGAAACAAAAAGAAAGGTGTGGTGGTCATTACCGAACCGAAAAGACACTACAATCAATTCAGATACGAAAACGAATAACACTGTTGGCTCATTAACTAACGTCTTACTAATGAGCAGACAACTTTCAAGATAACTTCTATCGCAAATATTAAGCCAGAATTTAAAAGTGTCTAATTTTTATTAAGTTAAGATAAGGCTTAAGAGTTAATTCTAAAAAACTGTAAAATATCCTAACAGTTATTTGTAAATAAAGTGTTATAATTCACGAGCTTGTACTTCTACGGTTCTCGATGTAAAGACCCCATCAACTTCGCACTGCCCTGTACTACTGACAATGTAATAACGGATGCCATTAATAACGAGATCACTATCACAACGCCAAGAAGCAATACTACAATTTTCTAACCCTTCAGTATTCGTTAGTATGGGTTTCGTTACTGGCGAGATAGCCTCACATGTTTTGGGATCATCATTTAACGGAAAAAGTTTCTGTAATTTAAATTGCAAACCAGTTTGCGCAGCCTGAAAAGCCCTTGTCCCTAACACTTCATAAACAATTGTTTCGCCACTGGTGCTTAATGTTTTTACTAACGCAGTACCAATTAAGCTCATCACGACAATAATAAAAATCGCAATCACCAAGGCACTGCCTGTTACTTTTTTAGGCAGAAAACTTAGCTCTAGTTCGTTATGGCACATTCGGTATTTGAATTTCATTATTAAACATCACTTTTTCAGCATTCATCCCAAACAATAAACGCACCTGAACCGTTGAGTTTCTTGTTTGCGTAGGGGTCATAACTTGAAATGCTTCAATCACATCATCAGGATCAGAGTATGCGATACCATTTTCATCAACATAGTTAATGATATGCTCCGCCATTAACGTTCTACTCGCTCCATCCTCATATCTATATAACCCATGACTCAATACACAATAGCTTGTGTTGCTACCGTAAAAATAAATCCGTTGTGTTGGTGAGTCTGTTTCAAACAATACCCCTGAAGAAAAAGACAATACCCAAGGGTTATTAGCCCCAGTATTTTCATCTAATGTCGAAAACAGATGATTCTTCTCACTTGCACTATCTAAATCTGTTGCTATCAGCGGATAAACAACAACCTTATCAGCATTAGCAAAATTACTTTTATCAAACGGGATCAATGAAACTGCATCTTTTTTACTTTCTGGAGCAACAGGTAAATCAATATACCTACTACTTGCTAAAATCGGAGTAAAAACTAAACAATCATTACCCGTGCTATTATCAACATAGACACTATTAGGTATGGCATTGCGCACTTCTCGATTTAACCTTTCAATAGCAAAACGTGCTGACGAAATCAGTTCATCGCGATCACTAGCTTCGGTAAAAATTAACGCACCAAACTGCAAAAAACGACTGGCTCCAACCGCTAAAATACCTAAGATAATGATCACTGTCACCAATTCCACTAAGGTAAAACCTTGTTGTCGATTAATACGACTCATCAGAAATTCGCTCTATAGGTAGAAAACACAATATCAAAGCCGGTGGGCGTAGTAATAGTTACTTTGATTAGTTTAGCTGTGCTTATATCAACACTACTCGGTTCACTACATTCACCATCGTAATTACCATCGTTACATACAGATATAGTTACAGAATAGCCAGAATACTTCTTCTGCATATCTTCACTAAAATAAGTCAGATCAGTATTGTGATAATCATCCACATCATCAAAATCATCTCGCTTACCTTCTTCATGACCAAGCGCTGTATTTAAGGTACATTTTTCTTCTTCGCTAAAACCGGGATTACCATCATAATCTTCACCGCAACGATTAACACCACCAGCCATATCAGAATGCTCATCAAACGCTTTATTTTGAATTTCATTGAGTATTGACTGCCCCAGTTCAGCGGCACGGATCTGATGTAACTGGTCGGCACTTTGCCCGACTAGCGGATAAATAAGCGTGGTAAGAATGGAAAAAGATATCGCCAGCACCACTATGCCAACAATAGTTTCGACCAAAGTAAAGCCTTTAGCATTAACCCGCATGAATATACCCTTCAGGCTCAATCATCACTTTTAACGGCTGTTCGCCACCATTGATTGATATCTCACAGGGAGAAGAACAATTCGACGGCCGTCCCATTTGATCAAAAGAGAAATCATCACCGCTAAAGGTAATATCATGCCCGCCATCAACCCGAACATGAGTAGGACCATCTTCGATGGATAAATTATATCTTTTTGAATCAAACCAGTTGCCAGCATGGCATGGGCCAGGCGAATCATCATTATCTAACAAACCCAATTGTTTGCCATCATCAGTTATCTTTATTTGATGACATAGCGAACCACCTGTTTGCTGCATTGCGCGTAGTTGAACGGTGCGAAGTGTCGCAATCACTTCCGTTCGATAGGCGTACTCTTCAAAGCCACTGGAAGAAAAAAAGCGCGGCACGACAGTAGCGGATAAAATTCCCAGCAGCAAAATCACTACCACCAGCTCAATAATGGTAAACCCCTGATTAAACTTTGTTCTAGAGCTAAGGACTCGAACGTTCATAAGTAGAGTCTAATCAACTACAAGACTGGATGCCAATTTTGGCTTTTTTTGAAGCAGTCGCTGATTGATAAAAGACTAAGCAACTGTCTGAGCTACTGCCAGGTTCGGTATCGCCGTTTAGGTATACTAATAATGTATCGCCAATTTGACGAAATAAAAAATCATTGCCGTTAATTTCAATGAGCTTTTTCCAATCATCCTCTGAACTTTTTGGATAACCATAATGAATACTTATGTCCAGACCGTTTGCCAGCTTTATACTTGGCGCATCTTCTTGTGGTAATTGATGATTCCCTTTCACCAATGCTTTACCATAGACCATTGCCATTGCCCCTTCCATCGATACTTTTATCGCTGCTAAGTTAGAGTTTTTTGCGTCAGCATCAAAATTAACGAATTTAGGCAAAGCTGTCACCGCCAGGATACCGAGTATTATTATCACGACGATTAATTCAATTAAGGTAAAACCATTAGATTTCAAATAAATCACCTAATTTCATAACGATATTTTTAATTTATCCTATCAGCTAAAACAAATAAAGGAGAGCACAGCTCTCCTTTATTATTAAAACACTATTGCTTATTTACAATTAGCAAATTCACTAACATCAATAACAGGTCTTTTTCCAGCCCCTGTAGAACTTGTATAAGTCAAACGGCAAGTATCACCTGTTGATCCATCATATTGAATGATAAGTGGCTCAGCTTCCCCTTCTGTTGTATTAAAATCATCAGCATCAATATCAATTAATCCTAAAATTCCTTTTGCATTATCGGCTGTATCACCAGCCTTACTACCTTTACCTAATGCAGTAGGATATCCATTCTTCAAAGAGTAATACACACTATCTAACATAATAGTAGTTTCTCCAGAAGTTTTACTGTCAATTAATGCTTTCGCATAAACCATACTTACTGCACTTTCTATTGTACCTTGAACACCTTCCATAGCAGATTTCTTAGCATCCCCTGTTAAATCAATAAACTTAGGTGCAGCAGTCGCCGCTAAAATACCTAATATGACTATCACGACTACTAATTCAATGAGTGTGAAGCCTTTGGTTTGGGATAAATTTTTCATTATTACACCTATATAAATATTATTTTAATTATTAATGGTTATCGCTACCCGGCTTGAAGCAGGGTCATACGTAAAATTATTGCCTTTATCGGTTGTGGTTGGTGTCCCAAATCCGCCAGTAACTTTATCTAAAGTTTCAACCAAAAAATACGCACAAACAGCATTGTCATTTGTTCCTTTATTGCCTTCACTGGATATAGTTATAGCAAAATATTGAATACCAGAATCATTTGTTAGATGCGTTTCTGTACTCGATATTTTAGGGGGTTGGCTCAGAATACCATTCCACACTTGAACACATTGAGCTGCAGTCATATTTCCCGATGTTAACCCTGTTGTGCTTGTTCCCATTGGGTAGCCTGGTCGAAATGTGCTACTGTTGCTAGTAGGAGACGTTAAATATAAATCAGTGCCATCATAATTCACGGTATTACGCCCCTCACTATCATTTGGACGTCCTTCCGCTTCCCACTGGGCGCGTGCTAGAGATACACCTGTGGCAAAGCCGCCTGCCATGCCTTCAATATTCGCTTGTTTGGCTTGATCGGTTAAATCAAGAAACTTTGGGATTGCCGTAACCGCTAAAAACCCTAGGATAACCACGACAATTACCAGCTCGATGAGCGTAAAACCTGATTGTCTTTTCATAACTACCTCGAACCTCGACACTTAATTTAAGTTTAACAACCTTTTGCTAATTAAGTTACTTAACTTGTAACATTACACCTTTTTATTGATGTATCACAACACTTTATTAACGATTAGTGGCCGAAACTACTCGCCCAGTGTTAGAAAAATAATCAAAATATTCACCACTGGGTAACCGATAACGACAGGCATCGAATAAAGGGTTTTCTGTATTGACGACATCTATTACCGCAACTGTTTGATTTATAAACTTTAACTCTTGAGAGATAAGAACCTGCCAAATTTTCCGACAATTATCAGCGACATCGCCAAAATCAATCCAGCCTTTATTATTCAATACTACCTTTAGTTGGCCGCCATCTTGCTCTTTAATCGTTAATATCGCCGGTTGATGCTCCATAAACCACTGAGCGCGAATTGCTGTGACCTTAGACGAAAAATTAGTCGCTGCAATATTAAAACCGGCCTGGCTAATGTTCTTTTCCTGCTGAAAAAAATAATATAAAAATACACTCATTAATAAAGCCACTAACATCACCACCATGACATTTTCGCCCAATGAACGCTCTCGCTTATTTGCTTCACTTTGAGCCGTCATTATTTGCCTTTAAATGCCGACATCATGTCCCACATCGGGGTAAAGATACCTAATGCTAGGATCAGCACCATAGCCGCAACAATGGCGATTAATATTGGCTCTATCCTTGCGGTTAACGTTGCCAGTTCATAATCCACTTCACGCTCGTAGTAATCTCCCACTTCTTGTAAAAGCTCATCGACCCGTCCGGTTTCTTCACCCACAGCGATCATTTGCAGTACGAGTGGAGTAAATAACGTACTGGTGGCAGCTGAGCGTAATAAACTTTCGCCGCTTTCAATCGAAGTACGCATTGCGATTATTTTTTTACTCATAAAAGTATTATCCACCGCATCGGAGACTAAAGTTAAGCCGGACGTCATCGGCAACCCAGCTTTTAAGATAATAGAAAAACTATGAGAAAAACGTGCAAGAATAGATCGTTCAATAATAGAGCCAACAATTGGCAATTTCGTTTTAAAGCGATCCCACTTATACAAGCCAGCTGGCGTTTTTAAATAAGCGCGAGTGCCAAAAAAGCCGATTACTAATGCCACTAACATCTGCGGCCAATAATCTAAGAAAAAATTTGAACTGGCAATTAACGCTTTTGTTGCCCAGGGCAAATCAGCACCAAGCTTGGCAAACATATTAGCAAAGGTTGGTATGACAAAAATATTGAGCACCACCATAGCGATAGCAATCGCCGCCAGAACAAACGATGGATAACGCAATGCAGTTTTGACCCTTTTACGGGTATCTTGCTCACGTTCAAAATAACTCGCTAGTTTCAAAAATGCCCCATCAAGCTGACCGGTGTTTTCACCAACATGAACTAACGAAACAAATAATGGTGAAAATAACTTAGGATGCTGGTTTAGTGCTGAGGATAATGCATAGCCACCTTCGAGCTGAGTCGCTACCTCTCTAAGTGCCACTTTAAGCTTGGGGGAATTACTCGACTCTGCCATGCCATGAATCGCTCTTAATATTGGTACTCCAGAACGTACTAAGGCATACATTTGTCGACAGAAAACAATTAAATCATCGAGAGAAATCGAAGAAAAACCAAGTAAATCGCCAATATCCAGTTGAGCAAGATCACCACTGCTTCGGCTACTGCGTTTCGACGGTTCGATAGAAATGGGAATGATCTGTTGCCGTGATAACTGCTCGGCAACCGCAGTTGAGCTAGCGGCATCGATTGCTCCTTTAACCTGCTCTCCACGGCTATTTCTGCCGATATAATCAAATGCAGCCATTAGCTGTCAACAACCTCTATCATTTCCACTAGGCGTAATACTTCTTCAACCGTAGTAACCCCCTGACTGGCATAATCAAAAGCGGCTAGCGCTAATGGCCTGAAGCTTGGATTCGCTTTGGCTTGCTTAGTGAAATCTTCCGCGTCATTACGCTTTAATGCCGCCATCATGGCTTCATTCATTTCCAGTAATTCAAACACCCCGATTCGGCCACGATAGCCAGTGTACTGGCATGACTGACAGCCTTTCCCTTGTTTAAACTGTGCCTGTTTAACAGCATCACCCGCTAAATGAGTTAGCCATAACTGTTCCTGACTGGTTAAGGTATGATCACTACTACAAGATTCACATACCCTACGTACTAATCGTTGGGCAATAACAGCGCGTAATGAACTACCAACTAAGAATCCAGCAGCCCCCATATCTATCAGTCTGAGCGCACTGGTAATCGCATCATTAGTATGTAAGGTAGATAGTACCAAATGACCCGTTAACGCGCCCCGCAGGCCCATTTCCACCGTTTCACTGTCACGCATCTCACCAACCATAATAATATCGGGATCCTGACGCAAGGCAGTACGCAATACTGTCGAGAAAGATAAATCAATTTTACTGTTAATTTGCACCTGATTAATCCGAGGCAGACGATATTCCACCGGATCTTCGACGGTAATAATTTTTTTTGTCGACTGATTTAATTCGCTAAGCGCGCCGTAAAGCGTTGTAGTTTTACCGCTACCTGTCGGCCCTGTCACTAACACCATGCCGTGTGGGCGAGTAATTTGATGGCGTACCCTTTCGATTAAATCGGCCGGCATACCGGTTTCATCCAATGATAATAGCCCCGCTGACTGATCAAGCAAACGCATGACCACCGACTCACCAAACTGCACTGGCATGGTCGACATCCGCACATCAATGTTATGGCCTTTGATTTGTAAGTTAAAACGACCATCCTGCGGTAAACGTTTCTCTGAAATATCCAGCCCCGCCATCAGCTTTAAGCGCAGCACCATGGCAGAGGCGATTTTATTTTCTTTTAAGATATTTTCTTGTAGCACACCATCGATACGCTGGCGAATACGTAATAGTTTTTCATCCGGTTCAATATGAATATCCGAGGCGCGCATTTGTACCGCATCTTCAAACACTGACTGCAATAGCTTACCAACCGTGGCATCACCACCTTCATCAACAAATGAAGTTGTTAAATCAAAATCGGTACTTTGGTCATATTCTTCTTCTAACTGGCTGGCAAAGGATTCAATATCCGCGGTGCGACGATATAAGCCGTCAAATGCTTCAAACAGCTGAGATTCCATCACCACAGCAAGTTTGAGTTTTTTCGGTGCCAGCATTTGTTCTAGTTGATCCAGGCCACTTAAATCTGCCGGATCGCTCATACCAATTAATACCGCGTCCCCTTGATCTTCAAGAATCAAGGCTCGCAAACGACGGGCATGCACTTCTGGCAATAATTTAGCAACTTCCGGTGCAATATGTTTTTGACTGATATCAAGAAATGGCACGTCCAGTTGTTGCGCCAAAAATTCCAATAGTTGTTTTTCGCCAATATAGCCGAGCTCAATCAGAGTATTGCCGAGTTTTCTGCCGGTGGATTTTTGACTATTAAGCGCCTGCATCAGTTGTTCGTTAGTAATGATATGCTCATGTACTAACAAATCACCCAGACGCATTTTTAATTTAGGTGCCACCATCGTCTATTCTCCTAATTGCTGAAGTCGCTGACGAGCAAACTGTCGCGCACTTTCAGAAATATCACTATTATCTCTGACCTGATGATAGGCTGTTACCGCCTGTTTAAATTGGCTGTTACTGTCGTAAGCCACTGCCAGCCCTAGCCACCAGCGACCGTTCTCTGGCTGTAACTTCACTAGTAACTGATAGGCCTGAATTGCGACATCATGCTGTGCTAATTGTTGTGCATTACTCGCCAATAACGCCTGATACTCGACATTTTCAAGCTCAGCCAATACTTTCAAGGTATTCACTGCGGCCAGTTTTTGTCCCTGACTTAAGTATATACGGGCTTTCATCATTCGGTATTCGCTATCATCAGGTGCTAACGCCAGCCCCTGTGATAACAAATTGTGTGCCGCCTGATACGATTTACGGCCAAACCATAACGCCGCCAGTTGTTTACGGGCGGTTTGATTATCAGGTGCCACTAATAATATATCTTCAAACAGGGTTTCCGCCTGATTAATCTGATCATTATTCAGCGCCTGCTCTGCCTGAGACAATTTCTGCGCAACCAATTCTTGAGCGGATAATTGTTTACGAGAAATGGTCAGCGTCGGCTGCTCAGGCATCACTTTTTTGGAGAGACTTTCACTCTCAGCTTTTGCTGATATTGCGGGAGCGACCGGCAATTGATTAACTGCTAACAACTTAGTAACTGCATTACTATGCGGTTCAATATCTGATCGTTCAGCTTGTTTTACCGTATCTGACAGCTTACTTTTTTCAGCATTTGGCGCTTTTTTTACTGGTAGGGGGTTTGCCGCTTTCTGATTATTTACCGGCGTTACTTGCTGTGAAACGACCAGCTTGTTTTGCGCTTGTGGCTGAGTTTGCTCAACTAACATTGAGCTTGGATTAACTTTACTCTTTATTCCTTGTGATTCCTTGAGCTGCTGATTTTCAGAGTACAGCTGCCAGATAATCACGGCGACAATATTGATAGCGACAACAAAACCAACGATGGCCAGCAAATTAATTTTTTGTGGTGCATTAACCACTACCGCATTATTCGGCCCACTGGATAAACGCTCATTTTGTTGACGCTTATCCAAATCTTTTAGCATTTGATTAATGACACTCATGCGTGTATTCCAACATACCAGATGGCAACTAATGTCCCGATAGACGCCGCAACAGCTAACCAATAACGCGCTTGGTCCATTAATGATTGATTAATAGCTTCAGTATCCTGGGCCGCAATTTTGACATGCTGATCGGTAATTTGATAATTTCCTTGGCCATAACTGAGCATTAACACTTTATGACATAAGATATTGACTAACCTTGGAATGCCTCGAGTCAAACGGGCTATTTTTTTACACACTTGGGTGTTAAACAATGCCGCACCTTTATAGCCAGCAACTTGTAATCTATGTTGAATATATTGTTCCACTTCTGCCGCCGTCATTGCCCGTAAACGATAAGAAAAGGTGATGCGTTGTATTAGCTGGCGAAAACTGGCTTCGCCTAATCGCTGATCTAATTCTGGTTGAGCAAAAAGCACCACTTGTAATAACTTGCGGGTTTCCGTTTCTAAGTTGGTAAACAGGCGCAAGGCCTCAAGACTTTCTGCCGGTAAAGCTTGGGCTTCATCTAAAATAAGTACCACCGAATGCCCCTGGTTATGAAGCTCAAGCAAACGCTGTTGAATACGTTGAGTCAGTAATTGTACCGACATACGTTGAGCCTGTTTGACCCCAAGTTCAACCGCCACTGCCCGCCTGAGTTCATCAGGCTTTAAATAGGGGTTGGGAATATAAGCGGTAACAAAATGCTCAGGAATTTCATTCAGCAATTTACGGCAAAGCAAGGTTTTTCCAGTACCTACTTCACCAACAACTTTAATAAAGCCTTCCCCGGTTTGTAACGCCGTCACTAACACTTCCAGTGCTTCATTATGTGGCGCTAAACCAAGATAAAAACTGGTATTTGGTGTTAAGGTAAAGGGTAATTCCTTTAAGCCAAAATGATACAAATACATATAGGCGACTTTATTTTTAACCTTTGTTGTTATTCGTGGTACCTAATCTAACTGTCCTTCTTCCGGAAACCACTGTTGTAATAGTTTACGCGCATCTTTTAACTGATCTTTCCAGGTATCCTGCCCGATCACTAATGGTTTTAACATGATCACTAGTTCTTTTTTCTGCGTGGTCTGACTCTTACTCTTAAATAATTCCCCTACCAGAGGAATATCCCCTAATAACGGGGTTTTTGATTCACTGTCTACTTTACGGGTTTCAATCAAGCCACCGATAACGACAATTTCCCCTGAGTTAGCACGAATAATCGTATCGGATTCACGAACACTACTTTGCGCCAACGGTAAGGAAAAATCATCACTGCCTAAACGAATAGTTTTCACTTGTTCATCGGTTAATGTTACCGAAGGATGAATATGCAAAATCACTTCACCATTTTCATCAATTTGCGGGGTGACATCTAATGCGATCCCAGAAAAGAACGGTGTTAACTGTACTTCAGGTGTCGTAGTTGTCGCAGTGCCAGTAGTCGTAGTGCTGGAGACTTCAGTGACAAAATATTCATCTTCCCCTACTTTGATCACCGCTTTTTGATTATTAGTTGCAGTAATACGCGGGCTTGATAATACCTGAACATTGCCCTGAGTTTGTAGCAGTTCAATAACACCAGAAAAATCGGCATTAACAAAGCTTAGTGCGGTAGTGCCGCCAATAGCAGACGATATAACATTACCCGCAATATTACCGGAAGTTGAAAAAGTCAAATCGGTACTTTCAGCATGACCCAAGACCTGATCCCATTTGACCCCTTGTTGATAATCATCATTAAGTGTCACTTCCATGATCTTAGCTTCAATGATCACCTGACGACGCAGATGCTCCTGAGTATCGTTAATAAACTTCTTCACCGCAGCGATTTCACTCGGTAAGGCCCGTACGGTAATTAATCCCGCCTGAGGTGAAACTATCACTGAACGCCCTTCATTCGTCCCCACCAATGACATGAGTGTTTGCTTTAACTCCTGCCAGAAATCCGATTCATTTTCGGTATAAATGTTAATACCACTAGCATTGTTGTTTTGATTATTTTGGTTGTTGCTATTTCGATTATTGCTTGAACGGTTATTATTGTTGTTAGTACGATTATTATTACCGTTATTATTCGGATCATTTTCCGAGACGCCGCCAGAATTAATACTGGTTGATGAACTACCAAAGCGCTTAATAAATAAGTAATTTAACGGAATGGTTTCCGTACGAATACCCGCCGGAAAAATCTTGATCACTTTACCGCTATGCTGAATATCATAACCATAGAGCTTTTCAATGACATCAAGCGCTTCTAATAAAGTTACATCTTTTAAATTAAGGGTAATAGTACCGGCAACATCAGGATGAACGGCGACACTATAAGCTGAATCTTCCACTAAAGCGGCAAAAAACGCCGGTGCATCCACCTGACTGGCAGCAATTTCCAGGCGTTTTTCTGCTAATAAGCCTTGTCTTGCTTCACTAAAATTTTGCTGCATTAACTCTTGTTGTATCGCTGTCGGCACACTAGTTAAGGGTTTTTTCTCCGTAGCACGCTGTGACTGTTCAATTGCCTGATCGAGCTCATTTTTTATCTCCGTAGGTTCCGGCGGTACAGATTGGCAACTGATTAACAGCATCAGGACTGTAAATATGCAGGTATTTTTTGACACACAGTTCATAACTATTTTTCTTTTCATTTTATTGCACCACAACAGGTGAGAACAGTGACATTGCTAATTCTTTATCCGGAGAAGATAGCACCACGGAATTATCTTTTATTGCTGATAACTGATATTGCCCGATACGATCACCCAAGCTCATTAACTTACCGTTAATCACCACTTTTTTTCGTTGACCGCTATCAATAATCGACTGTAACACATACTGACTAAATTGCTTTTGCGTTGTAGCCCCCTGATAGCTTGCACTGAGCGGTCGGGTTGGATCAACTGATTGGCTATGGCTGCCCCAGGCGAATATCATCAATAATAAAACCGAATATTTAAACACCGACAAACTCCTTCTTAGTACTTAAACTGTACATTTCAATCACCAGCTTTCCTTTCGGATATTCAGTTAACTGATAATCAAAGGTCTGCCAAAAAAAGGTCCAGTCCAGCTGTTCAAGTTGCTTAAGGTAATCTCTTAAGGAAAAATAATCGCCACTTAGTGTGACCCTAATGCTGTGTTTATAAAGCGTAAGTGACTGCTCACCATCTTCAACTTCATTGCCATTAGTGTTATCAACTTTGCTTTGTTGTGAACCACTACTAAACGACACCTCTTGTGCATCCATCACTTCGAAAGCAGCAAGAGCAACATTCCGCTCAGTTTTTAACAACTCCATTAAGGCATAACGCATTTGTATCGGGTTGATCAGGTCAGTAGTTAATAACAGTAACTCTTTATCTACTTCGGCAAGCTTGTTTTCATATTGTTTAATTTGACGCTCTGTGGCCACATTAGGGTTTTGCTGTAACGACTGCTCAAGAATGCCGATGGTGGTGTTCATCGAATGCTGTTCTGATCGCATTTGTCTAAGCTGCTGCTCGGTATTTTGAATTTGCGCAACATTGCCTTCGATAACAAAGGAAAAAAGACCAAAAACAATCACTACCAAACCAGTCAATAAAATAAGATACTGTTCTCTCGGCGTAATAGTTAAAAACTTAACTGAGTATTGTTGCCACAATGCTTTCATCTCATTCTCCGCTTTGTACTAGCTGAGCGCTTGAACTAACAGTAAACAGGGTCATGTTATTGTCAGCTTCTGCCAGACGGAAATGACTAAAAGATTGGCCAGATAAAAACGTTGCCCGTTCAAACTTTGCTAACCACACAGGGACGGCATTCGGTTGACGAGCCAGTCCGCTAAACATCAGTTGGTCGTGATGAATTTTCACTTGCTGCAGGCTAATATCCTTATGATGCAATTCTGACAACTCCGTCATAGCCTGAGAAAAACCAGCGGCATAAGTAGAAGCGACATTGGTTAATTGTTGATGCAGATTCTTTTTCTTTGATAGCAGCAACTTCACCGTCGCAAGCTTTTCCTGTAATAGCGGATCCGCCTGATTGCTACTTACTTGTTTTTCTAAATCAGCCTGATAATTAGCAGATTGTTGTTTTTGCTCAGTCATTAACGATGATGCCTGAGTGAGTTCTGCCAATTTAAGCTCAGTTAGCATTGCCCAACTCATCATAGCCAAGGCGACAATCCCCCAAAGTCCGACAACCCGTGCTAAGGTCCACAATGGCTGTTGAGCGAGTAGCTCATCTTGCATTAAATTAATTGATAATTTTTGCATTACTTTTGCTCCACCTGATGATGTAGCATGGTAGCGCCAATACAAACGGCATCTTCTCTATGCTCAGCATAACCTTCAGGCATAGCAAAAAGATTAACCGCAACATTAGTGTTTTCTGCCAAACGCCGTGCCAGATACGCTTCATTTTCCATTGGCACTAATACTTCGATTGAGCGGATCGGTGCTTGTTTTAATTGCCGTTCAAAGTAGTCAGTTGAACGCTGAATTTCCAAACTTAACGAATCAATTACGCCTAAAGCCAGCTCTTCCTGAGTGTTATGCTCTATTTGTTCAAGCCCTCTTATCCGACGAAAAAAATACAAACAGCCTTCTTTAACAATCAAAACCAGCATATCTTCACCTGGCTGTTTACATACCAGTAGTTTCGCATCGTTTTGTACCGGCATTAAACTGGCAAAAGCAAACTCTTCTATCGTGATGGTTTTAACATTAAGTTGCTGAGCGTTTAAGTGTTCAACATATTGACTAAGTTCATGCTTATTAGCACAAACAACATTGATCTTTTCAACACCGCCAGCCAAATTAGGGGTATCATAATAATCCACTATCATGTCATCTGGCGCTATGCTGACTAAATCTTTGATTTGCCATTTTACCGCTGCATTGATTTCTTCTGCTGGTACCTGTGGTTTTTCAACTTGTACCGTCTGATTATATTTGGCTGATAACACCAAATGACAATCACCTGATACATTATGTTCTTTCACTAAATGATTAAACACATCATGATATCGACCATCAACCACCAGCTGTTTACCGCAATAGGTGCTTTTTTCTGAAGAGACAATACAAAAGCCAACATCCTGCTGGCGCAGACTCACGCCGATGACATCAGAAGATTCTGTTTTAGAAAATAGTTGACTTATTCGTGTAATAATTGTCATTTATCGATATTATTATTGGACTTTAAAAAAATGTCTTAATTTCATTATCCCTGATTCGAGTATATCCGCAAGTTTTTTAAGGCATTTATCCCGGTAAACAAACTAAAGACCTCAGTGTTATGACTTCTCACTCGCCAATACAAAGAATTGCTCACCCGTTATTCGAGCAATATCAGTTAACAGTCGATATTAAACGCGATGATTTATTACATCCGGTAATTTCAGGCAATAAATGGCGCAAACTCAAATACAATATTAAACATCTGCAACAGCATAACTATCAGGGAATAGTGAGTTTTGGCGGTGGTTATTCTAACCATATTCATGCGCTCGCCTATGCCGGACACTACTATGGCTTTGCCACAGTCGGCGTGATCAGAGGGGAAGCTCATTATGCTAATAATTACAGCCTACAATGTGCGCAAAAATGGGGCATGGAACTAAAATTTATCGACCGTAAAAGTTACCGGCAAAAAACAGAAGCAAGTTTTCTCGAGCAACTACAACAGCAATACCGCAATTATTTTATTGTGCCAGAAGGTGGCAGTAATCAACTGGCGTTACCTGGGGTAGCTGAGGTTTGTCAGGAGCTTAATCAACAAACAAACTATGACACCCTGATCACTCCTGTTGGCAGTGCCGGTACGTTAGCCGGATTAATAACAGGAGATAATAACCAACACCAACTGTTAGGCATTGCGGTACTTAAACAGGGAGAATATCTAGTCGATGATGTAAAACAATTAATTCCAAACACTGGCACTGATAATAATTGGCAGATATTAACGCAATACCATTGCGGTGGCTATGCCAAGTTCTCCCAACAAGATTTAGCGGAACTCAAGGCTTTTAGCCATATCACTGGTGTGCCTTTTGAACCTATCTATTCTGGCAAAATGATTTTAGCCTTGCTCGATTTAATTAAGAACAACACCTTTGCACCCGGGCATCATATCGTACTACTCCATACTGGCGGGTTACAGGGGCTCGCGGGACTCGCAGAACAAAACAAGCTTAAAGCAGATGAATGGCCTTTGCCACCTGGGCTACAGGTTCTGTAAAGAAATGTCCTTGCCCGCCACTGACTCCTAACTTCAGGAGCATCTGCCACTCTTCATTGTTTTCTACTCCTAATGCATAGACTTCAACCTGGTTTGTCGCACAGATGGTTTGCAAACTCTGGACAAAAATTTGATTTTCCGGCTTACGGTGAATATTCATTACAATGCTGCGGTGTAGTTTCATAAAATCAATCGGAAAAAATTTTAAATAATGAGCATTTTCAACATATTGACCAACTTTATCGACTAATAGTTTAACCCCTAACTGATGCAAAGATTCAAACACCGGCTTAAGTTCTTGTAAATGATTAGCAATATGATATTCACTGATCTCAACAATTAATCTTGACGCCAGTGCTTGATGTGGCTGAAGTATACTGACCAATTGCTCTTTAAAATCTTGCGCCAATAACGATTCAATCGAGAAATTGAGACTGCAATGGTCTTGCTGCTCTTTATCATATAACAAGATCCGACACACTTGTTCTAACACTAGCAAGTCGATGGTTTTGACTAAGCCACATTGCTTTGCCATAGGTAAAAATACCCGAGCACTGATCAAACTGCCATCAACATCCCTGACTTTTGACAGCACCTCATGATGCAGTATCCGGACACCATCTTTAGCGATAACCGGCTGAAAAAAAACCACAAATGCATTATTACTAATCGCTTTAGTTAAAAAGGTTCGCCATTGCAATGAGCCTTTTGCCCGAACATTTTCTACCTCTCCCGGATCATACATAAACCACTGTGACGGACCATGAAGTTGGGCGCTGCGTAGCGCCATATCCGCTTCAGATTTAACTTGATAGGAGTTTTCTGCATGGGAAAAATAACTCACACCAATATGAATAAACTCATCATGGTTCACCCCTATCGGCAATGATAATGTCGACAGACTAGTTAATAGCTTATCTGCCAGTTTTTCTGACTCTATGATAAAAATACCGGGAATAATAACTGCCAGCTCATATTCACTACGTCTAGCAAGGTAATAATTACAGACGCCTAATAAACGTTGTTTCACAGTATTGACGGCAATATCTAATAAAATATTAACCTGTTTTTCACCATACAAGCTATGGATCACATCAAAGCCGTTAAACTGGATAAAATACACAGCTCCTTGGACATCTTCTTCTTTAAGTAAGGCTTCTAAGCGATTATTAAAAAACTCACGGTTACCAATCCCTGTTTGCTTATCTAGCAGTAAATTAGCTCTTAAACGGGCATCAAATTGACTATCAGCGTAGCTCGCCTGCTCTAGCTGCTGTAATAATTTATCAACTGTTTGATTTAGCAGGTTGTTTGTCAGCGTTAGCTTTTGATATTGGCCACTAACTGTCGATTGCTCCGCCCAGAATTCCAAATACGAGATTTCCCGCAAAGTATGATTAGCGCAAGCTTTAAAATGTCGAGCAAACAGCCACACTGAAAGTGCAGCGAACGACCAAACAACTAATATCAAAAAGGCATAAAATAGGGACTGTGTATTGATAACAAGAAATGGCAACAGCCAGGAAATCAAACTGGCACAAGCTATTATCAATAGTGTTTTACACACTAAGATAAACAGATGTTTTTCTATCTGAGCTGCCGAAGAAGCCATAAGGTGTTTTTATTGTTAATCAATTTAGCATTGAGTGTAGTCTAATATTAAGAATATATAAGACTCGTGGTATATCTTTTCTCCATAAAAAAACACCGTAACTTAAAAAGTTACGGTGTTTTCTAACTACTACTTGTTATGCGAATTAAGCTTCAGCAATAACAGTCACTTTGATGCTTGAATCAACATCAGTGTGTAAGTGAATAGCGATATCAAATTCGCCTGTTTCACGGATTGCACCGTGAGGCATACGAACTTCAGCTTTAGTAACTTCAACACCCGCTTCAGTTACCGCATCAGCGATATCACGAGTACCGATAGAACCGAATAATTTACCTTCTTCACCTGCTTTAGAAGCGATAGTGATTTCGGCTAATTCAGTTAATTTTGCTGCACGAGCTTCAGCTGCAGCTAAGTTATCAGCTAATTGCTTTTCTAACTCTGCACGACGAGCTTCAAAGTGCTCAACGTTTGCTTTAGAGGCAAATACTGCTTTACCTTGTGGTAATAAGAAGTTACGCGCATAACCAGATTTAACGCTAACTTTGTCACCAAGGCCGCCTAATTTGGCGATTTTATCAAGAAGAATTACTTCCATTTTCAAAACCCCTTATTAGGTTACTTGTGTAAATCAGTATACGGTAATAATGCTAAGTAACGAGCACGCTTGATCGCACGACCAAGTTGGCGTTGATATTTAGCAGCAGTACCAGTGATACGGCTAGGAACGATTTTACCACTTTCAGTGATATAGTTTTTTAACGTAGCGATATCTTTGTAATCGATTTCGCTAGCGCCTTCCGCTGTGAAGCGGCAGAACTTACGACGTCTAAAAAAACGAGACATGGATTTCTCCTATATGGTATTTATCTATCGAAACATCGTTAAATAAATACTTAATTAATCATTTCAATTTGTTGGGCATGTAACACGAGTAATGGGTTACCGTTCCTCGATTCGTGACGGTTGATAAAACCAGTCACTTTGATATTACTGCCAACAATTAATTCACGAGTTAATTGTGATAATTCACTTGTTGCCACCACTTGTATCCGAACAAACGCTTGTCTGTTCATGCCCGCTTCATTTTGCATTGACTGATGGTCGATGGAAAACTGACAGTGCTCAATACCTGCGGGGCTAGTTGAAAACTTAGGTGTTTTTACCACAACTCCAACTAAAACAAGGCAATTAGTTATCACAGATCACTTATTCTTCGCTTGCAGCTTCTTCTGTAGTTTCAGCAGCAGCTGGAGCTTCAGCAACCTCTTTCTTAACTTCGCGGCGTTCTTCACGACGGTCATCTTTAGCAGCAGCCATAGGTGATGCTTCAGTTACCGCGTCTTTAGTACGCATGATCATGTTACGAATAACAACATCGTTATAACGGAAAGAAGTTTCTAATTCATCAATAACTGATTGAGGCGCTTCTACGTTCATTAAAACATAGTGTGCTTTGTGCAATTTATTGATTGGGTATGCTAATTGGCGACGACCCCAGTCTTCAAGACGGTGGATTTTGCCTTCAGCAGCATTGATCAAGTCGGTGTAACGCTGGATCATGCCAGGTACTTGTTCACTCTGATCAGGGTGAACCATAAATACGATTTCGTAATGACGCATTACGAGCTCCTTACGGTTGTAGCCTCTTATCTGGCTCAGCCAACACCAGTATTGAGGCAAGGAACAAAAAGTTCAGGCTGAATTAAGGTCGCGTATTGTAGGGAAAATAGCCAATGATAGCAAGCATAATATTCGTGATAAGGCAGGCTGCTCTAATTAGTGAGTATTAGCGTACTTCTGTTTATCGAAGATATTCAAGTAAACCTTGTCCATCCCTTGATGCTCTTGCTCTGAAAAACGGATTTCCAATTCTGGGCTGAGTAATTGAAAATTCGTCAACTGAGTTAAAAAACACTCGGAAGTTAATGTGTGCTGGCAGTATTTAAGTACTTCAGTGACAACATAAGCATTGAGGTAGCCTTCGAGCTGAACATGATCAAGCTCAGTCACTCCCTGTTTGTTCATATCACTAATAAATAATCGACAAAGCGACCATTGGCATTGATAAGGCGCAGGCATCACTTCGGTAACAAGTAAACGACTAGGCTGATTAATACGACTAAATAAATCGTTACTTGAGACAAAGGAGACCGTAGTGAAAAAAGGGGTAAACTGCTGTTGATGGGCCATATTAATCAACTTAGCTAACGGTTGATAAGTACCAACAAAGGCCACGGCTGCAACATTTTGTTTTTTCAAGAACTCTAATGCCAATGAAATATCCTGAGTATTTCTTCGATAACGGGTCACAATTGACGGCTTAATATGATGTGCTTTCATGGCAATTAAATAACCCTGTTCAACTGCCGCACCAAATTCATCAGCCTGCACTAGTAAACCGATATCCGTAATTTTTCGCTCATTAACAAGGTAATCAATCTGTGCCTGAGCTTCCTGATAATAACTAGCTCTTAAATTAAAAATGTTATCAATCACAGGAGTACGCAGAAACTCAGCACCAGTAAATGGCATGAGGAATGGCAACTGGCTTTTTTTAATTAACGGCAATATCGCATGGGTGGTCGGCGTACCAACGTAATTAAAAAAAGCAAAAATATTTTCTTGCTTAAGAAAATATTGGGTATTTTTTAGCGTTCTATAAGGCTCATAACCGTCATCCCTAATCAATAAGTTAATTTCTCGCCCGGCAATACCACCATTTTGATTCACACGTGAGAAATATGCCTGAGCTCCTTGATTTAACCGGGTACCCAATTGAGAAGCGGGACCTGAAATGGCATTGGACACTGCAAGGTTTATCGGCGGCAATTGCTGGGATAATACCCCCATCACTGTGCTCAAGTAAATCAGCACAACTAAGCATACTTTTTGTAAATTCACATCAATCATGAGTAGGTAACATTACGAATACAACAGCATTAATTTGTTTTAATTTATAGCGGCATTCACATTTGCCGAGAAATCACCAATAAATCTTTATCCAACCCTAGATAAGTCTAGCCTAATTATTGAAAAGAAAAAGAAAACCATCGAGTTATTACGATAGAAACTGCGACAGACAAAATAATTGCTATAGTTAAAAAACAAGCAAACAAAAACATAACTAGCAAATGCTGAGACGCTTCGCCTTTTTCATTTTATTTTCTATGCTAGCAAATAGCCTAATCGCACAGGAAATTCGTGTAGTAGGAAAACAGGCAGAGGCAGATATTGCCCACGGTTATTTTATTCAGTTAATTTCACTGGCGCTAACAGCAAGCACGCCTAAATATCCCGCCACGTCTTTTCAAGTCATCGATATAAATCGTATCACTCAAATGAGAACGCTAAATTTATTGGCCCAAGGCTCTGTTGATGTTTTTTGGAGTGGCACCAACAAAGCAAGAGAAGCCCAATTTATCCCAATACGCATCCCATTATTTCAGGGGCTATTAGGCTATCGCTTATCCATTATTCATCAAGACAACTTAGCAATGTTTAACAAACTGTTAAAACAACCTGATCAACTAAAATCACTAACCGCCTGCCAGGGGGAACATTGGCCAGATTCGGATATATTGGAAAGCAATGGCTACAAGGTTTCACGCATTGTTCGCTTTGATTCTATGTATGCAATGCTTGCTTTTAAGCGCTGTGATTACTTTCCTCGCGCAATATTTGAAGGTTACTCAGAACTGGAAGTGATCAAGAAAAAATTTCCCAAGCTAGTGGTATTTGATCAATTAATTCTGCATTACCCGTTTGCTATTTATTTTTTTGTTAATAAAAATAACCCTGAGTTAGCACAACAACTAACTTATGGCTTAAACCAGCTTATTAATGATGGACGTTTAATGCAGTTTATGAAAAGTCACCCGTTATCTTCACCACTTTTTCCATTAACTAAATGGCAAGATAAACAATACTTACATCTGAGTAATCAAGATCTATCAAAAGAAACAAGAGCGCTTGATGATAAATTCTGGCTCAAGCTATACCCTTAACTACAAATCAAGACAAAAGGGGTTGTCTTTGACGAACAATCTCAAACAAACAGATGCCAGTAGCAACCGAGACATTTAAGCTTGAGACGGTGCCCGCCATAGGCAGTTTAACTAACTGATCGCAGTGTTCTCGCGTTAACCGACGCATACCTTTACCTTCAGCTCCCATCACCAACGCCATAGGCCCAGATAACTTAACATCATAGAGACAGGTATCTGTTTCACCAGCGGTGCCAATGATCCACACTCCCATTTGTTGTAATTGTTTCATGGTACGAGCTAAATTAGTCACTTGTACTAACGGCACAGTTTCCGCCGCCCCCACCGCCACTTTTCGCACCGTAGCCGTCAAACGGGCGGCATTATCTTTCGGCACTATAATTGCGTGAACCCCGGCTGCATCAGCGTTACGTAAGCAGGCACCTAGATTATGCGGGTCGGTTACCCCATCGAGGATCAGTAAGAACGGTGCAGTATCTTGTTGCTCGGCCTGCGCAATAATATCGTCCAGATCCGCTTCACTGTAACTTTTCCCCGGTTTAACCCGTGCCACTACGCCTTGATGTTGCTCGCCTTTAGTTTTATCGTCCAGCACCTTACGATTCACCATTTGTGCCGGGATACCATATTTACGAGATAAATTAATAATAGGTTTTAAACGTTCATCATCACGGCCTTTGAGTAAAAACAACTCAATAAAACGCTCTGGAGCACGTTTGATCAACTCGGTTACCGCATGAATACCGAATACCAATTCATCTTGTTTTGCCATTATCTTTCTCTTAACCCGTTATATTTCATCATTAGTGACAATGCTTTCGTTATTACTAACACTGCATTTGATATTATTATTTCTTAGCTTTACGCGCATGCTTACCAGGTCTAGGTTTACGCGCTTTGCGTTTTGCGGCTTTCGGTTTATCTTTTTTAGCTTTTGCTGTACGTCCGCTTGAATCTTTCCCACTGGATTTCTTATGGTGTTTGCCCTTAGCTGACTTTTTATTGTCCTTATTAGCGATCGTTATTGGTTTTGCTCGGCTAATAACGGCATTTTCTCCCGAGAGCACAAGATCAATCTTCTTCTCATCTAAATTAACGGCGGCAACTTGAACTTCTAATACGTCACCAACGTGAAACTTATTACCCGTTTTTTCACCGCTCAGGCACATTCTAACGTCATCAAAATGGTAAAAGTCTCTTCCTAAAGACGTAATATGCACCAGGCCTTCAATATGTAAATCCGCTAAGCGAACAAATAAGCCAAAATTAGTTACCGTTGAAATAACTCCGGTAAAGGTGTCACCGACATGATCTTGCATAAATTCACATTTAAGCCAATCAGCAACATCTCGGGTGGCATCATCGGCGCGTCGTTCTGTCATCGAACAATGCTCGCCTAATTCTGTTATCGCTTGCTCGTCATAGCCATAACAACCATCATTTGCAGGATTATTTTCTTGTGCCTGTAATACCGCTTTAATTACCCGATGAATCACGAGATCAGGATAACGACGAATTGGTGAAGTAAAATGACTGTATGAGGTCAACGCAAGGCCAAAATGACCAATGTTTTCTCTTTGATACACCGCTTGCTTCATCGAACGCAATAACATGGTTTGAATAAGCTCTTGATCAGGACGCCCTTGCACTTTAGCCAAAATATCACTGTAATCTCTAGGCTCTGGCAAAGTATCGTCGTTATTTATCCGCGGCATTTGTAAACCAAGCTCGGCTAAATAAGTAACAAAGTTATTAAACTTATCTTCACTCGGCTTATCATGTACACGAAACAAACCAGGCATATTATGCTGTTCGACAAACTGCGCTGTCGCAACATTGGCTAAAATCATGCATTCTTCAATGATTTTATGCGCATCATTACGCACTAAAGGTTCAATCGCTTCAATTTTTCTATCAGCATTAAAAATAAAGCGCGATTCTTCCGTTTCAAACGCAATCGCTCCCCGTTGTTCTCTCGCCGTCACTAACACCTGGTAAAGCTGATACAAATGCTCTAAATCTTTCACCAATGGTGCATATTCTTCACGCAGCGCTTGTCCATTATCAAGAATAGCAGCGACTTTGGTATACGTGAACCGAGCTTTTGAACGCATCACTGCCGGATAAAACTGACTTTGCGAGAGTTTTCCGCTCGCGGTCACTGTCATTTCGCATACCATACAGAGGCGATCAACGTCTGGATTTAGTGAACAAAGTCCATTCGAGAGTTTTTCCGGCAACATAGGAATGACCTGACTCGGAAAATAAACCGAATTGCCGCGCGCAATTGCTTCGTCATCTAACGCTGTTCCTGGACGAACATAATAGCTGACATCAGCAATCGCGACCCACAACTGCCAGCTACCATCATTATTTGGCCGACAATAAACCGCATCATCAAAATCTCGCGCATCTTCGCCATCAATGGTCACTAAAGGCAAGTCTCGTAGATCTTTACGTTGTTGTTTAACGCTTTCTTCAACTTCATCAGCAATTGCAGCGACTTCCTGCTCAACCTCAACTGACCACTGATGCGGTAAATCGTGCTCTCTTAATGCAATCTGGATCTCCATGCCTGGTGCCATGTGCTCACCTAACACTTCAACCACTTTACCCACTGCATTATTTCTTTTCGAAGGACGCTTAGTGATATTGACCACAACCATTTGCCCATGACGAGCGCCAAGTTTTTCATTAGGGTCAATCAAAATATCTTGTTTAATCCGAGTATCATCCGGTACAACAAAATTAATGTTATGTTCAACAAAAAAGCGCCCGACAATTCCTGCGCTGCGTGGCTCAATAACGTCGAGGATTTTAATTTCTTGTCGACCTTTTCTATCGGTTCGATCAACTAAAATTGCTTCCACCACATCACCGTGAATAACACGCTGCATTTCATGTGAAGAAATAAACAGGTCTTTTGGCTTTTTAGCACCGGCAGGTACGTCAGGCACGAAAAAACCATACCCATCTCTATGACCGATAACACGCCCAGTTAATAGATGATTTTTGGGTGCAATAGCATACTGCTTAAATTTATTAAAAATCAGCTGACCGGCATTTTCCATCGCTCTTAAGCGTCGTTTTAAACCAATCAAATGATCTTCTTCGACATAATTAAGTTGCTGGCAAAGCTCTTTAAATGTTAATGGCTTGCTCGAATTTTTAATGATTTCAAGGAGTAATTCTCGGCTGGCAACCGGGTTGTCATATTTTTGCGCTTCGCGTTGTCGATGTGGATCTTTAATAGTCGTTGTACTTATAAAAGTGATTTGGCGTAATTATATCTTAATACGACAAATGATCATGTTTTTATTTAGCCGTTGTTGCTTTATAAAGATTTAATATTTTCCTTTTTTCGCAGCATTAACTACACGCTCAGGCATTTTAGTCGCTAAGTCTGACAATAACTGAGTAATTTTTTTATGGGTTGATTTATCATCAGTGATCGAATGATGCAACTGGGCATACAGTTCAGGGTAATCTAGCGGGCTGCCGGCACCTGCATTATAAATTTCCGCCAGGCGAATTTGTGCCTTTAAATTATTCAAACTTGCCGCCTCTTTTAAGAAAATAATGGCTTGTCTGGTGTCTGGCTGCATAAATTTACCGATATGATAATAGCGTCCTAACTGTTCTAAGGCTTCTGCCAGGCCTTGATCCGCAGCCTCTCTCATATAGTGTAGCCCTAACGGCACGTTTTTCTTAACGCAAACCCCATAAGCCAGCATATCCCCCCAAAGAAATTCATACGCTGGTTTTTTCGCAATCGTGGCTCTGGCTTCAATGTCTTGTACCAACTGGCATTCATCTAACACTATCTGGCCTAAATGTTTATTTTCCTTAATCAAGTCAAGCAATTGATTGTCGGTATAAACCTGAACCACTTGTACTTTTTCCGCTTGAACCTGCCCGGCACAACAAGCGAGCAATCCTAAAACTAAGGTAAATAAACGCATATCAATTCTCTTTAGCAAAACTTTACACTCACTATATCGACTATATCACTAAAAATTTAAGCCAAGCATTTGACTAAATCATAGACCAATTGGCATTACTAGCTAAAACACAGCAAAATTAGTACCACAATACCAGATAATATAAGCTTGCGCTTATTGCCTGAAAGTTAGACAATCAAATCCATGGCTAAGTGACTTACTAATGTCTTTCATTATGGCAAAAACTGTAGAACAACTAACGGCTGAGCTCAATTTACTGATCGAAAATTCTAAGCAGAATGAGCTAATTGCCAAAAAATTGTTTGATATTGAAACCTCAGTATTAAGTGCCCGCTCCAGTGAACAATTACTGCAAAACTTACTAGACTTAATTAAAAAGCAATTCTCATTGTCGGGGATTTACCTGCTGTTAGCTTCCCCGCCTCCGATAAGTTACCTGCTAAACAGTAATTTACAATCCAATTGGCATAAAACGCATACCAAGCAAGTATCATCCGACACGCTAAAACAATATCACCCAGAGAATCAACCATTTCTTAGCAACCAGTTAGCCAGTTATCAGCACTTAGTGCCAGCACCTTTGTTAGCACAGGCTCAATCGATTGCACTAACTCCGTTAACGTTAGAAGGTAAATTATTTGGCAGCTTATTGTTTTGTGACAACGATCCCGACAGGTTTACTCCACAACTAGGGACGTTTCATTTACAGCAATTAGCGGTCAAAGTCAGTTTATGTCTATCTAACGTTTTGATTCGTGAGCAATTAGATCATATGGCACATTATGATCGTTTAACTAAGGTCGCCAATCGCCGTCTGATGGAAATTTGCATTAACGAAGAATTAATCAGACAACAACGTTATGGCAGTCATTTCTCATTATTGTTCATTGACTGTAATAAATTTAAAGCAATTAATGATACATACGGCCATGACTGTGGCGATAAAGTTCTGGCTTACGTTGCCAGCCAATTATCTGAACTGATCAGGGAAAACGATCGCTGTTTTCGCTACGCCGGCGATGAATTTGTCATTATGCTTGCTAATCAATCGTTTAGTGAGGCTAGTCTGGTCGCACAACGCTTATGTCAATTTTTTACTGAACACCCGATGCCATATCAAAATCAACAGTTAAATGTCACTATCAGTTGTGGTGTTGCCACCAGTAACGGTAGTCAAACCATGGATGAACTATTAAAAACTGCCGATCAACAACTATACTTAAGCAAGGGTCATCAAACTCAAGCTAGCGAATAAACAAAGGATGTGAAGTAAGTAGTCACGTGATCAAATTATGATTATTGAAATAAGTATCGCTAAACTCCGGGTCGGTCACTATGTCGTAGACATAGTCAAGCAAAAAGCCAATTACGCATTAACTCAACCTGGCCATATTACAAGTAATAAGGCAATTGAGCATTTAAAAAATAAAGGCGTTGAAACGGTTTTAATCGATAAAAGTAAAACCAAATACTTAACAAAAAAACAATCTACCAGCAGCACAACTCAAGGTAGTGCGCCATTAATATTTGATGTTCGCAAAGCCAAAGAAATTTTTGATCAGTCAAAAGAAATTCAGCGGCAAGTATTTGCCGATGCTCAAGAGGGACTGGCGTTAGATCTGGAACCTATCGTTGATATTACCGATAAAACTATGGTGGAGATTTTTAAAAATTCAGATACCCTGGCTTGTGTTATCAACTTAAGAAATAAAGACGAATACCTGCTCGAGCATTCAGTGTCTGTATCAATTTTAATGACAATTTTTTCCCGTTTTTTAAAAATTGATAAAACCATTATTCAGCAACTTGCTATTGGCGCCTTCTTGCACGATGTTGGTAAAATCAAGGTCCCAAGTAATATTTTAAACAAGCCGGCAAAGTTAACCGAGCAAGAATTTGCCATTATGAGAACCCATGTTAATCACTCAATTAACACTATTGAGGCAACCCCCGGCATTTCAGAATTAAGCCTAGAAGTCGCAGCATTGCATCACGAAAAGCTCGACGGTAGCGGCTATCCGTTTAATTTGGCGGCAAAAGATATTTCCACCTACGGCAGGATGATCGCCATTTGTGACATTTTTGATGCCCTAACGGCTCACCGCTGTTATAAAAAGGGTTACAGTCACGTCAAAGCATTTACTATTTTACGTAACTTAGCGAGTAAACAACATTTAGATCAACGGCTAGTAGATCTCTTTATTAAATGTATGGGGGTTTATCCGGTAGGCTCTTTGGTGGAACTCAATTCAAAGCGGGTGGCAATCGTTGAACAGCGTAATATTGAAGATCCTATCAGCCCGAAAGTGCGTTCATTTTACAATGTAACCCATCATCACTATGTCATGACCGAAGACATTGATTTGGCTCATCATGATGACTATATAGTAAAAGGTGTCAGGGCCGATGATTTTGCTCTTGATATGAACAAAATCATCGAATTCCTATTAATGGAAGGCTAACGTTAGCCGTTATTTGCTAAAGTCGATCGCTGAATTAGCAGCAAAATAACTAAATAACGTATAAACAGCCGTTGCTTGCTTTAATCCTTCGGGTTCAATTTTATCTAATGTATCATTTTCCGTATGATGATAATCAAAATACCGGCTGCCATCTGGCGCGAAGTTAACGCTTGGCATACCTGCAGCACTTAACATTCCCATATCTGACTGTGCTTTGGCATTATTTTCCTTGATAAATTTAACGCCTAATGGCGCTAACACTTTACCAAGCTCTTCAGTCGCGGATAATGCTTGTGGCCCCATTCCGGTCGTCATTTGATAAATACCGCCGGTACCAAAATCCCATTCGGCACCAATCACATGATTCGCAATTTCATCTTTATGATCGATCATATACTGTTGAGCACCTAGCAAACCAACCTCTTCAGCAGCAAATAAAATCACACGAACCGTACGTTTAGGTCGATTAGCTAATGCTTTGATATGATGCGCCGCAGCCATAACTATGCCAACGCCCATGCCATCATCTAATGCGCCGGTACCGACATCCCAGCTATCTAAGTGAGCACCTATGGCTACGATTTGCTCCGGAAATTCACTACCAGTAATTTCTCCGATAACATTAGCAGAACGCGCTTTTACTTTTTCATCAGTACTCGGCGTTAACTTCAAATAAAGTTTCACCGCTTGCTCACGTTTTAATTGATTCACCAACATATCCGCATCGGGATTAGAAACGGCCGCTGCTGGCACCTTGGCAATACCATCCTGATAACGCATCACGCCGGTATGAGCGATACGATTATTGTCAGTACCAATTGAACGAATAATTATCGCTGATGCCCCTTTCTGCGCCGCAATCGATGCACCATTAACGCGTGCACCAACAGTTTCGCCATAGCCGTGGCCATCAATATGACGATCCATCCGTTTGGAAATAAAGGCAATCTTACCAGCAAGGCTATTATCAGGTGCCGCTTTTAATTCATCAAGTGATGCAAAATGGGCAATTTCTGCCGTTATCCCTTGTTCGCCCGTGCCGACTGAGCCACCAAGGGCAATCGCCACCAGTTTTTGCGGGTAAGGTGCGATAATTTGTGCTTCGGCCTGACCACGATGCCATAAAGTACCCGTGACTTCTTCCGTCCAAACCTTATCAAAACCTAACGCCTTCATTTTATTAACAGCCCATTGCACTGCTTTTTTATCTCCCTCAGAGCCCATCAAACGAGGACCCACTTCGGTAGTTAATGATTCGATCAACTGATAAGATAAATCTGAGTTCAATGATGTTGCTTTAAGCTGCTCCATTTGTGCTTGTTGCTGTTCTGACAAAGCATTCGCCCCAGCAACAGCTGAAAACAGCACACAACTACATAGCAAATTCATCAGCGTTTTATTATGGGCAGTAGGTATTAATTTCATAGTTATTCCACGTATTCTTTTAATTTATTGTTAGCTGCTTAGCCTGCGACTATACCAATTAAAACACAGTGCAGGCTAAAGCCAATGTTTCACTTACCAGTAAGCGAACTAAGCAGCAGATTTAATGCCTTTCATTCGCTTAACAAAAGTTAATTTATCCTGTTGCTTACGTTTATCCCGATTTCTATCTCTGAGCATAATCAAACAAGGAGTTAAAACTAATGTCAGCACTGTAGCAAAAGCCAGGCCGCCGGCAACAGCAGTCGCTAACTGAGTCCACCACTGCGTACTAGGTGCACCAAATACCGCCGTGCGATTAAAAAAGTCCAGATTGACCTGCAATACCATAGGTAACAATCCTAATATTGTGGTCACTGTGGTGAGCATCACCGGACGCAAACGCTGCGCGCCAGTTCTTAAAATCGCATCGATAGGCGAAAAGCCTTCTTTACGTAATACATTATAAGTGTCGATTAACACGATATTGTTATTCACCACAATACCCGCGAGAGAAATAACACCTATGCCGCCCATAACAATACCAAATGGTTTTTGTGCAATTAGCAAAGCGAGAAACACACCGACGGTAGAAAATATCACGGCACTTAAGATCAAAAAAGCCTGATAAAAACTATTAAATTGTGTCACTAAAATAATCGCCATGACAAATAGTGCAACACCAAAAGCATTAACCAGAAACTCTTGCGATTCCTGTTGATCCTGATTTTGTCCTTTAATACTCAGTTCCACCATAGGATCGATACCTAAGCTTGGAAATTTCGCTTCCAATGCTGGTAATTCAGTGAGTAACTGAGCGCCTGTGACTAGATTGGCCTGAATAGTTACCACTCGCTTGCCATCAGTACGATGTATGGTATCCACTTTAGGTGCCGCCTTACGTTCGACAAAACTACTGACTGGCACTAAGCCCGCCGCTGTTTTCACTCGTAAGGTATCTAAACGACCAATATTTCGTTTTTCTTGTGGAAAGCGCACCCGAATGTCTAACTCATCATCAACATCGTCTGGGCGATATTCCCCTAATTTCAAACCGTTAGTAACCATTTGTACCGTTGAGCCGACAATCGCTGCATCGGCACCATAAGTTGCAGCTTTAGAGCGATCAACCTTTAATTGCCATTCAATACCGGGTTTCGAACCTGAGTCTTCAATATCAGTAAACTTACCAGTCGTCACTAAGGCATTACGAATAGTTTTCACCGCACTATCAAGCTTTTCTGGGAATCGAGAACTAAGTTCTATCCGTAAGTCTTTACCATTTTGCGGTCCGTCTTCGTTCTTACGAACCTCCAGTTCAACCCCCGCTAAATCAGCAGTACGTTGATGAATCTCCGCTATAGTTTCATCAGACGGACGGCGATATTGCCAATTAACAAAGTTCACCTGAAAAGAGCCAACAATATCGTTACCACCTGTTAAGGTATATAACGTTTCGATTTCTTCCATATCGAGAACACGCTCCTCGATATCACGCATAATGACATCTTTTTCATGAACAGATAAATCGCCGTGCGAACGCACTACAATAGTCGCACTATTAGGCTCTATTTCTGGAAAAAACACCGCTCCTAATCCGGAAGCCCCATAGAGCCACATCACAATAAATGCCATCGCAAAAGTACCACCGACAATTTTCCACGGATGACGAATCGCCGTTTTCAATATGCTCACATACTTACCGGTAAAACCAGTTAAATGCTCTAAATCACCTTGTTCGGCTTTTGCTACTTGCTGCTTTTCTTGTTCACTGATCACTCGTGATTTACCAAAAACTGCGCCTATGGTGGGCACGAACACCAACGCCATCGCTAAAGAAGCACTAAGCACAGCAATTAAAGTGATAGGTAAGTACTTCATAAACTCCCCCATCATCCCTGGCCAGAACATCAGAGGTGCAAATGCAGCCAGTGTTGTTGCTGTTGACGCGATTATTGGCCATGCCATGCGTTTCGCTGCTACACCATAAGCTATGTGGCGTGGCTTACCTTCATTCATTTCCCGGTCAGCAAATTCTGTAACAACAATCGCGCCATCCACCAACATACCAACTGCCATAATCAAGCCAAATAGCACCACTATGTTGACGGTAAGTCCGGAAATCGCCAACACTAAAATGCCGGTTAGAAATGCTCCGGGTATTGCCAAACCAACCAACATTGCGGTGCGAGTGCCTAAAGCGGCTATCACTACGATCACCACTAAGAGTACCGCAGATAGTACGTTATTTTGTAAATCACTTAAGGTATCTTTAACATCAAGTGACTGATCACCAACATAATCTACCACCACCTGACTCGGCCAACGCTGGCGTTCTTGCTCAATCAACGTTTTAACGTTATCCACGGTATAAATAATGTTTTCGCCAGAACGCTTTTTCACCTCTAATGAAATCGATCGTTCGCCATTGAGCCGAGCAAAGGTTGTTGGATCTTTATAAGCACGTCTAACAGTTGAAACGTCCTGGAAAGTAATAACCCGATCACCATCGACTTTAATTGGCAATTCCAGTAAGTCCTGCACGGTTTCAAACACCGAAGGGACTTTAACGGCAAAACGTCCTTTGCCGGTATCCATAGTGCCGGCGGGAACGAGGCGGTTATTACGCTCAACCAGGTTATAAATGTCATTTTGATCTAGGCCATAGCTTTCCATTAACAGCGGATCGACGATGATTTCCACCATATCTTCACGATCGCCACCGATGTCTACCTCCAGCACTTCCTGCATGCCTTCAATCTTATCTTTTAGCTCGCGAGCCAAGGTCAATAAGCCTCGCTCGGTCACGGGTCCTGACAAAATCACAGTGACCGCAGGCACTTGATTCGCCATCGTCACTTCATGCACTTCCGGCTCTTCCGATTCTGCTGGTAATTTAGCTTTTGCTAACGTTACCTTATCCCTGACATCCGCTAGTGCTTCTTTTGGATCCATCCCAGCAAGAAACTCTAACGTCACCGAAGCATGGCCTTCACCAGCATTCGCTGTCATTTCCTTAATGCCAGCAATTGATTTAAGTTCTTTTTCCATCGGGCGTACTAACATTCGCTCAGCATCTTCTGGCGAAATTCCGTCGTGGACCATAGAAACATAAATGACCGGAATGGTAATATCCGGATTAGATTCTTTTGCAATATTGCTATAAGTAACTGCACCTGCAATCAGAAGTAACGCAAAAATCATGAGTACTGAACGAGTACGCGTAATTGCAGCATCAATAATGGTTCGCATCATAAATCCCTATTCATTCGTTGCCATCACGGCTTCAACCACATCGCCGTCACGGACAAATCCTTGTCCTAAAGTAATTATATTTGCCTGTTGACCTAGACCTGTTAACCATAGACCATCACTTTCACTTTTAACCACATTAATCGGTGTAAAAACAACTTTATCCTCGGCTACCGTTTTGACGCCAATATTACCTTTATCATCCAGCGCCAATAAAGCCGGAGAAATTTTAATCGCCGGCACTTGCTCTAGGGCAATATTCACTTCACTGCTTAAGCCCGCTAATAACTGATAATCGGCGTTATCTATCGTCACTTCAATTTTAAACGTATTAGTAGCTTCATTCGCGACACTGGCAATATATCTGACACGCCCCTGCACCGCCTGTTTATTTAACAGACTAATGTCCGCTGATTGGCCAACCGATAACTGAGCGATCTGATTCTCAGTAACATAGGCACGTACCACTAGCGGATCTAAATCAGCGATCATGGCGATATCATCACCGCTTTGCACATAATCTCCCTGTTCGACATAACGGGTATTTAATACACCATCGAATGGCGCTTTGATCACAGTATTTTCAATCGCTATCTGATAACGTTTAATATCTGCTTTAACGGCAGCAAGATTAGCCTGCGCACTACTGAGTTGTGCCTTCCCCTGATAGCCTTCAGCATTAAGCTTTTTCGCTCCCTGATATTCAATTTCTCGCTGTTTCAGTAAGGCCTGACTACGGGTTAACTGTGATTGCAAATCATTGAGCGCTAAACGGGCAATCACTTGCCCTTTAATTACTCGGGAACCACGCTGAGCGAGAACTTCTGTCACCTGCCCCGAAATTTCTGCTTTTAAAGTGGTGATACGATCAGGTTCAGTGCGGCCATATAGTTCCACCGTATCATGAACCTGAGTTGCTACTAACGTCTCTACTTTGACCTTAGGAATAACCGCTGATTGCTTCTCGGCCTTTGTAGGTATTTCTTTCGCTTGCATCACCCCAGATAACATCCACAGCACTAAAACTAACGTAATGAAAATTGCAATAACATAGGGACGCTCTGCCAACCATAGTCGTCCGCGTTGATACTGAGTCATAATTCTTCCTAAATTTAAAATTTTTATATCCAAAGGCGCGAACAATTATTGTACTTTGCCTACTACCCAATGTCTAAACTTCTAATGCAACAAGTTGTTAATATTCTGTGCCTGTTGTGATCAAATTAAGTTGTCGTTCAGGCATAAGTGTACGCCACCATTTATGCTTGCTATTCGGTTGATTTATAGAAACTTTTTTCCCAAATATCGGCGTAACTAATTTCACACTATGTTCCCAAGCTAGGTCACTGATCCGTTCTAATGGTTCAAACCAGTCGTGTAATGCCAAATCAAAGGTACTATTGTGAACAGGCAGCATAGCTTTACCCTGTAAATCAATATGAGCTTGTAAACTTTGCTCCGGCAACATATGAATATCACTCCATAGCCGGTTATAGGCACCAGTTTCTATCATGGTCACATCAAACGGACCATACTTATCACCTATCGTTTTAAAGCCTGAAAAATAACCACTATCACCGCTATAAAATAAATTACTCTCGTTACCTTGAATGACCCAACTCGCCCATAATGTTTGGTCTTTATCAAATACTCCCCTGCCAGAAAAATGCTGAGCCGGTGTTGCAACGATTTTGATATCGTCAATCGTTACTTCCTGCCACCAGTTCAATTCAGTCACGCGACTTGCTTCAACGCCCCACTTCGTTAAATAGTCACCAACTTTTAACGGCGTAACAAAGTGGTCCACTTTTGCTATCAATTGCTTAATAGAGTTTTTATCAAGGTGATCATAATGTTCATGACTGATGATAACTACCGAGATGTCTGGCAATTGCTCGATATCAATCGGGCTCTGATGAAACCTTTTTGGCCGCAACTTTTTCAGATGGAAAATGACTTTAATCAAGCGAAACAAGAGCATTTAGCACAAGAAACTGCGGCAATGTTTTTAGCGCGTTATAAAAAATAAAAGCCAGCAAATGCTGGCTTTTATTTAAAGAAATTCTAAATTAGATAGAAAATGAAGCCCCACAACCACAAGTGGTTGACGCATTCGGGTTATTGACTAAAAAACGACTTCCTTCCAGTCCTTCAACATAATCGACTTCGCCGTCAACCAAATACTGGAGGCTCATTGGATCAACCACCATAGTAACGCCTTGCTTTTCTATGGTCATATCACCGTCATTGACTTTTTCGTCAAAGGTGAAACCATACTGAAAACCAGAACAGCCGCCACCTGTTACATAGACACGTAACTTAAGGTTAGGGTTCTCTTCTTCAGTGATCAAGGCTAACACCTTGCTCGCCGCAGCATCAGAAAATTTAATTGGTAATTCAGTATCAGACATAAAGGGTGGTTCTCTTATAATAACAAGGGAATTATCTTAAACTTGACTAATTTAATCAAGTATTAGCGAAGTAGTTTGGGGATATTTTTCCATAACATTTTGCCATAAGTAATTTTCATCTATACGATAATATTTTTGCCACTTCCTTTTCGGCAATACCGCCGCCAACAATAATTGCTCCGGCTTAAAGTTTTCTGGTAAGGTAAACTCACCTTCAATAATTTGAAAATACTGAAAACTAAAGTTTAAATCTTCTTTTTTAATATTGGCTATTTTCTCTAACGCCAGTTTATACGGTTTTTCGTTTAAGCTACCCGCCAGAGAAAGCTCTATATAGCCTTTAGCATAGCGTTTTTTAACCCGTTGCTGCACTAACACCACCTGAAAACGGTAATGATCAAGGCTAGTTGTTGGCGAAATCACTACATTATCAATCACCAGGCCATCTGCTTGCTTTTCCGGTGCCATCACTTTTTCATAAAACGCCAATTCTTTTTTGACCTGAAAGTGCTGCTGTTCAATTTCTGTTAATAGCTTCTGTGATTTTTGACTGGCGAGACGCTCTACTTCCAGTTCAACTTCTAAGGTATTAATCCGTCTGACTTGCTCCGCTTGTGTAGCATAAAGGTTTTCCAGACGCTGTTGCTGCTGTGCAATAGTTTGCTGTTGGTAGCCATGAAAAAAGTTACCAATACGATAACCAGAAAATAACGAAATAACTATCAATAGTAACAATAAAATAGCTGAGCGAAACGTACCTAAACGTTTAACCACAGTATTTAAATTTATTTTTGCTAACCAACTCATTTGAAAAGTATTATGATATCCAACAACTAATAATCAACAGAGACACTGACATAAAGCAAAATCTTTATATGATGTCGTTAATCTCACTAAAAAAACGATTAGCCTTGCCAAAAACCTCATGGCAATTGTGCGTACTCGCCGCCATCGGTGGCGCGATGTCCGCATTACTGATCATCTTATTTACGCTTAGTATCAAAGCGCTACAACAATTTTACATCAGCGCAAAGGACGATTATACCACTTTAGATGCAGTAAGTCGTTTTGATTTACCAATTATTGGTGCTTTACTGATATTGATTTTTTCACGCTTCACCGGGTATCAGTATTTACGAACCGGTATTCCGTTTGTTTTACATCGCTTAAAAGTAGCCCACGGTATTATTCCGCTGCGTAATACTTTAAATCAGTTTGTCGGAACCGTCATTGCGTTAGCCTCTGGCTTTTCTGTTGGCCGTGAAGGTCCAGCCGTTCATTTAGGTGCTGCTTGTAGCAGCTATTTAGGCAGTGTATTAAAACTGCCTTATAACACCATCCGCACCTTATGTGCCTGTGGCATTGCCGCTGGAATATCGGCAAGTTTTAATACCCCGCTTGCCGCCGTTATTTTTGTTATGGAAGTCATTTTACGGGAATACAAGGTCCATATTTTTATTCCGGTGATGATAGCAGCCATTATCGGTTCCATGATTACGCAAAGTGTTTTCGGTCCCGCTCATGCTTTTGAATTTTTTGATAAAATTCAGATATCGATAGCAGAGTATCCGTTTATTGTCTTACTCGGCGTATTTATTGGCATACTTGCATTTGTTTTTAACCGCTACCTAACACTATTAATACAACATTCCAGCAATATTCATATTATTCCACGATTTTTAGTTGCTGCGTTTATTACCGGCTCATTAGGCTTTGCCATTCCATATGCCATGGGTTCAGATATTGGCGCAATTACTTTTTCCATTAACAATGAACAAACATTTGAACTCTTGTTTGGTCTGCTTATAGCAAAAATGCTAATGACAATTTCCGCTTTAGGTTTAGGTATTCCTGGTGGCATTATTGGGCCAATTATCAGTATCGGCGCGATTGCCGGTATTTGTGCATCGACTATAGCAGGTCATTTTATACCAAGTGAGCACTTACATACTGATTTTGCCTTAATGGGCATGGCAGGCTTTATGGCTGCGACTTTAAATGCGCCACTGGCAGCATTATTAGCAGTAGTGGAATTGTCCAACCAAATAGAAATTATTATCCCAGCATTAATTGTCATCACTTCATCTTGTGTTGTTTCCGGGCAATTTCTCAATAACCGTTCTGTCATTATTATGCAGCTGGAAGTACAAAACTTACTGTACCGTAAACCTCCCATTGAAAAATCTTTACAACGAATCGGGGTCATTGGCACCATGCAAGAAAACTTTACCTTGCATCAGCAGCTTAGTGCAGAGGATATTCTAGCGTCACCAGCCCTGAGAAACAGTCAAGATTTTATCATTAGCAAACAATCCGGTGATGACAATCCTTTTATTTGGTTTGAAATAACACAAGTCGAAGAACAGACAAACATTGTTGCTCATCAGTTGATCCCCTTATCTAGCCAGGCAACATTAGCAGAAGCCTATTTATTATTAGTGAAGTATCGACGTGGTGCGGTTGCTATTTATGGCGATACTCAGCATGAGCTTTTAGGGTTAGTCACCTTTGAGCAAATCCGTCAATATTTATTGGAAGGAAAAATAACCCCATGACCATTCTCTGGCTCAAAGCATTACACGTAAGTTTTATGGTTGCCTGGTTTGCTGGCATTTTTTATCTGCCGCGTCTGTTCGTTAATCACGCAGAAAGTGATGAGCCGAAAGTCATCGAACAACTCAAAGGCATGGAAAAACGCTTACTCTATTTTATCACCCCATTCGCACTACTTACTGTGCTATTTGGTAGCGCCCTGATTTATCAATATGGCTACGCTTGGTTTGTTGCTGCAAAATGGTTGCATGTCAAAATAACCTTAGTATTGGCACTCATTATTTATCATGGCTATTGTTTTAAACTGCTGAAAACCTTCCAAGCAGATCAGAATACTCGCTCTGGCAAGTTTTATCGCATTTTCAATGAAGTACCTGTACTAATTCTGTTTGCGGTAATTATTTTAGCTTACCTCAAGCCATTTTAATCATCAGATAGTGTTTTCTATATGTTTAGCTCGTTGCTAGCTGTTATGAAAAATGAAAATGTCAGTGAAATATCTACGGAAAATTTATTTGATATAAAATGTCTATATCAAGATAAATGCTATTTATTTTCACACCACAAACAGCGCTTTGAATTGACTAAATCATTAGTCAATTTGCTATTAGTTGTGCTATATTTCAGCCCCAAAATCAGCCGGTTTCAAGCTGCAAGTCATATTAATATTAGGTAAATTGTATGATGACCTTCGAAGGTAGCCATATTCTTTCTGTTTCACAGTTTGACCGTGAAGCTATTTCTAAAATTTTATCCATATCAGCGCAAATGGCGCCTTATGCGATGCGACAGAAACGTTGTCACGTGCTCGATGGTGCCATTTTAAACAATTTATTTTTTGAACCTAGCACCCGAACCCGGGTAAGCTTTGGTGCTGCTTTTAATTTATTGGGGGGCTTTGTCCGAGAAACCGTCGGTGAAGAAAACTCTTCATTAGCAAAAGGCGAGTCTTTATTTGATACTGCTCGTGTTATCAGTGGCTATTCCGACGTTATTGCCATGCGTCATCCGCAAATGCATTCGGTTAGCGAATTTGCCAAAGGTAGCAGCGTGCCGGTAATTAACGGTGGTGATGGAGCCAATGAGCATCCGACGCAAGCATTACTCGATCTATTTACCATTCAATCAGAAATGAAACCCCATGGTAAAACACTGGACGGTATCAATATGACCTTGATGGGCGATCTGAAACACGGCCGTACAGTTCATTCCTTATCTAAACTGTTGAGTCTTTATCAGAATGTAAAGGTAACTATGATAGCGCCGAACGCATTACAAATGCCAGATAACGTTATAGCAACACTTGAAGATGCCGGCCATCAAGTAATATTAAGTGATAAAATTGAAGGTAATCTGGCCTGTGATGTCATTTACCAAACCCGGATCCAGCAAGAAAGGTTCGCCAGCCCGGACGAGGCGGAATTGTATCGCGGCCACTTTAGCTTGAATAAAGAGGTGTATCGTCAGTACTGTAAAAACCATACCGTGATCATGCACCCACTTCCTCGTGACTCTCGCCCTGAAGCGAACGAATTAGATAATGATCTTAACGACCTGGAAAACCTAGCTATTTTCCGACAAGCACAAAATGGCGTGTTGGTACGTATGGCATTATTTGCTTTGACCTTAGGTGTTGAAGAGAAACTAAGCCAATACGAAAAGTCGGTTTGCTGGTATAGCGCTAAAGCGTTATCACTGTAATAAAAAATAAATCACAAGGCAAAATAATGGATAAATCACAGCAACTATTTAATCACGCGCAAGAAATTATTCCTGGTGGCGTTAACTCTCCTGTTCGAGCCTTTAACGGTGTCGGCGGTACTCCTTGTTTTATTAAACGCGCCCAAGGTGCCTATATTTATGATGCCAATGATAAAGCCTATATTGATTACGTTGGTTCCTGGGGCCCAATGATTCTCGGTCACAACCACCCTGCTATCCTAGATGCAGTGATCTCGACTGCTAAAAATGGCTTAAGTTTTGGCGCACCAACCGAACTTGAAATCACAATGGCAGAAAAAGTACGCGAGCTGGTACCGTCAATGGAAAAGCTGCGTATGGTCAGTTCTGGTACAGAAGCAACTATGAGTGCCATTCGCCTCGCTCGCGGCTACACCGGGCGCGATAAGATATTAAAATTTGAAGGCTGTTATCACGGCCATGCCGACTCATTATTAGTTAAAGCCGGTTCAGGTGCATTAACTATGGGGGTACCAAATTCTCCCGGTATTCCAGAAGACTTTGCTAAGCACACCTTAACTGTTACCTATAACGACATCGAGCAGGTTAAGCAGATTTTTGCCGAAATAGGCGAACAAATAGCTTGTATCATAGTCGAACCTGTTGCCGGTAATATGAACTGTATTCCACCAGTAGAAGGGTTTCTTGAAGGCTTACGCGACGTTTGTGACCAATACCAGTCAGTATTAATTTTCGATGAAGTTATGACAGGTTTCCGAGTCGCCTTAGGTGGCGCTCAAGCATATTACAATATCAAACCGGATCTCACCACCTTAGGTAAAGTGATTGGCGGTGGTATGCCAGTGGGTGCCTTTGGCGGTAAAAAAGAAATTATGGATTACATCGCACCAATCGGCCCTGTCTATCAAGCAGGTACATTATCAGGTAACCCTATTGCTATGGCTGCCGGTTTAGCGTCACTGAACGAACTAAGCCAGGGTGAAAAACACCAACAACTGGCGCAAGCCACTGAAAAGCTGGCGATGGGTTTTAAAGCGGCAGCCGAGCGCAATGGTGTGTCGTTATCGATTAACTATGTTGGTGCTATGTTTGGTTTTTTCTTCACTGAAGAAGAAAAAGTGACAACATTTGACCAAGCAACCGCCTGTGATGCGGAAAAATTCAAACGTTTTTTCCATTTAATGCTTGAAGAGGGGGTTTATTTAGCGCCTTCAGCGTTTGAAGCAAGCTTTTTATCAACTGCGCATACTAATGAAGAGATTGAAAAAACCCTCGCTGCGGCTGATCGCTGCTTCGCTCAACTCTAAAAATTAGGCAAAATAAAAGCCGCTTTACCTAAGTAAAACGGCGATATAATAACTGATACCAATTTGACAAATGATTTAGTCAAATTGGTATTATTGCTTAACTCACTTTTACCGTAGACAACTCTTGTTGTAACCAATCAAATGCTTGTTGCCAGCCTAACTCTAGCCCCGAGAATAATCGATAGTTCCATTGATCAAGCGAGCGGATTTGATAAAGGTTCTCACTGATCGCCTTACTACATTCAGAATAGTAAACAAACGCAATCGCCTTCAAGTGTTGATATGAAGCTATACTCAATTTCGCTTCATAACTGTAGGTGTAATTATTGACCCGGTTAATTAACATGCCAAACGCTTCTTTAAAATGATCTTCAATAAAGTGATGACACTCATCGATCATTTCTAATGACATTTCAATCCCTTCATCAACGACTACCTCTACAATGTTGTCAGAAAGTATATTGAAATATGCAAAACTTAAGCGATGTTTCATACGCACTCCCCATAAATAGTTGTAGATGTAGATAGTAATTATTATTTATTGTGTTGCTCTGCACACTTTTTAACTCTAGTGCCAGATAGGGGAAAACACAAATAGACAAAACAATGAAATAGTAAGGATAAGCTAAGTTAACTTACAATCAACTTAGCTAAACAAATGATAATAAGGGCTAAATCTTGAAATGTTTATTGCCGTATTTTCTAGCAAATTTAACTAATGGCACATCATTACAGGTAATACTTTCATAGTAACTTTTTGGACGGTTAAGCTCAGCTTTTACCGCATAAAACTTGTCACTGGAATGAGCAGCGGCAATACATAATTCAGCTTCAATCGAGCCGGTAGTATTATCAAATGAAAAGACCTTCACTTGAGATGCATCCATACTTTTACGATATTTTTTCGCAAATTTGTCTATTGGTAAACCATTACAGCTAAACTGGCTTACTTGAATATTAGAATATTTATATTCCTTAGCTTTCGCTTTTAGCGCTTGATCTGAAACTGTTGCTGCAATACAAATTTCAGTATTAATAGAATTGTCGGCATTAACAAACTCAACCGCTTGTACAGCACCGATAGACCAAAGCATTAATACTAGGGTCTGTAAAATTTTAGTATTCATAATATGTTTTACCTATTAAATAGTTATGGGATTACAAAAAGTTATAATTTTTCCCTTATAAAGGTAGAACAAAAATACCGAGTGTAAAGCTTAGTGATAATGCTCCTTGATCAGTATCAAAAATAGCCCAAAAAAAAACCGACATAATGTCGGCTTTATCTTCTATATCATTGATTAGCTTAATACTGAAACTTTACGTCGTGTTAAAGCGAAACCTAATAAACTAAGAAAAAGTAATGGTAACGAAGCAGGTGCTGGAACATCAACCGGCTCAGAAACTTCCCTAACATAAAACGTATCGCAAGGCGTGCTACCAGTACAGGCAAGTCCATTCCCATACGACATCATGTTAGGTCCCGACATAATGTAACCATCCGAAAGATCCCACGTATTAACGCCAACTTCTGCTGGAGCATTCCAATAGGCTGTCGATTCTATCGGATCACCACTATTGAGAAATAGGTTCACTAAGTTTTCAAATAAATAATCAAGCTCAGCAGTCGTAGCGAAGCGCCATCCATCATGAAACGAAGGAAGTTCCGGAGCCAATATACTACCGGTTCCCCACCTCGATGCCCATGTCCAATCGACACCCGCTGACGTTATATAGGTATCACTTGGTAAATCAGTGATTAAAGCTGCATCAGAGCTTGCATTAAAAAAAAGCATAAATACGGCTAATAAAGCTATTATTGAATTTTTCATGTTACACCCTAGCTTTTCGGTTTACATTCATTAGTGCATCTATGATGCCAATACTATTAACTCTATAAGATATAAAAATAATCACATTAAAACTTTGTTAAAAATTAGCTTGTTGTAAATAAACCTGACACTTTGTCAATTATGACATCGAATAGAAAGTTTCTTCAGATATCAGCCCAATAACTACATAAAGCGAAACTTATATTACCTAATATCACCACTAAAAAAATAAAAAAAAGCCGACATAATGTCGGCTTTTCGCATAAAGCAGTAAAGATTAACGTTTTGAGAATTGAGGCTTTTTACGAGCCTTGTGTAAACCAACTTTCTTACGTTCAACTTTACGCGCATCACGAGTAACGAAACCAGCTTTACGTAGATCGCTACGTAAAGATTCGTCGAACTGCATTAATGCACGTGTAATACCGTGACGGATAGCACCCGCTTGACCAGAAATACCACCACCAACAACAGTGATGTTAAAGTCAAACTTTTCTAACATTTCAACTAACTCTAATGGTTGACGAACAACCATACGAGCAGTTTCACGACCGAAGTACTCAGAAATGTCACGTTTGTTAATTGTGATTGCACCGTTACCAGCTTTCATAAACACACGAGCAGTTGAGCTCTTGCGACGACCAGTACCGTAATATTGATTATCAGCCATTGCTTACAGCTCCAAAAGTTGTGGTTGTTGTGCAGCATGCTTGTGCTCAGCACCAGCATACACTTTAAGCTTACGGTACATTTCACGACCTAAAGGACCTTTAGGTAACATACCTTTAACAGCAAATTCAATCGCACGCTCTGGCGCTTTATCAATTAACTTTTCAAAGCTAATTTGCTTAAGACCACCAGGGAATTCAGTATGCGAGTAGTAAATTTTACCTTTCGCTTTATTACCAGTTACTTTTACTTTCTCAGCATTGATAACAACGATGTAATCACCAGTATCACAGTGAGGAGTATATTCTGGTTTATGCTTACCGCGTAGACGGCTTGCAATTTCAGTAGCGATACGACCAAGAGTTTTATTCTCAGCGTCCACTAAAAACCATTCGCGTTGTACGCTTTCTGGCTTAGCTACAAAAGTTTTCATTTAAAAAACCCAATATTAAAATGTTACTAAAAAATAATCGTATGATTATCAGTTAAAAGACTACGCTTTTACCCCTTCGAGTATCGAGTCTTGTGTCTATATCTTGGGAGATAATAGACATTTGTAACGTCAGGGAGCGCGCATTATACAGAAGAATCTCCAAGAGATCACGTATAATTTTTAATCTTTTTCTCTGTTTACGCCTTTAATATCACTATAAAAATAAAATATCTGGGTGATCAATTATCCCAATGGCTTCAGCGGTTAACGCCGCCTGGCGTTCCTGCTCCGTTAAAATGCCTACAAATGGCGTTTGTCGCCTTAATCGTTTCATTTTATTTGAGTTTTCTAATACGCCATCGTTAAATGCCTGGCTGTCATTGACATTTTCTAATAAACACAACCAGTGTAGATAGTCACTATATCCAATACGTCCTTGTTCTCTAAAGTCTGCCAACTTAGCGATAACCTGTTGGGTCAATTGAGGTTGTTTAATAATTTTATTAGTCATAGCCCGATGCAACAGCCAAATTTGTTTATCAATATATTCATCTTTAATCGACCGTTTTGATAGACGATATTGCCGCTTTTTATTGCGCTTTAGCGGGTGAGAATGCATATAAATTTCCTCAATGAAAATCCCTTGAGGCACAAGATAGTGCCTGATAATGCTCTGATAAATCTGTTAACCGACCAGCAACAACATGCACCACTTGTTGCTCTTTTTCGACAATGCCATGTATTTGTAATATTTTAGCTGATAAAAAACTTTGCTTTTGTGCTCTTGCCGTTGCCATCCACACCACCACGTTGATATTTCCAGTTTCATCTTCCAAAGTGACAAAAGTCACTCCCGCCGCAGTACCAGGACTTTGTCTTCCTGTCACTACACCAACAACAGAAACTACCGATTTGTCAGGTTGTAAAATCAGTTGCTCCGCCGTAATGCTGTGCCGTGAGATACCTGAGGCTTTTAATAGCGCAATTGGATGTTGAGTTAAACAGACCCCGGTCGAGGCATAGTCTTCCAGCAAGTTATCATAATCAGTGGGCAATAACGGATATTGTTCCTCTAGCGAAGTATGCTGCATTTCAGGCTTTTGCATTAGTAATGGCAAACGATGATGGCTATTCATTAAATGCCATCTAGCCTGATAACGGTTATCAGCTAAGCAGCGAAAACAATTGGCACTTGCCAGAGCTTGCAAATCCGTTGCTTTTAACCCTAGACGATTAATATCAACAAAATTTTGATAACCCAACTTGGGCCTTTGCTGCACAATTAAAGTACCGTTTCGTTCACTAATACCTTTAACCTGTTGCAGTCCTAATTGCAGCGAAAGTCCCTGCTCTGTACGCACCAATGTATGTTGCCATTGAGATTGGTTAACACAAACAGGCCGTACTTCAACCTGATGGCGTTGTGCATCCTGAATCAATTGCGACGGAGAATAAAACCCCATAGGTAAGCTGTTTAACAAGCTACAATAAAATACCGCCGGATAATAATATTTTAACCAGGCAGAAACATAAGCTAACACGGCAAAACTGGCTGAATGAGATTCAGGAAAGCCATATTCACCAAAACCTAATATTTGTTCAAAAATACGTTCAGCAAATGCGACATCATAGCCTCTTTCCTCCATACCATTTATCAGCTTATTTCGAAAACGATTAAGTTCGCCGTTTTTTTTCCATTTCCCCATGGCACGTCGTAACTGATCCGCTTCCCCACCGCTAAATCCAGCAGCTACCATCGCCAGTTTAATCACTTGCTCCTGGAAAATAGGTACTCCTAATGTTCTTGAAAGTACATCCTTAACCGCTTCAGAGGGATAATCTATCGCCTCAATGCCATCACGCCTTTTCAAATACGGATGCACCATTCCCCCTTGAATTGGCCCCGGTCTGACTATCGCTATCTGGATCACTAAATCATAATAATTTTTAGGTTTGAGCCGAGGTAACATACTCATTTGAGCACGAGATTCTATCTGGAATATACCAACAGTATCTGCCTGCTGGATCATTTGATAAACCTGAGGGTCATCAGGAAAGCCAGTGATCTGCGCAATCGATAATTGCTGCTGATAATGCAAATGTATCTGCTCAAACGCTTGACGAATAGCGGTTAACATACCTAACGCAAGTACATCCACCTTTAATAAGTGCAACGCTTCTAAGTCATCCTTATCCCACTGGATCACAGTACGCTCAGCCATGGCAGCATTTTCAACCGCTACTAGTTCATACAAAGGGCCGGCAGAAATCACAAAGCCTCCGACATGTTGTGACAAATGTCTTGGCACCCCTTTAATTTGCTCGACCAGTTCAATAAATTGCTGCGCTTTCTTACTTTCTAAATCCAGCCCTAGCTGTGCTATCTGGCTATACCAGGGAGATTGCTGATCTCGGCGGTTAATACTTTTAATAAAAAACTCAAGCTGAGTGATATTGAAACCAAGCGCCTTCCCCACTGCTCGGATTGCACTTTTCAAACGATAAGTTACTACAGTTGCTGCCAGTGCCGTGCGCTCTCGACCATATTTCTGATAAATATACTGAAACACTTCTTCTCTGCGCTGATGTTCAAAATCAACATCTATATCTGGTGGCTCTTGGCGTTCCAGGGAAATAAAACGTTCAAATAACACTGAAATTTGTCTCGGATCGACAGCGGTAATTTCTAAGCAATAGCAAACAATGGAATTAGCTGAAGATCCCCGGCCCTGATATAAAATGCCTTGGCGTTTAGCAAACTGAACGATGTCATAGATGGTGATAAAAAAGTGCTCATAGTTCATTTGCTCAATCAAATTAAGCTCTTTAGCAATAATTTGCTCGATATCCGCAGGCACCCCGGTGGTGAAGCGACGTTTCTTCCCCTGTTCAACCAATATTCTCAAATAAGTGATAGGGGTGTACTCGTCAGGTATCAGCTCTGCCGGATACTGATATCGCAACTCGGATAAACAAAAATGGCATTGTTTAGCGATTACCACAGACTCAGCAAGTAAGCCTGGATCAAATAGCCGAGCCATTTGCTCCAAAGGGCGAAGCGAACGCTCGGCATTACTCAGTAATTGATGCCCCAACTTATCGACACTTTTACCGTAGCGAATCGCACTAAGTACTTGTTGAAGAGGTAAATTTGCTTTATCACTCATCAACACATTACCGGTGGCAACAATCGGCACATTATACTGCTGTGCTAATTGCTGACACTGTAATAAATATTGCTTTTCTTGCGACGCCAGCTGTCGAAAAGCAGCCAGCCATAATCGCCCGTGATGATAACGCTTAAACCATTGCAGCCAAACTATATCCCGTTTTTTGTCACCACTTGCAAGCCACAGTAAGAAACAATATTTCAATGAATTAATATCCCAGTCCGTTAAACGATAATGTCCTTTAGTACAGCGTCGGCGACTGTTAGTGATCACTCGGCACAATTCGGCATATGCCTGACGATTAGGACAAAGTAGTACCAACTCAGTCGCGCACTGATCACGCTGAAAAGTAAAACGGGCACCGACAATAAGCTTTAGTGCCAACTGATGCTGCTGAATGTAACGATGCGCTTTGACTACACCGGCTACTGAGCATTCATCTGTGATCGCAATAGCCTGATAATTATAAGCCTGTGCTTGACGAACTAATGCTTCAGGACTTGAAGCGCCATGCAAAAAAGAATAGTAACTTTGGCAAATTAATTCTGCATATTGCATCTTAACCACCTAGGCAAAATAACCATGAATAAACCAGCGATGATCCGCCTGACGATATAACCAGCACCATTGCCCGTACGGATTACGACCAATAAAATAATCCCGTTTCACTGTATTTTCCCACCATGCGGTTTCAATACGCTCTGGCGATGAAAAAACCGCTATTTCTGTTGCTAATGCTAACGGCTCGGGTAAAAGATAACTTGGTCTTAATCGAGTAAAATGCTCCGTTTTTATTTTTCGCTGGCTCACTAAATTTATCGGTGCATAACCATTGGCGCATTCTGGCCGATAATCATCCGTTAATAACAACGAGTGCACCCGACTCTGACCTAATTTCGCTAACAACAAACTAAGCAGTCTTTGCCGAGTATACTTGCCCTCTGCTAGAGAAAAAAAATCTCCTGACTGCTGCTGTTGCGAACTGAAACGCTTACAGGTTAGGCTGATAGCAACCACAGGAGCAGCTAATTGTAATGACGCTAAGGTGAGTTCAGTGAGACTTAACCACTGTGATGCCTGATAGATAGCTTCAGCACTATTAATCACCACGTCTTTTGACGGCTGATTACGTAAAAACAAAGTGATCACTAAACGATCACTCAATAAATCGGCTTTCTTTAGGTAATTCGCTAATAATGACAACAAGCTTTTAATGGGAAACAATAATTTATTACTGTCGTTAATTTCATAAAGCAATTCCAAATAATGAAAAAAATGCCCCTGAGGCTGATAAAACACCATGGGCAAATCATCACCATTCACTAAACGACGAAGATAATGAGTAACCGAACTATCAAAACGTTGACTTAGCTGTTCTTTTGGTAAGCTTAGTAACTGGCCAATAGTCTTAGCACCAATTTTATCCAGTTGCTTTTGCACTTTTTGGTCAAGCGCTAAAGAATTAATCGATAAGGAGTTCAGTATTGATAGCACCTTTTTTTGCTCAGTTAATAAACGATCAACCTTAGCTCTGGCTAATACTTTAGCTGCGCTGGGACTATAAGCTGTAGCATAATGTAAGCTCAGCTGCAGCGGTTGTAATACCGACTGCAAATTTTGCCAGTATCCGCTCAAATCACCGTATAAAGCCAGCATATTTTCTATGCGTAAATACAAACCATTTGGGCTATCTAATGCAATATCAGAACTCACTTGATATAGCTGTTCAGCAATAAAAGTAAGTGTTTGCCGCTCTTGTTGCTGACAATAAGGCAACACCTGTAATTGATGCTCTAAGGCAACAGCTGTCGCCAGCCCCATACCGAGTCTTAAACCACTTTGTTTCGCCTGAGCATTAAGTTGGACAATTTCATTGTTATTGCCATCTAAGATCACTACCGGCTGCCAGTCACGACCTCCCTCAGTCACAACACCATCAAGCTGTAACGATGGAAAATAAAGATAAGCCCACAACATCAGCTAACCTGAATATCAGCAATCCGTCGCTTAGTTGCTCTCGGCTGCTCAGCCGCCACAGTAAATTCAGGCCAATGCGCTTGCATATCAACAATAAACGCGGATGACGGTGCACAACCGCGACATTTATCAACAGTCACTTTGATCCCCAAAGCATCCGCGATAAAACGCATACTTATGTGTACTGGTAATGCCAGGCTATGCTTAAGCAATGGCCGATATAACAATAAACAGCTATGGCCCGTTTCACTAGCTAACAACAGGCGTTTTACCTGATGTAAGGCGATATCCGCGCACCAGAGTAAAACACTCTGACAACAGCCACTTTTTAAGCACAGTTCAGCACACCACAACGCATCTTTTTCATGTTCAGGAGTTAAAATATAGACTTGAGAAATATCTAAACCAATAGCATGCAAAAACTCACTGGAAACCAAAGCGGGGGGCGCGATAAAAACGATTAATCCTTGCTGCTGCGCCTGTAGAAGATAACGACTAAAGAGACGAACTTCACCAATACCATTCAGGCTTTTTATTTCTACAACCCCATATTCAGGAAGCCCACCGGCTAATTTTTCATCTAACTGTTCATAACCAGTTGCAATGGATTTCGGCTGAGCTTTCTGCTCAAAACCACGCCAAAGCAAACGCTGATTAGTTAAGCTTTCAATGATCGGATTCATCACAACAAATAATTACACCGCACCAATACTGTTTATTTATACAGTATAATTATCTATTGTGAAAATGCAAATATTGCTTAACGGTTAATCGTTATAGCAATAGGCTCAAAATTACTGTTAACCACATTTTGAGTCTCCACAATTTAAACAAGTGGCACAACCATCGAGTAGTACCACCGATTTTTGATGGCATTTACTGCATTTACTGGCGCTAGCCGGAAAAGCGTGCTGTTCACTCTCTTGTTCAGCCATTGCCGCTTGTTTTTTTTGTTGAATATAGGCCTGCTGATGGGCATCTATTTCATGCTCTGGCAGCATGTCTAAGGTCTTTAAATGGGTTTCGATGATCTGCCCAATTTCCGCAACAACCGACGGCATAAAGATGCCGGTACCGCGCTGGTAGTAGCCACCTTTAGGATCAAATACTGCTTTGAGTTCTTCGACCAGAAATGTGCAATCACCGCCTTTACGAAATACTGCAGAAATAACCCGAGTTAATGCCACTACCCAGGCATAAAACTCCATATTTTTTGAGTTAACAAAAATTTCAAAAGGGCGACGAATTTCCTGCTCACTTCCTGGGTTAAGCAAAATGTCATTAATTGTTATATACAAGGCATGATCGGAAATCGGTGGCTTAATTTTATAAGTAGAACCCACCAACATTTCCGGGCGCTGTACCGTTTCATTTAAATTGGTGGTTTGTGGGGCTTCTGCATGTTCTGCTTGTGATTTGGCAGTATTAACTTTTACTGCGGTAATAGTTTGAGTAACTTCTTTCATTAACGTTATCCTTAATAATAATTAGTGTTACAGCTTGCCGTAATAGCCTTCTTTTAGCGCATCATGAAGATTTGCCGCGGTGTGAGTTTCACCATCGTAAATCAGCTCTTCATTGCCTTTCATGGTAAAAGTTGAACCATCCTCTAAAGTAAATTCATATTCCACTGAGGCCAGATCGGTTTCTTTTACTAACACTCCCTGATGAACTTCAGGGTTAAACCTGAAGGTAGTGCAACCTTTTAATCCTTTATCGTAGGCATAGAGGTAGATATTTTTAAACGTCAGGTAATCACAATCCGTTGGTACGTTAATGGTTTTAGAGATAGAAGAGTCGACCCAATATTGGGCAGCAGCCTGAATATCAACATGTTCTTGTGGAGTAATACTGTCACTGGCGACAAAATAATCCGGCAATTGATTGTGGCCATCCGCGCTATAGGCTTGTGCATCTTCATTAATAAAATGGCGATAAGCTAACAGCTCAAAACTGGCAACCGCGACCGACTCTTTTGATTTCTTCCCTTCACGGATAATATTGCGATGATATTCATGGGCAAAACTCGGCTCAATACCGTTGGACGCATTATTCCCTAAACTCAATGCTAAGGTACCGGTTGGTGCTATTGAGCTATGATGAGTAAAACGTGCACCGACTTTCGCAAGTTGCTCAACCAATTCAGGCTGCTCTTCGGCAATTCGTTGCATATAACGACTATATTTTGCGTGCAATACCGACCCTTTAATGTTGTCGCCGACTTTAATACCATCCGCTTTCATTTCCGGTCGTTTCGACAACATCTGCGCTGTCACCACAAATGACTGTGTTAATACTGGCGCAGGGCCTTTTTCTTTTGCCAGCTCTAATGCCACCTGCCAGCCAGTGATAGCCATCACTTTAGAAACTTCCTCAGTAAAAGCCACGGCTTGTGGGCTGTTATAAGGAATTTTGAGCATGGTCAGTGCCGAACCTAACCCTAAATAGCCCATGCCATGACGGCGTTTATTTTGAATTTCCTGGCGTTGCTGTTCCAATGGCAATCCATTGATTTCTACTACATTATCCAGCATGCGGGTAAATACTTTGACCACTTCCCTAAACTTAGGCCAATCAAACTGTGCCTGTTCACTAAACGGCTGCTCAACAAATTTCACTAAATTAATAGAACCGAGTAAACAAGCGCCGTATGGTGGCAATATTTGCTCGCCACAAGGGTTACTGGCGCGTAATTGCTCACAAAACCAGTTGTTATTGTATTCGTTGGCATGATCAATCAATAAAAAGCCTGGCTCGGCATAATCAAAGGTATTACTCATGATCATGTCCCATAAGCGATTCGCCGGAATACGATCATAAACTTTACAGGCAATTTGTCCTTGTTGATTAACTATATAATCGTGCTTTTTGACATAGTCTTCATCAAAATAATTTTCACGAAAATGTATCTTGCTACTATCCGTTAACTTTATTTTTTCTGCCGCTAGCTCTTTTTCAGAAATAGGAAAAACCAAAGGCCAGTCTTGCTGATTTTTCACCGCTTCAATAAACTCATCAGTGATCAGTAATGACAGGTTAAACTGCCGTAAACGGCCATCTTCACGTTTTGCTAAGATAAAGTCTTTAACATCAGGATGAGAGACATCAAAAACTCCCATCTGTGCGCCGCGACGTCCGCCAGCAGAACTGACGGTAAAACACATTTTGTCAAAAATATCCATAAAGGACATCGGGCCAGAAGTTCTTGCTCCCGCTCCCGCGACATAAGCCCCACTCGGCCGCAAAGTAGAAAACTCATAACCAATTCCACAACCTGCTTTTAAGGTTAATCCTGACTCATGCACTCGTGACAAAATTCCAGTCATGGAATCTTCAATAGTACCGGATACAGTACAGTTTATTGTTGACGTAGACGGCTTAAACGCACTCGCGCCGGCATTAGCAATAATTCTACCAGCCGGATAAGCCCCAGATTTTAACGCCCAGAGGAACTTATCGCGCCATTGCTTTTTCTGCTTAGGCTCAATCTCAGCCAACGCATTCGCAACGCGGGCATAAGTTTCATCAATGGTTTGTTCTTGTGGCTGACCAGTTTTATCTTTAAGACGATATTTTTTATCCCAAATATCAACAGAAGTAGCTTGAAGTTCAATTTCAGTGTTAACCGGTCCGGTCAGAGTTTGCGACATGATTTATATCCTTTTTATTAGTTATTTTTTTCGCAACAGTTTACAAAGACAAATAAAAAGGAAAAGACAAAACACTACATATTGCGATCAAGATCAAACAAAAGCACAATATATTGACAATATGGAATTTTGGCATAAAAAAACACGGACTAATTTGCCGTGTTTTAAGTGCAGCTTGTTTAGCCAATTTTAATTAAGGTAAATGCTCAGATGCGAGATACTCATGTGACTGCATCTCTTGCAGACGCGACAAGCAACGTTTAAATTCAAATGCTAAACCGCCATGACTATATAAGTCTTCCATAACCACTTCGGCAGAAATGATCAGTTTTACTTTACGTTCATAAAATTCATCTACCATAGCAATAAAACGGCGAGCGGCATCATCACAATCAACATTCATTTGTTTGACATTTGCCAGTAAGACCGTGTGATATAAACGGCTAAGCTCCATATAATCCGCCTGGCTACGCGCTGACTCACACAATACCGCATAATCAAAATGCACTACACCTTTAGACTCTTCTATGGTGGTTAACGGTCGATTATTAATTTCAACAGTCACATTGGGTTTGCCAGGCTCCACTGACAATTGCTGAAAATACTGCGACAAATTATGTGCTGCTTGCTGATCTAGCGGCGCATGATAGATTTCCGCCTGTTCCAAAGTACGCAGTCGATAATCAATTCCACTATCAACGTTGACCACTTCACAGTGCTGGTTGATTAATTTTATTGCTGGCAGAAAACGTGCTCGTTGCAACCCATTACGGTACAAATCATCGGGCACAATATTTGAAGTCGCGACTAAAGTCACATGATGAGCAAACAGCTCTTCAAATAATGTACCTAAAATCATGGCATCCGTTATGTCAGAGACAAAAAATTCATCAAAACAAATAATGCAGGTTTCGTTAGCAAAACGTTTAGCAATTATCTTTAATGGATCTGCCTGTCCGGCCAGAGATTGTAATTCCTGATGTACCCGATGCATAAAACGATGAAAGTGAACGCGCATTTTATTGTCAAAAGGCAAGCAATCGTAGAAGGTATCCACCAGATAAGTTTTACCACGGCCAACGCCGCCCCAAAAATACAGCCCTTTAATCGATCTCGGTTCTGATTTCGCTACCACACGTTTCCAGCGGTTAAATACTTTCTTAAACCCTGTTACTGGCAAGGGTTTATTTTGTAAGTCTTGATATAAACGTTGTAAATGACGGACAGCATTTTCTTGCGCGGCATCATGCTGAAAATCATCACGGGCTAAATCTTGGTTATACTTTTCTAGGGGAGATAGGTTAATCATTGCTACAATTTAATTAATGGTAAGTTTTTTCTTGAAAAACAAAATTTCGCATACATATTTATTTTTCGAGTAAATGAACTTACTAGAGTATGTTACTCTCTATTTTCACCAATTTTTTCCGCGAATACAATTTTCCGCGACTAGATAAAAGGTATCACCATTATGAATATCGTTATTGGAATCCTCATTTTTGCAGTTGGCGCTCTAGTAGGCTTTATCGCTAATAAAATGTTGTCAGCCAGCAATCAAGAACATCAACAGCTTGCTGAAAAGGCCAATCAAAGCGAAGCAACGTTAGCACAATATAAATTAGATGTTGCAGAACACCTTGATAATTCAACCCAATTATTGGAACAAATGAATACTACCTGTCAAAAAGCAATGCAACAAATGGAGCAAAGCACTAAGCTGCTGCAACAAGCGACCCCGGCAGAAGGTGAAGTAATGCCATTTTTCTCAAAAGAAACTCAGGAACAATTAGCGCAAACGGTCGCACTACGTCATAACAAAACAACACGTCCGGATAAAGAGATCACTGAAGCACCATTAGATTATTCTGGTGAATCTAGTGGTCTTTTTAACGATAAGAAACATACTGTTACAAATAGTGAAATTAATGAATAGGAACTTCTCTGAAAACAGGAAGTCTCTATTTGGGTATCAATAAGTTCGTTTGGAGAAATTTTACCAATGAAAAAAATGTCTGTTTTAATTAGTAGCGTTTTACTTTCAAGTTCTTTAGCTTTATCCAGTTTACCGGCTCACGCCAATCTTCCCGTTTCAGTCAACGGCCAGCAATTACCCAGCCTAGCACCAATGTTAGAAAAGGTAACACCTGCCGTAGTATTAATTTCCGTAAGAGGAACACATGAAATAAAGCAGCGAAATGTCCCTGATGCTTTTCGCTTTTTTTTCGGTAATCCAAGGCAAACGCCATCAAGAGAAAGACCGTTTCAAGGTTTAGGCTCAGGGGTTATTATTGATGCTGACAAAGGGTATGTTGTTACCAATAACCATGTCATCAATGAAGCAGATGAGATTCAAATCACATTAAAAGATGGTCGCCAGATAGAAGCAAAAAAAATTGGTGCCGATGAAAACAGTGATATCGCCCTATTACAAGTCGAAGCAGATAACTTAAAAGAAGTTAACATTGCCGACTCCGATAAATTACGTGTCGGCGATTTCGCTGTCGCTATCGGCAGTCCATTTGGTCTAGGCCAAACGGTTACCTCGGGTATTGTCAGTGCGCTTGGACGCAGTGGACTAAATGCCGATAACTTTGAAGACTTTATTCAAACAGATGCTGCGATTAACAGTGGAAACTCAGGTGGCGCATTAATCAATTTAAAAGGTGATCTGATCGGCATTAATACCGCTATTATTGGACCAAATGGTGGTAACGTTGGTATCGGCTTTGCCATTCCAAGTAATATGGTGAAAAACCTCGTCGACCAAATCATTGAATATGGTGAAGTTCGCCGTGGTGTATTAGGCGTAGCTGGCCGTAGTGTTACCGGTGAATTTGCTCAGGCAATGGAACTGGAAGAAGCACAAGGTGCTTTTGTTGAACAAGTGACTGAAGGTTCAGCAGCAGATGAAGCAGGTATTGAGGCAGGCGATGTTATTACTAAAGTTAATGGCAAGAAGATCCGCTCTTTCAGTGAACTACGCGGCAAAATTGGCTCTATCGGTGCTGGTAACGAAGTCAAACTTAGCGTTATTAAAACCAATGGCGATGAAAAAACCTACAAGGTTACGCTGAAAAAAGCAGAGTCTGCAAGTATAGAACCGGTCAGCATACACAAAATGCTTGAAGGTGCTGTGTTAGGAAATAACAACACCAATGAGGGGGTATTAGTAACATCTGTCGAGGATGACACTCCAGCCGCTATGATTGGTTTACGGGGCGGCGATATTATCGTTGGTGTGAACCGTCAACGTATCAAAAATATCGCTGAATTAAGAGATTACCTTAAAAATAATCAAGGTATCTCACTACTTAATATTATTCGTGGTAATTCGAACCTTTATATTCGTATTCGCTAATACTAAATTTTCTCCCCCCAAAAAAACGGCTCATGATTGAGCCGTTTTTTATCTGAATCAAAAATCATTACTGTTTGATACACTTGATTAAATGCTTTAACGCTTTCATCGGTTTATGATAATCTTCTCGCTAAGCCATATTAATAATAAAAATATTTTGAAACTTAAAAGCCTTATCAAATACGTCGTAAACTCCGCCAGTTATGGTATTTTGCTCGCCGTGATGCTGTTATTGCTAGTACCTGAATTACGGGAAAACAATGCCACATTGTGGAATATTTTTCAGGTAAATCCGAAAACTCAGCCAGCATTATCCTATGCTAAAGCGGTACAAGCAGCGGCTCCTGCCGTCGTTAATATCTATTCGGAAGAAATCCAAAACAACCCGAGTTACGTTCGCTCACAGCGTAAAAGCACAAGATTAGGCTCAGGCGTGATCATGGACAGCAATGGCTACCTGCTCACTAACTACCATGTAGTGCAAAATGCCAACCTGATTAATGTACTATTGCAAAATGGCCAGCAATATCACGCCGAACTTATTGGTTTTGATATCTATACCGACTTGGCTGTATTAAAAGTTAATGCGCAAAACTTACCCGTTATCCCCCAAAATAAAACACAACAGTCACTCGCTGGTGATGTGGTTTTAGCGATCGGAAACCCATTAAATCTAGGGCAAACCATTACTCAGGGAATTATTAGTGCAACCGGACGTATTGGACTAAGTAACACCAGCTATCTGCAATTTTTACAAATGGACGCCGCAATTAATAAAGGCAATTCAGGTGGAGCACTGGTCAATACCAATGGTGTGTTAGTGGGTATCAATTCACGCCAATTTACTGAAATTAACCCTCAGTTAAACGATATTCAAGGCATTTTCTTTGCAGTTCCTTACCAGCTCGCCTATAAGGTCATGCAGCAAATTATCGAAAATGGTCGGGTGATAAGGGGTTGGTTAGGCATAGTTTCCGACCATTATAATCAAACCGCAAAAGGTTTTACCATCTCAGGTATAGAGCCAAATGGCCCAGCTGATATTGCTGGTTTAAAAGTTGGTGATGTGGTGTACCAAATTGGCGAAACACAAATTGAAAGCACCAACCATGCCTTAGATATAGTAGCAGAAACCACGCCAGATACGACTTTAGTGTTTAAAGTTTATCGCAATAATGAGTCGCTCAGTATTCCGGTGAAAATACTGGAAAAACGCGGTTTATAGCAAACAGTTTTACCAAGCTGATGAATACCAATAAAAAGGCGCTGCTAAATTATTAGCAGCGCCTTTTCCTATCCTAAAACAAAGATTAACTGGCGTTAATTCGGGTAATGTTAGCCCCTAACGCCTGTAGCTTATCTTCAATATGCTGATAACCACGATCAATATGATAAATACGGTCAACCTGAGTTTCACTCGTTGCCACTAAACCAGCGATCACTAAACTCGCTGATGCTCGTAAATCTGTTGCCATGACCTGAGCACCGGTCAGTGAATCGACTCCATTAGTGATCGCTGTGTTACCTTCTAAGCGAATATCGGCTCCCATACGATGCAATTCAGGGACATGCATAAAACGATTTTCAAATATTGTTTCCGTCGTGGTTGCTGTGCCTTGTGCAACTACGTTTAAAGTAACAAACTGTGCCTGCATATCGGTAGGGAATGCAGGATGCGGCGCAGTGCGAATATTAACGGCCTTCGGACGTTCGTCCATCGACAATTCAATCCAATCGTCGCCAGTCGACACTTCAGCGCCGGCTTCCTGTAACTTGCTAATAACCGCATCTAAACTACCGGGGTCGGTATTAAGGCATTTAACTTTACCCTGAGTCACTGCAGCAGCCACCAAAAAAGTACCAGTTTCGATACGATCAGGCATCACCCGATATTCCTTTCCTTTCAGTTCACTGACCCCTTCAATGGTTAAGGTATCTGTACCGGCACCACTCACTTTAGCGCCCATGGCGTTGAGGCAATTCGCTAGATCAACAATTTCCGGCTCTCGTGCCGCATTTTCAATAATTGTTGTTCCCTCGGCTAATGCTGCTGCCATCATTAAGTTTTCAGTACCAGTAACACTGACGGTATCCATAAAAATCGTCGCGCCAGTTAAGCGACCGTGATTACGAGCAATAATATAACCATTTTCAACCTCGATATCTGCGCCCATTAGCTTTAAGCCATGAATATGCAAATTCACTGGACGTGCACCGATAGCACATCCACCTGGCAATGACACTTCAGCATGACCAAAACGAGCCAGTAACGGACCCAACACTAAAATAGAAGCTCGCATAGTTTTCACTAGTTCATACGAAGCTTTATGCTGATCAACCTTTGTTGCATCGATAGTTACCGCATTACTATCACGCCAGCTAACACTCGCCCCTAACTGCGTTAACAATTTAATGGTAGTCTCAATATCATTGAGCCTAGGTACGTTAGTAATAGTGATCGGGGTTTCAGATAATAAGGTCGCCATTAATATCGGTAAGGCAGCATTTTTAGCCCCCGAAATAACAACTTCACCATGCAGCGGTGTTCCGCCAATAATTTTAAATGCGTCCAAGTGAGTCTCTTTTGTGATTAGCTAAGGTTATAACGGGAGATTAAACATTTTTTCACGCTGCCAGTCTGCCGTGGTAAATGTTTTGACAGTCACAGCATGTATTGTGCCGTCGTTGATCACGCTGGCAAGTGGGGCAAAAACGGCTTGTTGTCTTTTGACGCGGCTTAAATCAGCAAAAAAATCCGCAACGGCAATAACGACGCATTGTGAGCCATCAAACTTTACATGTAACTCATCTAAAGTTAATGCGTCATTGATCAGTTTTTCAATTTCAGAAACTTCCACATACTTCTCCCAATATTCAAATTAGGATGATTATATGTGTTATTCCACTGGCAAGAAAGAATCAACCGCAGTTAATTTAGCTAAATTAACCAAGTCTCCGGGAAGATTGATAATTTTTAATTCAATGCCCTGCTTAGCAGCCAACTCACACATCAATAACAACCAGGCCAAACCTGCGCTATCCATTTTAGTAACCGCAGATAAATCAACGCGCAGAGTTTGCCCAGTAAGCAATGCGGCTGATTTTTTTTCAAAGCGCGTATTAATCGAGTGAATCGTTAATTCACCCGTTAAAATCAAATTCTGCTGCTGTTGAGTTATTTTTAACATAAAGAAGCCTTACTTAAAGACAATGTCTTTGCTGGCTTTTGCTTTCAGCATTTCAGTGACATGCGGCAAGCCTTTTTGACGGATCAAGCTACCTAGTTCAGCTTGTTTGCTATCTAACAAACTAACGCCTTCCGCCACCATATCATAGGCTTTCCATTCATTGGTCTTTCTGCTTTTTCTGACGCGAAAAGAAATATCAATCGGCTCACGACCCGGCTCTATTACGGTAGTTTTAACCGCAACCACTTTTTCTTTGCTAAAGTCTTTCGCCGGTGCGAACTTCACTTCCTGATTATTATAAAGTGTAAATACCTGCGCATAAGAAGTAATTAAATAATCACGAAACACCGGGACAAAATCTGCACGTTCACTTTTAGTCGTTTTTTTAAAGTTACTACCAATTACCTTAAACGCCGCATATTGATAATTAATATAAGGCATTAATTCTTCACGCACGATATCTTTTAAAATATTAGGGTTTTGCTGAATCGTGCTTTGCTCGTTAGCAAAACGCTTAAAAGTTGCATCAGCAACAGTCCGCACCATGGCATATGGGTCTTTCTTATCAACTTTAGTAGCAATGCCGGATGTACCGCCATCTAGACTACTATATATAGTCATCGCTGCCGGTGGTAATTGAGTCGCTCCATCTGGTAATACGCTTGCTCCATCTGCCGCTACTATTTGTCCGGAAAACATTGCAGCGAATGCCACTACGGCGATTTTTTTACCACTCATTGATTTATCCCCCATCATTAATCACCATTCCCCTGGCTAAATAAAAATTGTCCGATCAACTCTTCTAACACTAACGCTGGCTTAGTATCTTCAATAAAATCCCCGGCCTGTAATGTTTCTACCGACTCATCAATGAAGCCAGGTAGTAACCCGATATATTGTTCCCCTAATAATCCCGCCGTTAAAATTGAGACTGAAGTTGCCTCTGAAAAATTATTATATTGTGCGTAAATTTCCAAAGTAACCACAGGAGTATAATCTTCTTCATCCAGGCTGATTTTACTAACCCGTCCAACGACAACCCCACCGACTTTAATCGGAGAACGTACTTTTAAACCACCAATATTATCGAACTTTGCATAAAGGTTGTAGGTTTCACCATTACCAGAAATACCACTATCAGCAACTTTTAACGAAAGCATAAGCAATGCTACGATACCAATAGCAGCAAACAATCCAACCAATAATTCAACTTTTTTTGACACCATGTCATCCACCAAGTACTAAAAACTAAAACTTAAAAACATTACAAAACCAATTATTTTGTAAACATCAATGCCGTTAAAATAAAATCTAACCCTAACACTAATAGTGACGACTGCACTACAGTTGCGGTTGTTGCCCGGCTGATACCTTCAGAGGTTGCTTCACAATCATATCCCTTATAAACCGCAATCCAAGTAACGACAAAGGCAAAAACCACACTTTTTATCACCCCATTTAAAACATCATCTTGAAATGAGACTTGTGACTGCATCACCGACCAAAAGGTGCCACTATCAACGCCAAGCCAGTCGACACCAACTAAATGCGCCCCTAAAATTCCTACCGCAGAAAATATCGCCGCCAGCAAGGGTAAAGAGATAAAACCCGCCCAAAAACGTGGCGCTATCACTCGACGCAATGGATCAACGGCCATCATTTCTAAGCTGGATAACTGCTCTGTTGCTTTCATTAAACCAATTTCTGCCGTTAATGCTGAACCAGCACGTCCAGCAAATAATAGCGCAGCAACCACAGGTCCAAGTTCGCGCAATAACGACAAGGCTACCATTGGACCAAGGCTTGCTTCAGCACCATAACCGACCAAAATAGTATAGCCTTGAAGCGCCAGCACCATACCAATAAAAGTACCGGAAACGATAATAATAATGAGCGATAAAACCCCAACGGAATATAATTGATTAATCAGCAGCGGTATGCCTTTACGAGGGTTAGGCATATGTAGCAATGCCGACATTAACATCAAGATCGCTCGTCCTAACGCACTGGTACGCTCGATTACTTTACGCCCTAACAAAGTCAACGAATTTACTATCATGCGTTTTTACCTAATAATTCATCTTGATATGGAGCTGATTTGAAATGAAACGGTACCGGACCATCCGCTTCACCTTTTACAAACTGCTGCACTAGTGGCGACTCTTGCTGCGTAATTTGTTCAGGCGTTCCCTGACCAATAATCTTCTGTTCCGCAATAATATAGATATAATCAGCGATACTCATCACTTCAGGGACATCATGAGAAACAACAACCGAAGTTAATCCTAATGCATCGTTCAACGCTTTAATCAAACGGACAATCACCCCCATCGATATTGGATCCTGACCAGCAAAAGGCTCATCGTATAAAATAAGTTCAGGATCTAAAGCGATTGCTCTTGCCAACGCTGCACGACGTGCCATACCGCCGGATAATTCACTCGGCTTTAAAAACCTGGCACCACGTAATCCCACAGCTTCCAGTTTCATTAATACCATTTTTTCAATCAAAGCTTCCGAAAGTTGTGAATGTTCACGCATCGGAAAGGCAATATTGTCGTACACCGACATATCGGTAAATAAAGCGCCACTTTGAAAAAGCATACTCATGCGTTTTCTCGCCTCATAAAGCGCCTGACGAGATAGTGTAGGAATATCTTGACCATCAAAAAGTATTCGACCAGATTCTGGCTTTAACTGACCACCAATTAAACGCAGCAAGGTAGTTTTACCTATACCACTTGGTCCCATAATCGCCGTCACTTTTCCCTTCGGGATGGTTAAACTAATATCATCATAAATGATACGTTCATCCCGTTTAAACGTCATATTTTGAATATCAACCAGAATTTCTGACATGTTTATTTTAGATCGCCGCGTTTAACTATTGTTTACAAAGAGCGAATTCTACCCTAGCAGCACCCAGACTTCATCCGAAATTAACAACTTATTATGTTTAAAATACGTAAGAAAACGTGTAAAAACGTAAAAAAGTGTAAGTTGGCAAAATATCACACCTATTGCATCGTTCACATACCACCTACTGATAGACCTGATAATTAGGAAATATTTTCTCGTTCACCATTAAAAACTATCATTCTTTAACATTTTTTGATTTTCCCCTTTTTTTTTCATCCACAACCAGCGACAATTCAGCCTCAATATTCGGAGTATTTAATGTTTGTTCAAATATTAATCTTACTAGTTTCATTAGTTACCTTAGTGTGGAGTGCTGACAAATTTGTCTTTGGTGCTTCTTCACTTGCCAGAAATGTCGGTATATCACCGATGATCATCGGTTTGACCATAGTCGCTATGGGCTCATCGGCGCCGGAAATGATGATTGCCGCCACGGCTTCATTGAACGACAATCCCAATACCGCTATAGGTAATGCTATTGGCTCCAATATTACTAATATTGCACTAGTATTAGGGATCACCGCACTACTACATCCACTTTCCGTTTCATCAAGCACGGTCAAACGCGAAATTCCGCTAATTTTGGCAATTACCGCATTAGCTTACTGGATGCTTGCCGATCACAATTTTAGTTTCACTGAAGGTTTAGTGTTACTTACCGGTTTCTTTGTTTATATTTTTACCTTGCTGTTCATCACCTTAAAACGAGCAAAAGAGCACAAAATAGACGACGCAATGATCATCGAGGCAGAGCTGGAGCTACCTGAGGCAGTTAGTACCCCTTCCGCTGTGCTCTGGCTAGTCATAGGTATAATATTACTGCCATTAAGTGCCAGCTACTTGGTTGATGCTTCTGTTTTTATCGCAAAAGCATTTGGTATTAGCGATTTAGTGATCGGTTTAACCGTTATCGCTATCGGCACAAGTTTACCTGAACTTGCCGCCAGTATTATGAGTATTGTCAAAAAAGAAGACGATCTGGCCTTAGGCAATATTATTGGCTCCAACATTTTTAATATTTTGGCGGTCTTATCACTCGCTGGCGTTATTGCACCTGGTGAAATAGACCAAGATGCCTCAGTACGCGATGCTCCTTACATGCTTGGTGTCACCTTTCTCCTATTTATTCTGTGTTTTAGTCGTCGATTTGGCAATTTCAGGATCACCCGCTTTAAAGGGTTATTATTGTTGCTGACATTTATCGCCTATCAACTGCTATTATTTAGTCAATTAAAGAACTAATAACGCTATGAAAAATTTTAAGCAATTAGCTAAACAAGTGATCACAATTGAGCAACAAGCCATTGCTGAACTCGCACAATTTATTGATGATGGTTTTGAACTAGCCTGCCAGCTAATGTTCAATTGTCAGGGGCGAGTTATCGTTATTGGCATGGGTAAATCTGGACACGTTGGCGGCAAAATAGCAGCAACATTAGCCAGTACCGGAACCCCTGCTTTTTTTGTTCATCCTGGAGAAGCCAGCCATGGCGATCTCGGCATGATCACTGCCAACGATGTGGTATTAACCATCTCAAACTCAGGTGAAACAGGTGAAGTACTGGCGATCATTCCGGTGATCAAACGTATTGGCGCAAAATTAATCGCCATGAGCAGTAATCCAAAATCGACTTTAGCAAAGTTGGCAGATACCCATGTCTGTATTAAGGTTTCTCAAGAAGCCTGCCCGTTAGGACTCGCACCGACGTCCAGCACTACAGCAACGTTAGTCATGGGAGATGCGTTAGCGGTGGCTTTACTCAACGCCAAAGAATTCACCGCCGATGACTTTGCCCTTTCTCATCCAGGCGGCAGCCTAGGTAAACGTTTGTTATTACGTTTGCAAGACATAATGCATGAAGGTGAACGCTTACCTTTGGTAACTGCGCAAGCAAAAATTAAAGAAGCATTAGTAGAGATGTCACTCAAAGGTTTGGGCATGACCGCAGTAGTTAATGACAACAACGAGCTGATCGGCCTCTTTACTGACGGTGATTTACGCCGGATATTGGATGAAAAAATTGATATTCATCAAGATGAAATAGCCTCGGTAATGACGAAGAACCCGACAGTAGCAAATAAGAATATGCTCGCTGCTCAGGCATTAAAAATTATGGAAGATAAAAAAATTAACGGTTTAATCATCACTGATGAAAATAATCAACCGATCGGTGCAATGAATATGCATGATTTACTCAAATCAGGAGTACTTTAATGGCACAGACCTTATATGGTGAAGTTGCAGATAACATTATTGCCAAAGCTAAAAAAATTAAACTCTTTGTCTGCGATATCGACGGCGTGTTTTCTGATGGTCGCATTTACTTAGGTAATAATGGTGAAGAACTCAAAGCATTTCATACCAAAGATGGTTACGGCATTAAAGCCTTAGGTGCTAGTGGCGTCGATGTAGCCGTGATCACAGGCAGACAATCTAACATTGTACAAACCCGAATGAGCGCATTAAATGTTAAACACATAGTGCAAGGAGAAGAAAATAAACTGCCAGCACTACAAAACATTATGATAAAACTGAAGCTCTCAGCAGAACAGGTTGCCTATATTGGTGACGACATGCCTGACTTTTCCTGTATGGAATTTGTAGGCTTAAGTATCGCGGTTAGTGATGCACACCCTGCCATATTATCGTGCGCCGACTACACCACTGTTACCCGAGGTGGCTTTGGTGCTGTACGAGAAAGCTGTGATCTGATCATGCAAAGTCAGGATAGTTTACAATATGCCTCAGGCGCCAGTATATGAATAAAACCAATACGCTGGCACTCCTATTTTTCCTCGCTTCTATTATCGCCTATAGCATCATAGAATGGCATCGAACTAGCGTTGGTGAAGATACGTTCATAGAAGATGACATTACGCCGGATTTTATCGCTGAATCACTAAATAGCGAAACTTTTAACCCTCAAGGAGAGTTATCCTATATTATCGATGCAGCTCGAATGGAACATTATGCCAGTTTAGCGGTCACACACTTTGAGTTCCCTAAATATACCTTATATCCAAACAATAGCGATTCTCCATGGAAAATAACTGCAAATGAAGGCACACTTTACAATAACAATAGGGTAAAATTGGAAAATCGAGTCACACTCGTTGCAACAGATAACACTAGTTTAATTCAGGAAATTAATGGAAAATATTTAGAATTGGACTTAAAAACAAATATTATTAGCTCAAACAATAAGATAGAGATTAAAGGAAAAGATTTCTTGATGACAGGCTCAGGGCTGATAGTTGACTTAAACACTAAACAAGTAACACTAACAAACCATGAAAAAACCATTTATCAACATCATCAGAAATAGCTTACTCAGTTTCGGTGTTTTTCTAGGATTAGTGAATCAAGCCTACGCAGAAAAATCGGATCTTAAGCAAGAAATTAAAATTGATGCCGCTCGTCAGGCAGCAGATCTCAAAAATAAAATCTTCAGTTATATTGATGATGTTGTCATCACTCAAGGTTCTTTGATAATTGAAGCTGATCTAGTGCAAGTACTAACTGAAGCGAAAACCGACAATAAAACCTATATTGCCAAAGGCGATCCCGCCACATTTAAACAAACATTAGAAGATGGTACGCCTATTTATCTGCAAGCCAATGAAATCAAATATCAACCAGGTAAAAATACCGTTATTATTTCCGGTAATGCCGAGTTACGTCAGGAAGGCAGTAAAGTCAGTAGTAGCATTATTACTTATAACTTTCTGACCGAACAAGTACTGGCAAATAGTGACAGCAACGAACGCGTTCAAACGGTATTACAGCCACAAGCTTTAGATAAGAAGAAAAAATGACTCGCGCTACTTTAATTGCTCAAAACCTTGCCAAATCCTATAAAGGTAGAAAAGTTGTCAAAAACGTTGGCATGAAAGTCAAAGAAGGGCAAATCGTTGGCTTACTAGGGCCAAATGGTGCCGGTAAAACCACGTCTTTTTATATGATAGTAGGTCTGGTTAACAATGACAGTGGCACTATTACCTTAAATGATGAAGATATTACTTTACTGCCAATGCATGAAAGAGCGCGTAAAGGCATAGGTTATTTACCTCAAGAAGCGTCAATCTTTCGTAAACTCACTGTCTATGAAAATATTATGGCGATTCTGCAAACCAGAAAAGAACTTTCTGAAGTGGAGCGGGAAGAACAACTCGAGCACCTGGTCGAAGAGTTTAATATTGGCCATATTACCGAAAATTTAGGCATGAGTCTTTCCGGTGGTGAACGACGCCGAGTTGAAATTGCCCGAGCATTAGCCGCAGAACCAAAATTTATTCTGTTAGATGAACCATTTGCCGGTGTCGACCCCATCTCAGTAGGAGATATAAAAAAAATTATTCTACACTTAAAGCAACGAGGCATTGGAATCTTAATCACAGACCACAATGTCAGAGAAACACTAGATGTTTGTGAGCATGCCTATATTGTCAGCCATGGCGAATTAATCGCCGAAGGCAATGCAGATCAAATTCTTGCTAATCAACAAGTAAGAGATGTATACCTTGGTGAGCAATTCACGCTATAGTTATGATATGCTCCAGAGAAGATAATGATAACAATTAACAGGAAATATATTCATTAATGCGCCCTAGTCTGCAGCTCCGAATTGGACAACAACTTACAATGACGCCACAATTGCAGCAAGCAATCAAACTGCTGCAATTATCCACATTGGATCTTCAACAGGAAATTCAGGAAGCGTTAGAAAGCAATCCTTTACTAGAGGTCGATGAATCAACTCCAAACAATCAGGAATCGCAGCCCGATCATTTAGAAGAAGCTTTTTCCGCCACAAGTTCATCACCAAACAATGACTCATCCGATGGTAGTGAAGATTCAACACCTACTGCAGATGAAATCAGCACTACAGAAGCCATGGATAAATCGGATATCCCGGAAGAATTAAATATTGATACTACCTGGGACGAATCTTTTAGTGCCGGTGTATCTAGTTCAGGCGTAGGCGTTGCTTCTGAAGATTATACTTACCAAGGTGAAACCACAGATTCCATTCAAGATCATCTGCGCTGGCAAATGGAACTTACACCTTTTAGTGAAACAGATTTAGCCATTGCCACGGCTATTATTGACGCCATCGATGATGCTGGTTACTTAACGGTAACGGCAGAAGACATTTTAGAATCTCTTGGCCATGAAGGCGTAGAATTAGACGAAGTGGAAGCCGTACTCAAGCGCATTAACATGTTTGATCCCGTTGGTGTCGGTGCTCGCTCGATCCCTGAGTGCTTATTGATCCAACTGAATCAGTTTGATAAAAGTACGCCTTGGCTAGCAGAAAGCAAGCAGATCATTACTGAGCATATAGATTTATTAGGTAACCGTGATTATCGACAAATCATGCGTAAAACCCGCTTGAAAGAAGATCAATTGCGAGAAGTCATTAAACTCATTCAATCATTAGATCCTCGTCCTGGCGACAGTGTTATTAAAAGCGAAGAGCAATACGTTATTCCAGACGTCTCGGTCGAGAAGAAAAACGGTCGTTGGGTAGTTGAACTTAATCCAGATACAGCACCTAAACTTTCTGTTAATCAACAATATGCTTCAATGGCACGTTCAATGAAGTCATCCAGTGACAGCCAGTTTATTCGCTCTAACCTGCAGGAAGCGAAATGGTTTATTAAAAGTCTGGAGAGCAGAAACGATACCTTATTAAAAGTTTCCAATTGCATAGTACAACGTCAGCAAGGCTTTTTTGAACACGGCCCAGAAGCCATGCGCCCTATGGTACTAAATGACATTGCCGAAGCTGTTGATATGCATGAATCGACCATTTCCCGTGTAACTACCCAAAAATACATGCATACCCCAAGAGGGATTTTTGAACTGAAATATTTTTTCTCCAGCCATGTCAGTACCGAAAATGGCGGAGAGTGCTCTTCTACTGCAATTCGCGCGTTAATCAAAAAACTCGTGGCAGCAGAAATTCCAGCTAAGCCATTAAGCGATAGTAAAATGGCAGAATTATTAGCTGAACAAGGTATCAACGTTGCTCGTCGCACTATAGCCAAATATCGTGAATCTTTGTCTATTCCTCCGTCGAACCAACGTAAGAGTCTTCTTTAATTAACAATAAGGATTTAAGCTTATGCAAATTAATCTTGCCGGTCACCATGTAGAAATTACCGACTCATTACGCGAATCTGTTCATAGCAAGTTTGCAAAGCTAGAACGACATTTTGATCATATTAATAATGTCCATGTCGTGCTAACCGTAGAAAAACTAAATCAAATCGCCGAAGCAACCGTGCATTTAAACGGTAACGAAATACACGCTAAAGCTGAAAATGGTGACATGTATGTCTCTATTGATGCCTTAGTCAGTAAACTGGATAAACAAGTATTAAAATATAAGGGTAAGCTTAATCAGCACTAACCCATTCTTTATGTCAAATTCGAAAGAACCTTATGAATTTATCTGACATCATTACTCAGGACTGCACCATGTGTGCAGTTCCTGCTACTAGCAAAAAGAAAATGCTAGAAACGCTGTGTGAAAAAGCAGCAGCCTCCAACACTCACTACAACACTTATCAGTTACTTGAAAGTTTATTGGTCAGAGAGAAAATGGGCTCAACCGGCATAGGTAACGGTATTGCGATTCCACATGGACGATTACCACACGGAGAGCAAGTGATTGCTATCGTGGCAACATCAGCAAATCCCATTGCCTTTGACGCCATAGATAACCGCCCGGTCGACATTTTTATCGCGCTATTTGTACCTGAAGAACATTGCCAGCAACACCTATCGACATTACAAAGTATTGCAAAAATCTTTAGTAATAAACAGGTATGCAAACAGGCAAGAAAGTGTCAAAGTAATGCCGAATTATATCAGTTAATCAAAGACAACTGTTAACACGGCTAAAAGGAAATCAATATTAATGAAACTCACGATTGTCAGTGGCCGTTCTGGCTCTGGTAAAACTGTAGCTCTTCGCGTTCTAGAAGATTTAGGTTACTACTGCGTTGACAACATTCCAGTAAATTTACTGCCAGCATTAACTCATACGGTGATCAACGACTATGAAACAGTCGCAGTAAGCCTTGATGTTCGCAACCTGCCGGCAGAACCAAGTGATGTTTCAGAGATCATAGATTATCTCCCTAGTGCCGTAGAACTAAGTATCGTTTACTTAGATGCGGATGATAGCGACCTGATCAGACGATTCAGTGAAACGCGCCGACTACATCCGCTGATCAAACAAAATATCGCTCTTGATCAAGCTATTTCGCTGGAGAAAAAGCTTTTAGAGCCAATAGCCAGCCGCGCCAATTTATACATTAATACCAGCCAGTTAACACCACACCAGCTAGCAGATTTAATTCGCGAACGCATTTTGGGTAAAACCACAGGAAACATGGTAGTGGTATTTGAGTCATTCGGCTATAAGCACGGCATCCCTAAAGACGCTGACTTTGTTTTTGATGCGCGCTTTCTTCCCAACCCTTTTTGGGAAAAAGACCTCAAGCCATATACCGGCTTAGATAAACCAGTACAGGACTTTCTTGCCAGCCAGCCAATAGTGACTAAATTTATCTGGCAAATCAATAGCTTTATGATGACTTGGCTACCACATTTAGAGCGAAATAATCGCAGTTATATTACTATCGCTATCGGCTGTACTGGTGGTAAACACCGCTCTGTATACATAGCAGAATTGCTCGCAGCCAACCTGAAAAAAGATCGCAAAGATGTTCAGGCCCGTCACCGAGATTTACAAGTCAAAAGTACCTGATGTAAGGCAAGTAAATGACAAAACGCTTACAACAATCATTAACTATCTCGAATAAACTTGGTTTGCACGCCAGAGCCGCCACTAAACTAGCCCAATTGAGCCAAAAATTTGATGCCAAAGTCATCATTGAACTAGATAATAACCAAGCAGAAGCTACCAGTATTATGGGCTTAATGCTATTAGCCGGCGGACAAGGGAAAACGGTTACTATCATCACCGAAGGCCAGGATGCCGAACAAGCATTAGCCGACGTCTGTCAATTATTCACCGATAAATTTGATGAAGGTGAATAATTTTAGCACCGACAATCAGCTTCAAGATAAAACTTTTCAGATAAACTAATAAAAAAGCTGATAAAACCAGTAAGTTGAGATAGACTTACACTCACTGGGCAACCAATAATTATTCGACGAGTTTCGTAATTTCGGCCCAGTTTTTCAATTTTCGAATTTCGTTTTATAACGGCACAGGATAGCAATATATGCCGGAAATTTCAGAGCAAGAATACAGCCAACAACGCCTACAACAAGTCAATGAAGCACTTGGTAGCGGTATGTTTGTCTATGTTCGTAAGTTATTACAAAACATGCCCGCCTATGATCTCGCTCTGATCTTAGAATCTTCCCCGACAAAAAGCCGTACTATCTTATGGCAACTCATCGATCACGATCATCATGGTGAAGTCTTAGAAGAACTGAATGAAGAAGTTCGTAAAGGCATACTGAAAAATATTCGTCCGGAAAAACTAGCCGCTGTTGCCGAAGGCATGGATGTCGATGATCTGGCAGAAGTATTACGTACCTTGCCAGACAGTGTTTATCGGGAAGTGCTAAACTCGATGGACTCTCAGGACAGAAGTCGGGTAGAAACCGCGTTATCTTATGAAGAAGATACCGCCGGTGGTATCATGAATACCGATACCATGACTATCAGACCAGATGTCACCGTTGATGTGGTATTACGTTATTTACGCCTTAAAGGCGAACTACCGGAAGCTACAGATTCATTTTATGTCGTCGATCGTCAAGATCACTTTATCGGTGCGGTTTCACTGACCGCAATAGTAACCAGCAAGCCAGAAGAAGTTATTTCCAGCTTAATCGACGAAGAAATCACCGCTATCAATGTCGAGATGCCAGAAACCGAAGTCGCACAGCTATTTGAACGTTACGACTGGGTCTCTGCGCCGGTTATCGATGAAGAAAAACACTTACTCGGCCGTATTACTATTGATGATGTCGTTGATATTATTCGGGAAGAAGCAGAACACTCGATGATGAGTATGGCGGGTCTAGATGACGAAGCCGATACCTTCGCACCGATAGTAAAAAGTACTCAACAGCGCTCAATCTGGCTAGGTGTCAACCTAGTTACCGCCTTAATGGCGGTTGCCGTTTCCAGCATGTTTGAAGAAATTCTTGGTCAGTTAGCCATTCTCGCGATTTTAAATACTCTGGTACCCAGTATGGGCGGCGTAGCTGGCAATCAAACATTAACTCTGGTGATCCGCGGTATTGCTTTGGGTCACGTCGGCGAAAGTAACTCAAAAGCATTACTTTATAAAGAATTAGCGGTTGGTTTTCTCAACGGTATTATCTGGGCGTTATTAATCGCTACCGTGGTCGCGCTATGGAAGCAAGATATGGTGTTAGGTGGGGTCATTGCCTTTGCCATGCTAATGAATTTAACTGCGGCGGGTATTGCTGGAGTTAGTATTCCATTAATCTTAAAGAAAATGGATATAGATCCAGCGCTTGCTGGTAGCGTAATTTTAACCACTATTACTGATGTCGTCGGTATTTTTGCTTTTCTTGGCACCGCCACTTTATTTTTAGGAACTTAACAAATACTTGCGCTAAGTTCCTGTAACAAGCAAGCTAGAATATACTAAGTTAATTACCAGCAATCTGCATTTGATCAACAATAATAGAGCCGGTACGAATACTGCCTTTGACGTCAGTATCACTACCAACAGCAACAATATTTTTGAACATATCCGCTAAGTTACCTGCAATAGTTACTTCTGAGACCGGATAAGCAATCTCACCATTTTCCACCCAAAAACCTGCAGCTCCGCGAGAGTAGTCACCATTAACAACATTAACCCCTTGCCCCATAAGTTCGGTCACCAATAAACCAGTACCTAACTGTTTTAGCATCTGTTGAAAATCACCGCCGTTTGCTGATACCTGCCAATTATGAATACCACCAGCATGACCTGTAGTTGTCATACCCAGTTTTCGCGCGGAATAGCTGGTTAAAAGGTAAGTTTCCAACACACCCGCTTTAATAATATCGCGGTCGACTGTGGCAACACCTTCATTATCAAACGAACTACTCGCTAATGCCTTTTTAATATGCGGTTGTTCTTCAATAGTTAAAAACTCAGGAAATATCGGTTGTCCTAACGCATCGAGTAAAAACGATGATTTTCGATATAAATTGCCACCGCTGATCGCCGCAATAAAATGGCCCCAAAAGGTATTCGCAATATCAGCACGAAACATTACTGGTACCTTAGCAGTAGCTATTTTTCTTGCATGCAAACGAGAAATCGCTTCGTTAGCAGCGTTTATACCAACCTGTTGTGGCTGCTCCAGTAAGTTAAAATCCCGATTAATAGTGTAAGCATAATCCCGCTGCATATCTTCATTTTCACTGGCTATCATCACACAGCTTAAGGTATGACGAGAGCTTGGGTAACCAACCAATTGTCCATGGCTATTGCCATAAACTTTAAAGCCTTCAAAACATGCTAAGGTCGCACCATCTGAATTAGTGATACGTTTATCACTCGATAATGCTGCATTTTCACATTCTTTAGCAATCGCAATTGCACTATCGGTTGATAATTCTTTACTATGGTATAAATCCAGATCGGGAGGCGACATTGCCAGTAACTCTTTATCTGCCAAGCCAGAAAATTCATCAACTGAGGTATATTTAGCTATATTCACAGCTGCTTGCACTGCTTGGTGTAACGCTTTGTCGGATAAATCAGCGGTTGAGGCACTCCCTTTACGTCCCTGCTGATAAACGGTAATACCAAGCGCACCATCATTGGTAAATTCAACCGTTTCAACTTCACCTAAACGAGTACTGACACTTAAGCCTTGTTGCTTGCTCATTGCCACTTCCGCGCCATCGGCACCTAAGGATTTAGCTAACGCCAATACTTCGGCAACACGACTTTCTACTTGTTCCATTTGCTTGGGAATACTGATTGAATCTGTCATTAAAATGAATATCTCTTATTTCTTGCTAGAGTGCCTAACTGAGTTTGATGTATAATGCACAATACAAGGTTAAATTATCTATTGTTATTATTATGCCCCACTCTGCGCACGATATCGATGAATTCGATGAAGATTATAAAAGTAAAACCGACTTAAAGCGTGAAATGCACGCCATGCAAGAGTTTGCTTTTAGTTTGGTGAAACTCAGTAAGCACCAGAGAAGCAAGGTGCCTTTTACTGAAGAGCTGTTGGAGTCATTAACTCTGGCAGATAAAATTAAAAATAAGCCGGAAGCGTTACGTCGCCATGTCCGTTTTATGGCTAAAGTATTAACCGAAACTGATCTGGAGCCGATTCACAAAGCGCTAGATATTATGGCGAATAAACATCAACAAGAATCTAACCGTCATCAACAACTGGCAGATTTACGTGATCAGCTACTGAATGCTGATAATCAAGTAATAGAAGAATTACTGACAGAAAATCCATCAATGGAACGCCAAAAACTGCGTCAGTTAATTCGTCAGGCCAGTAAAGAACAAAAAGCGGAAAAACCGGGCAAGTATTTTAATGAACTGCTCGCTTATCTGAAATCACATATCACAAATTAAGTATTACCCAGCCAGACCCTTAATATCTGGCTGGACATTTCGCCTTAAGCCAGCTTTCTATCCATAGTCGTCATCACTTCGCCTGCAGCCATTTCTATCACTTGATCGTCCGGCTCCATCAGCTCCAGGTGATGACTGATCATCACTACCGGCATCGTAGCCGCCAATTCTCTGATCAGGGCCATCAGGTCTTTTTTGTTAGCCTCGTCCAAGGCGGAAGTTGGTTCATCCAGCAACAACACTTTGGCCTGACGCAACAACGCACGCGCAATTGCAAAACGCTGCTTTTCGCCACCCGAGAATTGCATCGCCTGCTCTGACACCACTAACTGCAAATTCCTGTTGATGCGTTGTAACCAGCTATCTAAACCAACCACAGTTAACACTTGAAAAATCTTTTCATCACTGACCTGTGTATCTAGCCCTAATGTTAAATTATCTCTAATGGTGGCATGTAGCAGCTTAGGTTCTTGATCGACCCAGGCAAATGCCTGCCGCACCGATAATAAGTTATAGGCAGTTAAAGGTTTATCGTTGATCAGAACCTGCTCAAACGTTTCTGGATAAAAGCCCAAAAATTGATTTAACAGGCTGGATTTACCACTACCGCTCTCACCCAACAGCAGGTATAGCCCCTTACTGCCAAACCGACAATTGACCTTGTTTAAAATCGTTTTATCACCCCGGGTAAAAGTTAAATCTCTGACGGAAAAATCACTGACTTGTTCCAACATCAAAGTTGCATCACTATGCTCGCTTTTTAGCTGGCTAATGTGTGTCAACCGGCTGGCTGCCCCTGCCGCTTTATTTAAGTTACTAAAAAACATTGCCATCGCCATTAATGGAAACGCCAGACCAAACAGATACAATAAAAACGCCGTGATAGTTCCTAAGGTCATGGTGCCTTGCTTAAGCCAGTATGTGGAAAATGCCAGGATAGCTATCATGCTGATCATCAGCACTAAATTTGAAATTGGCCCGATCAGCGCCATCACCTTAGTTGCTCGCATCTCCTGGGTAAAACAGTCATCTAATAATGATTTTGACTGCCGTTGTAATTGCGCTGCCGCATTGTGCGATTTGATCAACTTGCCATAACGTAACCATTCGGTAACCTGTTTAAGTAAATTTGCTTCTGCTGTCTGGGTTGCCTTACCAATATTATTCATCATCAAGGCTATTGGCGTGATCAAGACAAAGCCGGTCAAGACACAAGTCACCAGCACTAAAGTCAGGCGCCAATCTAAGATAAACATGATGGTAACCACAGCCAGCAATGAAATAACCCCACTAAGTAAACCGATTAAGTCTTCAGCCAGTACAGATTTCACTTCTTTTGAATCGTTAACCACTCTGGCGCTGAGCTCAGCGCTATGCTCATCATCTAACGATTGACTTTCACTGTGTAAGAGCCGACCGATCAGGCTATAACGTAAACTGAAACTAACCTTATGCCCTAACCTGCCACCATACCAGCCGAGTACCGCTTCAAAAAATGCCGCGGTCAAAACAATCGCTACCAGACCAATAATGATAATATGGTCAATACCATCACTACTGATCGAGTCGACCAAATAACTGGAATAAATTGGCAAGACCAGTTCCAGTCCGGTGGCAATAATGACTAACAGTACCAAGTAACTAAAGGCTTTACGGTTAGGTTTATGCGGCGTTAATAACTGCCACAAAGATTGGGTATTATCTGGTGAATTCTTCATACATCCTCACTAAATGACTTGTTGGTCATCACAAACTTCATTTTCTGAACTATAGTGACCACCTGGTCATTTGTCAAATGACTTATTGGTCAAATATTATTTTTATGGCACAATATGCGAGTCATATATTCTTAAGGTCTGAACATCTATGTCACAGAATACAAGGTCAAAACGTGATTTAATTATGGCGACAGCCAAGTCATTATTTATTGAAAAAGGCTTTAGAGGAACCACGATAGCAGGCATTGCAGAAGCTGCAGGTATCGCTAAAGGCTCGGTATATTCCTACTTCACCAGCAAACTTGATATTGTTAAAGCGCTGTTTTTACAATCAGATGAAAAAAACCAGCTAATGGTTGAGCAACTATTGCTCAATGAAAAAAGTAAAGGTAAGGGACTGCTGGAGCAATACCTGACCACCGAGTTTCAGGAAGTTTTGAACGAACGGTCATTTATTCAGGTATTCTTAACCGATGATATGGTGATCATGGACAGTGAAGTAATGGCCGTGGTTCAGGAATGTCGGATAAACTATCATTTGTCGCAACAAAAAGTGCTGCTACAGGCCTATGGCGAGCACATCAATCCCTGGTTATACGACATAGTGTCGCTGGTTAACGGTTTGCTGCAAGAATATACCGTGTTTTTAACGCTGGATAATGCCAACTTCTCGATTAAGCGCTGCGCCCAGTTAGTGACTTTTTGTTTAGACAGCGCCATTGTCGCGCTGAGTCATTCAGATATTGAACCGTTATTAACGGCCAAAAACTTTCCATTAATCAAGCACACCGACATCGCACAGATACAAAGCAAAAAAGCGCTACAGTTGATCGAAAGCATTAAGCTTGAAGCCAATGATATGCCTAAAGAGCAACAGCAATTAGTCTTGGAAACCACGACATTAATCGAAACGGAATTAGCCAAAGCCGAGTCAAATAATACCTTGATCAGAGCACTTATCGCCAATTTACGACCTTACAATGAACTAAACTCGTATCGTAAACGACTGGCAGAAGCGTTAGATGTCGAATTAATTTAACACTTATAAAGCTCCAGTAAACAACATAGCGTTAACTGGAGTTTAACAACTTTTAATTTATCACTATCGGCAAAAAGTAAATCCTATCTTTAGGATTTTACTAATAACTCTCTGATCTTATTACGAACCTGACGATCACCACGTGTGTAATTAGACATAACGATTGCGACATAACCTTGGTCTAAATAAATATCGAGATTTGAACCGATGCCGGAAAATCCTCCGCCATGTCCGACAATACGATTACTTGCATCGCCACGGAGAGTAAAACCAAAACCATAATCAAAATAGGCTAATTTTGATTTGGCTAAAAATAGCTCCTTGGTGAGTTTCTCATTTAGCAATTGATACTGAGTCAGTGCCAGCGCAAATTGATGTAAATCATGCACGGTAGAAAAACCTCCTCCTGAGGGCCCTCCTTTTAACACATGCATATAGTTATTATTTTGCCAACCGGTTGCTTTGTTCTCGTTAGCTTCATAACCAATAGCAAGATTAGCCACCGGCTGATCCATTTCATAACTATCAGAATTAACCATTTTTGCCGGTTGATAAATATGCTCACGAATATAGCTAAAATAATCCTGGCCACTGACTTTTTCGATTACAACTCCTGCCATAAACATACCGGTATTGCTGTAACGAGCCTTACTTCCAGGCTCAAACAGCAAAGTACTATCGACAATCAATGACTTGTAGTCATCTAGCTGACGAAAATTATTTTTCGAACTAGTCATAAAAGTACGATTGAAATAATTGTCTAACCCTGATGAATGACTAAGTAGGTGATGAATTTCAATTTTCTGACTGACCTCTTTCGCCAGCCAGGTTTCATCAACAAAATCACTTAACTTGTCAGTGAGCGATAATTTACCCGCTTGCACCAGTTGCATTATCCCTATTGCAGTAAACATTTTGTTCATCGAGCCTAAGTTAAACTTAGTGTCCAAATTGTTTGGTACATTAAAGCGCTTACTTGCCAAACCATAAGCAGCGCTATAGAAAATCTTATCCCCTTTTGCTAACAACACTGTGCCGGAAAATTCACCTTTAGCGGCTAATTGCTCAATGTATTCATTTAAATAAATGACTATACGTTGAGATTTTTCATTGTGATTAGGGAGCTTAGTTGGCATAGCATCGACGGCTAAGCACAGACTAAGAAATAACACTGCAACAGCCAATACCTTGGCAAAAGCTTGTTTCATCATACATCCTTATTATCTTAAGTGATTAAATTATAAGCACTTTGTACCTTATCCAATAAAAATAACAGATACAAGCGTTTCTCACAGTTTTCTACAATGGTTTTCGTAGACTGCTGATTTTTACAAAGTAAAAAAATTGGTAAACACTTTATAAAGTTCGGTGCCTTGATTAACACTAGCCGAAGCGAAATGCAAAATCGGGATCACTTCCTGATCCAAAGACAAATAGTGTAAAGGGTCACCATCACCGTAATTATCCATACGCAGTATCCGAGCCAGTGGTTTTCCTGCAGCTAACGGCTGGCCAAATTTTGCTAAATAATCCACCATGCCCCCCATAGGAGAATAATACGCTTTATAGTCTTTTAAATAACAGGCATAACGTGTCATGGTACTCGGTTGATAGTCAGTAGTAGCAATCACATTTTTGTGCTGCAAGTAACTTAAAATACTTTTCGCGTCTTCTAATGCAACATCCAGATCAATTTGCTCCTGTGAGCCTAATTCGACAGTAAAACTTTCCTTATTAACTTGTTGTGATGTAATAGAAAATTCAATACCTAATTCGGCAAATGCTTGCTGTAATTTCCACCACGGACAAAATGTGGCTTCATCGAGCGCGCCATCAAAGACATTAGGAATTAACAAGGTATGGGGAATATCAAAATATTGCGCGCTTTCCTTAGCATATTCTGGACAATATAAATGCTTACTGGAAATCGGCCCGGTATGGAGATCCAAGACCAGATCTGCCTGGTGCGCCAGCCGTTGTAGCTGATAGGCAATACGTTGCCCGGTAGTTAAGCCAAAAATATTATGATCGAGCTTTTGTTCGATAGTTTCTATCATCAGCAATTTAAAATCACGCTCTATGGTTGCATCATCTTTGCCGATGCATTGTTGAACAAACGGTTTGATAATCGACTCATCAAAATGATACATCCGATTCCAGTTAACCCCAGTGATCGGATCAAAACGCCCTAAGGTATACTCGCCATTTTTGTGATTACAGCCGACCGGGTTGGCATAAGGCACTAAGGTGATATCACCCATGATTTCCATGTTACGCAGTAATTCCAATAACTGAAAAATGACCGCATTGCCCTGCACTTCAGCACCATGCATATTGGCCTGAATATAAACACTAGGCCCATCACCCAGTCCTTTAAAACGATAAACAGGTACGGTAAGTGCTGCACCACTGGCCATCTCACCAACATGCATCACTTCTTTAGAAAATTTCATCATTATTATTTCACTTATCTCAGGTACCAGTTCGCCGGCTCAGCATCACGAACAGGCGTTAATTTATCGTTTTGCCATACCCATTCACTGGCAATTTCATGACAAAGAAAAAATGGCATACTTTCGGTAAAACCATAAGCACCGCACAAACCAAACACGAGAATATCGTCTACGGCGATATCGTCGGGCAAAGGTAAATGTCCGAGCTTATCCAGACTAGTGCACAATGGCCCGTGAACATCAAACCCTTTAACTGATGCATGTGAATCGCGTAATAATTTAACCGGAAACGGCTGTTCGGTAATTGCCGGACGCAACAAATGATTGATTCCGCCGGCTAAGACTAACTGCTCTTGAGCATAATTAGTTTTTCTATCAACAACCGGCGTTAAGTAATAACCACATTCTGCTACCGCATAGCGTCCAAGTTCCAACCATAGTTCTTCAACACCAGCTTCACTCTTTATCTTTGCTAAATCTTCAATAATTTTCGGCCAAGACAATTGTTGCCCTTGCTGTAAATAATCTATGCCTAAGCCACCGCCCAAATCTAATATCCGTAACTGCATGCCGATTGATTCAGCAAGCTGACAAAGCGGTGGTACCATCTGCTGCCACAGTTGATACATTTTCTCGTTGCTGAGCATATTGCCCCACTGGAAAATATGCAGACCACAAAGGTCGATTGCAAGAAAATCGCTAACCTGAACGTGTTGCCATTCAGCCACTGATAGACCAAATGGCGTCAGTGCATTACCACCAAGTGGGTTTTTCTCACCTTCTGGCCATTGTAATTGCACCCGCAGCAAGACCTGAGGCGTTACCTGCTCAATAGCCGCGGCTTGGTTTATCCACTTAAGCTGATTAATACTTTCAGCAACAAACACCCGCACGCCTTGTTTTATAAAAGCATGAATTTGCCGTTGTGATTTTGCCGGCCCTGTGTTTAATACTCGCTCAGGTAAAATGCCTTGCGCCAACACTTGAGATAATTCGCCTGTGCTGGCAACATCAAAATTAAATCCCGCCTGATCTAAGGTTTGAATAATACGCGACAATGGGTTTGCTTTAACGGCAAACCACAGTTTGATCACGTCCTGTTGCTGCAACTTAGCTAAATGCTGTTGTAGCTGCTCGAGATCATAAACAAAGCAACCGTTAGCGACTTGATACTCAATATCATCGGCAAACTGTTGCTGTAACGATGCGGCTAACGGCTTAGCTAACCAATGCGGATGTGCTGACATATGCTCACCTATTAACGTAAAACAGACTCAAGCTCTAACGAGGCATCGCTTTTTTCATCGCGATATTTCACAATTAAAGCACACGCCATATTTAAACCTTGTGATTGCGCCCAAGCTCCATTCATTGGGCGAGTACCTGGTACCACCACCGCACGCTCAGGAATATCTGCACCTTTTTCTAGCATCACTTGATTAACACAATCATAAACAGGCACAGAAGCCGATAACGACACCCCTGGTGCTAGCACCGCGCCTTTTTTCACTACGATACCTTCAACGATCACCACACCAGCACTTAAAAATGCGTCATCTTCAATAATCACCGGACTAGCGCCTATCGGCTCTAACACCCCACCAATTTGCACCGCCGCAGAAACATGGACATTTTTGCCGACTTGAGCACAAGAACCGATCAATGCATGGCTATCCACCATAGTGCCGGAATCAACAAAAGCACCAACATTAATATAGGCCGGCGGCATTACAATGACACCAGGCGCAACATAAGCACCGCGGCGCACAGACGAGCCCCCAGGTACTAAACGAACGCCATCACTGACAGTAAACTGACGAGCCGCGAGATTATGTTTATCAACAAAGCCTTGATAATTGCCGTTAAATTCAATATTTTCTCCGGCGCCAAATGCCGCGAGAATAGCCTCTTTTGCAGCGACATTTGCATGCCAGTTACCTTGTTCGTCCTGATTTGCTGCGCGAATAGTGCCCGTTTCTAGTTCGGCTAATGTGTCTTGCCAGCTCATTACTACTTCACTCCAATAACTTGTTTATTTTCAATAATTGCTAAATTTTGTTTGCTGTTAAACCAGCGACTAATTTGTTGATCAACTTCAGCTAAGCGATTCTCTGAATCTAACTCCTGTTCAATTAACGGTGCCCGTAATCTGCTATGATTTAATTGCCCTTTCATTGTCATCAGTACTTTAGTAGCAATAGGACTCGCCACTTGAAACAAGGCATCTACCGCGTTTTGCCAGACAGGAAATAATTCATGATGTTGACCTGCTAACGCCAGCTCGACATAGCGATGGGTAGCTTGTGGCCAGATATTGGCGGCAACCGACACTAAGCCTTTTACTCCAGCAGCAGCCAGATACGGCATCATGGCATCTTCACCACTATAAATTTCAATCTTGGGACAATGCTGGCGATACGCCAATAAAGTGGCTAAATCGCCACTGGCTTCTTTTAGCGCCCAACAATTGGGGTGATGCTGAATATTTTGTAGCGTTGAAACAGGAATAGTCACGCCACTACGTGACGGCACGTTGTAAATCATACAAGGGAAAGTGGCTTGCTCAAGCAGTTCATTAAACCAATGACTCAGACCTACAGTGCCCGGCTTAGCATAAATTGGCGAGGTTAATAAATAACCGTGAATAGCCATTTGATTGCACTGTTTAATCCAGGCTTTTTGCGCCGCCAGGTTATAGCCGCCAACAGCCACCATAATAGGGACATTAAGTGATAGCTTTGTAACACACTGAACCACGGCCAATTGTTCATCAAGAGTTAATGCAAGCCCTTCGCCGGTACTACCAAGTAAGGTAATGCCATTACCGGCCTTCGCCTGCAGCCGGGCCAATGCAATCAGATTATCAAAATCGATGGCACCATCAGGCCGCATCGGCGTCACCAGAGCGGTCCACAATGAGATGTGGTTTAAATTTGTTATGTGATTTGTCAGATTCATTTCTCACGAACTCTAGTTGTTCGGAGAACTTAGTGGCGTTTGTAATACCTGTATTCGCCACGAACGGCAGAGAGGCTTACAAAGGCCAGAAGCTCTCCACCATAAATTTGCTTAATTTATTACTCATCAAAATAATAAATTAAGCACAGGTGACAATTGTTAGGATTCAACCTAAACAACCGACAGTTGCATCATCAAAAATGTCACTGCCTCGGCGTTAATCTCCATCATTATCAATCATTAGAGTTTGATCTCTTCATGATAACTACCTAGTTAACGCTCCTCTTCTGGCCCTTTTTAGTGAGTTAATGAATAAAAATCATTCTACAAACTAACTCACGGGAATAAGGGACGCGATTATTAGAACATTTATTCTAACTTTTGACAATAGCCGAAAACGACTTTATCGGACTTTTACACTTTCTGACATTTGCCAACAAAAACACCACAATCTACTCACAGATTCTCACTGCGTTTGAACTTAATATCCTTGGAGTCTAAATAATTAACAAGGAATTTAACAAATGAAAAACATTGCAATCCCTAGTTTGATTGCCATTGCTGTACTGTTAAGCGCTTGCGGCGGTTCAGATGCAAAAAATAAAAAGCCGGATGTTGTCGAGCCTGTCGCCTCGGTTTTCGCTAAGTATCAAGGCATCTGGGAGCTACCAGGCACGGGTAACTTATGGCAGATAGATAATGAGCACTTTAGTTCTTATAACTTCAATAGCTATGGCTGTGTCAAAACCGACAGCGCCCAACTTGATGATATTGAAGCGGCTGCCAGTTTATTATCGATTGATAACAACCAGCTAAGGTTTAGTGGGACCGGCTCCAATGACCAAGTATTTATCAGCAAGCAGCAATTACCTGAAAACTGTCAGCAAGAAAGTTTACTTTCCCAAACCGATCCAGAAACTAACTTTGAGTATTTCTGGCATACCATGAACGACTATTATGCCTTCTTTGAAACACGTAATATCGATTGGCAATTGGTTTATGATGAGTATCGTCCGTTAATTACCAGCTCAACCACTAAGCAGGAGTTCTTTGAAATCATTGAAGACATTATCTCGACCTTTGGTGATAGCCATCTAGCGCTTTATGACGGCGACGATGAAGATGTTAGCGGAGATGCATTAAACGGATTTATCTTAGAAGTGCTTCGAAGTTCGGTAGTTGATGCCGAAGAAGATTTTGCCCAAGCCTGGCAAGAATTAATGAACTACAACGACCAGGTAGTAGCCCAATTGCTGCAAGAACACCAACTTAACAGCTATCAAGACAGCAATGCTATTCGCTGGGGTAAACTCGCTGATAATCTCGGATATCTACGTATCGATAGAGTACAAAATATTAACGACAGCGAAGAACAGGATGGCGACAACTTTTTAGACACCCTAGCATTAATCAGCCAAGATCTAGCTGATACCGACATTATCATGCAAACGGCATTAGCGGATTTTACCAACAGCGACGCGCTTATTATCGATCTACGTTATAACGGTGGTGGCTTTGATAATATCGCGTTAAAAATAGCCAGTTACTTTAGCGATAAAGAACAAGTTATCGCCACTAAATCCATCAATAACCGCAATTACCAGGGCGACAATTATGAGCTTAAGCTAACAAAATCTCCGATTGCAGTCTTTGATAAGCCGGTCTATGTGATCACCGGTCGTAGCACTGGCAGTGGCGGCGAAGTGCTATCCATGGCATTAAAGGCCCTACCACAAGTCACCATGATTGGCGAACCGACTAATGGCAGTGTTTCTGATGTCTTAGACCATCAACTCCCTAATGGCTGGGCATTAACCTTAAGCAATGAAGTATACCGGGATAGTGAAGGTAAGGTTGTCGAACGTATAGGTGTCACGCCTGAGGTTGAAATGCCGGTCTATGCCACCCAAGACTTGTTATATTATTCCAACACACCGATAGATTATGTCTTGCAAGCAACTGACGCGATAACAGATACTACGCCAAGCAAAGCCGAAGTTGATCAGGCGTTTGAGCAATATTTTGTCCCGACGAAAATACCTGGCGTTGCGGTTGCCATCATTAAAAACGACAAAATTGTTTATCAAAAAGCACACGGCTTAGCCAATATCGAACAAGACATTGCCATCACTATGGACACACCCTTTAATGTCGGTTCTATCAGTAAAGCAATGCTTGCCGCAGGTATCATGCAACAAGTAGAGCAAGGCAATATCAGCCTGGATGATAAGCTGACCGAGATGAACCTAAGTTTTAACCCCAACAATCCTGCCAATACAGATGAAAGTGATGGCATTACCCTACGCCACTTAGTGACTCATACCTCAGGGATACGTGATAGTGATGGTTACGGCTGTAGCTACTACTTACACGAAAACAACCGTTCGTTATACCGTCTATATGGTGTTGAAGAGTGCCCAGAGTTTGTTCCTGTAGAGCCAACCACTTTCTTTGCCACTGAGTACTTCAACGAAAATGGTCGTTATGTCATGAACGGTATTTATAATGAGGACGAAGACGGCTTTCCTAATAAAACGCATCAATATAGCAATATTGGTGCGGGTTTGGCTGGCTATGCGGTCGAACAGAAACTCAATATCGACTTTTCCGAAGTGATGCAACAGCAAATATTTACTCCGCTCAATATGAACAATACCGCCTGGCATCATACTGAACTGAATCCAAATAATGCCAAAGCAGTACAATATTCGCTTGATACAGAGCTCAATCCGATAGCAGTTCCGGAATTTAGCTATCCAACCTTCTACGACGGAGATTTAAATATCAGTGCCAGTGATTTAGCCAGATTTTTAATCGCTATTACCCAAGGCGGTCAATATCAGGGCACCCGAATTTTAGCACAAGAAACCGTTGAAGCCATGTTGTCTTCACAAACAGAGGTGTTAAACCAACGTGATACTCAAGGGGTATTCTGGTACAGACATGGCGCATATATTGGCCATAGCGGCGGCGATCCCGGTACCAATGCTATCATGCAATATAACACCGCGACAAAAACCGGTCTGGTGGTATTAATGAATGGTGAAGACGGATATGTCGGTAACGATGAGCTTGACGAGCAATTAATGCCATTATTAGCAGCCTTATATCGTTATGGATTAGCACAATAACTTAGCTAAATAACAATTTCCCTTTTTGCCACTGCCTTAATTGATGACAAGTAAGGACAGTGGCCTTTCGATGAAAACACTTATTAGTAATTTTTCAACTAAAACTGATAATTAAGCTCAAACAATACTTGCCTTCCAGGCAATGGAATATCATCACTAATATTGACACTGCTCGGCTCTCTGGCATCGGTATCAAATAGGTTATTAACAATGATTGCCGCCGACAAGTTATCGATAAGTTCGCGGCGTTCTAGCTTAGTGCTAATCCAGGTATATTGAGCGACATTAGCTCTAAGATCCGATGCTCCGCGCAAACGTTCGCCTATCCATTTAGCATCGAGATTCCAGTTCCAATTATCAGAGACTTTCCAGTTCATCGCTAAATACGCCATTTGCTTAGGTACATCGGCGACATTATTGTCATATTCATCCTTTAATGACAATAATGAATAGTTTGCATTAATGGTCATATTATCCATCGGCTTCCATTTAAAACTAACTTCACCGCCATGACCTTTTTGCTGACCAATATTTTGTGCAACATTACCTTTACGTGTTTCGTCAAAGACAAACTGCACAATATCTTTAGCATGAAAACGGAATACACTCATTGCCACTAGGGTATTATCATCAATGAAATATTCTAGGTTTAAACCCGATTCAACCGTATCAACAGTCTCTGGTTGCAGTGTTTTATTGCCTAAACCAACCGGATTATTTTGCGCGTACAATTGCTCGACAGACGGCGACTGAAACGCACTACCGGCAAATAATTTCAAATTTAAACTTTCTGTTGCTTGCCAGATAAACGCCACTCTCGGATTAAGCGTCGAGCCAAAATCGGAATAGTTATCATATCTGACGCCAAGTGTAGCCTGCAGCTCTTGATTTATCTGCCATTCATCCTGAAGTGATAAATAATAAAAATCTCTACTGACATCTTCGATATAAATATAGGGCGTATTGGTCACTGAAGTTAACTTGCCATCAACCACTAACTCAATGCCATTTAAGATCCCGGGGCCGAAGTTTTTTTCTTCCGTTGCACGGAAGCTTTGCCGTTCTGCACCCACTTCCCAGCGAATAAAGTGATGATCGGCTGGCTCAAATAAATGCGTTAAACGCAAAGTAGTACTATTACCTTTAGGACTTGGCGTACCAATATAACCGTCACTAAATAAAGTAACAGTCGTCGGAGTAACAAAATCTATATTCCCATCCGCGCCGATGGGCAATACAGTGCCGGCAGGAAAGACATAGAGAAATGATTGAGTATCTTGTTCCTTATAACTTAATGTGGCATCTAATGAGCCTGTGATATATTCACTCAGATCATAATCTAAACGATATACATCATGACGGACAGATGAATGACCTTTAGTATCTAAGGCCTGTGCAATACCAGCTGCCAAACCTAAATCAAAATTACGCCAGGTAAAAAATGACAACGCCAAGTTTTTTCTTTGCCATTTAGCTAAGCCTGAAAATACCCGGTAATGTTCATCAATACGTCCTGGCGCATTGGAAGCACTGGTGCCAAATACCGTATCTAAAATTGACTGAAGATCCGTTGTAATTATTCGTTCATTATCATCAGCACTTTCTAAATAATCTAATGATAACTGAAACGTTGACGGCCCAAAGTCAACGTTATGCCGCAAAGAAAAATCATAAGTGTCAAAACTACCGGCACGAGCGGTAAAGGCTGAACTCATTTCATCAAAGTCATAAGAAACAAGATTGATGACTCCGGCAAAAGCATCTGCACCGTAAACCACAGAACCAGGCCCGAGCACAATCTCAATACGCTTAAAGCTAGTTAGCGGTAACTGAAAACCACTATGACTGCCGCTATCTTGTAAAGAATTGATTGGCTCGCCATCGATCAACACTTTAATTTTTGATGAACTATTACCCGATAACCCTCTAAAGATTATGGCATTATGATCATACTGAATCGATTTACTTAGATGAACACCGGGAATGGTTCTTAAGACGTCAGCAAAGGTGCGTGCTCCCATCGCTTGCCACTGTTCAGCGGTTATCACAGTGACATTAGCGGGCGCTTTACTGGATTGTTGTTCAAAGCCAGCGGCAGCTGTTACCACCGTGATCTTAGACAGTTCCGCTAAGCTCAAATCAAAAATGGAATCCGCATTATTGCCGTAGCAACTAAAAGCAGTCAACACAGTCAACGCTAAGGTGACTTTAGGATGTGTCATTTATCGCCGTGATTATATTTTATCGTTACTATGAAATATAAAATAAAATCACCAATTTACCAATAAATTGAACAAGAGCCTCAGGGCGATCATCAGCTGATCTGCCAGTGAGTGATATCCTGTGTTTTAAGAAATTTTGTGGCATTTTTCCCTTGTAACAAGGCTAGTGTTGCTAGCAGCCCTGCTTGTATACATTTTGGCGCTGCCACAGTAATAGACTTAGGTGGATTTTCTACCGGCCAGCCGGTTTTAACATTTAACACATGACTATAACGTCGACCATCTTTGAGTAAAAAACGTTTAGCGTCTCCACTCGTCGCTATGGCTCCTTGTTTGATCGTCACCACCATAGTGCTATGTGCCGCTAAACTCGGGTGTTCTACCCCAACGTGCCAGGCTTGCTCTTTATCTCTAGGGCCATTGACTGCCAGGTCACCACCAAAATTCACTAATACCGGCACAGAATTTTTCGCATGTTGAGCTATCACTTGATTGGCCAGTAATATTGCTTTATCAACCGCATATTCCTTACCGATACCACCAAAATCTATTTCCATACCTTGCTGCATTTGCAGATGATTTTCATCAAATTCAAGTTGTTGCCAACCAACAAATGGCAACAAACGATCAATTTGTTGCTGGCTTGGAATATTATCAGAACAATCGAAATGCCACGCTTTACGCAACACGCCAGAAGTAATATCAAACAAACCATCACTGAGCTGATAACATTGATCGGCAAACTGCAATAAATGAAAGGTTTCACTATCAATTGGGCATTTTTTACCGGCATTCGCATTTAACTGACCACAAACACTAGTGGTTTGATAACGGGAATATTTATCTTCAATACGCCAGGCTTCGCCAGCTACCTGTTCACCAATTAAACTAGCTAGCCATTGTTCGGGGCTATCAATCAGTACTTCACAAGGACTTGCCATAGCATCAAATATTATCGCATAGCCCTTATCTCGTTTAGTACATTCTACTTCTCTTATCATCTATTACGCTAATCAGTCCTACTGCACTAAAAAGAATAACTCACCTGAGCAATCACTGCATCAATAGTCTCATACAGTTCAACGTCATTTAACACACCAACAGCCGCAGTACCATCGCTTTTGGGTGATTGTCGATAGTACTCAAGACGAAATGCTAAACTGTCACCGCTGTTCATTGGCATGCCATACTTTATACCAAAGGTATAAGCGTCCATTTCGCCGATACGATAATCCGCACTTATGTCCTGATTTATCGACTGCCCTTCGATTATAAAAGGAGTATAAAATTCCGCCGCCGTCTGAGTGTAATAACGGATATGAGGTTCAATATAATGGCCGTTATTTAACGCCATATGATAACGAAGATCCAGCGTATGTGAGTCTATTTGCCAATCATCTGTCATATAGCGATAAGAAGCATCTAGCACCGTATTACTAAAATGCGTTTTAAGCTGTGCAAAAACCGCATGCTTAGTACGACTATCAGGCCGGTGTTCATAAATCGCCCGCTGACTATACCCTTGTTGATTAACCACGCTGACGACTTTAAAAGGATCCGTCAGGTAGCCACTAACATCAGAATAACTATAATTGAGTTGAACAATGGTATTACGATTAATAACTTGAGTCAGGCCTAATAACAAATCTAGGGTATTTTTATCATCGCTTGAACCAATGCGAGTTTGCTCAAACAACGCATCAAATTCAGTGCTACCAAATTGCTCAACCGTCATTTCACTTAATGCTTTGGGCAAACCGCCTTCCGGCTCTATTTGATCAAAGGCGTAAGAAAAACCAGCGGACACTGTGGTATTTTTCTTATTAAAATCACGCGCTAAGTTACTGTTAACTGAGACAGATAGGTAATCATACTCTTTTGATAAGTTCCCCCCCACTGTCCAGGTATAATCATGATACAACGGCTGACTCCAAGAGCCGGTTAACTGCAACCGGGTATCATGAAACGTATCGTCTAATGGCGTTTGTTTTGCTTTGACCTGATATTGACCATTACCGGATGGCCGGGTAAAAGTTTGCACATCAGGCTGAGCAACAGCACCATTTGCCGACGCCCCAGTTAAAGCATCTACCGTTACTTTAAGATTTAGCACTTGTTCATCGGCAAAAGTTTTTTGTCCGGCAACTATCCCTTCAACGGCTGTCACTCTATCGCTCTCACCGTAATACATAATAGCGGTATCAAACTGCCATTCATCTACCGCCGTTTCAGTAGCGCTCACCTGATTCGTCGTTAATAACGCACAAGTTGCGGTTGTTAACAACCCTTTAAGATCGGTTGTTTTTGTTAATTGCATCCGCAACCTCCGCCACCAAAGCTGCGACCGCCACTGGACGCTTCCTTACTAAAATAGATATGATCGTCTAATGCCGCATCGAGAGGGGATGAAGTTAGCGCCATTTCTTTCTTAGCCAGAATATCCCGCTCCCAGGGTTCAACTCCTAAGGAAGAACACCCGGCTAACAAAGTAGCGCTTAAAAAAGTGATGAGTATCTGTTGGTGTTTCATAATTTAGCCTTTTAATTTTGATTTATAACTGGCTAACCTTAAGACAAACTTAAGGAATGGATAATTAAAGACGTTTAATATCTCAATACCATTAGTTGACTGTATTCTGTATTGCTTGTTCTATTTGTACTAATCTGTCTTGTCCCCAACAACTAATATCTCGATATTTAAAACAGGGCACGCCCCAAAAGCCCATTTTTTCTAGCTCTACCTGATTATTATCGACCCATTGTTGCCAGTCATGCTGTTCGTTATAACGCATAGCATGCTGGTAATTTAGTCCTAGGCGCCGGCAAACCTCTTTAATCACATCAGGATTAGCGACATCCAGTCCATCAACATATATCGCCTGAAAAACCTGTTCGATGTAATCAATCGCTTTGCCTTGGCTATCGGCATAACTAACTAGTTGATAACAGTCAATAATACCTTTACCTAACGGGTCAACAAAACCTCTAAAGTCAATATCAGCTTGTTGCGCTTCTCGATATGCATCGAGATAGAGGTATTTTTGTTTATTATGTGAAACATCAAAGCCTCGCATCATTAGTGGTAATACTGGCTTAACCACTAATAATAACTGATAATGCGCGGCCATTTTCTTGGCTTTAACAAACCCCAGATAAGAATATGGGCTACGTAATGAAATATAAGCTTCTATGACTCCATTATCACTGTGCGCACCGTCACTTTGAGGTGAATCCTCTGCGGTAATAAATTGCAGCTGATTGGCTAAGTATTTACGTTCAGGTTTACCATAATTTAATCCCAGAGCTAATAATTTATCTTCAAAAAAGCTCAGTCGATCAACTCCTAAAAACCACTCCCCCGCAAATAATAATGCTCCAGGCAAGTAATGGCCTTTCGCTACTAAACGATGTAAATTTTTCACCTGAAAATTAATCACCGGCGTCGAAGTGCTGTAGTAACTATCATATTGATCAAACCAAGTTTGATGAAAAATGTTCACTGCCGTTTCAATATTTTGGGAGCTGAGCTGCCACAACTGCTGCCCAGTTAACAGGGCTTTAGCGTTAGGGTAAGCTTTGACTTGTGTCAGCTGATACTGAGAAGCGATAAAATTAGCATCTTTGAGCGCCCATTGCTGCATTAAACCAGGCGCAATAGTTACACCTGGCACCGCCTGATAGACGAGATAAAGCTTAAACTGAACACGATAACGCTCAGCCAGATCGGCTAATACTTGCACCAGCATAAAGCTATAAGGGTCTTGTAGCGCCAGGTAAACTTCAACTTTAGGAGAATAACCGAACCACTTAGCAAGATAATAATGTCTTAATATCAGGTATTGTTTTCTCAACACACTGCGCAACCAGATGGTTTTCAGCGTTGTCAGCCACTTTACAAAAATAGTCTTTCCCTCACATTAAGATAGAAGCGTTTGGTTCTTATGAAAATCCCCTGTAAAATACCCTGATAGTATGACATAAATTTGTTGTAATACGCTTTTTTAAATTCAGCCTGACAACCCCTTTAGGACTTTAATGCATTTAGCCAACCTCAGCCAAGTACTTCAAAGAAATGAAGAATTATTAAGTAGTAAGCGTCCGTTACTGGTAAATATGCCTGATGATGACCTAGCAGCACTTATCAAACAGCAAAATCCTGATTGTCAGCTCAGCTTTTATGATACTAATTACCAGTATCATTTAGCACATAGAAAATTTGGCGACAGCCACTGTAGCTATAACGCGCACTATCAATCCACTGAAAAACATGACTTAGTGATCATTTCATTCCCTAAAAGTAAGCCAGAATTACTGTTTACCTTAGCCATGCTTAATCAGTGCATAACTGCGCAAAACAGACTATTGATCGTCGGTGAAAATAAAAGTGGTATTAAATCTCTAAACAAGCTCATCGACTCGTTAAGTCATTTTTGTCATAAAGTGGATGCCGCGCGCCATTGCCTTTTATTTGAAGCCAGTCTGCGTCTATCTCAAGCGCCCTTTAACTTAGATGATTGGTATAGCTACTATCAAGTGAATTTAGCTGGTCGTCAGTTTAAAGTAGCTGCCTTACCGGGAGTATTTAGCCAAAAATCACTAGATATCGGCACCAAAGTTTTACTGGAACACTTACCCAAAACTATTGAGGGTAAAGTGCTGGACTTTGGCTGCGGCGCCGGCGTTATCGCCACTTTTATTGGCCTTAATCATCCGGATGCTTCACTGACACTAGCCGACGTCAGTGCATTAGCCTTAGCGTCGTCCGAAAAAACACTTGAAATTAATGGCTTGCATGGTCAAACCTTAGCAACCAATAGCCTCTCCCACATAAAAGACAATTATCAGTTCGTAATATCTAATCCCCCTTTTCACCAAGGAGTCAAAACTTGCTACGCGGCTACCGAACAATTTTTAGCGAAGATCAAACATCAGCTAACGCCAGCTGGCAGCTTAGTCATAGTCGCGAATAGCTTTCTCCAATATCAGCCTATTATCGAGCAGGCATTTGGTAGCTTTGAGATTATTTGCACAAAACAGGGCTTTAGTGTTTATCAAGCCAAACGCTAAAAATAGCAGAGGATTTATTGAATTATTAAAGTGAAATGGTTGCAATCTTTTCAAATATCAACAATTATCCAAGTAGATGGTTGTTCATAATAAAAGTAAAGCATGCAAGAAATTAGGAAAATAAAATCTATACGCCAAACGGTTTTAATAACCATGATTGGCTTTGCGTTTACTTTTGTTTTTCTAGCGATGATATTTATTGCCAATATTTTTCTTGATGAGTCAAAACAACAAATAGCGCAACATGTAAAACATTGGAGCCGTTACATTGCTCAAATGAGTGCGTCAGCACTTAATAGCGGCCAAATCAATGATGTTGTCAACCAGCTCGCTAATTTTAAAACGATTAAAAGTATCCAACATGTTGATATTTATCAACTTCAGCAACCTGAAAACAAGTATAGTATTGTTGCTACTTATGACCACTTTAAAAGAGGCGAGCAAAGCCCAAACGTCGTGGGACTGACTGCCGAACAAAGAGCCATTTATCGTGAGCCGCAATTTGATCAGGCGCTGGTCAGATACATCAGGCCAATCCAATACAAAGAAGAGACAATTGGATATGTCTTTATTCAGATGGACAGCCAGAATGGTTTATCTTTAACCACTCAGTTAATTATCGCGCTAACGATTATCTTTTTTATCTTACTGGTAGTGGTTTTTATCATTGCGTTTCGTTTAGAAAACAACATAACCTTGCCACTTAAATTGCTCGGTAGTGACTTATTGGCGATGTCTCAATCGAAAAATTATTCGATGAGAATCAAAACCATGCCTTATCAAGAACTCGATTTTCTTGCCAGAAACATCAATAGCTTTTTAAACCGAGTTGAGCGACACATTAATCAGTTAAGGGCTGCCGAACAAAAAAGTCTAAAACTCAATGCAGAGCTAGAAGGCAAGGTCCATACCCGAACAGAAGCATTAAAAGAGTCGAACCAAGAGCTGTTATCAACATTAGAAAAACTACATCAGTATCAAGACCAGTTAGTTGAGAGTGAAAAAATGGCATCACTAGGCGATATGGTTGCCGGCGTCGCTCATGAAGTCAATACCCCGATAGGACTCGGTGTGACCGCGTCAACCTTACTGTCTGATCGCCTCAACGAGATATCCAAAGCCTTTCATGATAAGACCTTAAAATCTAGTCAGCTAAGGAAATTTCTTGCCGAAGGGGAAGAAAATGTCGGTATTATCTATCGTAATTTAAAACGTGCCGCCGAGTTAATATCGAGCTTTAAAAAAGTCGCCGTAGATCAATCCAGTGATGAATTTCGTCAGTTTAACTTTGCCGAATTACTTAATGAAATTTTACTGACCTTAGCACCGCAAATAAAAAATACTCCGTATCAAATTCATTTTGATTGCCCTGAAGATTTAATGATCGTCAGCAAACCTGGTCCAATCAACCAAGTGATGATCAATTTGATCTTAAACTCAATTACTCACGGTTTTGACCACAGTCCTCAAGGTACGATTACCGTGAAAGTAATGAAACTAGGGGAACAGCTCAATATTCATTATCAAGATGATGGCAAAGGCATAGACCCGTTGATTAAAGATAAAGTATTCGATCCCTTTACCACCACTAAACGAGGTGAAGGAGGTAGTGGTCTTGGGCTACATTTAGTTTACAATTTAGTCACCCAAGCACTCGGCGGAAATATTCGTTTAGACAGTGAACCGGGCAAAGGCGCGACCTTTGAAATCAATTTTCCCGTTAGTGAACAATTACTTTAGTTATATTAATCAACTTATATTGATTACAAAAAACACTAAAGATCTGCTATAGATTAGGTTCGTAATAATTGTTTTTTAACGCTAGGCTGTATAACATAGTTAACAGTTAATATTAATTTATGTAAATATAGTGAAAACAACGCCCTTAATTTAAGCAAAACATAAAGGGAAGTTCACAACATTAACAGCACTTCAACTGGATATTAGGCATGCAAAAACCTCACATACTTATCGTAGAAGATGAAGATGTAACTCGCTTTAACCTTCGCAATTTATTTGAAGCAGAAGGCTATACAGTTTCAGAAGCCATTAACGGTGAGGAAATGGAATCGCAACTCCAGAAAAACATCATTAACCTCATCATTATGGATATCAATCTGCCAGGAAAAAATGGTTTATTGTTAGCACGAGAATTAACTAACAATCCCAACTTAGGGCTGATTTTCTTAACTGGCAGAGACAGTGATATCGATAAAATTCTTGGACTGGAAATTGGTGCCGATGACTATCTCACTAAACCGTTTAACCCAAGAGAATTAACTATACGCGCACGCAATATTTTAAACCGCCTGTCTCAGGGTAAAACAGAATCTGACAATGCCATTATCCGCTTTAATCAATGGGTACTAGATGGTAATTCTCGTAAGATGACGTCACCGAGCGGCGAAGTGATCTCGATACCTCGGGGAGAATACCGCGCTTTAAGGTTATTGATTGCTAATACCGGGCAAATAGTGACTCGTCAGCAGTTAATTAAAGAAATGACTGGCCGTGATCTTCGCTCTAACGACAGAACGGTCGATGTTACTATTCGACGATTACGTAAACATTTTGAATCGGTAGAAGACTCACCGGAATTAATCAACACCATACATGGTGAAGGTTATCGCTTTGTTGGTACGGTTGAATAACCAAACCGATTTGCTAAGGCTAGTCCATCACTAGCCTTTTTTATTGCTCGTTACTCAACCACTGGGTAAAGCAACTAATTGCCGCTTGATTAAGTGTGCTAAGCTCCTGAAAATATTGTTTTTTTATCGGCCAACTATCAGTAGATTTTTCAATTGCTACTAATTTTTGATGAACACCAATTAAGCCCGCACTCCCCGCCGCACCTTTCATTTTATGACAAGACTCTTGCCAATCTGGCTGTGACTGAACTTCCATTGCCTGATTAATATCATTCAAGTAAACCACAGATTGCTGTTGATAGAGATCCAACATTTGCTGAACAATTTCTGCGCCTAAATTATCGAGATATCCCGACAATAATGCCATATCTAACTGATTATTTTCGCTCACAAACTAACCCTTTATTCCTTAAGTCCGTCTCATTGTAACAAGTCAAATAATAAAGTCATCTCCATCAGCCCAATAAAATCTTACTCAATAGGGTAACTCCCGCTATTTATATTGCTTTTATCCATGAATTCATTCAAAATAGCCGCCCTTTTTATGCCATGGTATAAAAAGATAACTCGCGACAAAGTAGAGTATCAATCTATAACGTTTGCCAACTATTTCGTTATGACTGTAGTTAGGAAAGACCTAGCCCTTTACATAGCACAACACACTTCGGAGAAACCATGTCTACATCAATGCCTGATATTGCCAATCACACGACGGCCCAAACAGAAGGGACCCTAGATTGGGTTGGAATGAGCAATATAGAAATGCCTATTATGCTTGCTTCCAAAGGCGAATCATCACGCATGGTTTCAGCCTATGTTGATGCCTTAGTAAACCTTAACGATCCACAAGCCAAAGGCATTCATATGTCTCGCCTTTATCTATTGCTTGATGAATTATCTACTAGTAATGAACTAAATTATCAGAGTTTAGTCGCCTTACTTGACGGCTTTATTTCTAGTCATCAGGATCTTAGCGATAATGCAAAAGTGGTATTTAACTTCGACTATCACTTAAGACGCAAATCCCTGATCAGTGGTAAACAAGGCTGGAAAGCCTATCCTATAACCATTACCGGTCGCCTGGATAAAGGTAAATTGATGGTAGAATTAGCCATCGATGTTCGTTACTCGTCAACTTGTCCATGTTCAGCGGCATTGGCACGTCAGTTAATTCAGAAATCTTTTAGAGATTCATTTAGCGCTGACAGCGGCGTCGATTTAGATGCAATCCATGAATGGTTAGGCACTACTGAAGGCATAGTTGCCACTCCTCACAGCCAACGTTCGGTCGCAGAGATTAAAGTTAAACTCAATGCTGCGAGCACAGAATTTCCGATCACCGAATTGGTAGACTTGATAGAAGATGCTTTACAAACACCGGTACAAGCGGCAGTCAAACGAGAAGATGAACAAGAGTTTGCCCGTCTTAATGGTCAAAACCTGATGTTTTGTGAAGATGCCGCTCGCCGCTTACAACACGCGATGAATCTTGCACCAGAGTACGATGACTTCTGGCTTAAAATAAATCATTTGGAATCACTACATGCTCATGACGCTGTCAGTGTCACCACTAAAGGCGTCTCTGGCGGCTACCAACCTTAAATTAATCAAAGACCAACAGAATAAAGGGCTAGTTGACAGCATATACGTAATAGTAAATTGCTCCTAGACGCCCTCTTTGCTAGTTATTAACTTCTGGCATTATTCTCTTGCTCAATAAGCCTGGGAACATGCTGTAGCGAAGAGATGAACACTTCTAATTGCTGGCTAACCTGTGCAGGTAACTTATTAGATAATTTTACCTGCTGCCATTTATTTTTTTCGATAACATGTAAGCCTGAAACATTAATGTCGGTATCGTCATTTAAGGTAATTGCTAATTTAACCGGTTCCAAAAAATTTGGTTGATTAAGCATTGTCGCTAATTCATTTGTTAGCCAAGACTTTTTCTGAGTATCATGAGACATAGACAATGCTTTTTTGGTTTTGTCACTCAAGCTTGTTAAATAGATAGGCGTAAAGCCCTGTGATTCTTTTTTAAAAAATATCGGATAACGTTGACTAATATCATTTAACTTTGTCGGACATAAGTAATGCCAATATCCAAGCGTAGATTGGTCAATGTCAAGCGTAACATCTCGGTTTAGCTGGTGTATTTCATTTAAAATTTCACGATTTGTTGGCAATAAACCCGGCATTTTATCTTGGCGTTCTTTTACTTTACTAAATGCTTGTAGAGCTCGTTTAGCAAGCATAACGGGGTTGCCTAAGTGATTTTCTTGAGTTTTAAAACCCATACCATAAAGAATATATTGATAACTTGCTGCAGGGAAAAGATCATATGGGCTAAGAAAGCCGTTGTTATCAGGAGCCTGATGATACCACAGCCGCAGTAACGCTTGTAATGAATCAGGAATAGTCGTTAAGTCGCGATTATCTCGCCAAAAGCCTTCGTCATCACGTTCGCTTAATACGTAGTGCAACTTTAAAAAATCAATGATACGTTGCCAACGAAAACGCATATTGTCATTGTATTGCAGAGCAACAATATCCATTACTTCTCTGCTGGCAGGCATATGTAAAGCAATGGTTTTAGCTGCAAGTTCAACCATAACTAATGCTGATGCTTCTAACGGTTCCAAAAAGCCGGATGACATACCTACCGCAACACAGTTTTTATGCCAGAAGACTTCACGGTGCCCGGGATTAATATCTAATACTCTAAATTGCAATTGCTCTACATCAGTAACGCTATTATGTAAGTATTCTTTTAATTGTGCTTTTGCCTGCTCTACTGAGATATATTTACTGCTAAAGACATGACCGACACCACGTCTTGTAGGTAAGCCTATATCCCAAATCCACCCTGCCGATTGAGCGGTAGAAATCGTCGCAGATTCAACAGGATCTTGCACTGTTTTATAGGGTACTTGCGTCGCAATGGCCTTATCGATGAAAAGCACATCCTTTTTACTGATAAAAGGGACATTATAATGTTGACCAATTAATTTGGCGGCTTGGCCTGAGCAATCAATAAATAAATCACCTTCAATGTTACCATGCTCTTGAGTCATTAATGCGGCAATATCCCCATTTTCATCGCTTATAACGTCAATAACATCATCCAATACATGAATGACACCTAATTTATTTACACCGTGTTCAGTTAATAGTTTTGCAAATTTCCCTGCGTCTAAATGATAACCATAATTTTCAATGGTGTTAAAATCACCTAATTTGAGCTGTTTGGGGGCTTTTTTTTGCTGACATAACGTCGTTTGTAAACTAACGGCATCAGCAAACTTTTCATTTTTTCCATTTACATTGAGCTTTTGCCATCCAGCGACCAAACTAAGATCTTCAAATGATTGTGGTGGTGTAAATGGGTGATAGTAATAGTCGTTTTCTTTACCGTTTACCCAGTGAACAAATTTTGATGCTTGCTTGAATGATGCATCGCAGTGCTGCATAAAAGTTAACTCACTGATACCAAGTTGCTTTAAAGTGTTGACCATAGTAGGCCAAGTGCCCTCACCAACACCGATAGTTGGTATGTTAGGTGATTCAACTAAAGTTACTTTAAAAGGAGAGTAATCGTTAACATGCTTAGCAGCAATAAGGCTTGCGGTTAGCCAACCGGCGGTTCCACCACCGAGCACTACAATTGATTTAATCATTTACCTTCCCCTTAATATGTCAAACTTTAATATATAGTATAAATAACACAATTCAAAGGGCGCAATGCCTCATTGCAGAAAAAACGCCAGGCCAGCAAACTTTATTCTTGTTACCTAATAAGGACCCAACATCACTCAAATAAGGGGCATATAACTTTTTGCATCCCCTCGACAAACGCTTATATAGGCAATAACAATATTTTTTGAATAAATAATGAATATTTTTGATATCTATCTCGATCTCACTAAAAATGTAATTAAATTACATAAGGTTAAGTGTTTTACTAACAAATAGCCTAAACCTGATAATAATTCTCATTTTATTTTACATACAAACGCTCAATAAAAACGACAACAACAATACAAAACAACAACTTACAAAAATGTAAAAAAATTACGAGCAAAAACTCTATTTTTATTGACCTTTCACTAATAAGTGGTTAATGTTAGCCATTCCTCTTAGCTCAAAATAGATTATTTATGCAATTTTAGCACTGCTTTATTCTTTCGCATAAATTCGTTGCTAAGTCGGTATTATTATTAGGAGAAATGACATGCAGCTTTATGATCCCAACACGCAAAAAGATAATTGTGGATTTGGTTTAATCGCCCATCAACAAGGGGAAACCAGTCATAAGCTTGTAAAAACCGCGATTTCAGCCCTCGATCGTATGCAACATCGAGGAGGTATTAACGCTGACGGTAAAACCGGCGATGGTTGCGGTTTACTTATGCAAAAGCCTGACTCATTCTTTCGTGCCATTGCTGAAGAGAATAATTGGCAGCTAGGAAGAAAGTATGCCGTCGGCATGATTTTTCTTAATCCCGATCCGGTGCTGGCAGCGCAATCAAAAGAAATTTTAGAACAAGAACTTACTCGAGAAATGCTGACTCTGGTAGGCTGGCGAAAAGTCCCTACTAATCAATCCATTCTCGGTGAAATAGCAGCGAGCAATGTACCAGCTATAGAGCAAGTATTTGTTGATGCTCCTCCGGGCTGGCGTAACCGGGATCTTGAACGTCGCTTATATATGGCGCGCCGCCGGGCAGAAAAACGCATTGATGATCAGCGTTTTTATATCGCCAGTCTTTCCTGTTTAGTGACTATTTACAAAGGCTTAATGATGCCGGTAGATCTGCCAAACTTCTATCTAGATCTGGCAGATATTCGCATGCAAACCGCTATTTGTGTATTTCATCAGCGCTTTTCCACCAATACTTCGCCCCAATGGCATTTAGCACAGCCGTTTCGTTATTTGGCTCATAACGGTGAAATCAATACCATTAAAGGCAATCGCCAATGGGCTAGAGCACGTACTTATCGTTTCCAATCGCCTTTATTACCAGATTTACGTGATGCCGCACCGTTTGTTAATGAAAGTGGCTCTGACTCGTCATCACTGGATAATATGCTTGAATTGTTTTTAGCCGGTGGGATGGATTTGTTCCGCGCTATGCGTCTATTAATGCCACCAGCCTGGCAAAACAGTCCACTCATGGATGATGATCTCAAAGCCTTTTACGAATTTAATTCCATGCATATGGAACCTTGGGATGGCCCAGCTGGCGTGGTCATGACCAACGGTCGCCATGTTGCCTGTAATTTAGACCGTAACGGCCTGCGTCCGGCTCGTTATGTGATCACTCGTAATGGTTTTATTACCTTAGCATCAGAGGTCGGTATCTGGGATTATGGCGAAGACGAAGTCATAGAAAAAGGTCGTGTTGGCCCAGGTGAAATGCTGGCAATTGATACATATACCGGCAATGTCTTTCTTTCTAACGATATTGATAATGAATTAAAGGTACGTCACCCTTATCGTGAATGGTTGGATAAAAACATTCGCCGACTAGTGCCTTTTAACGAGCTAGCGGCAGAGCAAATCGGTCAACGAGTATTTGACGATCAGCATATCGCTCAGTATCACAAACTGTTTAACTACAGTTATGAAGAGATCCAGCAAGTCATTAAAACCTTGGCGGAAAATGGACAGGAAGCAACGGGCTCCATGGGGGATGATACACCCATGGCTGTGTTATCAAGCCAGCCTCGTACCTTGTATGATTACTTCCGCCAGCAATTTGCCCAGGTTACCAATCCCCCTATCGATCCACTGCGTGAACGCTACGTCATGTCTTTAGGTACCTGTATTGGCCGCGAACACAACGTTTTTAATGAAACCACTGGTCACGCCGATCGGATTTTATTTGATACCCCAGTACTAATGTATACCGGTCTCAAACAATTACGTGAACTAGATCCTAAACATTATCGCAGTGATACTTTGACGCTAAATTATGATCCGGAAGAAGGATTAGAAGCCGCTATTCGTCGCATCACTGATGAAGCCGTTGATTTGGTTCGTAATCAAAACACGGTTATTTTAGTACTTTCTGACCGCCAAATTCATAAAGGCATGCTGCCTGTTCCTGCAGCAATGGCTGTCGGTGCCGTGCAAAAACGCTTAGTTGACGAACAACTGCGCTGCGACTCAAATATCATAGTAGAAACCGCCTCTGTCAGAGACTCACACCAGTTTGCAGTATTACTGGGTCTAGGGGCGACAGCAATTTACCCTTATTTAGCATTAGAAACAGTTGAACAGCTAGTAGATCAGGGACAAATTCAGTTAACCGCACGCGAAGCAGTGATCAACTACCGTAACGGCATTAATAAAGGTTTGTTAAAAATTCTCTCTAAAATGGGAATTTCAACCATAGCCAGCTATCGTTGTGCCGGCCTGTTTGAAGTGATCGGCCTACAGCAAAATGTCATGGAGCTATGTTTTCCTGATCTGCCAAGCCGTATTCAGGGAGCTGACTTTAATGATATTGAACAAGATAATATCAACCTCGCCCGTAAAGCTTTCTTAGCGCATCAGAAAGTCAATCACGGCGGGCTACTGAAATATGTTCACGGTGGCGAATACCACGCCTACAATCCAGACGTAGTTAGTTACCTGCAAAAAGCCGTACAAAGTGGTGATTATGCTGATTATCAAACATTTGCTCAGCAAGTCAATAACCGCCCGGTAGCAGCGCTAAGAGATCTGTTAGCCTTAAAAGACGATACTCAAGCGATAGCGTTAGATAAAGTAGAAGCGGAAACCGAATTATTTAAACGCTTTGACAGCGCCGCGATGTCGATTGGTGCATTAAGTCCGGAAGCACATGAAGCGCTAGCAATAGCGATGAACCGATTAGGCGGTTTCTCTAATTCCGGTGAAGGGGGTGAAGACGAGCGTCGATTCGGCACGGTAAAAAACTCCCGTATCAAACAAATAGCCTCGGGTCGTTTTGGCGTCACGCCACATTATCTGGTTAATGCTGATGTCCTACAAATCAAAGTCGCTCAGGGAGCCAAACCAGGCGAAGGTGGTCAATTACCCGGTGATAAAGTAACCCCTCTGATCGCAAAATTGCGCTTTTCTGTGCCGGGGGTGACACTCATATCACCACCACCACACCATGATATTTACTCAATTGAAGATTTAGCTCAGCTGATTTTCGATCTTAAACAAATTAATCCAAAAGCGGTGATTTCTGTCAAACTGGTTTCTGGTCCTGGCGTCGGCACTATCGCATCAGGTGTTGCCAAAGCTTATGCTGATTTTATCACCATTTCAGGTTATGACGGCGGTACCGGTGCCAGCCCGTTAACCTCAGTAAAATATGCCGGTTGTCCGTGGGAGCTAGGCTTAGCAGAAGCGCATCAGTCGCTAGTGAGTAATGGTCTACGTCATAAAGTTCGCTTACAAGTTGATGGTGGTTTAAAAACGGGCCTAGATATTGTCAAAGCCGCTATTTTAGGGGCTGAAAGCTTTGGTTTTGGCACCGCACCTATGGTGACCCTAGGCTGTAAATTCCTCCGTATCTGTCATTTAAATAACTGTGCAACGGGAGTTGCCACTCAAGACGATGTCTTACGTGAGCAATTTTTCAAAGGCTTGCCTGATCAGGTAATGAACTACTTTAAGTTTATTGCTCATGATGTCCGTGAAATTTTAGCGCAATTAGGTGTCGAAAGTTTAACGGCCATTATTGGCCGTACTGATCTGTTAGTGCCACTAGCAGGGATCAGCGCCAAACAGCAAAAATTGGACTTATCTCCAATCATTGCACCAGTGGTGGCTGGCGAGAATACCGCGCTCTATCAAACGGAGGCAAATACACCGTTTGACCAAGGGCAATTAAACCAGCAACTGTTAAGCGCTTGCCAAGATGCGGTTGCTCATAGTAGTGGTGGGGAATTCCGTTTTGCTATCCAAAATACCGATCGCTCTGTTGGTGCGGCTTTATCTGGTGAAATTGCGCGTCAGCACGGTGATCAAGGTATGGCGTCATCACCGATCAAGATTCACTTATCCGGTACTGCCGGCCAAAGCTTTGGTGTATGGAATGCTGGCGGTTTAGAAATGGCACTAACAGGTGATGCTAATGATTACGTCGGTAAAGGCATGACTGGAGGTAAATTAACCATTAAACCACCAAAAGGCGTAGCCTATCAAAGCCATCGCACCATGATCATGGGTAATACCTGCTTATACGGTGCCACAGGCGGTAAGCTCTATGCTTGTGGTCGTGCCGGTGAACGTTTTGCCGTGCGAAATTCTGGTTGTCATGCCGTAGTTGAAGGTACCGGCGATCACACCTGTGAATATATGACTGGCGGCATTGTCACTGTATTAGGGCAAGTCGGTGTCAATTTTGGTGCTGGTATGACCGGTGGTTTTGCTTATGTACTCGATGAAGCAGATGATTTAGCAATTCGTTTAAATAATGAATCCATCGAAAGTTTAGCCATTGCAGACTTAACCATACACCAGGAACATTTGCGTGGCATTATCAGCCAACATTTTGAAGAAACTGGCAGTTTACGGGCACAAGAAATTCTCGCAAATTTCGATCAGTATGCGCCGTTATTTAAACTGGTAAAACCAACAGCCACCGATGTAAAAACCCTATTAGGGCATCGCAGCCGTTCATCTGCTGAACTACGCGTTCAAGCACAGTAATACAGAGCGCGAGTTGAGGAAGAATTAGTATGAGTAAAAATGTTTATCAATTTATCGATGTCAAACGTATCGATCCGCCGAAAAAGCCAATAGATCAGCGAAAAATCGATTTTGTTGAAATCTATGATCCACTAAGTAGCGATCAAAGTGCCGGTCAGGCAGATCGTTGCCTAGACTGTGGTAATCCGTATTGTGAATGGAAATGCCCGGTACATAACTATATCCCACAATGGTTAGAACTGGTCACTGAAGGCAAGATTTTTGAAGCAGCGGAATTATGCCATCAAACCAATAGCTTACCTGAAATGTGTGGCCGCGTATGTCCGCAGGACCGATTGTGTGAATCAGCCTGTACCCTAAATGATGAGTTTGGCGCAGTGACTATCGGCAATATTGAAAAATACATTACCGACACCGCGTTTGCCCAAGGGTGGAAACCGGATTTATCCCATGTAGAAGCGACTGGGAAAAAGGTCGCTATTGTTGGCGCAGGACCCGCAGGTCTCGCTTGTGCCGATGTACTAACCCGAAACGGAGTCAGCTGTGTGGTATTTGACAAACATGCTCAAATTGGCGGCTTATTAACGTTCGGTATCCCGGCATTTAAACTAGAAAAATCTGTTATTCAAAAGCGTCGTGAAATTCTAGAAGGCATGGGGATAGAGTTCTGCCTTAATACTAATGTCGGTGTAGATATAGAGTTTAACCAGCTCAGCAATGAGTATGATGCCGTCTTTTTAGCATTAGGTACTTATACCGATATGAGCGGTGGTTTTGACCATGAAAATGCTCAAGGCGTCTATAGCGCGTTAGATTTTCTTATTGGTAATACCCAGCACTTAATGGGCTTAACAGAAAATGTAAAACCTTACGTTAACTTTGAAGGTAAAAAAGTCGTGGTATTAGGTGGTGGTGATACAGCAATGGACTGTGTCCGTAGCTCAATTCGCCAGGGTGCGACCGAAGTGACTTGTGCCTATCGCCGTGACGAAGCCAATATGCCCGGCTCTCCACGGGAAGTACAAAATGCTAAAGAAGAAGGAGTGAATTTTCAATTTAACCTGCAACCGCTAGATATAGCTGTTGATCAAGACGGCAAAGCCTGTGGGGTTAAGTTTGTTAAAACTCAGCTAGGACAACCGGATGCCAATGGTCGCCGCAGTCCTGAGCCTATTGCGGGCAGCGAGTTTATTATGGCGGCTGACGCCGTGGTGATCGCTTTTGGATTCTTGCCTAGTCCACCGCAATGGATGAAAGATGCCGGCGTTGAACTCGATGCTAAAGGCCGGGTTGTTGCTGTCGATAGTAGCGACTTTGCTTTACAAACGTCAAAAGAAAACATCTTCGCTGGTGGTGATATGGTGCTAGGTTCAGATTTAGTAGTCACCGCAATAGATCAAGGCAGAAAAGCCGCGCTCGGCATTTTAGACTATGTATTAAGTGACTAATAATTAAATTAAAATCAAGTTAAAATTAAAAAGATAGCTTAAGCTATCTTTTTTTATGCCCTATACTTCAATAATAAACAAGTAATCGTCTAAGATTTAAACTGATAGAGTATCTATCTCATGATAAAAATAGTAACGGTCTAAATAAAGTAGAATGAACTGCACACAAAGCCAAATTCACTTCTTCATAATTCTCTCGATAGTTTTTTCTTGCAAGTTAATTGCTGCGACAAACACACCGATTTACCAAATTAAAGTAGTGACTGAATACTTAGACCCCTATCAAATTAAAAATGGCGATGGTTCATTGGGTGGGTTTTCAACTGATGTCATCAAAGCACTCTTTAAACAAGCCAATAGCAATGCGGATTTTCAAGTAATGTCCTGGGCCAGAGCCTATAAAACAGCAACAACAGAAAAAAATGTTATGATCTATTCCATCGCTCAAACCAAAGAGCGTCGGTCACTATTTCACTGGGTAGGTCACTTAACTCGTGAACGCCTCTATTTCTGGGGCTTACAAAATCAATTTCCGCCCCCTACTCCGATAATCGCCTTATTAAAAGGGTATCGAATTGCGACATCAAAGGACTCGAATGTTGCCCAATATCTTGAAGCCAATAATTTTTTTCATCTCTATTACATCACCAATGAGCAACAGGCGATGCAGATGCTTTATCGCAATCGAATTGACTTAATGATCGATACAGAACTTAATATGCAATCCCGCGCTAAACGCTTAAGTTTAGATACTTCAAAAATCAGAAAAATTACGGAAGTGCTCGAACTAAATAATAATTTGAGCATCGCTTTTAGTAAAAAGTCGGATCCTGCCATGGTGCAACATTTTCAACAAGCTTATCAAGCCATAGAACAACAAGGGATTATTAAACGGTTAAAAATAAAATGGGGCATCATTCCTGCCCCTGTAGCAGAATAAGAGTTAACCTGAAGTTATAAAAAAACGGACATAGAAAAAATGTCCGTTTTTTTATTCAGTAAAAATGAGCTGTTAAACCATATCAGCGAATGGATTCTTACTCGGTAAAGTAATTTTATGAGTTAACCCTGTCATGGCAATATCATTCGCTGTCAATTCAATATCTTCATCGCTAAGCACACCATCGCCAAATTTATAAATCAGCTCAAACTGTGCATTATCGGCCTTGGTTTGATACGTTTGCTGTGCGTGCTCAACCGTAGCGAGCTTATCCTGATAGGCTGCAAATGCCTGCTCACCGTGGCGTTTCTCCATCATAGCTAAAGTAACTTTAGGGGAAAACACGGTAGCTGTAGCATTGTTACCACCAAAGCCTTTTGAATTAATAAAGGCAACATCCATTGCCTGACAGCGCCAATGATCGGTAGCAATGTTCAAACGCTCGCTATAAACATCATCGGCAACATTATCAATAGTGGTGATCCCCGGCATAATATTGTATTCAAAAACGCCAAGTGCCCACGCCAGCTGATCACCACTTGCCGGACCTATGGTATGACCTAGATAGGCTTTAGGAGCGGCAACCGGCCAATCATTTATTGCAAAGCTCTCCGCCACTCTATGGTAAATTAAAGATTCAGTCACCCTGTTTTGCGGTGTGCTTGAACCATGCGCCAAAATAAAGCTACGCTTTTGTACCGCGTCTTCACCTAGGACTGATTTTGCCAAGGCAACAGATTTCGCCATAGTAATATAATTACCAGGGCCAGGTGCTGTGATAGATTTCTTAATACCATCGGCATTAGTATAAACATCAGCGACAGAACCCAGCACTTTAGCCCCGAGTTCGACCGCCAGACTATCATCCATTAGCACGACAAACTGTGCCGCTTCACCGATAGTAAAACCACAATTTTCACCAAACGGACGACTGGTTTTACGATGATTGGCTTCCCCCTCAGTGATACCATCAAGCTTTTTCAAGCCTTCTTCATTAGCCAAGGCGCTCATATTACCAAAGCCTTCAATGACTTCCGGTGTTACCGCACAGTCATTACTACCAACAATGGCTAAACGTATGCGTCCGGCCTGAATATCCTGAACTGCCGCTTTTAAGTTATATAAAAACGTCGCACAAGCACCGGTTGAGGTAAAGGTAGTACCAACACTACCGGTAACATAAGCATTAATAAAGTCAGTCGACATGGTATTTAAACCCAGCGCCAGATTTTTAGTTGACACACGTTCGCCACGTAAGCGGTTTTGCATCATACCGCCATGGCCTTCTGATTGTACCTGACCAAAGACCGATGCCGAGTAGGTGCCGATTTCATCCGGACTAACATGGCTGGCAATCTGCTGCCATGAATAACCGGTAGAATGAATCGCATCGGCAGCACCGAAAATAGTTGCCTGCAAACCTCTTGGCTGATAACGGCTATTATACAAAACAGCAGGATTAAAACCGGTAGGAAACTGACCTGCGGCTTTGATCGGGTTATCACGAGTTGCGGCGTGAGTCACTTCAACCTCGCCAGCAATTTCAACTCGGACTCGCTTATCTTCCAGTTCAGTTACTTGCCAGCTACGAGGTAACGGCGAAGGTAAATCGCGAGCACGCGTTTCAAAGCAAATCGCGTTATCTGTCGCTTGCATTACCAATTTCTGCTGCCATGGTGTCGCATCAGGATCAAAATGATCGGCTTCTATTTTACGAATCAAGGTGCCAGCTAAAATCTGCTCACCAAAGCGGGCTTCCACCTCACTCGCGGCAACAATATTTCCTTGTTGATCATGTAACTGACCATCATTAAACGTTAATAAATTCATTAAGGTCGCCAAACCAACAAAGGTTTCCTGACGCGCTTCGGCATTTAACTTATCAATGACAATACGACGAAAACCTTGATGGAACGACGTACGCCCCGCGGCGTTAATGCCGCCCATACCAACAATGACAGGTAATGCAGTCATAGATACTCTCTCAATTCAAATAAAACACTATTAACGCTAGTGTAAAAATATTACTGAATAAATAATGGTTAATTTCGGCCAAAATTTATGCCAAAATAGCCACCAGTTCATTATTAAGCGAAAAATAAGTAAGTGATGGCTAAAGCTCGAGCAAATACCGTAACGATAGCACTGATCCTCTACGATCATATGCTAGCAACTAGTGTTAGCTTACCAGTTGAAATGCTACGAGCGGGTGAAGCAGCGGGGTTGCAGGAAAATAAACAGGCACCACGTCTGCGTATTCAAATGGTGGCAGAATCATCGGCCCCGGTCACAACGCGAGCCTTGATTAAACTACTGCCTGATATCGATGTTGAACATGCCGCACTGCCTGATTTCGCCTTTATTCCCAGTTTGTGGCGTAATCCTCGTCCATGTATTAGAAAACAGCCAAAACTCGTTAAATGGCTTAAAACCATCTGGGACCATGGCAGCACTCTGATCGGTGGCGGCACCGGCGTTTGTTTTATGGCTGAATCCGGCGTGCTTAATGGTCATTCCGCAACAACCCATTGGCATTATGTTGAGCAATTTAAGCGAGATTATCCAGATGTTGAGCTCAAACCTGATTTTTTTATTACTCAATCTGACCGAATTTATTGTGCCGCAAGCCTAAATGCATTGGCAGATATCATAGTGCATATTATTGAACAAATTTATGGGAAAAATGCTGCGCAGCAAGTTGAGCGCAATTTTTCTCATGAAATCCGCAAACCATATGAAGAACAACGCTATTTGGAAGGTGCCGTCGACCGACATTCTGATGAACTGATCACCCAAATTCAGTTTTGGATGCGTACTAACCTAGGCTCAGATTTGTCATTACAACAACTTGCACAGCAATTTGGCATTAGCCAACGCAGCTTTACCCGACGTTTTAAAGCAGCAAATGGTATCAATGCCATGACATACTGGCGGCAGTTAAAACTGGAACTTGCCAAAGAATTACTGGCATCAAGTAACCTGACATTACAGGAAATTGCCTTTCAAATAGGCTATCAGGATCAGGGGCAACTGACTAAATTATTTAAAAAGGAACTCAGTACTACGCCAAGTGCTTATCGGGTGATGGTAAAACGCAAATTGTTTAGCCAGCATGAAAAATAAGCTTCACATCTGTTATTAACGACAGAATTCCTGTTGTAAAAAGCCAATTAAACGCACCACCGACTGATTAGCAATGCTGTAATAAATAGTTTGTGACTCACGCCGCGTTTTCACTAAACCGTCTTTACGCAACCTTGCTAAATGCTGTGACAAACTCGACTGACTCAAATCGATAAAACTATTTAATTCACTGACCGATAACTCTTCTGCCCCTAAATGACATAAAATCAACAGACGATTTTCATTGCCCATTACCTTGAGTAGCTCAGCGGCCTGACTAGCATTGTTACGTAACTCGGCGATATCTATTTCTGTCTTTTTATTCATCATTTTGCCATGCACACATATTAAAACTTACTATTGATTTTACATTAGAACATGCTAATATAAAAGTATATTAACAAATCCTAATATAAGAGGGTGTCCTGTTGCGTTATACTCAATTGCTACAATATGCATTAACTAAGCCGAAAACTATCTACGCCTTGGTATTATTCATGGTGTTAACAAGTTTAGCAATGATGCCTAAACTGACGATAGATACCGACCCTGAAAATATGCTCAGCCACAGCAATACCGACCGAGTTTTTCATAATCAGGTTAAATCGCAATTTAATATGCCGGATATGATAGTTGTCGGTATTGTTAGCCCAACCAGTATCTATCAGCCAAAAACATTAGCAATACTAACGCAACTGTCAAACGACATTTTAAACATTGAAGGAGTGATCAGTCAGGATTTACTGTCCTTAAGCGTCGTCGACAATATTAGCCAACAAGCCAATGGCGGTATTCGCTTTGAATACCTGATGAAGCAAGCACCAACAACGCAAGCAGCAAGTCAAGCGATAGCGCAAGCGATAAAACGCCTACCGATGTTAGATAATACCTTAGTATCAGGAGATAACAAAGCGGCGGCGATTTACGTACCGATCACATCGAAGGATCTCAGTTATCCGGTTGCCGAAAAAATCAGAGCCCTGAGCCAGCAATATGCCAATAGCGAGCTTGATTTTCATATTACAGGACTGCCTATTGCCGAAGATCAGTTTGGCTATGAAATGTTTGTCCAAATGGGAGTCGCTGCGCCATTAGCCGGTTGTGCAATATTTGCATTACTATGGTTTTTCTTTCGCAACATTCCATTGATCATAGCGCCGATGGCAGTGGCCATGGCGACCGTTATCACCATTATGGGTGCGCTTATCGGCTTAGGTTTTACCGTGCATATTATGTCCTCAATGATCGCTATCTTTTTGATGCCGATCGCTGTGGTTGATTCCGTCCATATATTATCGGAATTTGCCGATCGTTATAAAGCCGGAGATGATGTTAACACCGTATTAAATAAAGTGATGTCGCATTTATACACTCCTATGCTTTATACCTCAATTACTTCAGCAGTTGGTTTTTATTCACTGTTGCTGACGCCGATCCCACCAGTTAAAGTGTTTGGCGCCTTTATTGGCACAGGTATCTTGCTAGCCTTTGCTCTGACGGTGATTTATTTACCTGTTTATATTTCAAGACTAAGCCCTAAAGCATTGATTAATTTACAAATAGCCGTGGCAAAAATGGAGCAAAAAGGTAGATTAGCAAGCTTGCTACAAGGATTAGGAGCGATTGCCAGCCAAAAGACCAAAACGATTTTAACGCTCTTTACCCTGTTACTCATCTTCAGTATTCTGGGTATCAGTAAAATTGAAATTAATGATAACCCAGTCAATTGGTTTAAAGCAGACCATGAAATTCGCGTTGCCGATAAAGTATTAAATCAGCATTTTGCCGGCACTTACGATGCGTGGTTAGTATTTAAACGCGCTACAGAACAATCATCACAAGTTAAAGCGCAGTTTGTCGCCCTTGTGAAGCAAGCTAGTGCCGCAAATATTGAAACGTCGACGATAACGGCTCTTATCGATAAAGCACAAAAAAATAAAAATAATTCTCTGTTTAATCAAGAATTATTAATTGCTCTGGACGATATGGCGTTTAGCAGCACCAGTGAACAACAGGTTTACATCGATAACATGGTGCAATTTGCTGAACAGCAAAATGCTACGCAAAAACTATTTCTCCAACCAGAGATGTTAAACTGGCTTGCGAAGTTACAACAAGCAATGAATGCCACCGAGCTGATCGGCAAAAGCAATGGCTTAAGCGATATTGTCCGCACAGTTAATCGTGAATTACATTCTGGTGATGATAGCGACTTTGTTATTCCTGCAAGTAGCAACGGCGTCGCACAAACTTTATTGCAATATCAGTCTTCGCATCGCCCGCAAGATTTATGGCACTTTGTCACTAAAGATTACCAGCAATCACTACTCTGGCTACAAATGACCAGTGGCGATAATCAGCACACCAGTGCAGTAGTGGACTGGGTCAATCAGTACCTTGCCTCTAATCCAGCGCCTGCAGATATCGAAGTTGCGTGGGCAGGTAAGTCTTACTTAAATATCGTTTGGCAAGATGCCATGGTTAACGGCATGCTTAACAGCTTATTATCGTCTTTTGTTATTGTCTTTTTGATGATGGTCGCACTCTTTCGTTCATTTAAATACGGCGTGATGGCAATGTTACCACTGACCTTTACCATCAGCATGATTTACGGATTAATCGGCTGGCTGGGTAAGGCCTACGATATGCCAATCGCCGTGCTTTCTGCCTTAACCTTAGGTTTATCGATAGATTTCGCTATTCACTTTTTACAACGGGTCAGAGAGTTAGAACGAGAAACGCAAAGTTTAACAACAGCATTAACATTAATGTTTGAGGAGCCAAGCCGCGCCATTTCACGCAATGCCATAGTGATCGCCGTCGGTTTTACCCCGCTGCTGCTATCACCTTTGGTGCCTTATATTACTGTCGGTTTTTTCCTCGCCAGCATCATGATGGTTTCCGCGATAGTGACTCTGGTCTTACTACCGGCACTATTAATACGCTTTAATCGCTCAGCAAAAAAAGTATCAGCCGCTTAGGAGTTATAATGAAGACTACTACTCAAATACTTGCTAAAACACTATTTGCTTTGGTTGTGCTGGTAGCACCAGCTCAAGCCATCGACGTTAACGAAATCATAAAGCAAAGTAACCTCGCTTCTTATTATGCCGGTAACGATGGCCGCGCAGAAGCTAGGATGATCATTGTTGATGCCCAAGGTAATAAGCAAATGCGCCAATTTACCATTTTACGCAAAGATCAATCGGACTTAGGCGACCAGGATATGCTGGTGTTTTTCTCCCGCCCAACTGATGTCAAAGGCACTGTATTTCGCGTCACCAAAAAAATGACTGCTGATGATGACCGCTGGCTCTATCTCCCGGCGCTCGACCTGGTGAAACGTATTTCCGCCGGAGATAAACGCACCTCCTTTGTCGGTGCCCATTTTTATTACGAAGATGTTTCTGGGCGAAACCCGGCAGAAGATAACTTTACTTTATTAAATGACGATGGTGATAGTTATCTAGTTAAAGCTCAACCCAAAGATCCTCAATCAGTCGAATACGCCTATTATCAGGTCACTATCGACAAGCAAAGCTTTATTCCGATGGAAGTGCAATACTTTAACGACCAAGGTAAAACGATCCGCGAAATGCAGGTGCTGAAAGTTGAAAACATTCAAGGGTTTCCAACAGTCGTGCACGCCAAAATCAGTCAATTAAACAGCGGAGGCTATACCGAAATGCAATTTCGCAATGTCAAATACAATATCGGTTTACCGAATAGTATTTTCTCCGAACGTAGTTTACGCACGCCGCCCAAAACCTGGTTGAAGTAAGACAACGTTTATGAATAAACCAATACTCATTAGTTTACTATTCGCTCTTAATGCTCATCTCACTGCATTCGGTCAAGAAACGGCTACGGCTAATGAGCAACAGTGGAACAATAACGCTAGCAGTGGCTTTAGTGACGAAGACTGGGGCGATGATGATTGGAGCGAAGAACAAGCATCCCCTTGGCAAATCACTGGTTTTATTGAAGCCGCCTATGGCGAATTTTTACAATCAAACATTGTCCGTTCAAGAAATTCACTAAAAGAGCTGCGCACACGCATTAACCTTGACTATAGCCACCGATTATTTGAGTTAACAGCAAAAGGCGACCTGTTATTTGATCATGTCACTGACGATAACGACTGGCAAACCCGCGAGCTCAATATCGCTTTTAGTCCAGCAAATAACCTTGATATCAAAGCCGGGCGTCAAATATTAACCTGGGGCACAGGCGACTATGTATTTCTCAATGATTTATTTGCTAAAGACTGGCAATCATTTTTTTCCGGTCGCGACGATCAATACCTTAAAGCACCATCAGATAGTGTTAAAACCACCTGGTATGGTCAAGGCTTTTCAATTGACTTCGTGTGGACACCGGAGTTTACTCCCGATAACTATCTCACCGGCGAGCGTTTTTCATTTTATTCCCTCAACAATCAAAGTCAGATAGCGCCAGCGAAGCAGTTTAAGGTCAAGCACACCGATAACGACCAATGGTCGATGCGCATCGCAACATCTATCGACTCAGTTGAATATGCGCTTTATGGTTACAAAGGCCACTGGTCAACACCACAAGGCATCACTAAGACATCAGATGGTCAAACCTTGCCCTACTTTCCTCAGTTAAATTCCTGGGGTGCCAGTGTTCGTATGCCATTAGCTAACGGCTTATTTAATGCAGAATTCGCCAATTACAATAGCTTGGAAGATAATAGCGGCAGTAATCCGCGGATTGCTAATAGTCAACAACGTTGGCTAGTCGGCTATGAAACCGAACTGGTTAAAAATCTAACCGTCAGCGCGCAGTTTTATCTCGAGCAAACCAAAGATTATTCTGCTTACTTAAGCACTCATCCAACACCAAAACTCGCGGCAGAGGAAAATCGCCAAGTGCTGACGATGCGTTTAACTTATCGCGCAATGCAACAAAAGTTGCGATGGTCGTTATTTAATTTTTACTCGCCGTCCGATGATGATGGCTACGTCAAAGCCTCGGTCAACTATCGCTATAGCGATCGCTGGTCCGTGGCGCTTGGTGGCAATGTTTTTTGGGGCAGTCAGCCCAATAGCTTTTTCGCTCAACATGAGTCAAACAGCAACGCCTGGCTGCGTGTTACGGCACAATTTTAATTATTAATGTAAATAAATTGAGGGCTTTATCATGACCTTAGAAAACGCAGTACTTAGATTCGCTGGCATTATGGTGTTATTGTCCGTGGTATTAACGGTTTACGTTCACCCAGGCTTTGTCTGGTTCACCGTATTTATTGGCGCCAACATGCTTCAGTCAACTTTTACTGGCTTTTGCCCGGCTGCCATTGCCTTTAGAAAGTTAGGTTTCAAATCTATCGCTGAGCAAAAATAAATCCGCTAAACACCGCCAGTAAAACTTGTGACTTGTTAAGAGCTACGGCACACTATAGCAAGACACAGTTAACGCAATAAACAGAGTATTAAATGAGCGATTTATTAACAGCAAACAATCAAATCAGCCAAATGCTATCAATGCAAGATGCAATGAATTCACGAGTCAGCGAAACATGGCGGGATAATGGCTACGAATGGTATCGCGCAATTTGGGTCGAATGTGCAGAAATGCTCGATCATCATGGCTGGAAATGGTGGAAACACCAGGAGATCGATGTTGCTCAGGTACAACTAGAGTTAGTGGATATTTTTCACTTTGGTTTAAGCTTACGTTTGATGACTGGGGCAAGTGTCGCCAATATCACTGAAAAACTAGCGAACGAATTGACACAAACCACGGATGAAAGCGACTTTAAATTAGCATTAGAACAATTAGCTTCATCTGCGGTAACAGATAAAGCATTTAACGCTAACGCATTTGCTGATTGTATGCATTTAATGAGCATGGATTTAGACGAATTATTCCGCCAATATGTCGGTAAAAATACCCTAAACTTTTTCCGTCAGGACCATGGCTATAAAGACGGTAGCTACATCAAAATTTGGCACGGTGAAGAAGATAATGAAGTACTTGCTCGTTTGGTTAAGCAATTAGATGCCAGCGCCAGCGATTTTCAACAACAGCTTTATAACGCCCTAGAACAAGCGTACCCAAACTAAAACCAGCTTAAAATTGGCATGGTATTGCTTTACTGCCATGCCAGCAAAGCGCTAACGTTAATCAAGGCGAGATAATATGCGTGATATTCTAATCATCCTCTTATTAGTTATCATCATGTTGCTTAACCTGTTTGATTTTTACAACGACCTTAAAGGTGGTTCTTCTGCCTGGCACCTGATTACCGAAGCGTTATTAGTTTTTGCCACCGCGTTAGCATCTATATCACTGGTACACAAACTGCGCCGACAAGCAAGCGCCCTGCACCAGACCAAACAGCAATTAATTGACGCTGACCAAAAAATTCTTGCACTTTCAACTGAAATGGCATCCGCCAGACATCAATACAGTGAATCAATCAAACAACAATTTCTCCAATGGCAATTAACTAAAGGCGAACAAGAAATAGCCCTATTGATGCTCAAGGGGTTGAACTTCAAAGAAATTAGTATCATTCGTGACACTAAAGAAAAAACAGTGCGCCAACAAGCATCACATATTTATGCAAAAGCGAATGTTGAAGGAAGACATGAATTTGCTGCTTGGTTTTTTGAAGACTTTCTCACCGAGTGCTAGCGACGTTATAACGACTTGATTATTAATGATAATTTAATCAATATAGACATATGTCCGATAGCGATTTTCCTCATTAGTTGCTATAAGGAGATAAAACATCGACAAGTGAGGTTTCCTAATGTCCGATAACCAAGTGATTAAATACTCAGGCTTATTACAAAAACTCCATTGGCTAACGCTCGTGTTAATTATCGCCACATTTGCCTTTATCGAGTTTAGAGGAATATTCCCAAAAGGCACCGACAATAGGGATTTAATGAAACTCTGCCATTTTACTTTAGGGTTTACCTTATTATTGCTCACCGCCATCCGTTGGTTTATCCGACGCCTTCCTAATAATTTAGCAGCTATTCAAACAATCACCCCTCCAATTGCTAGATATGCGCACCTTTGCTTTTATTTTCTGCTAATTACCATGCCAATATTAGGTTGGTTGATCCTCAGTGCAGAAGGGAAGTCACTAGTTTATTTCGGATTGGAATTACCACGACTGATAACTGAAAATCACGAACTAGCAGAAGTATTTGAAGAAACCCATGAACTGTTAGGTAAACTATTTTATTTGCTAATAACAGTGCATGCTTTAGCCGCACTGTATCACCATGTAATTAAAAAAGATCATACTCTTAAAAAAATGCTACCTTAGCGAGCATATACTTATCTTAATTAGCTTGGCTATTTTCAAATAATAGCCAAGCTAAACTTCCCTTCAAATAAAATAGCTCTGATGACTTCTAGTGGCACAATTTCTGCTTAATGTCAGTACACCCTATTGTTGTCAAAATTTTGAATAGCTGGAGATATCTATGGAACTCATCTTATTCGCCATGATCAGCCTTATTGTCATTGTTGCCCTGCTAGCAAGCCGGTTAAATGACAATAGTTTTCCTTTTCCATTTGATAAGAAAACAACTGTTTTTACTGCTGCAGAAAAGAACTTCCAAAATTTGCTGGAACAAGCTATCGGCACAGAGTACCGTATTATTAACCGGGTAAAGCTTTCTGATATTGTCACGATACGCAGTGGTGTTTCAACAAGAGCCACTCAGACAGCAGTCGGCAATGCTGATAATAAATACCTGGATTTTGTTATTTGCGAGAAAAGCACCATGAAATTACTTGGGGCTATCGATTTAGTTGATACTCAAGGTAGAGGCTATAAAGTGAAAAAAGACTGGTTTGTTAGTGGTGCAATGGAAGCAGCAGCAATTCCTCACCTAAGGATCAAAGTAAAAAGTAACTATACGCTAGAAGAAATCAGAGCTTGTATTAAAAACCGCATTTTAGGTAATACTAAACCTGAGCCAAAAATAAAAGGTCGAATTATCCCTGCACCTTTAGTAAAAGCACGAACAAAAGCAGCTAAACCTGAAGCCGGTGTTATTACAAGCGCTGCAGCAAAGGCGTTACCAAATAATGGGGTATCTGCCCATACTGCAATGCCGAGACAATTGCCACAAACTCACGCACTGCCGCATTAGCTTAAAATGAATACATCGCCGCTTCTGTGCATGACGTATAAGGATATACTAATGCCGTGCAGGTATGGATGCCTAAGAACGGCCCTGACACCGCGGCATACCGTTCATCCTGAACATAAAAAATGGCTCACTCGTTGCGGGCTATTAAGTCAAAATGTGGCTATATGATTGTAATCACCATATAGCCATATTTTTCAAATGATTAGATTGAAATTAAGGAGTGATAAATAGCTAACATTCGGTTAAAAAAGGATGTTTTATTGATTATTCGAGCCAAAAAGTAATCCTCGTACAATTTATTATATAAATTACAAATAGATGTCTAGATTTGAGAATTGTTCATCAGCTATCTTTCTTATAACACTTTCACCGATATATAACCTTGCTTATTGTTTTTCTTTTTCTTATTATGAAGTTATAGGCAGCGCCTCGCTGTTCCATCAAGCCAATATTAAATCGGTGCAACTTAGCTCATTTAGGTGAGCGCGATATCTAAGTTTTAGATTTCGCAACAGGATGGCCATAGGTCAATCGCTAAGGCCGCAAGCGACCGTAGCGCATGATATGCCTAGCTGCAATCAATTTTGTATTTATGTACCGTGGTATTGAATTTTTTGATGGCTTAATTGATTGCTCCCTAGATGTAAGGGAAAAGCTAGGCATATATTATGGAAAATTTCGCATTTAAAATTAAAGCAAATAACCGGATTTCAAATAAAACTAATTTAGCCAAAGCGCTGAAGGTTACTGAAGCCGATCTAGATAATGCGTTGTCGTTACCAGAAAGTAAAAAATACTCTGTAAAGAAAGTTGATAAGAAAGGCGGTACTCAGAGGTTAGTTCATAACCCCCACAACTTGTTAAGAAACATTCAACACAGAATCAACAATCGAATATTCAATCCTCGTAATCAATTAAAGCAATCCAGCAGAACTATAAATAAAAGTCTTGTTCATTGGCCCGATTATATATTTGGTTCTGTTCCAAACTCTTATGTATTCGATCATAAAAGCAATCTGGAAGAAATATCTAGAGATTATATTTCTTGTGCCAAACATCATTGCTTGTCTAAGCAAATGATTAAGATAGATATTGAAAACTTTTTCGATAACATCGCCAAAAGTCACGTTGAAGAACTGTTTTCCAAGCTGTTTAAATTCCCTAGAGATGTGTCAGCTACACTAGCAGAACTTTGTACGTATAAAGGTACTTTGGTACAAGGTGCTTTAACCTCAAGCTATATAGCTAGCATGATTTTATGGGACGTAGAGCCAGCGTTAGTACAGAGACTAAGAAACAAAGGCTTGGTTTATACAAGGCTTGTCGATGACATTACTATTTCCTCAAAATCCGATAAAGCCAATTTTGAATTTGCTAAAAACTTAGTCTCAAATGCATTAACAGAGAAAGATCTGCCCATCAATGAGAAAAAAACCGAACACCTAATAAAAGGCGCTTCTGACTATTTAGTACACGGGTTGAGAGTTAACTTTAAGGAACCGAGGTTACCCACAAAAGAAGTATCAAGAATTAGAGCTTCAGTAAATAACTTAGAAAAATCAGTAAAAGAGAGCAACTATAGGACAACAATCGATTATAGAAAAAGCTACTACCGATGCTTAGGAAGAGTTACAAGAATGAAACGAGTAGGTCATAACCAAGCAACTCTTTTAATGAAACGATTAGATAAGATTTTTCCACTGCCAAACAAAAATGATATTAAGCGCGTTTCGAGCCTTATCAAAAAGTTACAAAACAAGGGAACCGCTGAAAAACATAAGTATTATTATCAGAAGATAGTAAATATAGCATTCAACGACATTAATCTAATTCAACGTATCTATAAGCAAGATGCGATAATACTCAGGGAAGAAGTTAAGAAATTAATATGAATAATTTATCTTCGATCTATAGAACAATAATAATAACTTTAATTGGGCTTGCATCTTATATTTTTATTTCTATTTCGTTATCAATGCATGATGAACTAAGTCTTTTGGGGTTAAATAACGTCTGCCTCAGTAAAATTAACTGCTATGCAAGCTTCTTTGATACACTCAATAAGGTATTGAAAGATTCAATTTTTCTTTTCCAAATTGCGTTTTGGATTATTGGAGTAATGGCGACTAGACTAGCTCTAGTGAGCTATATGAGTACAATATCTTCATCTAAATCCAATATCCACCTCTCAAATTTAAAATCATTTAAGGAATATGTAGAGTACCTTTTTGATTCATACAACTTTTTTAAATTTGAAAATATAGACGTATTAAAACTTTATAATTTGGCTTTTCCTAATTCATCGCAAGGTGTAATTTCCTTGACAGAAAAAAATGAATATACGAATTGGTTAAAAGATATAAATAGCCAAATTGCAACTTCTAACAATATGATAAATGGTAAAAAAGCAGATAGCTTTTGTTACAAATCACATCAAAAATCAATGATTAAAATACTTGCTAAAGGTGGCTTTCAAATTACACCACAACCAAGAAACCATTATTACGAAGTAGAAACACAACTCATTGAATTATTGCACAAAGTAAATAGTGAATATTTAAGGCTGTCAAAGTTTAAGTTTGAAAAAAGATTATACGTTTAGAAGCCCCTTTCAGTGGTTGCTTCTGAGGGTTCTAAAGACACCATAAATTAATTACCCTGTGGCTATTAAGCAATCACTTCAAAAATTTGAAATGTGTTTAGGTACATCCGAAAACCGACTATGGACACTGAAACTAAGAATGTCAGAGGCTGTATAGGCTTTATCAGTAATGCCAAGTCTCTGTGCTGCTGTTGTTGGTTCTGAATGATCTTTTTTACTTAATAGTGATTTTTCATTTGTACGGCAAAAGTTGTTATAAACTCGCATAATTTCAATCAGCTTGGACATCCATGTAGGGTTATAACCAGCATAAGCATTCCAGCGCTTTGAATTTGTCGCGCTGGTTGGTGGGCGTTCAAGCATATTAATTAAACGCCTTAAAATTTGAAACCAGTTGTCTACACCATTAAGAGAAGTGTCTTGCAAAATACTGGATGCAAGCTCAATTGACTCTCTATTTGTACCTGATAATGGATGTATTCCAACAAAGCGTGATTTCGTATTTGGGTTTACCAACCACTCAGAACGACTTCCCGGTTGAGTAACAGGGGTTTTGTATTGGATTTTCCACATTCGCTGCCATAGCTGTCTTTCTGATTCATCAGGGTACTCCCTTTTAAGCTCATTCAAACGAGAATTCAACTCGTCAGCCATACCTTTATCGAGTAGATTTGCACCACCATTTTTTTCAGTAGTAACCATATAAGCATGAAGCTTTTCGCTTTTAATCATGTCATGAAAAACAGCAGGACACATTGTGCTAAAACCACTGTCATTGTCTAAAAAGTAAATAACCTGATCACATTTTCTTAAGAATGACTTTATTCTTTCGAAGTGAGCTAGAGTGCTATAGGTCTGATGTACCAGAAGTCCGCGCCTTGGCATTTGAAGAGGCACATTGATGTAATTATCGTCTGTTGGTAATTCAATGTCTTCGTCATTCAATATGTATTGACCAAAACGTCTGTAGTACCTTGCCTTTAAATACTCTTTTTTCCGTTGATGCTCAGATTTAATCTTTTTTGCATCAGAGTTCGGGTCGAAATTAACAGTCGATGCAAGTGTATATCCCGTAATATTGTCTACCGTTGAAGTATTCACAATACGAGAAGGCATTGGGCTATTAGTATCGTTCCAATTAGATAGATAATACTGTCTGTCGCAACTTAAAATTGGAGTATATTGAGCCAAGCATTCTGGTAATAAAAATTCGTAGAATCGAGCAAATGTCAAAGCCTGATGATAGAAGAAATCAATTTTGTCATAAATGGTTTGAGGGTTTACATCCAATACTTCAATTTGTCGATTAACAATCCCCTTATTTACAAAGGCCAGAAACAGTGGTTCGTTTATATCTCTTCGATAATGTTTTTGCTGAGGATCGAGTACTACTGAGAAATTCTTTTTGCACAACTTACATTGATATCGTTGTGAGCCGTACATAGGTTGCATCTTTAGCTCTTGCCTTGGTTTTCCTCCGTTTTTTCCCTTGGTAACATATGGTACTACCCACTGGCGAGTTTTACGTGTAAATCCATTTTTTTTGTATTTCTCTGGATAGGTGTAAATACCTTTTCCAACATTTTTACACGCCTGTTCTGTGTTTCCGCATGATGGTTCTTCAATAACAAGCAATTGCTTAATACGAAGGCTTTCTTGAATATAAGCTCTGTTATTAATTAGGATGGAGCTTTGATTGCATAATGAACAAGTAAGAGAATGAGTACCGTCTTTATTGTGCGTTAACTTATAGTCATTACCTAGTCCTCGCTTTGGCGTACCATCAGAATTGCGATTAGGATTCTTAGCAGGGATTCCAAAATTTTTACAATCTGCATTTTTGCAATAATTTAACTGAATTAGCTTATTGTTTTTGGGGTGTTTAAATGCTCTCGGAATTGCAACAGCTTTTGGTTTTCGTTGTGGTTTTGTGTGTGGAGTGCGAGATAGTGGTTTTTCTGCTTTATCAGTAAGTTTAAAATAGAGCTGTGCCGTAAGATCAGCATCTATATATGCACCATGCTGCTTTCGATTAGAGAGATCTATACGGTAGCGTTTGCAAGCCGCATCGAGGGATATCCGACTAGTATTAAATGTCTGTTTAGCTAGCTCCATCGCACAGCTTATTTTATGGCAGTGATTATCTAAATGAATATTTTTTCCAAGAAGTCTAAATTCGGATTCAATAAAGCCAATATCAAATGCTTTGTTGTAAATTATTAAGTGGCAATCTTCTAGAAACTCTAAAAGGTTATCAGCGATAGACTCGAACTCAGGCTTATTCATGCGGCTTTCGTCCGTGATGCCATGTACTTTAAGAGCGTTTTTGTTTGATGGCTTATTTCCTGCGCAAAGTATGGACTGAAGCACTCTACCTGATGGTTTCTTGTCAATATATTCGATGCAGGCAATATCGATAACTCTGTGATTGCCTTTATGTGGACTTAACCCTGTGGTTTCAGTATCTAGAAATACTATTCTTTTTGATGCCATAATTACCTCTATGAAGTAATTATAGTTTAAATTATTAAAATCTTAAGCTTTATTAATAGGTTAAAAAAATCCTCGTAAAATCTTCTTTATTAAAATAAGCGCGTTGATATTGATTTTAAAGGGTTTTGATAAAAAAATGGCTGGTGAAATTATTCACCAGCCACAGCTTGACTTAATAGCCCGCACTCGTTGAGCCATTTTTTATTATGGTATTTCCAATAACACTTTACTTAAAAGTGATAAGTAACACCGACAGACATAACATCGATATCTTCACTATCGCTTTTGTAAATTTCGTACTCTCCACGTAGTGACCAATTATTCCACTGATAGCTCATACCTACGCCATAAAATGCGTCTTTATCATCTACTGACTCAGAATCACCATCTGAATAGCTATAACGCTGACCATCATAAACATCAGATGCGCTCAAATTATATTTCAAATCAGCATCCCATGAGAAAACACCTAATTTGGCATAAAGCGCTACTTGTTCATTCACTGGCATAATGCCAACCAAATTTAAGATCAAGCCAGAAACTTCAACTGCCGCATTAACCTCATAATGAGAGCTATAGTATTCATCTACATATGCTCCAGATAAATTTGCCGTCACTTCGCCTAAGTTAGCGTAACCACCCTCGATAGCAAAATGCGGGTTAAAGCTATAGCCAACAATTAACTTATAGGCTGAATCTGAATCATCAATAGCAGCATCGTTACTAATTTCCAAATCGACTTGTTCAACATCAAAAGATGACTTACCTAAGTATCCGCCGAGATAAAACTGCTCTGCAGACGGCGAAACCTGATAAACTACCAGCGCATCATCTTCTGTCGCGGTAACAGAAGCGCTTAACAATAAAAGTGAAAGTGCCGTTTTTTGCATAAAATTATCCTCATTACTTCCCTGCCATGTCCAAAAATTAACATAGCGTTAACAAAAACGCGGCGAGTATATAGAGAGAACAGGAACTTGTCGATAATTACTGATGTCACTTAGAAAAAATTTAATTCCCTATGATAATCACGCTATAATCCCAGCATATATCACTAATTAGCAAATTATCTATGAAAGCAGGCATTATTGGCGCGATGGAGCCAGAAGTTGCTATTTTAAAAAGCAAATTAACCCAGTTAACCACCTCAGAAATCGCAGGATACACTTTTTATCAAGGACAGTTGGACGGCACAGATGTCGTTATTGTTCAGTCTGGTATAGGTAAAGTTGCTGCGGCATTAGCAACTGCATTTTTGATCAAAGAATTTCAACCAGATTATGTGGTAAATACAGGTTCAGCGGGTGGATTTGAACAGTCATTAAAAGTAGGCGATATAGTGATCAGTTCAGAAGTGCGCTACCACGATGTAGATGTTACAGCATTTGGCTATGAAGTAGGACAATTACCAGCAAATCCGGCAGCTTATATGCCTCACTCCAGACTAGTAGAAGCCGCTCAGGCAGGTATCGCTCAACTGGATAATATTCAAACCTTAGTTGGTTTGATCACCACAGGTGATACCTTTATGACCAAAGATGATGATATTGCCAAAGCCCGTGCTAACTTCCCGACAATGGCAGCGGTAGAAATGGAAGGGGCTGCCATCGCACAAACTTGCCACCAGCTTAACGTACCATTTGTTGTCATTCGTTCAATGTCTGACATTGCCGGTAAAGAGTCACCAACATCGTTTGAAGCATATTTAGAAACTGCCTCGGTAAATTCCTCACAATTAGTATTAAATATGCTAAATAACCTTAAGACTACTGAGACACTCAGCTAGCACCAACAAACAATAAGAGTTACTGCATGGACTTTTTATTACAACTACCGGCAACAGCACATAATATTCTACTGTTATTACTGGTAGTTGTAGTTAAATGGCTACAAGCTCAGTTTTTCCCCGCATCTTCAGTTAACTTCCTGCAATTTTACTGTCAGCAACTGGCTGCTAAAGTCAATAAAGCACAAGACAGCACCACCCATCAAAAAATCGCAGGTATCATAGCTACCTTAATTACATTCGTTCCTATAGTATTGATCTTGTGGATATTTGCAGACTTTGTCGCGCTTCCTTTTATCTGGGATGGCTTGCTGCTTTATTTTGCCTTCGGCGCATTTGGGCTCAATGCCATCGCGCAGCAAGAAGCAAAGTACCTCAGCGAGCAAAATAAATATCAGGCTAAACAAACCCTTGCCCCACATGTATTGCGGGACACCGAACAAATGTCACCGTTAGGCTTAACCAAAGCAAGCATAGAAATGCTGATAATAAAAAAATTTCAGCAACAATTTACCGTCGGCTGTTATTTTTTATTACTCGGTCCTCTGGCGGCGTTTAGTTATCGGATGTTATTAGAAATGCACTATAGCTGGAATATCAAACAGGCTAAATTTCGCGCCTTTGGACAATTTATTCATCACCTTGTTGCCCTAATACAGTGGCTACCAGGACGACTTTACTTACTCGGTTTGATACTGACATCAATAGGTAGTGCAACCACGTTATACTGGCGTCTGGTTCGACAGCATTTCTTTAAACTCGATAACAATATAGTCATCGGCTATTTTGCTTACTTGTTAAGTATTCAGCTCGGGGGCGTAGCCATGTATAGTAAAGAAAAATTAAGGCGTATCAGTTTTAATCAACAGTCGCGTCAGCCTGAAGCTAAGCATATCCTACTAGCAATAAAGCAACTTAATTTACTCACCACATTATTCATGGGATTATTAATTTCACTCTTGGTTATTATTACTATACTAAGTGGTAAATAGCTTATCGTCATCACCCAAAAATTATCAACGAGGTCCTCATGAAGTTCAAACAGTTAAGTACGCTATTATTACTGGCTGGCACCAGTTTTTTGTCATTTGCCACTCAGGTAAATAGTTTATCGCAACAACAATTATTGACGCTACTTAATGCACCAAAAACTGAACCTTTTGTGATACTAGATGTACGAAGTCAACAAGAATTTAATCAGGGTCATATCAAAGGAGCACTTAATATCAGCCATGATCAAATTGAACAGCACTTGACTGAACTCAGTCAATACAAGGATACACTGGTCGTTGTACATTGCCGTTCAGGTCGTCGCGCACAAGTTGCTGAAGCCGTGTTAATCGAGCAAGGCTTTAACAAACTCCATCATTTGTCGGGTGATTATCAAGCCTGGGTGGCAGCTGATTTGCCACTGGTAAAATAAGCTAGCACACTTATCACAGCTAATGTTTGAGTTACTTTACTGGCTTGATTTATTTGGTGTCATCGTTTTTGCGCTTTCCGGCGCATTAATGGCGGGGCGGTATCAATTGGATCCCTTTGGTGTTGTGGTGCTAGCTGCGGTAACAGCCATAGGTGGAGGTACCATTAGAGACGTGATCTTAGGTACTCAGGTGTTTTGGGTTGCAAACCCGATTTATTTATATGTAATTTTAGCCACTGCATTATTAACTATCATTTTTATCCGCCGCCCGAAACGTATTCCTAAACGCTTTTTACTCATTGCTGACGCCTTTGGTTTAGCGCTATTTGCGGTATTAGGCACGCAAAAGGCTTTAGGGTTAGGGGCTACCACCTCTGTTGCTATCGTTATGGGAACTATTACTGGCGTTGCCGGTGGCATGATCCGTGACGTCTTATGTAACGTTATCCCTATGATACTCAGACAGGAAATTTACGCCTTAGCAGCAATGCTTGGTGGCTGCCTGTTTGTTATTTTCAATTGGTTGGGCTTATCAGAAAATGTCGCGACAATTTACGCCATTATTGGTGCGTTGGCACTAAGGTTAGCAGCGATATATTGGCAGGTTTCCTTACCTGCCTTTCAAATTGTTGACAAAGAAAAGTAGCTCATGCTTAAAATAGATAGCTAACGCCAATATTAAAGGTACTCATGTCTAAATCACCAAGATTATGCATTTGGAAACCGGCATTGAGACCAATGCCCGCATCCCAACGGTATTGCCAACCAGCTTCGGCATAAATTCCGGTACCGTCTTCATCAACGATCTTTTCACGTTCTAGGTCAAACTGATAATCATAAAATTCAGCACCTATTTTCGCATAGAAGGCATTACGCTTTGATACTTTTAACTCACCTTTTAACGCCACGATGACAGAGCCAAAATCAAAATCATCTGCTAATAACTCAACGTGCTCTGTATCATCATTAAAACATTCCAAACTGCCGCCAGCGTTATTTTTACATTGCCAATCTTCGACATCTTCAGCCCCTAACAGCCCTGCTTCCAGATATAACCCCGGCATAAACTGATAGTTATAATAAAGATAAGAAGTACCAACGCCCTGGTTATCGGTATCTTTGCCTTTGTATTCCAGACCGCCACCGCCCACTTGTAGACCGATGCTATGCTGTGTCTTCATTTGTTCAGCATTTACCATTGTCGGTCCAGCAAATGCAATCATAGTTGCCATCATATAGTTAACAAATTTCATCTCGATTCCTTAGTGCATTCACAGTGAATGTATTCTCGGATATGCTAACTAATACTGCTGTTAGAGAAATGTGCAAAAAATGTTTATTTTTGTAAGTGAATGGTGGAAAAGTGAAAAGACGATAGTGATTATAAAATATTAGGCTTCAATCCCCCAGCCATCATTGTAACCGTCAAACTGGCGAGCAATTTGTTCAAACTGCGCTTCCTGAGCGACAATGGTGTCATAATTGGGCACCATCACTAAAGTACAATCTAAATCCCAAACATTAGGCGTTTGGTCAGGGTGAAGATCGACGATGATCTCAGGCGCTTTGGCCGCTAAATGTTCAGCCATTGCCATCGCCTGTTCTTTCTTTTCAAATAATTGAAAAAAAACCACTTTGTGCTCAGCAGCTAAGTCAATTCCAGCATCTTGCATCTCTGCTAATACCTGGCCGGTTTCATCATTTGGGAAATTCATATCAGTCCAGTTTTTCAATTTTTCGTTATTATAGCGGCATTCAGACGTTAAGGTTAGCGTATTTTTATTTGCTAATAACACATAAATTAGCCTGACATCTCGCACCAGCAGATGGTGGAACCTCAGGGCATTTTCCTGCCAATGATTGATCAGACGCAGTTTTTGCCAAAATTGCCGCCCCGATAGTATTAATCGCTATATCACAGGTGAGATCAGCAAATTGCGCCTGTATCAATACACATTGCTCATCGCTGATACAAGTTAAATTTTGTCGAATAATATTTTTCGTTATCGACGTCTTGCTCTGGCTGCTATTTCCATCACTAATAACCAGCTCAGCTCTGGCGGCAGATTTTGAATTCCCCTCAGCAGAGCGAACACCTTGTGCTTTAATTTCAGTCACCCGCTGCTCATTATCGTGCAATAATTTACCCAGCCCCAATAACACCATGCTTAAAGTCACCAAAACCCCGGTTGAGATAATTAACCATTTCAACATCTGCAAATCCCTCTGATAAACAATTAACTAGGTGATGCGTGTAACGGAAAACTAGTTAACATATGCTTAATTACCGTCTGGATTTTTTCTTGTACCTCGAAACTATTATCTTGTTCTTTTATATCTAATGGATACACACTGCGCCAAACAGAGCGATGACTGTCACGACTAACAACGTCAAGAATCAAACTGCCCGGCTGCATTCGCCATGTTTTTTGACGGTTATCTCGGTCACTCAGCGTTAAACAGGGACGACAGAAACTGACGCCACGATTATATTTTTTTAGCTCTTTTGATTTATTGATCAAATGATAACTGATCAGAATATCCGCTTGCTCACTACTTTGATAACTATACCCTAGTGAGTCCAGCGCCTGCTCAATCGCAAGCTCAATGCTATTACGGGTAGCATCACTGATATTTTGGTATTCGCTAAATGCAGAATTACGATCAAAAGTGCTATAACTTTTAATCGCAGAAAAATCATAATAGCGACTATATTTCGCCGATGCTGGCAAGCGACCGCTACAGGAAGTAACAGCAGGTAATAATAACAAAAAAATGAGCAGCTTAAATAATCGCATCCAGGCTTAATATGATATCGTTTAGCTGCTAGCCTAGCCCAGTAAAATATCAAGCGTCAATGGTTATAGCAATTATTCCATTAATACCGCTAAGTCAACTTGTTCAAACGCCAACACCTGACCACCAAACTGCTGAGCAAACTGCTGAGCGTCTTGCTGTTTAGCAAAGCTCGCCAGAGTCGGCCCCATAGCCCCTGTTTTATCAGAACCTGCAACAAACCAGGCAGTTTTGGCATCGATAAAGTAACTGTCATTCGGCTCATCCCAAGGTGATTTACTCATATCATGCACGTAGATACTGGTAACATTGCGTTTGTTTTCTGGATCGAGATAAAAACTGAACATGTCCCGAGTCGAACAAAATTTATGGATTTTATTGCTTTCTTTTTCCGTGATCCCTTGTCGATAAAGTTCAGCTTTTGGACCAGAAAAATTTGCTATCAACATGCCACACAAGTGGCATTCATCGTTTGATTCAATCGCTACCGACTGTTGCTGCTGATGTTTATTTTCATCAGGTTGTGAACAAGCCACTAACAGGCACAGAATGAATAATGGAAAAGTAGTTAAGATTTTCATTACAATTTCTTCTTCTTAAAAATAAAATTTGCCAATACTAACGGCATAATGACCCAGCTAAGCAGCAAGACAAATAACTGTTGTTGCGATAAACTGGATTTAATCGCTATTGCCAGCGCACCATTAACATCACTACTATCTAGCCCCGCAAGGTTCACTAAACGGAAAATATCGGAAGGGTTGAGCATCATAAGCTGAGTTAAACCTTGTTGGCTGATCCCTTGTTCAATTCCCACCAATAGTGCGAGTAAACCTAAGTCAAACACTAGAGCAAATAAAAACCAGGTGATTAGTGCTAACCCCGCTGCTTTAGATTTTTCTGCGACCGATAAACTGATCAAATAAGCAATGGCAGTAAAGCTTAACCCTAACAACACGGCACTGAGTATAAAGGTAAAAAACGTTGTGAACACTAAGCTATCATTGGTTTGCAGATACAATACTATCGCTGAACTACCAAAACCAAGTAAAGTCGCCAGGGCAATAATGCTGCCCTGCCCTAAAAATTTTCCCAGTAACAGCTGAGTTTTACTTAACGGGTAAGTGAGCAGTAACAATAAAGTGCCACTTTCCTGCTCACCAACAAAACTGTCATAACTTAACAATAAAGCAATTAACGGAATAAGAAACACCGCTAAGCTTGATAAACTTGCTACTGTAGTTGATAGCGATGCGATCCCGACCACACCTGATGCCGCAGCGCCAACATAGGTCAGTCCAATCGATAAAACAGCAAATATTGCGGTAATCGACAATAACCAGCGATTACGCAGGCCATCGCAAAATTCTTTACTGGCAACAGCTAAAATTTGTTTCATTCTCTATGCTCCGCTGCTGTATCGTGCTGGTTTTGATGCTGGTGTTGCATCAAATAATGTTGATAAACCTGCTCCAGATTAGCGGGCTCAACATCAATATTTTGTAATGATGGATAAGATAATAACTGACGCAAGATTGCCAGTTTATCTTTTTCTGGCACGAGCAAAATATCCTGCGTATTTTCACCTGTTAAATATTGCATTAACTGTGCATCTTGCCTAAGCGTGCCATTTAAACCATACGGTTTAATACGTATCGGTAAATCTACTTGTGTCCTAAGCTCTGCTAAGCTACCGGATGCCAATAAGTGACCCGAAGATAAAATCATTGCCCGATCAATATGTTGTTCAACCCCGGGTAATACATGGGAACATAGAATGACACTGGTGCCCTGACTTTTAAGCTGATCAACCGTTTGATAAAACTCAGCAGTCGCAATTGGATCTAAGCCGACAGTTGGCTCATCCAATAACAACAACTTAGGTTGACCTATAAATGCCTGAGCCAAACCTAACCTTTGTCTCATGCCTTTAGAATAAGTTTTCACTTGGCGTTTCATCGCATAGGTGATGCCGACTTGTTCCAGCAACGCCATAGCATGTTTTTTACTATAGCCTTTTAATCGGGCAAAGTAAGTGAGTACTTCAAGCCCAGTAAGCTGTTCATAAAAACTAACATTTTCCGGCAGATAACCTATTCTCGTCCGCATATGCCAGGCAGTTTTTGAATCAGGGGCACACCCCATAACTTCCACCTGACCTGAGCTTGGTGAGATCACCCCTAGGATCAGTTTCATCATAGTGGTTTTACCAGCGCCATTGTGACCAAACAATCCTAAAACTTCGCCTTGATCAAGATGCATATCAATTGAATCAAGTGCAATGAGCTTGGGATAATGCTTACCGACTTGCTTTAACGTCACTAACCGGGAATCGTTTACTGAATGTGTCATCTAATCACCTTTATCCGTTACGGGTTGCAACGCAGTTTTAACACCCGCTTTGACACTCATATGGGTAAATACCTTATCTTGCTGCTGCAAATGCGGTGAAGTCATCAATGGATAGCTGTCTTTCACTCCAGGTGGTTTTAATACCGGAAATTGTTTTTGTACCCAACGTAAAATAAGCACTGCGGGGCTGTCCATTAACATTTTCATTTCAGGGTATTGCCATAATAATTTATCGATACCGTCATTCGGCTCAAACGCGCTATCACCAATACGGTCATTATCCATATCCCAACCCAGATAATTACTCCAGTAATTGCCCTGTTGCTGCTGACTCCATTCCTGTTTCTTATTGGAGACATATTTCACCTGAGTCGGATTGTTAATAAAGCTATTACCATAGACCTTAGTGCCTTCAGAACCTGCGGTTAAGTGAATACCAATTTCCGCTGTATCAATCAGGTTATCGTTAATGGTGTTATAGGCAGAGTTATAAACAAACAATCCCTTACCATCACGGCCTAATACTTTATGTTCGGGTTTGGTCCAGACATTTTTAATACGGTTATGACTAATTTGCGAATAGGTAATAAAATTCATTAAGAAGCCATAATCTTCGCTATTGTGGCTAGTATTACCATCGACTACTAAGTGACGGGAACTCATTAAGGCATAACCCGCACGGGTATTATAAGCATGATTATTTAATACCTTGTTACTATGAGAGTACATGTAATGCACACCATAGCGAAGATCATGCATGGTATTGTTTTCCAGAGTATTTTGCTGACTGGAGATGATGTATAAGCCATCGCGGGTATGAAAAACTTCGTTATCGCGAACGACGACATTTTTAACTATCGACAATTGAATACCATTACCGCGATCGGCAGAGCGTAAATTAAGATTGCCCTCAATGGTGTTGCCTATCACTTGTGAATCATCAGATTTTTGCAACCAGATACCAAAGCCATCACCTTTTAACTGATTGTTTTCGATTAAAATACGCTGAGACTGACTATCAGAATAAATACCCGCATTTTGTGCTGTCAGATCCTGGCCCCAGTTAATAATGTTAAGGTTTTTTATGTGAATATCTGATGCTTGTAATAGTAGCCCATGCCCCTGACCTTGAGCGTCAATGATAACTCCCGGCTGCCCTAACAAGGTAATACTATGCTTAATGACAAAATTACCCGAGTAACGTCCCGGTGCCAGTCGCAAAATATCGCCATCAGCCGCCTGATCCAGCCTTTGCTGTAAATTATCTTGAGCAGAGATTTCAAACTGCTGCGCCAGAGCAACATTCGTTACCGATATTGCGACCACAAATGCCAGACTAAACAGGAAACCCCTCTGTATTTTTGCTATTAATACCAAGAGCTATCTTCCATTGCGATTTTCTAAAACTATCCTATCAGCAATTGTGACACTCTCCTTTGATCTTGATTAAACAATATTAACTTAGCGACGAACAACTTAGCGTCTATTTAAAGTAACTAGGTCGAGCAAAGTTAGCACAGGTTAATCTTGCTCAAGATCCTGTTTCAACAGATGCAGAAAATTAGCTGCCGGCGCAGCATAGTCTTTAATCCAACGTTGATAAATTCCCTGAATTGGACTGATATCCAAAGTATTCCAGCAGTTTCGCCCCTGCTTTTGCTGTACGATCAATTGCGCGCTGGCTAATACCTTTAAATGCTGTAACACCGAACAACGACTTAACCATGCCATTTGCTGGCAGATATCCCCCGTCAGCATTGGACCATCCCGCAGCAGATCTAGTATTTTTCGTCGATCACTGGCCGCCAATGCTTTAAAAACTTTATCGTCCTGCTGCTCTTTTGTGCTCATCTTCGCGTTCAACATTGACCAATTGATAAATATGTTATAAATTTATAACATATTTATCATTAAGTGCAAGAGGCTTGCTATGCTAACTAACTACAGTGTCAGTACGAAAATTTTAAAACCACTGGGCGAAGTCTTCCAAGCGGTAGTAGAAAAGCAGCATATCATCAGGTATTTCGCAGATGAAAGCAGTGATAACTTAATCCCTGGTCAACAAGTGATTTGGCATTGGCAGCAATGGGGAAATTATCCAGTTATTGTCAAAGAAGTGCTAAATAATCAACGAATCACACTAAGCCTAGATGCTAAAGCATGGCAGAAAACTCAAGGTGAAAGCTACGATGTGACAGTTATTATCGCCTTTGAAACCGTTAGTGACGATGAAACCTTAGTAACCATTAGTGAACAAGGCTGGCCACAAGACTCACAAGGTTTAACCGCCTCTCATGAAAACTGTGGTGGCTGGATGCATATGCTAATGTGCCTAAAAGCTTATATCGAACACGATATCGATTTACGTTAGCTAAAATTTATATTCCTATTATTGGTGGCTATAAATTTAGCCCATTAGTAAATAAAGATGTTGCCATGGTAATAAGAGCAAGCATCACCAGCATGGATGCTGGTGTTGAGCTTCCATGAAAGGACTCGCAACGTCTTGCTTGTTTACCTAGCAACAGCTATCGGGAACCTAACCTAGCTAAAAAAAGAAAAAGGAGCATACTGCTATGCTCCTTTTTGATTTTTATTTGCGATAAAAATTAGGCTTCAACCAGCATACGGCCGCGCATTTCCATGTGTAATGCATGACAGAACCAGTTACAGTAGTACCACTGAACACCTGGCTTGTCGGCGGTAAAGGTGATTGAAGAAGTCGCCTGTGGACCAATTTCCATTTGTACACCATGGTTAGTCATACAGAAACCATGGGTAACATCTTCAACCATGTCTAAGTTAGTCACAATAACCGTCACTTCATTACCCAACTTCACTTTAAATGATTCCAACCCAAAGGTTGGCGCCACCGAGGTCATGTAAACACGGACCTTGTTACCGTCACGAATGACCTTGTTATCCGTCATCGGGTTAACACCGTCACGTTTCGCTTGGGCTAAAGTTTCAGCAAAGATAGGATCATCACGGGTCCACAGCTTGTTAGGCTTCATACGGCTACGATGTACTATCATACAGTCATGTGGTTCCGCATAGGTTGGGCCGTCATGTACGAGTTTCATTTCGTCACCAGAAATATCAATTAATTGATCATTTTCCGGGCGTAATGGACCAACTGGTAAGAATCTGTCTTTCGAGAACTTACATAAAGATATCAACCATTTACCATCCGCATCACGAGTTTCACCTTGTGACGTATGGTTATGACCCGGTTGATAATGCACATCCAATTTTTGACGAATGTAGTTCACTTTCTTGCCATTGTGGGCAGCAATCGCATCTTCAACATTCCATTTTGCAATCTGACTATCGAGGAACAAGGTAGTGTAAGCATTCCCCTTGTTATCAAACGCTGTATGTAATGGCCCTAAGCCTAATTCTGGTTCAGCAACAATCGCGTCACGTGGTTTGATCTTGTTGGCGAATAAATCATCCAGTTTCTTAATCGAGATGATAGAAACTGTTGGTGATAATTTACCATTTGCGACAAAGTATTCACCATTTGGTGAAGTATTCATACCGTGAGGAGATTTAGGCACAGGAATATAACGGGTTAAATTAGAACCCTTACGACCATCAAGTACTGGAATATTATTACCATTGTAGGTTTTGAATTTACCTGCTTTTACCGCAGCTTCACAGGCAGCCAAACTAAAGACCACCACATGGTCACGTTCAGCAGAAATCATCTCACCTAAGTTCATACCCATTTCTGAGTTGTAACAAGTAGAGGCGAAATACTTACCATCATAATCTGCATCGGTATTATCTAAGTTACCATCAACCATGACTTGGAAAGCCACTTCCATGGTTTCCGCATCAATGACGTTAAATAATGAGCGATAAGTGCTGACGTCTTCTAAGCTCGCCTTACCGTCATTGTTCATTGGAATTTCAAATTCACCATTACAAATAACATATTTGGTATATGGTACTTTTTGTACCCGTAAACCATGAATCGCTTGCACGTTTGGTACAGTGATCATCTTGTCACACTTCATAACATCACAACGAATACGGGCTACACGGGTATTGGCCTTATCATTGATAAAGACATACTTACCGTTATAACGGCCATCAGTCATACTCATATGAGGATGGTGCGAATCACCTGCTAACAAGTGAGCACTGTCGCCTTTAATACGCTTAGACTCATCGGTTAACCCCCAGCCAGTTGCACTATCAGTATTAAACACCGGAATACGCATTAATTCACGCATCGATGGAATGCCCATAATACGTACTTCACCCGAGTGACCACCTGACCAGAAGCCATAGTATTCATCGAGATCGCCCGGATGAACAAATGGGCTGTTACCTGCTTCTTTGGCGCGGGCTTGCGCCATCGACGAGAACATTGCGGCAGTCATAGGAGCAGCAACCGCACCGGCCCCTAATAGCGCAGTTTTACCAAAAAATTTACGTCTGTCTTCGTTTTCTAACTCTAGATCATTAACATCATGTTTTTCATTGCTCATACTCTTTCTCCACTATTATTTTCTTTTCTTTTTCAATTGGCCGATTAAGCGACATTAACCGTCGGTATCTCATTTTCTTTGTTTTGCTCGTTAAAACGATTTTTCTTTCGTGCCAGCTTCTTAAGCGGCGGACATTTTTGCTCATTAAAATAGGTAATTTGGCAATCCAGACAATAATGACACTCGCGCATATTGATAGTGCCATCAGGGTGAATCGCCTGAATCTCACATTCTTTGGCACAGGTTTGACAGGGCTTGCCACATTCAGGACGACGTTTAAGCCAATTAAACAGTTTGACGTTATTACCCACAGAAAGCGCCGCACCAAGCGGACATAGGTAGCGACAAAAGAACTTGCGGTTAAACAAATTGATAACCAGCAGCAATAATGCCCAAGCGATAAATGGCCACTCACGGTCAAATTTTAGTAAAAAGGTGGTTTTAAAAGGCTCAACTTCTGCAAACTGTTCAGCCATTGCTAATGAGTCAAGCGACAGGCCAAACAGTCCTAATAAAATTAAATATTTAATTGCCCACAAGCGTTCATGAACGGCGAACGGTGGTTCGATTTGTGGAATTTTAATATAGCGAGCAAAGACATTGAGTAGTTCTTGCAACGCACCAAACGGGCATAACCAACCACAATAGACCGCTCTGCCCCATAAGATCATGGTGACCGCAGCCGCGCACCATAAAATAAAAATCACCGGATCCAGTAAAAACAAATCCCAGGAAAATTCAGACATAAAGGCTTGCAGGAAAGTGAAGACATTCACTACGGATAATTGTCCGCCCCAAACCCAGCCAATAAAAACCACAGTAACGATTAAAAAACCATGACGAAAATTATGCAAAAACGTTGGATGCTTGACTAAGATATCTTGCAAAAACAGCGTCGCCAGTAATATCACCATTAACCCAGCTAAAATCATCACTTCGAGATTTTTTTCCTGCCAAACTTGCTGAGTCAACGTCAATTCCGGCTCTGGCAAGATCACCGTTGGACGATCAACGTATTTATCTAAGGTGTGATAATCCCCTTTAAAGCTGGTGAAAATGCTATCCACCGCACCTGTTTGCCGACGCACTAATAACTCCAGCTGCCAATCGACACCTGGATTAAATGCGTGATGTTCGCGAATGATAAATATCGACATTTCACGAAACTCAGGAACACCATCGATATACAAATCAGTAAGGCGAGTATGATCTAAGTCTCGAAAGGCAATTGCGTCACCGTTTTGTAAGACCTGAAGACGATCGAAGATACCACCACGCACATACCCTGAGCCCTTATAAGAATAGCCATTTCCCATCACGGCGATCGCATGCTCGCCAGGTTGTAGCGTTTTCGTTAACCATTGATATTCCGATTCACCTAATAAGTTTTTGCCTATGCTAGGTATATTGAGTTGAGCAAAGTAGATCTCAGCAAACATCTCATCTTTTTGTTCTGGCAACGCTTGACCTATATGTTCAGCAGCGGTGCCAAAAAACGCTTCATCGACCATTTTACGGTTGAGGTATAGGCGTCTAATAGAGCCATCCCCGACTAAGGTTTGCCAATCTGTTTTCTGATAGACATCCTGATAGATGGTCGCCATTGGCTGAATGATCTGTTGATCGGCTTTAATGATACCAAGTGCACGTGCCACTTTAGTTGCTGATTTAACAATAGCAACGTTCATCACCATCACGGTCACAGTAGCACCAGATAAGCCATCGATATGCGTAGTGCCACCTTGTTTACTACCACCTACTTTTAAACGGTCGCTAACAGACAAGCCGGGATATTGATCGGCAAACTCATACAATTTAGTTTCAGGAATACCCGCCAAAATAATCGGTTCGTGGTGTTCTAAAACTTTAGCGCCGAGATAAACGCCCTTAGGATCAATAGCGACCAGCATATTTACTGGTTCACCAGAATATGCTGGTATTTTGGCTATATCATTGGTTTCAAACGCATAACCAATAATTTCATCACCTTTATAAATGGTCCACGTTAATGGCTCACCTTGCTTTTCACCGATTTTGGTCAACTCTGGAAAAATTTCATGGATAAGGGGAATAGGATCTTTAGGAGGGCTAACAAAAAGTGCATGGGCAGGGATTAGTATGCTAATAATCATCAGCATGGCTAATATTATACGGCGATTAAATAACAGCGTTTTATTCATTTCAACCTTTATCCCACAACCAAGAAATCAGTAAACTGCGACAATATGTCGCACATACTACGCTTCAAATGAGAGCAGAAGATGACTTAGATCAAAGAATAAGATTAAGAAGAGAGTTCAGTTATTGAGATATGATTTAGATCAAATAAAAAATAGTAACCCTATATAGAGTATGGATTTATTTAACTTAGCTGCTAGCGAATAATAATATCAGGTGACGAATCGATCATGCCATCACTACTGATTGTTGAAGCATTATCGTCAAGCAGCATTACGGCAATATTACCCGCAGTGGAATGCCTGATAAACGCCAGTTCGTAGCCGTACTTTGATAAACTACTGGCAGAAAACTTTTGTGCTAAAGTAAGCTCTGTCCATAAGGACTGATAGTCACTATCGTGACTACGCCTTTCAATTAATGGATCTCTGTTTTTTGATGATTCCATCTGAATACCCTATCGTCGACTACAAAGTAATAAAATTGGCGATCGTTAGACGCTTGTTAATCATTAATAAGTTAAAGCATATTACATTCCAGTTATATTAATAATTAAAATTCAAACACTTAATTTAAAGCCTATCTTAATAGTTAAAACAAATGTAAAAAAAGCTGACGAAACTCATTCAAGTTAAGAGCTGTTTGTATATACACACCTGTTTATCGATAAAGTCGTAATATGCTGTACTTCCTGGGCATAAAAAAAGCCAGTCATATTAGACTGGCTTTTCAGATATCAACAAATGGCTGTTAGTTGACCGTAACTTTGGCAAACTTTCGTTTACCTACTTGATAAACGGCAGTCGCCCCCTGATCGATCATCAACTTATTATCCGTTACTTTTTCACCGTCTATTTTCGCAGCTCCCTGCTTGATCATTCGCATTGCCTCGGAAGTACTTGCCACTAGGCCAGCTTCTTTTAATAAATTGGCAATAGCAATCTCACCATTTTCTGCTGCTAATGTCAGCTCTGGCATATCATCTGGCAACGCGCCTTTTTGAAAACGATTAATAAACTCTTGATGCGCAGCTTCGGCAGCTTGTTCACTATGAAAACGCGCAATAAGTTCTTTCGCCAGATCAATTTTGACATCACGTGGATTTGCCCCTTCAGCTACTTTTGCTTTATAAGCAGCAATTTCTTCCAGCGGTTTAAAGCTTAATAAATCAAAATAACGCCACATCAGCTCATCAGAAATCGACATCACTTTACCGAACATTTCCGTTGGCGTATCGGTAATACCAATATAATTGCCTAATGATTTTGACATCTTCTGCACGCCATCTAAGCCTTCGAGTAATGGCATCATTAATACAGTTTGCGGACGTTGCCCTTCAGATTTTTGCAGTTCGCGGCCCATTAATAGGTTGAACTTTTGATCGGTACCGCCAAGTTCAACATCAGCTTCTAACGCAACAGAATCCCAGCCCTGCACTAATGGGTACATAAATTCATGGATAGCAATCGATTGGCCATTAGTATAACGCTTTTTAAAATCATCACGCTCCATCATCCGAGCAACGGTTTGACGAGACGCCAGTTTTAACATGCCGGCAGCCCCTAATTGCTCCATCCAGCTGGAGTTAAATTCCACTCGGGTTTTTGCTGGGTCAAGAATTTTAAATACCTGCTCTTTATAAGTTTCAGCATTTGCCAGCACATCTTCTTTGGTTAACGGCTTACGGGTGACATTTTTACCGGTAGGATCACCTATCATGCCAGTGAAATCACCGATCAGGAAAATCACTTCGTGCCCTTGTTGCTGAAACTGACGCAATTTATTGATTAATACCGTATGGCCTAAATGTAAATCAGGTGCCGTTGGATCAAAGCCCGCCTTAATTTTAAGAGGTTTACCTTGCTTTAACTTTTCCAGTAATTCTTCTTCCAGTAAGATTTCATCACTACCGCGTTTTAACTCGGCAAACGCTTGGCTGACATCTGACATCGGTTTTGCTCCAATTTCATGGCTAATATTAAGAGATAAGTGGCGAATTCTACTGCAAATCACCGCATGGAGGAAAGTCAAACATTGTTTAGTTACGTATTATTTTGTTATAGTGAACGATAGTTGTCGTATTAGAAATCGTCATTTAGGTAGTAACTTTTTGAAAAGTATAAGAAATTTCTATATAGCATTACCCCAACAGCACAGAGTTGTTCTCTCTGCTGTTAGCCTGTTATTACTTTTATTACTTATTATTCCCTCAGAAAAAGCAACGGCTAGTCGTCAAACCGAACAATCTTCGTTTGAAGTAGGTAAACGCTATCAATTAACTGTACCTAAAAGCAGTGCAGATACTGTAACAACTGAGTCAGAAGAAACAACTGCCCCCCTAACAGCAGCAGAGACACTGAACTGGCAGACTGCGACAGTCAAAAAAGGCGATTCATTAGCTAAAATATTTAAACGTTTAGGCTTTAGCCCCCGTACGACTTATCAAGTCAGCCAGGCAAAAGGCAATGATAGTAAGCTACTGAAAAAGCTTAATGTCGGAGATAAGTTACGCATAGGTAAAAATCAGCAAGGCGAGTTAGCATCATTAGAATACCCACTATCGAAAACCGAAACCTTATTCGTTAACCTGATTGAAGGTAAGTACCAATCTAGCAAAGAAACAAAAACCGTAGAGATCAGAGAAAATATCGCGCACGGTGTTATTAAATCAAATTTCTGGAATGCCGGTATTGAAGCCGGATTAGATGATGGTCAAATCATCAACTTAGCCAATATTTTTGGTTGGGATATCGATTTTGCCTTAGATATCCGAAAAGGCGATGCATTTCATGTTGTTTACGAAAATAAATATGTTGATGGCGAATATATCGGTACAGGTAAAATCTTAGCCGCAGAATTTGTCAATCAGGATGAAGCATTTCAGGCAATACGCTTTACCGATGGTGACTATTACTCACCTGACGGTAAAAGCATGAAAAAAGCATTTTTACGTGCACCGGTTAACTTTAAATATATCAGCTCTAATTTTAAGCCAAAGCGCTTTCATCCAATTCAAAAACGTTGGAAGGCGCACCGTGGAACAGATTATCGCGCGAAAAAAGGTACGCCTGTAGTCGCGTCAGGTAATGGACGAGTAATTAAAGCGAGCTATAACCGCTTCAACGGTAACTATGTTTTCATTCAGCACGGCAATAATATCGTCACTAAGTATTTGCATTTTACTAAACGTGCAGTGAAAAGCGGCCAAAGAGTGAAACAAGGGCAAGTAATTGGCTATGTAGGTGCCACAGGCCTTGCAGAAGCGCCGCATTTACATTATGAGTTTTTATTAAACGGTGTCCACCGCAATCCAAGAACCGTAAAATTACCGGATGCCCAACCAATTGCGAAAAAATACCGCCAGGCTTTTGCCCAAATCGCGGAGCAGCGATTAACTGAATTAGCAGGCTCAAGATTAGCGCTAAACTCACTTAAACAAAGTGATAATCAAGCGCTCTAATGAGATGAGTCACTCTGGTTACTATATTGGTTTAATGTCAGGTACCAGTGCTGATGGTGTTGATTTAGCCTTAGTTAGCTTTAACGAAAAAAACGTTGAACTGATCAGTCATTATTATCAAGCTTATAATCAAGCTTTAGCGCAAAAAATCATTGAGCTATATTCTCCATCAATTAATGAAATTGATCGCCTAGGTCAGCTTAGCGTCGAATTAGCACACTTTTTTGCCCAAGCGATACAAGAACTTCTTGCTCAGCAAAAAATGTCACCTAAAGATATTATCGCCATTGGCTGCCATGGTCAGACAATTAGGCACCGCCCTGCAAAGAGCGAGTACATTAATTACCCTTTTACCTTACAAATTGGCTGTAGTCAGACTCTGGCCTGTTTAACTGGTATCAGAACAATAGGTGACTTTAGAACAAAAGATATGGCGCTAGGCGGACAAGGAGCTCCATTAGTGCCAGCTTTTCATCGCTACCTATTTAATGAGTTGCAGCAAGATGCCTTTATCGTCAATCTTGGCGGCATAGCTAACATTACTTACCTGCCCGAAGATAAACAGCAGTCGGTACTTGGTTTCGATACCGGTCCGGCCAACGCATTACTTGACGCGTGGTGCTTACAACATACCGGCAAAAGTTTTGATCAAGACGGTAACTGGGGAGCCCAGGGAGCAATCTCTCAACCATTGTTAACAGAGTTACTATCAGATCCTTATTTTGCTCTGCCTGCGCCGAAAAGTACTGGTCGAGAATATTTTACTCTGGATTGGTTATCACAATATCTCAGTTGTTATAACCTTGCTGCCGTCGACGTGCAAGCAACATTAGTGGCATTAACCGCTCACTCTGTTGCAAATGCCATTAACAAATTATCCCCGAAAGCTTTCGTATATTTATGCGGAGGAGGAATCCACAACAAGCAGTGTTATAAGCAATTAAAACAGCAACTTAGCTGCCACACGTTAAATTCAATTAATACACTAAAGCTGAATAATAACGCATTTGAAGCTATGGCATTTGCCTGGTTGGCGTTCGCATATGACAAAAAATTCTATGGAAATATCCCAACGGTGACGGGAGCTAGCAAGCAAACCGTGCTCGGAATTGAATATACAAGCTGATCAGCTATAGACCTCGTGAGATGCCGCTCTATAATAGAATACTTATGCAGAAAAGTTAAACATTGATAGTTTATATATTGAACTATTTGAATAATAAAGTATCTAATTGCTTATGCTGTATGTTTCAACATCTGGCATATTAAAGGAGGGGTTATGGAGTTTAATGATATTCATATTGGTATGAAATGCGGAAGCAAAAAAGGCAGTGGTACTGTCACCTGGATAGATGGTTCTACCAGGACAATTTATATGTCAAACCCTGTCAACAACAATAGTTTTGAAGTGAACTTCGAAGAAATTATCGAAGATCCCCAAGTACATAATAGAGAAGACACCTATTATTAGTATTAGCAACTGTCGCCGATAACAGCTCATTAGCCCCTGAATAGAGCAATATTTAGGGGCTTTTTATTATCCTAAAAATAGCCTGAGAAAAAGGCATATTGATATAACAGATTAATCATTGTCTACACCGGTAGTTATGCTAATTTACTCTCACTATTCACTATCTTGTCAATATTATGCGCTATTTTTCAACTATTGCTCTTTCTTTATTTTTTCCCAGTCAACTTACTATTGCAGCACAAGAAGCCACTCAAGATTGGATGCCAGCACAAAGCTTTACCAAAGGCGTTGAAGGACCAGCAGTAGATAAAAATGGCAATTTATATGCGGTCAATTTCGCTAAAGATGGCACTATTGGCAAAGTGAATAAACAAAATAACGGCGAAATTTTTATCGAACTACCTAATGGTTCTATCGGTAATGGTATTCGTTTCGATAAGTTTAATAACATGTATATTGCTGATTATGTCAATCACAATATTTTCAAATATGACATAGCGGCTAAACAACTATCCGTTTTTGCCCATAACCCAAAGATGAATCAGCCAAACGATATTGCGATATCTGATAGTGGTATTTTGTTTGCCAGCGATCCTAACTGGTCAAAAAACACTGGCAATATCTGGCGTATTAATACCGATGGTACCTCGAATTTATTAGAAGCTAACATGGGCACCACTAACGGTATTGAAGTAAGTCCAGATAACAACACCTTGTATGTTAATGAAAGTGTACAACGGAAGATTTGGCGTTATCAGTTAGACGCACAAGGCAACATTAGCAACAAATCACTCTTCTATCAGTTTGATAGCTTTGGTTTAGATGGTATGCGCTGTGATAAAGCAGGTAACCTATATGTTGCAAGATACGGTGCTGGTGAAGTAGTAGTTATTTCTCCTCAAGGTAAGCTGCTACGTTCAATAAAACTAAAAGGTCAACACCCGACGAATGTTGCCTTTGGAGGTAAAACGGGCAAACAAGTGTTTGTTACTATGCAACAGAGGGGCGCGATAGAAACTTTTCAAACAGGTATCGCTGGCCGATATTTTTAACAACTAAACTAAGCTATAATAAGCAGCAAGAACTTCTAATGTCAGCCCTATCGCTGTATTAAAAACCTTGCTGTGAGTTGTTGTGAGTTGCATTAAAAATTTAATCGCTGCTAATCTCTTTAGCAACTATCTGTTTAGCAGGCTAGTGCTGTTGGCGCTGTTAACACAGGTAAAAGTAACATCGGCATCTGAGCCGGAATTATTTCTGGTAACAGAGCATTTACCCCCCTACCAAATCGTCGATCAAAATAGTCAGCTGTCTGGATTTTCTGTTGAACTGGTCCATGAGGTATTAAAGCGTAGCGGTTACTCTTATCAAATGAATGTCTACTCCTGGGTACGTTCTTATAATCTAACCTTACAAAAACCTAATCACTGCATCTTCTCTATTGCTCGTCTGCCAATAAGAGAAAACTTATTTCAATGGATAGGCCAAATAACCGAACTCAATAATGCCGTTATTTGGGGCATCAAAGCTAAACAGCACGACAAAATAAACGATATCGAAGAAATTAAAAAATACTTAATTGCTGTTAATAAAAATGATGCTACTCACTTGGGATTAGTAGAAAGAGGTTTTGTTGAAAATAAAAACTTGTATGTCCTTGAACATACCAACTCACTGATTAACCTGTTAATGACCCGTCCGGAAATTGACTTTATTGTCGCTGACGACATCACCATAGCGTACCGAGCAGAGCTTGCTGGCGTTGATTTTGATAGCTTACAGCGTGTGTTTGAGGTTAAAGATTTACAATTAGATTTTCATCTGGCGTGCAATAAGCAGACACCAAAAGCAATTACCGATAAACTGACTCAGGCATTAAAAAGCATTCATAGTGACGGCTTCTATCAAAACACGCTCGCAAAATGGCGGGGTAAAATGAATCATAGATAACAACTCGTATTTTCCCCCGTTTAAGCTTTAGAATTGACCCGCTTGATAATCATGAAATGCTTGATTAATTTCTTCTCTGGTATTCATCACAAAAGGACCTCCACGAGCAACAGGCTCATTTAACGGCTTACCTGCAATCACTAGAAAACGGCTTGCTTGTAATGATGTCACTTCAATCGCCTGCGCAGCCGTTAGCACAGCAAGTTGCCCTTGGTTAACTCGGGTTTGTTGCTTGCCAATTGCTAGGCTGCCATCAACAACATAAATAAACGCATTGTGGTTTTTATCCACCCCTTGTGTTAACACTTCATTTTCAGTGAGGCTAACATCCCAATAGGTTGGCGAGACAAAATCATTCTGAATCACGCCCTTGGTTCCTTGCTGGGTTTCTCCGGCAATCACTTTGATCTGACCACCACCAGCAAGCGCTTCGATGGCTATATCATTACTTTTTATCTCCTGATACTTGGGCGCTGACATTTTTGCACTAGCAGGTAAATTTACCCAGAGCTGAAACCCAGCAAGTAAGCCATCTTCCTGTTCCGGCATTTCTGAATGAATCACACCTTTACCGGCACTCATCCATTGAACATCTCCTTTTGCAATCACGCCTTCATTACCCAAATTATCCCGATGACGCATTTTACCCGCCAGCATATAAGTGACAGTTTCAAACCCGCGATGCGGATGGTCAGGAAAGCCACCAATATAGTCTTGCGCTTGATCAGAGCTAAACGCATCTAGCATGAGAAATGGGTCGAGCATGTCAAGATACGGCGTGCCGATTAAGCGGGTTAATTGCACTCCGTCTCCATCTGAGGCGGCTAAACCATTAATAACCTGTTTAACTTCTCTTACTGCATTCATGATGTCCTCCTCGTTAATTAAGCATTAATTAAACTATCTAATTCCTGATCGATACTCTCTGTTTGTTGCTCACTTGATAACTTAATTTGCCCAGCATCAATAACAGTGACATCAGTAATACCAATAAACGCCATTACCTGTTTTAAATAGTTAGTAGCAAAATCCGCCTCACTGCCAATAGTTACACCGCCGGACGCCATCACTAAATACGCCTTCTTATTTTCCAGCAAACCAACAGGGCCTTGCTCAGTATATTTAAAAGTAAGTCTTGCCCTGGCAACTAAATCAATCCAGGCTTTTAATACCGCAGGAATACTAAAATTATACACAGGTGACGCAATAACAATATGCTCTGCCTGCTGTAATTCACCCACCAAATGATCTGATAACGCTAGGGTTTCCTTATGATGCGCTTCACGATCTTCCGCTGCGGTAAAATTCGCGCCAATCCACTGTTCATCAATAAACGGTAGACCTGTTGCCAAATCACGTTTAATCACTTTGCCAGCTTTTTGTTTTTTGATGAGTTGTTCCACTAACTGTTCAGATACTTCACGGGTAATAGACCCTTGGTGACGGCCACTGGAATTAATGTGTAATACGTTTTGTGATGCCATTTTCATCTCCTAAAAATTTGTTATTGTTGGGCACCTTAGTGCCCGTAACTCGCTATCAGCCATTAATTACTTTTCTTTGGCATGCCGTTATCAATAGAGACATACCCAGCACCATTAGCCACTAAAAACATAAAGCCACCAGCAATCGCGATATTTTTCATAAATAAAATAGATTGCATTTGATCGGTAAAGTCGGCATGAAAAATCAATGCTGACAGCACAGTAAAGCCAGCAAGTAAAAATGCGACGATTCGGGTTTTAAAACCAACAATGATCGCTAATGCACCTGCGATTTCAGTCAAGATCACCAAGGGGAGAAGCTGACCTGGTATTCCCATAGCTTCCATATAGCCAACTGTTCCGTCATAGCCCGAAATTTTACTTATCCCTGCCATTAAAAAAATGATGCTGATTAAAATGCGTCCGATTAAATTGCCGTAATTCTCAATAGTTCTCATCTCTCTCTCCAATTAATTTAGTTAAGTTTGTTTACTTAAGCTCAGTTTACCGTTATAAGAAAAACAATAAACAGTGACAAAAAGAACTTATTGTTTACTGAAAAAGAACAATAGAGCGTACTATGAACCCTTACGAAGATATGCAAACTTTTATTCGGATTGTCGAAGCCGGCAGTATCACGAAAGCAGCAGAGCAGATGGATACCGTCAAATCAGCAGTTAGCCGACGATTAACAGAATTAGAAAAGCGACTAGGTGTTTCACTACTGACTCGAACAACACGCAGCCAAACCCTAACAGAATCAGGACTCAGTTATTACCAGCAGAGTGTCCGTATTTTAGAAGATTTAGCCGAAGTAGAATCTAGCATTCGCAGTGAACATCAGGCACTTTCCGGGCGGATAAAAATTGCGGCTCCGTTGTCTTTTGGTTTAAATCATTTAAACCAGGCGCTAAGAACCTTTAATGACATTCATCCCGATGTTTATTTTGATATCGACTTTAATGATCGTAAAGTTGACCTGGTTCAGGAAGGTTTCGATCTGGCAATTCGTATTGCCAATCTGGATGACTCAACTTTGATGGCCAAACCATTATTTAAAGCACAAGGGATCTTATGTGCCAGTCCCTCTTATCTAAAAAAGCATGGTATACCTAAAACCTCAGAGGATTTACGACAAGGTCATGTCCGAATGCATTATACCGGCGGGCGCAACAGCTGGCCGCTTTTGACACCATCGGGTAATAAAACCACAGTTGATATCCCAACAGTTGTCAGTGCCAATAACGGCGACTTTCTTTGTCAGGCGGCCATTGATGGCAAAGGCTTATTATTCACACCCGACTTTATTTGTTATAAGGCAATTCGTCAGCGCCAGCTTATTCCTTTATTACGTGAATATTGGTGCGACAATAATATTAACGGTTACGCTATTTACCCGCAAACCAGACACTTATCGCAACGGGTACGGGTGTTAATCAACTATTTAAGTCAGTATTTTGGCGATGAACCCTATTGGCGTATTAAAAATGATAACTAAGTTCGATATACACACGCCGGCCATGCATTAAATAGTCATTAGAGATCCTACCGTCACTTGGCTCATATATTTGTTTATCAAAGATATTTTTTACCGCTGCAGCAATACTCCAGTGGCTACTTGGTTTGCTGGTTAAATGCTTTCTACGCAGTGCCAGATCAACTTGCTGATAATCATCAACGGCTTCTCGCGTATCACCCTCTTCCCGCTTGCGGTTAATAATATAATTGAGCTGGCTCGACAGTTGCCAATGACTATTGATTTGCCAGCGGGCGTCAAAATAAAACTGTTGCTTAGGTACGTACTCTACTTGGCTATGATTAGCTTCATCTTTGGTGCTTTGATAGGCGTAATTCGCCTTGACTTGCCAGTTATCATTAACGCGCCACTCCACTTCAATTTCAGATCCTTTACCTGTTAAACTCCGGTAGTTCTGCGCTGTACCGACTCCTTCATTATTGACAACAAAAGCGACCATATTATCGGTACGATAATGATATAAATTAAGTTTAGCGGTTAAATCTGCACTCAACGCATAGTTAAAAGATACTTCAGAAGTATTAATCGTCTCTGGTTGTAAATTCTTATTTCCTAATGATATCGGGTTATTCTGGCTGTATAGCTCACTAAATGAGGGAGCACGAAACGCTTCACCGTATAAGAATTTACTCGTTAGCTTATTCGTAGTACGCCAAACCAAAGCAACCCTTGGGTTTATGGTGCTGCCGAAATCTGAATAATGGTCATAGCGTATGCCAGTGGTTAACGTCCACCCCTGGTTGATTTGCCAAATGTCCTGTAACGAGGCATATTTTATCGTTCGGGTTTTATCCGGTACATAAATAAATGGCGTATTCTCTACCGATGTCACTACGCCATCAACAATCACCGGATTCGCATCACCTGCCAGAGTTTTTTTATCTAATATCCCTGGTCCAAAATTTTTCGTTTCTACACCATGTATTTTTTCTTTTTTATAGCCAATATTAAAGCGCAACTGATTGTCTTTATTTGCCTGATAATAGGCTGTTAATTCAAGCGTCGGGATGTTAACCTGACTACCCGGATTACCTTTAAACCCTTCACTAAAAGTGGTTAAACAACCTATGCCAGGAATATTAACCGTTACACACCCTTGACCATCATGCGGAGTAAAAATATTCCCGTCATTACCAACAGGTAGTACAGTCCCTGAAGGAAAAATGTCGAATGTCGCTAAGGTATCCAAATAGAAAAAGCTCAATTGGCTTTCAAACGACCAGTCATCAATCAAACTATCGTTGCTATAGGCAAGCGACAATAAATATTGATCTAAATGATCATTGCCTAAATGATCAATGGATTGTGCGGCACCGGCGCCAACCCCTGAATTTCTTTTCAGGTAACCATCTAAACCAAGCTGCCAATGCGTATTATTGATATGAATATTGTAATTTAATGCTTCAATTCTGTCGTCTAGATAAGAAGGCGCCAGTGAAGCACTACTACCAAACAAGCCATCAAGGCTTGACTGGAAATCACTTTCTACTTTCCTGTCTGTAGCAGAGTCGCGCTTAAAATACTCGAGATTCACTGCCAGTTGCCAATCATCAGCAAATATTTGGCTATGTTGCAGCCAGATATTTTGCGTATTGTGCGATCCTAATCGGGTAGCAAGCTGAGTACCATTAATCTGCGCTGCCGTTTTGGTAATAATATTGATCACACCAGCATACGCATCTGCGCCATAAATTGCTGAACCTGGTCCTCGCACTACCTCAATACGCTCAATATTATTAACATTCATCCGAGACAAATGGGTAAGGCCGGATGCATAAAGATCACCATCAATACGGTAACCATTAAGCATAAACATCACCTGCTGGTTTTGACCGGCATAAATACCTCTAAACGTATACACAGGTGAGGTTCGGTTTAATGTTGAAGGAATGACATGTAAGCCTGGTACTGACTCCAACACATCTTCAAGGGTTAATGCACTGAGCGCTTGGATATCTGTTGCAGTGATTAAACTGGCAACAGCAGGTGCCTGATTTAAATTAACTGGCGTGCCGGTGGAGATTTTTATTTGCGAAAGCTCTAACAATGACAGGGAATACACATCAAACGCTTCTCTTGCCGATAAAGTAAAACTGCTGCATAGCAATAATAGCCCAAGCACCCTTTGAGATCGTTGACAAAGTAATAAGCTTACATTCATAGTTCGAACTTTACTTACACCCTAAATAGTTATAACAGTATAAGTATAATAGATGAGTTAACACTGAAAGTATTTTTTAAAGGCAAAAAAAAAGGGGGAATAAATCCACCTTCTTTCGCTATTCGTTTTCAACATTTTTGTTTTTGTCTTGAATTAGAACGGAATATCATCGTCAAAATCAATCGTCGGTTCCTGCGGGTTTACCTTAGGTGCCTGTTGCTGGTTCTGTTGCTGAAAACCACCTTGTTGTTGATTTTGCTGATAGCCACCTTGCTGCTGAGGTTGCTTATACTGCTGCTGTGGACTCTGTTGCTGAAAACCACCTTGTTGCTGTGGCGCAGCAGCTGGCTGTTGGAAACCCGCTTGTTGCTGAGGAGCTGCTGCAGCGGCAGGTTGTTGGAAACCACCTTGCTGTTGTGGTGCTTGTTGCTGGAAACCACCGCCCTGTGTCATACCGCCCTGGCCACGTGAATCTAACATCTGCATTTCGTTTGCCACAATCTCAGTAGTGTATTGATCAACACCTTGTTGATTTTGCCATTTACGAGTTTGCAAGCGACCTTCTAAATACACCTTTGAACCTTTTTTCAAATACTCGCCAGCAATTTCAGCCAAACGCTGATAAATGACAATACGATGCCATTCAGTTTTCTCTTTTTGCTCACCAGTTTGCTTATCTTTCCAAGTTTCAGAGGTTGCCACAGTAAAGTTTGCAACCGCGCTGCCATTTGGCATAAAACGCACTTCAGGATCTTGCCCTAAATTTCCAACAATGATGACTTTGTTAATACCACGACTGGCCATGTATATTTCCTACTCAGGTTGCGCAGTAGTTGATAAGCTACTGACTTTTCAACATTAAACTTTAGCGCTAAAGTTGATGCTGAATCAAATTAAACAGTTAAGAGATCTATTCTAACATTGCTATTTCTATTGCGATAGAGCCAATTTTACTTCTTTAAATATTCACTCATTTTATCAACAATATCTTGCGGAATTTTCACCGTTTTTTGTGCGTGGTAGTCAAAGTGCACCATTACAGCGGTTCCCGATGCCCGACATTCTCCTTGCTGCCAAAGTTCCTGATAAACATCAAATGAAGAGCCGCCAATCCTACCAATATAGGTTCGCACTTCCATATCATATTCATAATACATTTGCCCATGAAAGGTCACATCTATCTTCGCCAAAATAAGACGCCATTTGTTTAAATCTAAATCTGGGGTAAACCACTTAAACACGTCGTCACGAGCACCTTCAAACCATACAGGTACCATAGTATTATTGATATGGCCCAAAGCATCGGTGTCACTGAATCTAGGTTTAAAAGTATCTATAAAAAACGTTGTCGACATGATGATTCTCTATGTTGAAATTGATATCTGAGTAAACTATGGGTTATCTATCCAATGTAGCGCTTGGTATAAAACGCGTTACAACAAGCGCTTCAACACCCGATCAATTTTTGCTAACGATAACCGACGTAACAATTTTTTCGGTTGTATTGGATAATCATTTATCGCCTCTAACTGGCGATAATCACTAAGCGATCGGGTATTTTGAGTAATACGCTGGTATTCATTGTTAAAGCGCTGTTGCAAACTTTGTTGGCAATCATCAATTAACAAACCATTTTCTAAATCCAGCGCCCAGGCTCTTGGATTTAAATTGCTGCCTGTTATTAAATGCCAACGCTGATCTATAACCATGCCCTTCGCATGATAGCTGTTATCACCATCACACCAGAGTTTAATGTTCAGTTGACCATTATTAATATAACGTCGCCAGCGTTTCACAAAACGCCGTAAGATCTGCTCATAAATATAAGGAATAACCCCAATAAAGCTATAGTTGTCACCCGGTTTAATAAAAAAATCACTCGCGCTTTTATCGCCAACGACCAACGTCACCCTAACCCCGCGTTTTAACGCAGCGACCAAATGCTTGATCACGATACGCGGTAAATTAAAATACGGCGTAAAAATGATGATTTCCTGCTGACTTTCTTTAATTTTTTGGCAAATAGTCTGATTTAACGGATTATTACGTTTTCCACATCCCACCAATGGAGTAACCGTTAATTCACCTGCTTGATCAATATGATTTACCCGATAATTCGCTCGCTTCACTATTGACGTTGTTTGCCGGCTCAAGATTTTTTGCTGCTTAGCGTTTAAAAGCTCAGTTGTAGTTAAATCAATTGCCACACCTGATTCAACAAAGGTTCGCTGCAAATAGGCAACAACACTGTTTGCCAACGTAGCTGAATTTAATTGATAATAACGATCTAAACGATACTTTTCTCGCTGCTGTAAATAAACATTATTAATGCTGGCGCCGCTATATAACAACTGATCGTCAAACACCATGCCTTTTAGGTGCAAAACCCCAAGTAATTCCTTGGTTTTAACAGCAATACCGTAAATATCAATGGCATAGTTATATTGCTGGGCAAATTGCTGATACATCGCCCGGTTACCGAGAGACTTTTCCTGGCCAATTAAGCCACGTTGCGCCCGGTGCGCATCAACAAAAATACAAACGTCAAGTTCTGGATTATTTTGTTTGGCCTGATACAGAGCCGTTAATACCTGCTGACCCGCAGCATCATTTTCCAAATAAAGCGCCGTAATATAAATACGCGTTTTAGCCTCAGCAATTAAACTCAGTAATCGCTGGTAATAATCTTTTGGCGATAACAGGACTTCAATATCCTGTGATCTGATGTTAACAGATAAGTCTGACATGGGCGTTCAAGTTAACTAACTAGAACGCGCATTCTATGCATCTAACGTAAACTGTTCAAGCTGTTGCGTTAAATGATCCGCCAAGCGAAATAAATATTACCCCGCCGTAGCCGCCTTATTTGCTGCACTTAACACCCGATCAGCACCACTGGCAATGTTACCGGTATTTTCATCAATTGAACTCATCATCACTTTTTACTGTTCAACTGCGGCAGAAATTTCATTGTTAGCATCAACAATAGTGACGACATTGTCTGTCACTTCACTGAATGCTTGTTGAACTTTTTCAGTATTCTCAACACCCAGCGTTGCCTTTTCTATGCCCTGATTCATTGCCTGCACCGATTCATTGGTTCCTTGTTGCAATTGCTCGATAATACGCTGAATTTCAGCGATAGAATCTTGAGTGTTACTGGCCAGCGTACGGACTTCATCAGCGACCACTGCGAAACCACGCCCTTGTTCTCCGGCGCGTGCTGCTTCAATGACAGCATTTAGTGCCATTGCCCAAGCGTTCTGCCGCCTGATTTATAGCCGCAACACTCGTTCTCAGTGCCTGATAAATTCCCCAGAGTAAATAACTTGTGCCCGCAATCACCAACGGCATTAAAACGACAAAGGCCTGCATTGCAGGCCAAATAAATTAGATCATCATAGATAGCAATTGGACAATTAAATCGCGATTGCTAATTCAAGTGCCTGACGGATGGCACGTTTTGCATCCAGTTCAGCCGCAACGTTAGCACCACCAATTAAATGGGTACTGACATTAGCATCAAGTAATGTTTGATAAAGTGAACGTTCTGGCTCTTGTCCGGCACAAATGATCACAGTATCAACATCCAACAACTGAGATTGACCATCTTTTTGGATATGTAAACCCTGATCATCGATTTTTTGATAGCTGACACCGTTATGCATTTGCACCTGATTTTTCTTTAAGGTTGCACGATGGATCCAACCAGTGGTTTTCCCTAAACCTGCACCAACTTTTGTCGCTTTTCGTTGTAATAAATGCACTTGTTTTTTACTTGGCTGATGTTCAGCTTTATCAAGTAGCGCTGCTGGGTGCTGATAATTTTTATCCACGCCCCAATCTTTCAACCATTTTTCTGGCTGCTGAGTTAACGACTCTTTTTCCACCAGATAACAAGCAACATCAAAACCGATACCGCCAGCACCGATAATTGCAACCTTATCGCCAACCGGCTCTTTATCCCTTAATACCTGTAAATAACTTTTAACTTTAGGATGTTCAATTCCGGGAATATCCAGCTGACGCGGTGCAATGCCCGTCGACAGTATCACGTCATCAAATCCTTGTGCAATTAACGTTTCTGAAGTTTGCTCACTGTTTAACTGAACATCAACTTTTAGTTTTTTCAGTTGCACATCAAAATAGCGCAAGGTTTCATAAAATTCTTCTTTGCCCGGGATCTGTTTAGCAATATTAAACTGACCGCCAATTTCACTGGCTTTATCAAACAAAGTCACCTGATGGCCTTTTCTTGCGGCATAAACACTAAAGGCTAGTCCAGCCGGCCCAGCACCTATAACCGCCAGTTTTTTATTGCTTGCACTTGGTGTAAGTACCAGCTCAGTTTCATAACAGGCTTGTGGATTGACTAAGCAGGAAGCACGCTGCTGCTTAAACACATGATCCAAACACGCCTGATTACAAGCAATGCAGGTATTGATTTCTTCACTTTTATTCTCTGCAGCTTTTTTAACAAATTGTGCATCCGCAAGAAATGGCCGCGCCATTGATACCATATCCGCCTGACCATCTGCCAAGACCTGTTCAGCAACTTCTGGGGTGTTAATACGGTTAGTAGTGACTAAAGGAATGCTAACCTCCGTTTTCATGCGCTGAGTTATCCAGGTAAAAGCGGCCCGAGGAACGGAAGTCGATATTGTTGGTATGCGCGCTTCATGCCAGCCAATCCCCGTATTAATAATCGTTGCGCCAGCCGCTTCGATGCCTTTTGCCATAGTGACCACATCCTGCCAGCTATTACCACCTTCGACGAGATCCAGCATCGATAAACGGAAAATAATAATAAATTCTTTGCCAACTTTCTCGCGCACCGCTTTAACAATTTCACAACCAAAACGCATGCGGTTTTCAATTGAGCCGCCCCATTCATCATTGCGATCATTGACCCGAACACAACTAAATTGATTAATTAAATAACCTTCCGAACCCATGATTTCAACGCCATCATAGCCCGCTTTTGCTGCGAGTTTCGACGAATGAGCAAAATCCTTAATGGTAGATTTTATTTGGCGTACCGACATTTTACTCGGGGTAAAAGGGTTAATCGGAGACTTTTTCTTACTCGCTGAAACATTAAATGGATGATAAGCATAACGACCAGCATGTAACAGCTGTAAACAAATCTTAGTTGGATATTGGTGCACAGCGCTGGTGACTTTTTTATGTTTCGCCACTTGCCAAAAGCAACTCAATTGTCCCCCCAAAGGAGCTAACCTACCACGCATATTCGGGCTAATACCACCGGTAACGATTAAACCAACGCCTCCTTTAGCACGCTCCTGATAAAACGCTGCAAGTTTGTCAAAGCCACCTTTTTCTTCTTCTAGGCCAGTGTGCATAGAACCCATAAGGGTACGATTGGCCAAAGTGGTGAAGCCTAAATCTAACGGCGCTAATAAATGTGGGTATGCAGATGCTGTTGTCATAATTTCTGTCTTAATTGCTCTTAAAACCAACCAAAAGGTCTAACCAGTTGTTATTAAAGTAGCCGTTTACTGTGTAAAACTCAAGCTTTATTTTGACACCTGTCAGATCGGATTTAATTCAGCTAAAGTAATTCAAGAAAATGTGTTATTTTGTTTGCTAATGAATCAATGGTGTAATGATGAAACAACAGATAATTAACAAGGTGATTGAACACCTCAAGCAAGAACTCACAGCAATAAGTGCTGCCGCCAAAGCGGCCCATTCTGCCGCAATCGATGAGCAATCTATCGCCGAAACTCAATACGATACCTTAGCGATTGAAGCCAGTTATCTGGCACAAGGACAGTCGCTAAGAGCTCAGCAGTTGAATCAAGCGATTAACCAGATCAAAAGCCTATCGCTGGCAACATCGAATAAAGTGACATTAGGTTCTTTAGTACATCTGGAGCAAGCAGAGCAAGGTACTCAATGGTTCATGATTTTACCAGCCGCACCTGGGTTTCGCTGTACCATTGAGCAGCAGGAGATCACTGTGATCACGCCTGATTCACCAGTAGGAAAATCATTACAAGGAAAACAAATCGACGATGAAATCACACTGCAATTAGGTACCAGAAAAGTAAGCGCTGAAATTATTCAACTCCGTTGATATAGACTCTTTTTTATGAAGCTCAATGCACCAACTATCATTACTGCACTAGTGTGAAAATAATCCTATCTCGATCTCTATTAAGAGAGAAATAAATCACTACCTTGATAATTAGACACTAATTAGACGGTTTAAGTAGTAACTTAATTTGTTGAAAATCAGCAAGTTTATCGTCGATTTTCAGATAAGCTACAGACTCAGAGTGCACGAGTGTCGCTTCAATCACACCAGGTAAATGAATCAATTGATCTGCTACCTCATCTGCCTGCTCTTCACTATTGATGGTAGTGCTAAAGCTATAGCTCTTTGATTTTTTCAGTGGTTTCATGCCAGTTGCCGCAATAAACCATAACAGTCCCAAGCACGCCATCACTAAGAAAATCATTTGTTCACCCCATTGGCTAGCAATTGCACCACCCAACAAGCCACCACAGAAAGCCCCCATAAACTGACTGCTAGAATATATTCCCATGACGCTGCCTTTAACACCAGCCGGTGCTAAACGCGATAAAATCGATGGCATCGTCGCTTCTAAGTAATTGAACGCGGTAAAAAACATCGCGACAGAAATCACCAATGACATCATAGAAAGTGGTAAATACCACAGTAGTAGCAAGGTTAAGGCAAACAATAACACCATAGTAGAAAACATGGCGTTTTCTTTTTGCTTTTTAATCGCCCAAATCATAAATGGCACCATTAAAAAGAAGGAACCAATTAAGGTCGGCAAATATAATTGCCAATGGTGGTCTAACGGTAATCCAGCAGCAACAAACTGTTTAGGTAACGTAACAAAACAGGCAGTTAACGCCATATGCAAGATAAAGACACCAATATTAAGACGGAACAATTGCGGATGGCATATCAAACGTCCGATTTGATCCGGTAAAGCAATATTGTCACCACGCGGCGCTTTATGCACCGAATTAGGCACCATAAACTGGATCATTAGCATCGCACCTAGAGTTAACCCTGCAGTCAACCAAAACAGACCACTTAAACCAAACGATTCAGCAACAACAGGTCCCAATACCATAGCAAAAGTAAAGGATAAGCCAATAAACATCCCTATGGTTGCCATCACTTTCGGCCGCTGCTCTTCACGACTCAAATCAGCGGCAAGTGCCAAAATAGCACTGGCAATTGCCCCCATACCTTGCAGTGCCCGACCAGCAACTACGCCATAAATAGTATCTGACATCGCCGCAACGATACTACCAATAAGAAATACCACCAAGCCGGCTAGAATAATCGGTTTACGGCCAAATTTATCCGATAAAATTCCCATTGGAATTTGCAATAACGCCTGAGTCAGCCCGTAAGCACCAATGGCCAGACCTATCCAAATTGGGCTAAAACCAATTAACTGCTCACCATAAATAGCAAATACTGGCAAGATCATAAACAAGCCAAGCATGCGTAAACCAAAGACAGTAGCTAAAGAAAAAGCGGCTTTTTTCTCAATACTATTTAAACCTGAATGACTCATGGAAACCAATTCGACCTATTGTTAGCGACAATAAAAACGGCGCTAGTTTACCACGACAATTCACTGAACAAAAATAGAGATTATTGATGAAGTCAGTCCAATTATTATGCAATAATATGCGGCTGCGATTTACGGTGGAAACAATATGAGAAATATAGAAGTTCGAGGCGCACGTACCCATAATCTAAAAAACATCAGTTTAGACATTCCGCGCGATAAATTAATCGTCATTACCGGCCTCTCAGGCTCAGGAAAATCGTCATTAGCATTTGATACCCTATATGCCGAGGGACAACGTCGTTATGTCGAATCGTTATCCGCTTATGCGCGCCAGTTCTTATCGCTAATGGAAAAACCAGACGTCGATCACATTGACGGACTTTCACCAGCCATTTCAATCGAGCAAAAGTCGACCTCTCATAACCCCCGTTCTACCGTCGGCACAATTACTGAAATCTACGATTATTTGCGTTTATTATATGCACGTGTTGGTGAGCCTCGCTGTCCAACGCATCAACAGCCGTTAGCCGCACAAACAGTTTCACAAATGGTAGACAAGGTACTAGAACTGGAAGAAGGTACCAAGGTGATGGTGCTAGCACCCGTGCTACAAAACCGAAAAGGTGAGCATATCAAGTTACTGGATAATCTCGCCGCACAAGGCTATATCCGTGCCCGAATTGACGGTGAAGTATGTGATCTGTCAGATCCTCCAACATTAGAGCTACATAAGAAACACACCATCGAAGTCGTCGTTGATCGCTTAAAAGTACGAGAAGACATTCAGCTTAGGCTTTCTGAGTCATTTGAAACAGCATTGGCATTAACCGCAGGCACTGCAAAAGTCGCCTTTATGGATGAACCAAAACGTGAAGAGTTATTGTTCTCAGCAAATTTTGCCTGCCCGCACTGTGGCTATAGCATGCAGGAACTAGAACCAAGATTATTCTCATTTAATAACCCGGCAGGTGCTTGTCAAACCTGTGATGGCCTGGGTACGCAGCAATTTTTTGACCCTAACCGGGTGATTGCCAATCCTGAGTTAAGTCTGTCTGGCGGAGCAATTCGCGGCTGGGACAAACGCAATTTTTACTATTTCCAGATGCTACAAGCCTTAGCTGAGCATTATGGATTTGCCATTGACAAGCCGTTTAATCAACTATCAGAAGACCATCAAAAGGTCATTTTACGCGGTAGTGGCAAACAAGAAATTGAATTTAAATACATGAACGACCGCGGCGACATTGTTATTCGCAAGCACCCGTTCGAAGGTATTTTAAACAATATGGACAGACGCTACCGCGAAACCGAATCAAACGCGGTACGCGAAGAATTAGCTAAATACCTTAATAGCCAACATTGTCCAGAATGTGATGGTTCTCGTTTACGGCTTGAAGCGCGTAATGTTTTTATCGATAACACCCCATTGCATAATATTACTGACCTTGCCATTGCCGACGCGTTAGCCTTCTTTGAGCAGTTACATCTGACTGGGCAAAAAGGCCAAATAGCGGAAAAAATCCTCAAAGAAATTAATGACAGATTAGGCTTCTTGGTTAATGTCGGTTTAAATTACCTTAATCTCTCCCGTAGCGCCGATACCTTATCTGGAGGTGAGGCACAGCGAATTCGTTTGGCCAGCCAAATAGGCGCCGGTTTAGTTGGTGTGATGTACGTGCTAGATGAACCTTCTATCGGATTACACCAACGTGATAACGAACGTTTATTAACAACCCTGATCCACCTACGCGATTTAGGCAACACGGTAATAGTCGTAGAGCATGATGAAGATGCAATTCGCGCCGCTGACTTTGTTATCGATATTGGCCCAGGTGCCGGTGTTCACGGTGGTGAAGTAATCGCACAAGGTGATGTCAACGAAATACTAAAATGTGAACACTCACTTACTGGTAAGTATTTATCAGGTAGAGAGTCGATTGAAATACCGAAAACACGCACTCCGTTTAATAAGAAAAATATTGTTACGCTAAAAGGTGCTAGCGGTAATAACTTGAAAAATGTCGATTTAGTCATTCCCAATGGTTTAATGACCTGTGTTACCGGCGTTTCCGGTTCGGGTAAATCAACCCTAATAAACGACACCTTGTATAAGCTTGCCCATACCGAGCTAAACAATGCCACCACTTCGGAGCCTGCTCCTTATAAAAGTATTGAAGGCTTAGAGCAACTGGATAAGGTTATCGATATCGACCAAAGCCCTATTGGCCGTACACCAAGATCCAATCCGGCAACTTACACCGGAATATTTACCAACATTCGCGATATTTTTGCTGGTACTCAGGAAGCTCGCTCCCGTGGCTATAAACCTGGACGCTTTAGTTTTAATGTTAAAGGTGGGCGGTGTGAAGCTTGTCAGGGGGATGGTGTCATTAAAGTAGAAATGCACTTTTTACCCGACGTTTATGTGCCATGTGATGTCTGTAAAGGTAAACGCTATAACCGCGAAACCTTGGAAGTCAAATACAAAGGTCAGAATATCCATGAAGTATTAGATATGACCATAGAAGATGCATTTGACTTCTTCTCAGCCATTCCAGCAGTTAAACGTAAGTTACAAACCTTAATGGACGTTGGCCTAAGCTATATTAAACTAGGTCAATCGGCGACCACCCTTTCAGGTGGTGAAGCACAACGAGTCAAGTTATCGAAAGAATTATCAAAACGAGATACCGGGCAAACACTATATATTTTGGATGAACCAACCACAGGTCTGCATTTTCATGATATTAAGCAGTTACTGCACGTGATCCATAGATTGCGCGATCACGGTAATACCATTGTTATTATCGAACATAACCTAGATGTGATCAAAACTGCCGACTGGATTGTCGATTTAGGACCGGAAGGAGGCTCTGGTGGCGGTGAAATTTTAGTAACCGGCACACCAGAGCAGATAGTCAAAAATAAACAGTCGCATACCGCTAAGTTTTTAAAGCCTTTGTTGAGTTGCAGTTAGTGACTTAACTTCAACTCGGTTAAAAATAAAAAAGTCGGCATTGGCCGACTTTTTTGTTAATTCAGGTCCTTATCTTTCCAAAACTTAGTACCTTTAATCGTCGCCTGTAAGGCTAAGCCCGATTCGGTAAAGGTATAAACGGTTACATCACCGTAATAGGCTTCTCCCTCAACAGACGCTCCTTTTTTACCAGCTTTCGCCGCTGCATCAGCATTGCCCCCAAAACTCCAGCCATTTTCAATAAAGTGTGTCATGGCATCTTTAGTATGAAACACCATGACAATCCGATAATCTTTAGCGCCTAACCCTAGGCCAACACCACCTTCCGCCATATTCATATAGGTATGACGTCCAGAAGACATGTCTTTGACTACACCATAACCCGTACCAGCAGCTAAAAAGATCAAGTTAATATTAGCATTGCTAAACACCGCATAACCTGGTGCTGAATTTAATTGTGATCTGGTATCCGGTTTTTTACTAAATAACTGGGTTAACACCTGATCTTTCATTTGTAATATTTTCTGGCGTTTTTCAGCTACGCTACCTTCCCCCATTGACGCACAAGAAGATAGAACCAATAGTAAAATTAACGTTATCGTACTTTGCATTAGTTTCATGTTTTCTCTCTTTATCGATTATTATCAAGTTAATAGAGTATAGCCAACGAGTTGAATTTAAAAACTATCAGTTTCTATATCAGACTAGCCAGTGCGAACTTAACTGGTTACACTGCTGTTAACTTAGCTAAACCTATCAAGTATTCATGATTTCTTACCAGCAAAACATTATTATTTATCTGTTAGCCTTTTGCAGCGGCTTTTGCATTATGGGGATTGAATTACTCGGTGGCCGCATTCTTGCGCCATTCTTTGGTAGCAGTGTCCATATCTGGGGTAGTATTATCACAGTATTTATGCTGAGTTTGTCCTTTGGTTATTTACTTGGCGGTAAATATTCCACCCGTCACGTTAACCTGACCCGCTACGGTGTTATTTTTCTATTAGCCGGTCTAGCTATTTTACCAATAGCACTGTGGGCACCAGCGATAATGGAATCGATATTTATTGCAATAGAGGATAGCCGCTACGGTTCGTTACTTGCTTCCATCGCATTATTTTTTATTCCAACCATTATCCTTGGCATGATCTCCCCTTATTCGGTGCGCCTGTTAGTCACAGATAAAAATAACAGCGGCCACGTTGCAGGTAAACTTTATTTCGTTTCAACCTTAGGCAGTGCTCTGGGGACTATTTTAACCTCGTTTTATTTCGTCTTGTTATTTGAAGTCAACGCCATTGTACTGACTTTTTGTGCCATATTAACCGCATTAGGTATCGTTGCTATTAGTATCGATAGAATAAAGGCAGTGGCGCCTAGCACTGCATTAGAGGCAGGCCATGAATAAAATACTATGCCTACTCGTAGTAATATCAACTATCTCATTACCGAGCATCGCAAAAGTGATCCATCAGGAACGTTCGCTATATCGAAATATCTTAGTAGAAGATAAATTTAATTTACGTTGTCTAAAATTTAACGTTAAGACCAGTAAAACCAATCAAAGCTGCTTATATAAGAATGATCCGCAAAGATTAGTGTTTAACTACACTAAATTACTGTTTTCCAGTTTGCTAGTTATGGAGAAAGCGCCAGAAAATATTTTGATCATTGGCTTAGGTGGCGGCACCATGTCTAATACCTTGCATCAACTCTACCCGAGCGCCCGGATCACTAATGTCGAAATCGATCCGGCGGTGATAAAAGTCGCCAGACAATACTTCGGCTTTTTTGAAAACGAACGAGTAACGTCAAAAGTACAAGATGGCCGCATTTTTATTAAACGAGCTGCTTTGAAAAAGAAGCGTTATGACTGGATTATTTTAGATGCCTTTAACGGTGACTATATTCCAGAACATCTGTTAACAAGAGAATTTCTTCAGGAAGCAAAGCAGTTGCTGACACCTGATGGCGTATTATCCGCCAATACCTTTTCTATCAGTGAACTCTATAATCATGAATCCGCCACTTATTATCAGGTCTTTGGTGATTTCTTTAATGTCAGAAATAGCAAAAACAGTAACCGCATCATCTTAGCTGTTAATCAGGAGTTACCGGACGGTAAGCAAATCACAGAAAGAGCACAGGCGCTGAACCAAACACTTAAACCTTATAATATTAATATTATTGATATTACCACTAATATGACTTCAACAATGGACGAGAAAGACTGGCCAACACAAACAAAACTATTAACCGACCAATACTCTCCAGCAAATTTGCTTAATTATTAATCTCTAAATATAAGCATTTTAATTCTCGCTAAGTGAGCAAGTACTTAATCAACTTGCTATTATTCGAGCATTTTATTAGCAAGCTGCTAACAAATCACAGGTTTCTCTTTTTATCTCTTGCGATTTAGCCAACGACCCAATATGATTGAGACTATTAAAACTATATCAATTACTAAATTGAAGTTAATCTGCAAACTAGGTTCAGTTACCTAAGTTGCAGAGTAAAACTCTACATTGTTCAGGAATAATAAACATGCGCTTGGCTTTACTCGCAATGACAGTTAGTTGTCTCTCAATTGGAACACAAGCTTTTGAACTTGCTCCAATTCAAGACAAATCCGTAGAAAGTTTAGAAATTCAGTTAAGTACCAAAGAGGCTGAATATGAGTCATTTATGAACTCGTTAAGCTCTTTAAACACTCAAGTCGCTAATGAAACCGATAAACTAGGCTTATTGCGCAGCCAAGGCGCAGAGCTACAAACAGCGCGTAAACAAGCGTTATTGAATATGAATGAGCAATATGAAGCCATGGTCGACAACCCAGATCAGGACATTGCTCAAGCGCAAAATGCCTATCGTCAAGCCATTCAGAATCAAAAGCAAAATAAAGATGACATTAAAGCCAGCGTCACCTTATTAGCAGATCTCAAACAAAAACTGGCGAATGCCAATATCGACCGTTTTACCTTAGCCAATGCCAGAGAAGCATTAAGAGAAGAAATAAGAATTGCTCGCGTTAAACGTTTACAACAAGAATTTGAACAAGAAGCTACCTTAGAAGCCACTCAAATAGTCAGCTGTGATGCGCAAGAAACCTTAAAGCAATGTATTATGCGCAGTAATCGTTTAGCAAAACAAAAAGCGTCTAAACAATTTGTTGATAGCCTCTTTGCCGGCGCTACTGAATCTAACGTGATCAGCCAAAATAAAAATGACTCAGCTGCACAAGTCAGATTACTTAACCATAAAGTCGTTTCAGGCGAATTTAGTGGCCAAGGCAATTACAGCACTACTATTACAGTTGAATTAGAAGGCTCTCTGCCTAATACCGAAGCCTGTAAGTTATTAGATTTGTCAGCTCGCTATTGTACTTATCAGCAAGAACACCTCAGCACAGCTGCAGTTGATGAAAATGCTGGTAACGAAATTTCATTTAATGACGATTCTGTACTGTACGAATTAACCATCAGATCCGATCAATATGATGATGAAGTTTTTATCGATGGCGTTAGTTACGGTTCAACGAAATTGTCCGTAATGCTTGCATCAGGCGCCCATGAAGTTGTCATTACTAAACCTGGTTATTTAGATCATCAGGAAAATATCCGACTCAATAAAAACATGACAATAAAAGCGGAGTTAGCCAAAGCTTCGATTAATTTTGCTAATGGTGAAAAAATTCAGGACATTTTACCAGGTGATGAATTAGGACCAGAGCTTATCGGCGTACCAGCAGGTCGCTTTCAAATGGGCGATATGCAAGGTGCAGGCTTAAGCAATGAAAAACCAGCTCGCGATGAACAAATATTAAAATCATTTGCTATCGGCCAAAATCAGGTCACAGTGGGTGATTTCAAACGTTTTGTTAAAGATACTCACTATGTTACAGAAGCTGAAAGTGGCAATGGTTGTGCGGCTTTTGTTGACGGAGAACCAGAATATAACAGCGTACTTAACTGGCGTAATCCTGGGTTCAAGCAAACCGATGATCATCCGGTTGTTTGTGTCAGTGATAAAGACAGTAAAGCCTATTTAGCCTGGTTATCTAAACAAACTGAACGTAAATATCGTCTACCGAATGAAACTGAATGGGAATACGTTGCCCGTGCAGGCAGTGCAGAAAACTATTGGTGGGGCGATGATATTGGCAATGGTAAAGCTAATTGCGCCTATTGTGGCAGCAAATGGTCAAACATCAGTACCTCACCAGTCGGTTCTTTCAGAGCTAACAAATTAGGCTTATTTGATATTGTCGGTAACGTCTGGGAATTAACTAACGGCAATAAAGTTGTCGCGCGAGGCGGTGCCTGGAACTTTGCCCCTAAACTGGCTCGTACTTCAGTAAGATTGGAGTTATCACCAGGTTTTCGTTCTAACTATGTAGGTTTTAGAGCGCTAAGAGAAAACTAAAATGATCTACTATAACTATTATCAATAGAAAAGGAGCACGGTTAGCTCCTTTTTTTATTGCTTCGATTAAGGGAAAGAGTCGACTTACTTTTCTTATGCTCAGCTTGTGACTTTGGTCGTTTAATCGCAGCAACAGTTAACTTTTGCTTTTTAACTTCCTTTTCTCCTGCTAATTTCACAGTATCATTTTCAACTGCGGTTTTAGAGGAGTTGGCCACAGCACCATTGATTTTTGCCATTTCTTCAGTCGTCAGATTGCGCCAGTGACCAAGTTTCAAGCTGCCTAACTCCACATTCATAATACGAGAACGTTTAAGCTTTTTCACTTCATAACCTAAGTATTCACACATCCTGCGAATTTGTCGGTTAAGTCCCTGAGTTAAAATGATGCGAAAAACAAACTTACTCTGTGCATTAACAATACAAGGTTTAGTAATAGTACCGAGAATAGGGACGCCACGTGACATACGCTCAATAAAACGTTCACTAATAGGCTTATCTACTGTGACGATATATTCCTTATCATGGGCATTTTCCGCACGTAATATTTTATTAACGATATCGCCGTCGCTAGTTAAAAAGATCAATCCTTCTGAAGGTTTATCAAGCCGCCCTATTGGGAAAATCCGCTCTTTATGACCAATAGCATCAATAATATTCCCTTTAACATGGCGCTCTGTCGTACAGGTGATACCTATAGGTTTGTTATAGGCAATATAGATACGATCAGATTTATTCTCCGGCATAGCACCGATAACGTTACCATCGACACACACTTTATCGCCAGATATCACTTTGGTACCTAATTCCGGCACCTTGCCATTAATCGTTACCCGGCCATTATCGATCAATTTATCTGCTTCACGGCGAGAACAAAAGCCCGACTCACTAATAAATTTATTTAATCGCTTACCTGAAGAACTCACATTAACATCCTAAACCTAACCAATCGTGCTATTTTATCTTAGATAATGAAAAACCTTTAGCCTTTACTGAGCTTTTCTTGCTTAAGTTACTTTATTCTCCTAATTTGCCAGTTTATCGACTAACAACAAAGAATTTAAGACGAGTCACTTGGTAAACTTAGGGTTAGCACCATATGATCATCTTATAGACAAGTAATTTGTTGTAAATTAAGGCCAAGCAATCGTGGTACGCTATTTTAAAGAGCTAATAAATAATCTGCCTAATTGGCATTTTTGGTTTGCTAATACCTTGTTTTGGTTAGTGTTAAATACCTTAGCAGCCAGCAATACCTACAGGGTACGCACCGAAGTTTATGCTAAAAGTGCAGACTTCATCGAGCTTTGGTTTAAATACTTACCGTTTTGGGGCAACTGGATTTTAGTTGCTCCTTTTATAATTGCATCCACCGCTACGATAAAATTAGAAAATAACGATTTCAAAGGCTTTGTCACTAAAAATATCGCCACCACAGTACTGTTTCTTGGTATTTACTGGCTATTAACCATCATTGAAGTGCATGTGAAAAAGCATTCACTGCTCGATTGGCAGGGCTGGGTCGCTTCATTTAATGACGTTGCCTACAGTCTACTCCATATAGATTTTCTGGTTTATTTATCAATTTTTGGTGTCGGCTATGCTATGTCTTATTATAAAAATGCCAAACAACAAGAATTGACCAATCAACAATTAGCCAAACAATTAGTAGAAATAGAACTGCATTCACTCCGATCACAACTCAACCCGCATTTTTTATTTAATACCCTTAATACCATTTCCAGCTTAATTCGGTTAGATGAAAAAAATACCGCGGTTAAGGCATTAAGCGAACTGAGTACCATGCTGAGAAAAGTATTAGAGAATCAGCAAACTCAACTGATTCCGCTTGAAGAAGAGCTGGAATTTATTAATAGCTACCTTAGCATTCAAAAGATGCGCTTTGAAGACAAGCTATCTCTAGAGATTAATGTCAGTGATCACTGCCTGAAAAACCAAATTCCATTTATGTTGTTACAGCCGTTAGTGGAAAACGCAGTTCAGCATGGTTCCCAGCTTGAATCCGATCACAACAAAATTGAATTGCATATCAACTGTGATGACAGCCATATTTTAATCCGGCTAGTGAATAAGTTTACTGGCAAAGACGAACATAAAGGTTTTGGCATCGGCATTACCAATACCAAAGAACGCTTAAAAAAACTTTATGGTGACAAGGCAAAGCTTGAGCTGAAAGCACTTGAACATGAATATTTTGAGACCAGTGTTTCGCTTCCTAAGGAATAACATATGTTAAATGTTTTAATTGCTGATGATGAAAAATTGGCAAGATTGACCATCGCTTCATTATTAAAGGAAAGGTCCGATATTGGTGAGATATATCAGGCACGCAATGGCTCAGAGATCAGGCAGCAGGTCACTCAATATCAGCCCGATTTGATCTTTCTTGATATACAGATGCCCGGTCAAAACGGCATTGATATCGCCACAGAATTACAAATAACAGAACGAGTTATATTTGCGACCGCTTACCATCAAAAATCACAAGAAATAAAAGCACTCGGTGCTTTAGATTGCTTACTAAAGCCCTTTGACGATGAAAGCTTTCATCGCGTACTCGACCATGCCATCGCCAGTGTTGCTAAATAGCGGCGTTAGTATTGTACTAAATGCTCAATCGAAGTTTTAAACCGATACGTTAAAAATTAACTATAAGAAAAAAGTAAAAATGCCTGAGTATTAACTCAGGCATTTTTGGTATTAGGCGTCTAGCGATGTCCTACTGACATAGATGGATTGACTAATGGCGCGAAGACAGGAAGTCTAAGAGCGACCGGCGCTTGGTGCCTACACTCTACGTCTTAAAAAATACATAGCAAAAAGCCCGACACTTTCGTATCGGGCTCTCTTTAATAGAAGTCTAGCGATGACCTACTCTCACATGGGAACTCCCACACTACCATCGGCGCAGTTGCGTTTCACTTCTGAGTTCGGCATGGGATCAGGTGGTGCCACAACGCTATTGTCGCTAGACATAAACTGGCGTTAATCAAGCTCTCGCTCAATTAACCAATCTTGGAAAGCTGTTTCAATCTTCTTATTCAATTCTGAGTACGTGATTTGACGTGCATGGATGCACTAATGTCGATGAGGTTCATGGATGAACGTTTTTCATCGACGATATGTCAGTCTACAACTTTAAAACCACTTGGGTGTTGTATGGTTAAGCCTCACGGGCAATTAGTATCAGTTAGCTCAAGGCCTCACAACCCTTACACACCTGACCTATCAACGTTGTAGTCTCCAACGACCCTTTAGGGAGCTTAAAGCTCCAGTGAGAACTCATCTCAAAGCCTGCTTCCCGCTTAGATGCTTTCAGCGGTTATCAGTTCCGAACGTAGCTACCGGGCAATGCCATTGGCATGACAACCCGAACACCAGTGGTTCGTCCACTCCGGTCCTCTCGTACTAGGAGCAGCCCTCTTCAATTCTCAAACGCCCACGGCAGATAGGGACCGAACTGTCTCACGACGTTCTAAACCCAGCTCGCGTACCACTTTAAATGGCGAACAGCCATACCCTTGGGACCGACTTCAGCCCCAGGATGTGATGAGCCGACATCGAGGTGCCAAACACCGCCGTCGATATGAACTCTTGGGCGGTATCAGCCTGTTATCCCCGGAGTACCTTTTATCCGTTGAGCGATGGCCCTTCCATACAGAACCACCGGATCACTATGACCTGCTTTCGCACCTGCTCGACGTGTCTGTCTCGCAGTTAAGCTGGCTTATGCCATTGCACTAACCGTACGATGTCCGACCGTACTTAGCCAACCTTCGTGCTCCTCCGTTACTCTTTGGGAGGAGACCGCCCCAGTCAAACTACCCACCAGACAGTGTCCCCAAGCCCGATAAGGGCCCTAGGTTAGAACATCACGCATACAAGGGTGGTATTTCAAGGTTGGCTCCACCACATCTAGCGACGCGGTTTCAAAGCCTCCCACCTATCCTACACATGTAGGAGCAATGTTCACTGTCAAGCTATAGTAAAGGTTCACGGGGTCTTTCCGTCTAGCCGCGGGTATACGGCATCTTAACCGCAATTTCAATTTCACTGAGTCTCGGGTGGAGACAGTGTGGCCATGATTACGCCATTCGTGCAGGTCGGAACTTACCCGACAAGGAATTTCGCTACCTTAGGACCGTTATAGTTACGGCCGCCGTTTACCGGGGCTTCGATCATGAGCTTCGCAGAGCTAACCCAATCAATTAACCTTCCGGCACCGGGCAGGCGTCACACCGTATACGTCATCTTTCGATTTTGCACAGTGCTGTGTTTTTAATAAACAGTTCCAGCCACCTGGTTACTTCGACTGTCACCAGCTTAGGGAGCAAGTCCCATCACCAGCAACAGCGTACCTTCTCCCGAAGTTACGGTACTATTTTGCCTAGTTCCTTCACCCGAGTTCTCTCAAGCGCCTTAGTATTCTCTACCTAACCACCTGTGTCGGTTTGGGGTACGGTTCCTATATATCTGATGCTTAGAAGCTTTTCCTGGAAGTATGGCATCAACAGCTTCGTTTCCGTAGAAACTCGTCTCGTGTCTCAGTCTTAAGAGTCCGGATTTGCCTAAACTCTCAACCTACACACTTTCACATGGACTACCAACGCCATGCCTGCCTAGCCTGCTCCGTCCCTCCTTCGCAATATATAGAAGTACAGAAATATTAATCTGTTTCCCATCGACTACGCGTTTCCGCCTCGCCTTAGGGGCCGACTTACCCTGCCCTGATTAACATGGGACAGGAAACCTTGGTCTTTCGGCGGGGGAGTTTTTCACTCCCCTTATCGTTACTCATGTCAGCATTCGCACTTCTGATACCTCCAGCAAGCTTTACAACTCACCTTCAACGGCTTACAGAACGCTCCCCTACCACTTAATCCTAAGATTAAATCCGCAGCTTCGGTGCATAGTTTAGCCCCGTTACATCTTCCGCGCAGACCGACTCGACTAGTGAGCTATTACGCTTTCTTTAAAGGGTGGCTGCTTCTAAGCCAACCTCCTAGCTGTCTGGGCCTTTCCACATCGTTTCCCACTTAACTATGACTTTGGGACCTTAGCTGGCGGTCTGGGTTGTTTCCCTCTTCACAACGGACGTTAGCACCCGTAGTGTGTCTCCCGCATAGTACTCATTGGTATTCGGAGTTTGCAAAGGGTTGGTAAGTCGGGATGACCCCCTAGCCTTAACAGTGCTCTACCCCCAATGGTATTCGTGCGAGGCTCTACCTAAATAGATTTCGGGGAGAACCAGCTATCTCCCGGCTTGATTAGCCTTTCACTCCGACCCACAGGTCATCACCGCATTTTTCAACATACGTGTGTTCGGTCCTCCAGTTGATGTTACTCAACCTTCAACCTGCCCATGGGTAGATCGCCGGGTTTCGGGTCTATACCCTGCAACTAAACGCGCAGTTAACACTCGCTTTCGCTACGGCTCCCCTAATCGGTTAACCTTGCTACAGAATATAAGTCGCTGACCCATTATACAAAAGGTACGCAGTCACCCGAAGGCTTCCACTGCTTGTACGTATGCGGTTTCAGGTTCTATTTCACTCCCCTCACAGGGGTTCTTTTCGCCTTTCCCTCACGGTACTGGTTCACTATCGGTCAGTTAGGAGTATTTAGCCTTGGAGGATGGTCCCCCCATGTTCAGACAAAGTTTCACGTGCTCCGTCCTACTCGTTTTCACGTTGTGTTTGCTTTCGTGTACGGGGCTATCACCCTGTATCGCCAGCCTTTCCAGACTGTTCCACTAACGCCCACACGCTTAAGGGCTAATTCCCGTTCGCTCGCCGCTACTAAGGAAATCTCGGTTGATTTCTTTTCCTCGGGGTACTTAGATGTTTCAGTTCTCCCGGTTCGCCTTCTTTGGCTATGTATTCACCAAAGAATAGTTGCTTATGCAACTGGGTTTCCCCATTCGGAAATCTGTGCCTATAACGCCTTTTATCGGCTTAACACAGCTTATCGCAGATTAACACGTCCTTCATCGCCTCTAACTGCCAAGGCATCCACCACATACGCTTAGTCACTTAACCATACAACCCCAAATAGTTTGGTACGCCAGGGTGACTAAACCCCAGCAATTGTAAAGCCTGACATTTTCACGTACTCAATAGAGTATCTTGAATAAGAATTTGATAGTCTTTCAACTATCGGTTGATAATCTTCTCTTCTCAACATAGGTCGAGGAGAAAGGATTATCGGTGATAAATATTGGCGCGACACCAACATTTATCGGGATATATATCAGCTTTCCAGATTGTTAAAGAAGTAGTAATTAGCGCGCATTCGGCTAAAAACTTGGTTTAAAAAACCAAACTTAAATCATCATCAAATGATACGTTAAGTTTGGCCTTTCGTTCCTTGAAGAAGTACGTTCAATTCAAGTTAATCAAGCTAGTTAGTAGCGACGTGTAGGCTTTTTTACACGAGCTGCGAACTAACGCAGAGTAACGAAGAATTTGGTAGGTCTGGGCAGACTTGAACTGCCGACCTCACCCTTATCAGGGGTGCGCTCTAACCAGCTGAGCTACAGACCTATTTTAGTATTCACCGCCAGTAGGTCACTCAGATAAAGTTGGTGGAGCTAAGCAGGATCGAACTGCTGACCTCCTGCGTGCAAGGCAGGCGCTCTCCCAGCTGAGCTATAGCCCCAAAGGCTTTGTCTTCTTCTAATTCGTTATCATACAATGTGTGTGAACACTCAACACAAGTTAATTCGTTCAAGATAAGGAGGTGATCCAACCCCAGGTTCCCCTAGGGTTACCTTGTTACGACTTCACCCCAGTCATGAAACACAAAGTGGTAATCGCCCTCCCGAAGGTTAGACTAACTACTTCTTTTGCATCCCACTCCCATGGTGTGACGGGCGGTGTGTACAAGGCCCGGGAACGTATTCACCGCAACATTCTGATTTGCGATTACTAGCGATTCCGACTTCATGGAGTCGAGTTGCAGACTCCAATCCGGACTACGACGTACTTTAAGTGATTCGCTCCACCTCGCGGTCTTGCAGCACTCTGTATACGCCATTGTAGCACGTGTGTAGCCCATCCCGTAAGGGCCATGATGACTTGACGTCGTCCCCACCTTCCTCCGGTTTATCACCGGCAGTCTCCTTAAAGTTCCCGCCATTACGCGCTGGCAAATAAGGATAGGGGTTGCGCTCGTTGCGGGACTTAACCCAACATTTCACAACACGAGCTGACGACAGCCATGCAGCACCTGTCTCAGCGTTCCCGAAGGCACTAATCTATCTCTAGAAAATTCGCTGGATGTCAAGGGATGGTAAGGTTCTTCGCGTTGCATCGAATTAAACCACATGCTCCACCGCTTGTGCGGGCCCCCGTCAATTCATTTGAGTTTTAACCTTGCGGCCGTACTCCCCAGGCGGTCAACTTAGCGCGTTAGCTACGCTACCCACGTTTCAAGAACACAGACAGCTAGTTGACATCGTTTACGGCGTGGACTACCAGGGTATCTAATCCTGTTTGCTCCCCACGCTTTCGTGCCTCAGCGTCAGTATTTGTCCAGGTGGCCGCCTTCGCCACTGATGTTCCTTCCAATCTCTACGCATTTCACCGCTACACTGGAAATTCCACCACCCTCTACAATACTCTAGTTAGCCAGTTTCAAATGCAGTTCCGAGGTTGAGCCCCGGGATTTCACATCTGACTTAACTAACCGCCTACGCACGCTTTACGCCCAGTAATTCCGATTAACGCTCGCACCCTCCGTATTACCGCGGCTGCTGGCACGGAGTTAGCCGGTGCTTCTTCTGTCGCTAACGTCACAGTGCAAAGGTATTAACCTTACACCTTTCCTCACGACTGAAAGTGCTTTACAACCCGAAGGCCTTCTTCACACACGCGGCATGGCTGCATCAGGGTTTCCCCCATTGTGCAATATTCCCCACTGCTGCCTCCCGTAGGAGTCTGGGCCGTGTCTCAGTCCCAGTGTGGCTGATCATCCTCTCAAACCAGCTAGAGATCGTCGCCATGGTAGGCCATTACCCCACCATCTAGCTAATCTCACTTGGGCTAATCTAAAGGCAAGAGGCCCGAAGGTCCCCCTCTTTGGTCCGTAGACATTATGCGGTATTAGCAGTCGTTTCCAACTGTTGTCCCCCACCTTAAGGCATATTCCCAAGCATTACTCACCCGTCCGCCGCTCGACGCCGAAGTACAAGTACTTCTCGTTTCCGCTCGACTTGCATGTGTTAAGCCTGCCGCCAGCGTTCAATCTGAGCCATGATCAAACTCTTCAATTAAAAAATCGTTTGTGAGAGACAAGCTCTCGACTCAATGAATTCTGTACAAATAAAACTTACTTACTACCCGAAGGTAATAATTGTTTTGTATGAACATCTTCACTGAGATTATTGTTGCTACCTAAGTAGCTGTCGAATCAATCTCATGTGAGTGCTCACACAAATTGCATGATAACTAATTGTTAAAGAACGTTATCTTTTCTATATAAAGAAGAGATAACTGAAGTTAAATCGCATTCGTTTAACTCCGACACTTCGATTTGGCTAGAAGCCTTGCCCGAAGCGAGATGCGCATTCTACGCAACTCAGTTTTGATGTCAACAAGTTTTTGAAAATTTCTTTAGCTTTTTCGCCGCAGCACTTTTTCTTAACTTATCTGACCCGTTTACCTATCAAATTCGATAACTAAACTTATCAAAACACTCCTCTGGGCTGTCCCTGAGAAGTGGATGCGCATTTTAGGGATTTTTCTACGTTGTGCAACTACTTTTTTGATCTTTTTGACTGTTTGAAGATTATTCATACAATCCGCATAATTCATCGGCTAAATATGTAGAATTATTCGCTTGTAGCTAATAATTCACTTAGCTTTTTGATTAATTGAGTAAATTTTATCCTTATATAGTTGCACTAAATGAAAAGCTGGGTAACATAGAATTGCTATTAAATGCTTTTTACAATAAAAATTTAGGTATTCATATGAAATTTCCCCAAGGTATAACAATAATAATTGCGCTTGTATTAGCAGTAATTGGCTTTTTTATTGCTGGTTCTGTTCAATTAACTCCAGCTCTTGTTGCGGTATTAATGTTTGTATCAGCACTTATTCCCGCATTTTTCGGTGCTACTGATGCAGATACAGACGCTAATACAGAAGTCAAAACTCTTTATGTCGGTAACTTACCTTATCGCGCAAATGAAGGAGCAGTTAGGGCGTTATTCTCAGAACACGGTAATGTTCACTCGGTACGTTTAATGAAAGATAAGCACACAGGTAAAAGACGTGGCTTTGGTTTTGTTGAAATGTCAGCGTCTGATGCAGATAATGCGATTCAAAAGTTAAATGACTCAGAATTTCAACAAAGGACATTAAAAGTACGTGAAGCAAAAGAGCGTCCAGAAAAATCGGACGATGAATCTTAGCGCTTTCATTAACCCAAATAAAAACCGCATTACTGCGGTTTTTTTATTTTAACGCATTAAATAACAAGACTACGTAATACACCAGACTCACATTGCACTGACATCAGTAAAAGACAATATAGGTAAGATATTCTAAAATAGCACTAGACAAAGTTGCGTTGAACGATAGAATCGCGCCCTTTCTACTTCGGCATTTATTTATAAAAGGTTCTCTTTATGTTTAGTCATATCAATCCCGAGCATTATGAACAGCAGTTGTCTGCTAAACAGCAGGATATGGCAACATTATTTGCAGAACTAAAAATACCTGACTTTGAACTTTATCGTTCAGCACCTTTACATTATCGTCAGCGTGCCGAGTTTCGCGTATGGCATGATGGTGACGACCTCTACTACATAATGTTTGATCAAAAAAGCAAACAGAAATATAAGGTGGAACATTTTCCTGTGGCCAGTAAGCTGGTCAATCAATTGATGAGCGCCTTATTAGCAACTATTCACGATCAACAAACGCTCAGAGAACGACTGTTTCAAGTCGACTTTCTCACAACTTTAAGTGGTGAAGCGGTGATCAGCTTGCTTTATCACAAGCAGCTTAACGAAGAATGGCAACAACAGGCTCTGTGGTTGAAAAAGCAATTATCCGCTATTTGTCCAGTTAATATTATTGGCCGAGCTAAAAAGCAAAAGCTAATACTTGAGCAAGACTATGTCACTGAAGTGCTTACCGTTGGTGATAAACAATATAAGTATCAACAAGTAGAAAATAGTTTTACCCAACCCAATGCCAAAGTTAACGAACAAATGTTACTTTGGGCGCAACAAGCAACAAATAATAAAGGCGGCGATTTAGTCGAACTTTATTGCGGTAACGGTAATTTCAGTATTGCACTGGCACAAAATTTTGACCGGGTATTAGGTACTGAAATATCAAAAACCTCAGTAAAGTCTGCACAAACCAATATTGCCGACAACAACATCGACAATATTGATATTATTCGAATGTCGAGTGAAGAGTTCAGCCAGGCGATGAATGGCGAAAGACAATTTCGCCGATTAGAAAACTTTGATCTGACCAGTTATAACTATGAAACTGTTTTAGTTGATCCTCCGCGCGCCGGATTAGATCCCGACAGTGTGGAGTTAGTGAGTCGCTTTAACGATATTATTTATATTTCCTGTAATCCAGAAACATTAAAAGATAACCTGAAAACTCTGGTTAAAACCCATCGAATTGTCAAAACGGCATTATTTGATCAATTCCCTTACACCCATCATATTGAAACGGGTGTAATTTTAACGCGCCGTTAATTGTTCGTGGCTTTACGTTGCGCCATTTCCATTGCACCGCGAGCGATAAATCGTAATTGTTGAATGGTGCGATAAGCAAGCTGTTCCCGTTCTTTTTTATCGGCATCTAAAGCATCAGAACCAGCACTAAACACGATAGTAACGGCTGCATTTGCCTGTAAATAAGCCACTTCAGCATCTAGTCGATTTGCTTGTTGCAAATAATCACAAAGCTCCAGGGTGAAATAACTGATTTCCCGGTTAACTGCGGCACGAAATGCTGCCGAGGTTCCTGAACGCTCACGCAACAATAAGCGAAATATATTGCCGTTATTTTCAATAAATTCCATAAAGGTACGCACCGAGATTTGAATAACAGAACCACCTTTTTCAATGCGCTGACGCGCCTGACGCATTAACTGACGTAAAGTTAAGCCAGCCTCATCGACCAGAGTTAACCCGAGCTCATCCATATCAGAAAAATGGCGATAAAAAGACGTTGGTGCTAGCCCCGCTTCTTTTGCTACTTCCCTTAAACTCAAACTGGAAAAACTCCGCTCACTGCTTAACTGCCCTAACGCAGCATCAATCAACTGGCGACGTGTTTTTTCTTTTTGTTGCGCTCTAATACCGGCCATCTAGCTTATTCCAAAGAGGATCGAATGATTCACTATTTATATGATACTGAAATAATTATGGAATGCTAGTTTAAAGCTCTAGCATACATTTGTAACAAATCAGTCACCAATTTTTGCTTGACTCAGCTGGTACGAAAACTAAAATAGCGTACAACTGTTCACTGAAACTTATTATTCAATTACTAATCTCAGGATCTTTCATGAAAAAACCTAAGATCATCTGGCTTAACGTCAGTGTGTTTTTACTGACATTCTTATTTGCCGCAATAGCGGTGCCTTATCGCGCAATCACTCATGGCTTTGATAGCACAGAAATTTTAATGGCAGTTGCCTGTTTTATCTATTGCGGTATGTCAATTACTGCCGGATATCATCGCCTCTGGTCTCACAAAACTTATCAAGCACATTGGTCATTACGTATCATCTATGCCCTTGGCGGTGCTTTTGCCCTGCAAAATAGCATACTACATTGGTCATCAGATCACAGAATTCATCATAAGCATGTCGATAATAATGATGTTGACCCTTATTCAGCTAAACGTGGCTTTTGGTATTCGCATATCGGCTGGATGCTGAGGGAATATCAAGTGCACCGTTACACTAATTACGATAATGTTAGAGACTTGCAAAAAGACGCCATTGTAATGTGGCAACATAAACACTATTTGTTACTTACCGTGAGCTTAAACTTTGGTATCCCACTACTATTTGGTTGGTGGCATGGCGATATTATCAGCAGTTTATTACTTGTCGGTGTTTTACGCTTGGTATTGAGCCATCACACCACTTTTTTCATTAATTCACTGGCGCATATTTGGGGTAAACAAACCTATACCGAAAAAAACACCGCACGTGATAACGGCTTTTTAGCGTTATTAACATTTGGTGAAGGCTATCATAACTTCCATCATATCTTTGAAAACGACTATCGCAATGGTATTCGTTGGTGGCAATTTGATCCGACAAAATGGTTGATCAAAAGCTGTCACTACTTGGGATTGACCGACAAGCTTAGAACCAGCCCAGAAGATAAGATAGAAAAAGCGCGTTTGGCGATGATCTTAAAACGCAGCCAGCAAAAACTCAGCAACCATCCAAATGCCGAGCAATTACTGGAGCGCTTACAACACGAATATGATGCATTAATTCATAAAATTAATGATTACTACGCGATTAAAAAAGCGTTACTTACCACGAAACGCGATCAATTAATTGCTGACGTTGAGAAATCAGAAATGATGTCACAATACCAAGAGTTGAAACAACGCTTGACCGAACAACGTCGAAGTTGGCAGTTTTTCATTGAAAAACTCGCGTAAACAATAATTTATTAGTTACCATTCGCACAATTCCTGCTAAAATTTTTGATATCTTTAGGCAGGAATTGAGGCGCTATCTTTGGCTAAACCAGCATCATCATCAAGTAAAACAGAGCAAAACCCATCGTATGACTTTGACGCAATAATCATCGGCACAGGCCCTGGTGGTGAAGGCGGGGCAATGAACTTAGCGAAAAAAGATAAACGCGTTGCAATTATCGAGCGTTATAGCAAAGTCGGTGGTGGCTGTACTCATTGGGGCACTATTCCATCAAAAGCGTTACGTCAATCGGTCAGTCGTTTGATCGAATACAATTCTAACCCACTATTTAACGCAGGTGCCGATGCTAAACATTTAACTTTTCAAGATATTCTGAGTCATGCCTCAGCGGTTATTCGCAAGCAAGTGGATTTACGTAGTGGTTTTTATAACCGTAACCGAGTTGAGCATTATTTGGGTGAAGCTTCGTTTGTTGATGCACACACTATTCGTATCTTAAGACATGACGGCTCGGTCGATAAAATTACTGCCAAGCAAATCGTCATTGCCACCGGCTCTCGTCCTTATCGTCCGGCTGAAATTGACTTTAACCATCCTCGTATTTATGACTCAGATAGTATTTTAGAACTCAGCCATGCTCCGCGTCACGTCATTATCTATGGCGCAGGCGTTATTGGTAGTGAGTATGCATCAATATTTAGAGGCTTAGGCGTTAAAGTAGATTTAGTGAACACGCGTGACCGCTTATTATCATTCCTTGATGACGAAATGTCAGACTCATTGAGCTATCACTTATGGAATAATGGTGTTGTCATTCGCCATGGTGAGCAGATCGAAAGTGTTGATGCCAGCGATGATCATGTGATTGTGCATTTAGAGTCAGGTAAGAAAATGAAAGCCGATTGCTTGTTATGGGCAAATGGTCGTACAGGAAACACCGCTGACTTAGAGTTAGCCGCCGCCGGATTAAAAGCCGATGGCCGGGGCCAACTAAAAGTAAACGATTGTTATCAAACGGAAGTAGAAAACATCTATGCCGTTGGTGATGTTATCGGTTACCCAAGTCTTGCCAGTGCGGCATTCGATCAAGGGCGCATCTGTGCCGGTGCCATGCTCAATAACGAAAGCAAAGCCAAATTAATCACTGATATTCCAACCGGCATATACACTATTCCGGAAATCAGCTCAGTAGGTAAAACCGAGCAACAATTAACGGAAGCAAAAATCCCCTATGAAGTAGGACGTGCCCAGTTTAAACATCTAGCACGGGCACAAATTTCCAATAACTTAGTAGGTTCATTAAAAATACTCTTTCACCGGGAAACGAAAGAAATATTAGGTATACACTGTTTTGGCGAAAATGCCGCTGAGATCATTCATATCGGTCAAGCAATCATGCAACAAAAAAACGGTGGCAACACGATAGAATATTTTGTTGAAACAACTTTTAACTATCCAACAATGGCAGAAGCCTTTAGGGTTGCAGCGTTAAATGGATTAAATAGATTGTTTTAATCACTTTTCATATTGTCTTTTCTACTAATTAAAATGCGTTAGATGGTATTAGCCAAACGACAGAGCGCTTAGATTTCTTTTACCAAAGCGACTAACATCAATGATATTTAATTAATTATATAAATACTTATGAAAAAATTATTAAAAATATTATCACTAATTACTTTTATGTTTTCCTTTGAGCTAATCGCGGAAAGTAATCTCCCTAAAGTATCAGAAAAACCTCTCGCCATGATGCAGAAACTTAGTATTTTATCTGGTAAGTGGTTAGCAAGAACCGACATAACCGAAGATAACGGTAAATCGTGGCAACAAGGTAAGCCAAAGCTAGTTGAATTCTCATTTAAACAGCGTGGCATGTTGTTAGAGGAAATGCCTATTGATATCGATAAACAGGGCTTTCATATGCAAACATATATCAGCTATGATCAATATCGAGATGTCTTTCGCAAAGCAGCTATCGACGATGTATGGGGCATTATGGATTTATATCAAGGCAAAATAATTGATAACCAACTTGTGCTTGATAACCTTGACGCTGAAACATTTTTCCCCATTGGACCGAATACATGGCGAGGCTTTAGGCTGACATTAGAGCTTAAAGCTAACAATCGCTGGCTATATATTGATAAAACGGATGATAAAGGTAGTAGTTGGCAGCCGGCATTTCGTGTGTATTATCAAAAAATTAAGAATTAATATTCCTTCAAATAAAAAATAGGAGCTTATCGGCTCCTATTTTTATCTCTAACGAAATTTACTTATGATACGGCTTACTCAAACGATGCACAGCTTCTATAAAGTGCCCGGCATGCTCTGGGTTTACGTCTGGATGGATACCATGGCCTAAGTTAAAGACATGACCCGTACCTGTATCACCATAACCATTCAATATAGTAGCAACTTCTTGTTCGATTCTTTCTTTCGGTGCATAAAGCATTGATGGGTCCATATTTCCCTGCAAAGCCACTTTATCACCAACACGCGCTTTGGCATTTTCAATATCTATAGTCCAATCTAAACCAACACCGTCACAACCAGTTGCGGCAATATCTTCTAGCCACATGCCGCCATTTTTAGTAAATAAAGTGACAGGCACTTTACGACCATCATTTTCACGGGTGAGTCCATCAACGATTTTCGCCATATATTGCAATGAAAAATCTTTGTAATCACGCGGCGATAACACCCCGCCCCAAGTATCAAACACCATCACAGATTGTGCACCAGCGGCGATTTGTGCATTAAGATAACTAATGACAGAATCTGCCAGCTTATCCAATAATAGATGCAAAGTTTGTGGCTCGGCATACATCATTTTTTTAATTTTGGTAAATGCTTTTGAGCTACCACCTTCAACCATATAGGTCGCTAATGTCCACGGACTACCGGAAAAACCAATTAATGGCACCTGACCTTTTAGCTCTTTACGAATAGAACGCACCGCATTCATCACATATTGCAATTCGCCTTCTGGATCCGGCAAACCTATTTTATCAACATCGGCTTTACAGGTAATTGGCCGTTCAAACTTCGGCCCTTCACCAGTTTCAAAATATAAACCTAAGCCCATCGCATCAGGAATGGTTAAAATATCGCTGAATAATATTGCTGCGTCTAATGGAAAACGGCGTAATGGCTGAATGGTTACTTCGGTCGCTAACTCGGTATTTCGACATAACGACATAAAATCGCCAGCATCTTTACGTGTCGCTTTATATTCAGGTAAATAACGGCCCGCCTGTCTCATCATCCATACCGGAGTATAATCTACCGGTTGTCGTAACAAAGCGCGTAAATATGTGTCGTTTTTTAATTCAGTCATTAAGAAGTATCCATTAAATCAAGTGCGCGCATTCTATCACTGACAATTTTTTTGATCTATGTTCTAAATCAAAAGCATCAAAAATATAAAAGATGCAATTGGCAGAAATACCCAGAAGCCCTTTAGCTATCATGCACTTAGTTTTAACAATTTTATAACGTTTGTTTTTTACGCTAATATACGAATAAAATCGTGGTATAAATGCTCTAATAAAGTTGTTGCATAGGGAAAATCCGTTTGCTATAAATTGTCCCGCGCTAACGGAAAACAATAATAATAACAAAACAAAATTAATAAGAAGCTAGTTAAACTAGACCATACAGCGAGCATTTCAGGCCTTACATTTGTAAGGCTTTTTTATTGCCTGATTTAGTACTTGTGTAAAATTCTTTTCACACAAGTAGAGTGTTCTAATCAACAAAAGTTCAACTTTACTATCACTGTGACAATTGATGTTAAATCAGGCTTGGATATATACAAACAACTCTCTTAAGCCCACCATCACCTACACTATACAACCTAGTACCGACTTGCTAAAATCCACGCTCGCGGCTGCACATGGCAACGATTAATCTTTATAAACCTAGAGAACAATATGATTGTAGAAAATGTGCTTCCCAGCGACTATGCGGAATTGCTAGCCGTTTGGGAAAATTCAGTCCGAGCAACTCATGACTTTATAACAGAAAAAGATATTGAGTTTTTTAAGCCGATAATTATCGAGCAGGCGTTTCCTGCGGTAACATTAAAGTGTCTGAAGAACGAACAAGGGGCGATACAAGCGTTTCTTGGTGTTCATGAAGATAAGGTAGAAATGTTATTCGTATTAAACGAAGTCCGTGGCCAGGGCTTAGGTTCAAAATTAATGCAATATGCCCTTAATGAGCTTAAGGTCACTAAAGTGGATGTTAACGAACAAAATCCGTTAGCCGCTGGTTTTTATCAGCACTTGGGATTTAAAGTCGTATCACGTTCACCGCTTGATGATATGGGAAAACCATTTCCGATTTTACATATGAAGTTATAGCTGGGAAGAGTCGTCAACGAATCGGTCAGAAGAAAGGGGTAGCGCTAATAACGCTACCCCTTTCCGTTTTATTTAATCCCTACTAAGCAATGGCAATTAATTTAATTCATTGATTAATAAACCTGTTGCTATGGTAATAATGGCAAGCATCACCATCATGGATGCTGGTGTTGAGCTCCCAAGGCAGACTTGCAGCGTCTTGCTTGTTTAGCTAGCAACAGGTATCAAGGATATAATTTATTCCGCACTCAATATTCAATAAGCTACTTTACATAACCCCAACGCGGCATGATACTTTGCTCAATCTCAAGATGATCGAGTAAACGGCCGACAATAAAATCCACTAAATCATTAATCGATTCAGGGTTATGATAAAAACCAGGTGCCGCCGGCATAATGGTCGCTCCCATTTGCGACAGCGTTAACATATTCTGTAAATGTATAGTAGAAAACGGCGTTTCCCTTGGCACCAGAATCAACTGACCACGTTCTTTTAATACCACATCAGCGGCACGTTCAATCAGATTATCACTCATGCCCTGACTGATCGCCGCCAGAGTGCCGGTTGAACAAGGACAGACCACCATCTTTTTCGGTGCAGCTGAGCCTGAAGCAACAGGTGAAAACCACTGCTCTTTACCATAAGCAATGATTTGCTCGGGCTTAGCGTTAAATTTTTCAGTTAACAACTGAGAAATTTTTTCCGGCGCGCTCGGTAGTTTTAAGCCGACTTCAGTATCAAACACCACTCGCGCGGCACTTGAGCATAATAAATACACTTGTACATTAGCCGCCAACAGACACTCTATTAATCGTAATGCATATAAAGAACCCGATGCACCGGTAACAGCAACTGTGATTTTTTGCTTAAATTCACTCATGAATGTCTACTCTGTTTCACTAATTTGGTTAATCGTTGTGGCTAGCTAACGATTTATTCGCTAATTGCGTTAATAACTTCTGATGAATGCCACCAAAGCCACCATTACTCATCACAACAATTGTATCATCTGGCTGAGTCGCTTGGACAACTTGCTCAATAAACTGTGGCAAATTATCACTGACGATACAAGGTTGCTGACAATCATCAATCAACGCATCCACCGACCATTGCACTTGCTCGCCCTGATAAACAAATACTAAATCAGCCTGTTGCAGTGATTGCGCTAAGGTGTCTTTATGGACACCAGATTTCATGGTATTTGATCTAGGTTCTAATACCGCAATCACTCGCTTATCATTGCCGACATTAGCACGCAGCGCAGCCAGTGTTTTGCTTATTGCTGTCGGATGATGAGCAAAATCATCAAACACCTTAATGCCAGCAACTTCCCCACGCAGTTCTAATCGACGTTTAGTATTAACAAACTCAGCCAACGCTTCAATTGCCACTTTCGTCGGCACACCGGCATGACGAGCAGCAGCAATCGCCATCAAGGCATTATCGATATTAAAATCACCGATTAAATGCCATTTCACAATGCCTTGCTCCTGACCTTTAAAACGAACAACAAACTCACTGCCATCAGCGACTAGTTTCTCTGCATGCCAGCCGGCTAATGGTTCAACTTCAGTGACACTCTGCTCTATCGGTGTCCAGCAACCTTGCTCTAGCGTGTCAGTGATCGCTTGCTCACTTTGTGGATGAATAATCAAACCATTACTCGGCACCATGCGCACTAAATGATGGAACTGGCGTTGAATATCACTAATATCACTAAAAATATCAGCATGATCAAATTCCAGGTTATTGATCACTAAAGTACGGGGGCGGTAATGAACAAATTTAGAACGCTTATCAAAAAATGCCGTATCGTATTCATCCGCTTCAATAACAAAAAACGGCGCATCACCCAAACGCGCAGAGCAGTCAAAGTTTTGTGGTACACCACCAATTAAAAAACCAGGTTTCATCCCGGCATATTCCAAAATCCAAGTGAGCATGGAACTGGTAGTAGTTTTACCATGCGTGCCGGAAACTGCCAGCACCCAGCGATCTTTCAAGACATTTTCTAATAACCACTGAGGACCAGAAGTATAATTAATGTTTCGTTCTAACACATATTCAACTAACGGATTACCACGTGACATCGCATTACCGATAATCACCAAGTCAGGTTCATCCGCTAAATGCTCCACTAAATAACCTTGATTAAGTTCAATGCCTAATCGCTCAAGCTGGGTACTCATCGGTGGATAAACATTAGCGTCGCAACCAGAAACACGATGACCTAATTGTTTAGCAATGGCGGCGATCCCTCCCATAAAGGTTCCGCAAATACCTAAAATATGAATATGCATAACATCTTTTTATTTATGATAAAATTGCTGACAATATACCTTAACATCAGTCAAAATGGCATGCTAAAGGCGAGATAATTTAACTTTTCACTTCGCTATAACTTTCAACAAACAAAAGGACTTTTAATGACCACAGCTGCAGTTTCTTCCCTCCACATTTATCCAATTAAATCCAGTGCTGGCATTGAAGTATCGAACACCTGGATCGATCAATTTGGCTTAAGCTTTGATCGCCGCTTTGTGATAACCGACACTAACGGCCAATTTATCACTGCCCGCACTGAACCCAGCATTTGCCTGATCCAAGCAAGTTTAACCGCCTCTGGTATGATCTTAACCGCGCCCAACATGCCGCCATTAATCATTAACTATAGCGAGTTTTCATCACATTATTCCGACGTTGTGGTGTGGAAAGATCTGATCAGCGGACAACACTGTCATCAACACTACGATACCTGGTTCAGTAAATATTTAGCCCGAAATTGTCAGTTGTACTTTTTTGGAGAAGCATCTTCACGTACTGTCAAAAACAGTGACCAACAAGTCAGTTTTGCTGACGGTTACCCTTTACTGTTAATTTCACAGGCATCGCTGAATGAGTTAAACCAACGCTTGGGCGATGACACAGTTACTATGGCACAGTTTCGACCGAACATTGTTGCCGGCAATACTCTGGCGTTTGCTGAAGATAGCTGGAAAAAAATCCGCATCGGTGACGTCACCTTTGAAGTAGTGAAATCCTGTAGTCGCTGTATTTTTACCACCGTAAACCCACTTACAGGGAAAAAACATCCCGAACAGCAACCATTGGCCACTTTAAAACAATACCGTCAGGTAGAAAAAGGCGATGTCATGTTTGGTCAAAACCTGATTGCTCTAAATCAGGGGCAAATTAATCAAGGTGACAGCATCGAAGTATTGGCACAACAAACGCCACCGATATTTATCAGTCAAACTCCGGCGGCACTTAAGCAAAAACAACTCCTTACTCAAAGCAATAACTTACCACTAAGTGCAATACAAACACCGACATTCCCGGTTGAGTGCGTAAAAATCATCGATGAAACCCATGATGTCAAAACATTCTGGCTACAAACGGGCAATCATCAGAGCATCAATTATATTGCCGGGCAACATTTGCCAATATCTCTAAACATTAATGACAAAACTGTCCTGCGAAATTATACCTTATCATCAAGCCCAACAAGACCAAACCTGATAAGTATTACAGTAAAACGCGTCAGCGATTATCAGCAACCTGGCATAGTTTCTAACTATTTACATGATCACTTTAAAGTCGGTGATAGATTAGTTGCCGAGCAGCCTCGTGGTCAGTTCCATCTTAGTGCAATAGACCCAGCAAAGTTGCTAATGTTATCTGCTGGTAGTGGTATTACTCCTATGCTATCGATGTTACGCGCGCTGGTTGATCTAGGTATTAAAAACGATGTCGCATTTTTCCATAGCGCCCACAGCGAAAAAGATTTGATTGCCATTGACGAAATTAACACGCTCGCGCGCCAACACGGCAACTGCCGGTTAGACTTTACCTTAACTCGCTCCGCACCACCGCAATGGACGGACTATCAAGGACGGCTCTCACAAAAGATGCTCAGCAATATCCCATCATTGCTCAACCGTGAAGTGTTAGTTTGTGGTCCCCTGGCATTTCGCGAACAAGCAAAATCACTGTTAATGGCTCTGGGATTACCGAAGCAGCAGTTTCATTTTGAAAGTTTTGGTATACGAAAAAATCCGGAACAACAAGCCGAAAAAACAGTGAAAAAAGTGGGGATTTTATTTGACTCCTGGGATACTTATTATAAAGGCAATACGGAAGAGCCGATATTGGATCAGGGCGAATCCGCCGGATTAGTGCTACCCTATTCTTGCAGAGGCGGTATGTGTGGCAGTTGTAAAATGAAACTACAAAGCGGTGAAGTTAAACAACTAGCAAATGATGGTTTGACCGACGAAGAGAAAAAACAAGGCTATATTCTTGCCTGTAGCTGTATTCCACAATCGGATATTGTTGTTACAGTCGATTAAAGGTTTGTAAATGAGGAACTATGTTAACACTCAATTGTGATTTAGGAGAATTAACCGGCGATAGCAATCAAGATGCGCTGATCATGCCTTATATTGATCAGGCCAATATTGCCTGTGGCTTTCATGCCTCAGATCCACTGACGATGCAAACCACAGTAACACTGGCTTGTCAGCATAACGTCACAATTGGCGCACATCCAAGTTATCCTGACAGAGAAAACTTTGGTCGAATGTCAATGACATTGCCTAAAGCGCAATTAATTGCTTGCCTGCAATATCAAATTGGCGCCTTACAAGCCATTTGTCAGGCACAAGGCACTTCCGTGAGCTACGTCAAGCCTCACGGAGCACTCTATAATGATATGATGGCAAAACCTGAGATTTTACACACCGTTTGTCAGGCCATCGCATTGCTTGATAATTCTCTTGCGCTAGTGATACAGGCTCATCCTGACAACCAAGAGCATCAAGCCATTGCACAGCAATATCAGCTAACACTCAAATTTGAAGCATTCGCTGATCGGGGTTACCAAGACAATGGCTTGTTAATACCGCGCAACGAAGCAAACGCCGTACTTATTGATAGCCAGCAAGTATTAGCCAGGGTGAAAGCATTAGTACAAAACCAGCAGTTAAGTTCAGTGAATCAGCAGAAACTTGTCCTTAACGTTGATACCTTATGTGTACACGGCGATAATAAAGCAGCGGTTAATTTAGTGAAAACTATAAGTGACTGGCTCAATGAGTGACAATGCTGCTGCCATCAATATCTTCCCCGCCAGTGAAAACACGCTGTTGATCACCTGGCCAGAAAAGATCTGCCCTGTGCAACATCAACAAATAGTAAATTTGGCACAGCAACTTAATAGCGACTTTCCTCAATATATCGCTGAAACAGTGATTAGTTATAACTCACTATTGCTCTATTATTACTTTGATAAAATCAGCACTGATTCACTTAACCAGCAGATACTGGAACTTTGGAATAGTGCTCCAAAAAATAATGACTTTCACCCTGATAGCAACAGCATCATAGAGATCCCAGTCTATTACGGCGATGAAGTAGCGCTAGATCTTAAAGATGTTGCTAGAGAAAGTAAGCAGACAACAACTGCGGTAATCGAGTTACATAGCCAACGCTTGTATCGCGCTTATGCCTTAGGTTTTACCCCCGGTTTTTGCTACCTCGGCAGTTTAGCAAAAGAACTAGTACTTCCAAGAAAGCAAACACCACGTTTGGCCATTGCCAAAGGTGCTGTTGCCATTGCCGAGCAACAAACCGCTGTTTACCCAAATGTCAGCCCTGGTGGCTGGCATATTATCGGTAAAACACCTATCGAGATGTATCAGGTAAGTAACAATGACTTCAGCCCAACCATCAATGTCGGGGATATGGTTAAATTCATCCCAATTGAACGGTCGACATTTATTGAGCTAGGAGGGAAGCTGTGAGCACCCTCACCATAACTCAGCTAAAAGGCAGCGCGACATTACAAGACTTAGGACGCAATGAAGCGCAACATCTTGGCTTTAGCGCTAGTGGCGCCGCCGATGAATACAGCTACTGTTTAGCCAATCAGCTGCTCGCAAACCCTAAAAACACTCCGGCACTTGAAATCACCTTAGGGCAAATAACACTCACCACAGATACAAGCTGTACTTTTGTCTTAACTGGTGCCGATTGCCGCGCGCAGATAGGTGTAGCAAAAAATGAGGCTATCTCTAATAACCAAGGCATTACTAATAATAAGCGTTATCAACTCAACGCAGGTGAAACGTTAACGTTAGATACTCCTAAACAGCAACTACATACTTACTTGGCTGTTGCTGGTGGTTTTCAGTGTAAACAGTGGTTAAACAGTGCTAGTCAGGCATGTAATGAATTGCTATTAGGCTTTGCAGAACCTGTGATAACCCGAGGTAAACAGTTAACCTTTGCTAACAGCAAAGTAAGAGCCGAAAAAAACTTGTCGCACCGAAAACGCTTGCCTTGGCATTTTCATCAGCCAGGTCATTTAACTTTGAGATTTTTACCCAGTCAGCTGTGGCTTAATTTAACTGAACTTAAACAAGCACAATTTATCAAGCAGCATTACCACATTAGCGCACAGAGTAATCGCATGGGTTATCGCTTAAAAGGCAGCGCGCTGGAACTTGGTGAGCATAGCAGTAACTTATCAAAACCGGTATGTTACGGCACCATTCAATGTCCGAGCGACGGGCAACCAATAGTATTAATGAAAGACCGGCAAACTATTGGCGGCTACCCAGTGCTCGGTAACGTTATCCAAACCGACTTGTTTCGCCTCAGTCAAAAACGCCCCGGCGAAACCGTCAGTTTTTTACCTGTCACCTTAATGCAAGCACAAGCGCAACTGTTTGCTTTTCAGCAACGGTTTTAAGTTGTTAGAGCTGTTAACCCAATTAAAATTAACACTGGTTCGATCGCATCCCCATTCAGTGTATTGTTGTTACAACCTTAAGCAACAAAATCAGACTGAGCTGCATTATGCAAGATCGCAAAAAATATGGCCTGCGGGTAAAATATGCCAGCTACAATGCCGATAAATTAGGCACAGGTACAGTAAGCTCTGACTGCAACTTTTGCTCAATTTTAAATAGAGCGATAATCCTCGAAAAATAAAAGGCCGAGTTGAATTTGACCTTTTATTTTTCTTATCTCTGAGCGCTGTCAAAATAAATGATGAATTGTCGGCTCACTGGCTTTAGAATAGCGGCGTTTAATCTAGTAGCTATCTAAGGCGCCATTCGTGTTATTAATGATCGACAATTACGACTCTTTTACCTATAACCTAGTACACTACTTTCGTAGTTTAGGCCAGGATGTTGAGGTTTACCGTAATGATCAAATCAGCTTGACGCAAATTAGCGCATTGGCACCACAATATATTGTGATATCACCTGGGCCATGTGATCCGCAACAAGCGGGAATTTCACTTGCCGTGCTCAAAAAGTTTGCTGGAGAAATTCCAATACTCGGTGTCTGTTTAGGACATCAATGCATTGCCGAGCATTTTGGTGCTCAAGTGATCAAAGCTGAAAAAGTCATGCATGGTAAAACCAGCATGGTGCAACATCAAAGCCAGTCTATTTTTAGCGAGCTCAATAATCCACTAAAGGTAACTCGCTATCATTCTCTCATTGTAGACAATGCCAGCTTGCCGGATGAATTAGCTGTTACCGCCTGGTGTGAAAGCAGTGAAAGTAAAGAGCGGGAAATTATGGCACTAGCCCATAAAAGCTTGCCGATTGCCAGTGTACAGTTTCATCCTGAATCAGTATTAACAGAGCAAGGCTTACAATTACTTAATAACTTCATTACTCAATATGCCGACTATGTTAATAATTAACCCTAACATGCCGATATAAAAAGTGAATCCGAAAATCCATATTATAATTAGAACAAATGCAGATATTTGAAGAAAACGACAGCATTACCCCCATTTATCATCGCGCTATGAGTTTATCTTTTAGTAAAGATTTCGCCGATCCTGCAGGAAAGCCTTATTCCTCTATCGATAAACAAAATAGTGAACAAGAGCATCGTCGCCGGGAACTATTAGCGGTAGAAGAACAAGCCAAGCAAGCCCGCATCGTAGAAGCCTATGGCCAGGCTCATTTTAAATCACAAACCATGGCGAAGTTTTATAGCAAGGTTAGCGCAAAGATAAATAACGAGTTTGATGATCACACAGCCCTTTATCACAATATCTTAGGTATTGAAGATACCGCACCAGCGATCATGGAAATTTTAACCTTAAAAGCGGCATCGATAAATCGCATTGCTCCGCTGGTAAATTCGCTCCCCTGGTTAGCTGACGAATTGATCAAGCTAGTCAATAAACCTCAGTATCGCAAAAGAGCGGATGTCCAAGTCACTGATGGCAATCTCGCATTAAGTTATGTTGGTCTTGAAAACCTCAAGCTGGTGATGCCAACTTTTATGCTAAAGCATTGGCTACCGGTGAATACCGCCCCATTTGTCATAATGAAACGTAAGATATGGAACGATTCAGTTGCTATTGCTTTAGGCTGCCAATTATTAGCAAAAGATAGCGATATAGATAGCTTTAGTGCCTTTACCGCCGGCATGTTCAGTAATATCGGCATATTTGCGGTCGCACGCTGCTTTTTTCAAACCTTTAATGACATGCATAAGGATGCATTAAAACAAGCTTATCTCGACAAAGATAAACGCTTGCATGACACCTTAACCGGTATTGAGATGTCTCCAGAATTACTGCATGAACAACTAATTGAACGTAGCAGCAAAATTACCGCGGATATGGTAGAACTTATGCGCTTTGATCGCCTGCCGATAACCGAACCTTTGTTTGATATTGCTTATATTACCGATCTGGATAAGATGTCAACTATCGCACAGCTGGTGATTAAAGTTAAAGCCTATATTATGCAACGTAATTTAGCGAAAGAAGAGTTGATCAGCGCCAGCGAAACCAAGCAATTATTCAAACTGGTGCGGCTATCGTCGCAAGAGCTGAAAAAGTTGCAATCGAACGATATTGACCATATTAAGCTCAATTTTAGTTAAATTTATCGAAAAAATTTATGATTATTTATTAAAGGGCAGTAAACGCCCTTTTTCTATTTTAGCCGCTAACAGCGGCTATAGCTGGCGAAATATTGTCTAACGACTAATAAATTATAGTTATGCAATATAACTGAATAAAACACCTCAACCCCTTATTTTACAAGGCTTTTAGAGGATCTAAAACAAGACAGAGCGCTTTTTTTCTGTCATAATGCCTACCAATTATTCAACTATAATATGACTTCGTTGCGATAGAAAGCTCAACAAAGTCGAGCGAACTTTTGCTTAATTGATGAACAATTCATCCATCAACAAAGATGAATTTACATCGAGTAACAATAGAATTCCCACTAAAGAGGAGTAAACAATGTCTAATCAACTATCAGTTAACCGCGCATTATTTGACGAGGTTATGGTTCCTAACTATGCACCATCAGCAGTGATCCCTGTTCGTGGTCAAGGTTCACGCGTTTGGGATCAAGAAAATCGTGAATATGTCGACTTTGCTGGCGGTATTGCTGTTAACTGTTTAGGTCATTGTCATCCGGCATTAGTTGGTGCATTAAAAGACCAAGCGGATAAAATCTGGCACTTATCAAATGTCATGACCAACGAACCGGCTTTACGTTTAGCGAAAAAATTAACTGACAGTACTTTTGCTGAGAAAGTTTATTTCGCTAACTCTGGGGCTGAATCAAATGAAGCAGCATTAAAACTTGCTCGTCGTTGGGCATTAGATGTTCACGGTGCAGAAAAAACGCAAATCATCGCTTTTAAACAAGGATTCCACGGCCGTACATTCTTTACCGTTACTGTCGGTGGTCAAGCCGCTTATTCTGACGGTTTTGGTCCAAAACCTGGTGATGTTGTTCACGCTGAATACAACAATTTAGAAAGCGTTAAAGCACTCATTTCAGATAAAACCTGTGCCATTGTGATGGAACCATTACAAGGTGAAGGTGGTATCGTTTCACCAACACCTGAATTTGTTAAAGGTGTACGTGAATTATGTGACCAACACAATGCGTTATTAGTATTTGATGAAGTACAAACAGGCGTTGGCCGTTTAGGTGCATTATATGCGTATATGGATCTTGGCGTAACACCTGACATTTTAACCACAGCAAAAGCTTTAGGCGGCGGTTTCCCAATTGGCGCGATGTTAACAACGACTGAAATTGCCAAGCATTTAAAAATTGGTACTCACGGTAGCACCTACGGTGGTAACCCATTAGCTTGTGCAGTAGCAGAAGCAGCATTTGATACCGTTAACGACGCGACATTACTTAATGGCGTAAAAGAAAAAGCGAAATTATATATCGCAGGCTTAAATGCAATTAATGAGAAATATAATGTCTTTGGCGAAATTCGTGGTAAAGGCTTATTAATCGGTGCGGTATTAAACGAAAGCTATCAAGGTCGTGCAAAAGACTTCCTAAACGCAGCAATGACAGAAGGTGTTATGACCTTAGTTGCTGGCGCCAATATTGTCCGTTTTGCACCGTCGTTAGTTATTCCAAATGAAGATATCACTGAAGGTTTAGCACGATTCGAAAAAGCTGTTGCTAGCATAGTTAACGCTTAAATTCATATGAGTAGCATTTATGCTAATAGCATCAATGCTACTTTTATCATTGAGAACACATTATGATTATTATACGCCCTATTCAGCAAAGCGATTATGATTCACTCCATCGCATTGCGGTAGAATCAGGACACGGTTTTACATCGCTCCCTGTCAATGAAGAATTATTACAGCAACGCATCAACAAAGCGGAAACCTCATTTAACAAGCAAGTGACTCAGCCGGGTGACGAAGGCTACCTCTTCGTAATGGAAGATACTGAAACAGGTAAAGTCGTTGGTACTAGTGGTATAGAAGCAGCCGTCGGCTTAGATGACGCTTTTTATCATTATCACTTAGGTAAGGTTGTTCATAATTCACGTGAGTTAAACATTTACAATACCGTTGAAACCTTATCCCTATGTAATGACTATACTGGCACAACTGAGATCTGTACCTTATTTTTAAGTGAAAGCCATCGCAAAAACAATAATGGTCGCTTTTTATCACGTATCCGGTTTTTATTTATCGCTGAACATTTAGAGCGTTTTGCCCAAACAGTGATCGCTGAAATGCGTGGAGTATCAGACGAAAATGGTCGCTCTCCATTTTGGAACTGGCTTGAAGAACACTTCTTTTCCATGGACTTTCCAACTGCGGATTATTTAACCGGCATTGGCAAAAAAGTATTTATCGCCGAATTAATGCCTAAATATCCAATTTACGTTAATTTATTGAGCCAAGATGCCCAGCAAGTGATTAACAAAGTGCATGAAAAAACAGTGCCGGCATTAAGACTGCTAGAAGCGGAAGGCTTCTGCCGCCGAGGTTATGTCGATATTTTTGACGCAGGTCCTACAGTTGAAGCGCAAACTCATGCGATAAAATCAATTAAAGAAAGTCAAAAATGTCAGGTGTTAATTGGTGATGTAACATCAAGTGAAAACTATATCGTTTGTAACACCGAAGTGGCTGGTTTTAGAGCAATTCAAACCTCGTTATTATTGCGTGAAACAGCCAATCAGGCGGTACTCAGCCGGGAAGCTGCTGACGCATTAAATGTTAACGATGGTGACTGGATCCGACTGATCCGAAACTAATTAGTCATTCAACATAGTCAATTAAGTAAGACTTAACCGATATGTTAATGCAATGAGGAAAGAATTTATGACGCACCCAATTCAACTTATTAATAACGAGTGGCAAGCTGGTCATGGTAACGAAATCAGTTCGTTAAACCCTGCCAAGAACGAAGTGATCTGGCAAGGTAAAAGCGCCACAGCAGAACAAGTAGATGCGGCAATAAAAAGTGCCCGTACGGCTTTTGAAAGCTGGTCAAATACTTCACTAGAACAGCGTATTGCGTTAACCGAACGCTTTGCCCAACAGCTAACGGACAATAAAGAAGCATTAGCAACGACTATTGCACAGGAAACCGGTAAGCCGTTATGGGAAACCCGCACTGAAGTAGGCGCCATGATAGGTAAAATTGCTATCTCAATTAAAGCCTACCACGAACGTACTGGCACTGTGGAAAACCCAATGCCGGGCGCAAAAGCGTTTATCCGCCATAAGCCTCACGGCGTTGTTGCGGTATTCGGTCCATATAACTTCCCAGGACATTTACCTAATGGCCATATAGTACCGGCACTAATCGCTGGTAATACTTTAGTATTCAAGCCAAGTGAATTAACGCCATTAGTTGCAGAGCAAACATTAAAATTATGGCAACAAGCTGGCTTACCAGCAGGTGTCATTAACTTGGTACAAGGTGAAGTTGAAACGGGTAAAGCATTGGCGAATCACCCACAAATTGACGGTTTATTCTTCACTGGTAGCTCAACCACAGGTAAATTCCTGCATGAGCAATTTGGTGGTCAACCGGGTAAGATCCTTGCGCTTGAAATGGGCGGTAATAACCCGTTAATCGTCAAAGGCATCACTGATGTGGATGCAGCAGTACACGATATTATTCAATCAGCCTTTATCACTACCGGTCAACGCTGTACTTGTGCTCGTCGCTTATTTATCGAGCAAGGTGAACAGGGCGATGCCCTTATTGAAAAATTAGTTGCGTCAACTAAGGCAATTAAAATTGGCTATTATGATGATCAAGAGCAACCATTTATCGGTTCAATGATCTCTGAGAGAGCAGCCTTAGGCTTAGTTGCCGCACAAGCGCAGTTAGTTGCCTTAGGCGGTAAATCATTATTACCATTAACTCATAAAGAAGCGGGTACAGGTTTTGTGACGCCAGGTATTATTGATGTTACAGAAATTACGGAGATGCCAGATGAAGAACATTTTGGCCCGTTATTAAAAATATACCGCTATCAAGATTTTGATCAAGCGATTGATGAAGGTAACAACACAGCCTTTGGTTTATCTGCTGGCTTATTAGCCGACAGTGAAGCGGACTATCAGCACTTTTTTAAGCGTATTCGTGCCGGTATCGTTAACTGGAATAAGCCTATTACTGGTGCCAGTAGTGCTGCGCCATTTGGTGGTATTGGTGACAGTGGTAACCATAGAGCCAGTGCTTATTATGCGGCAGATTACTGTGCATTTCCTGTTGCATCAGTAGAAGCTGAGAAAATGAGCTTACCTGAAAACTTATCGCCTGGATTAACCATTAAATAATATGGCAACCTTGCTGAGAAAATTAGCCGCTCTTATCGCCGGATTTAAACCCGGCTTCTTTAAGAGCATTGATCAAATATAACCATTGCTTGCAATGGTTAGTCTTCGTTGTAAATTTTAAAACTCCACACCTAAGCTCGCCATTGCCTTATACCAGTTAGCACAAATATTTAACCACTTAGAACTACAGGAACGGCATTAGAACAAACAAGATTTTCACTTATATAGTGATTCTACATTAAGGAAATATTGTGTAGTTATCATGTTGTTCCTGAGTTCCCGAAGGGCGAGTTTTAATGACTTATATGCAGCGTTATTGATTTTAACAAGGGAGTAACCATTCTTTGCAACCAATGCCTTGCCTATAAGCTATTAAATTCTCGCTAATAGACTAAATATTTATGCTAACTGGTATTAATTAATTTATTTATGTTGTTTATTAATTGTCGTAAGTAGGAATGAACTATGAGTACACAAGTAAAATCACTATTTGAAAACATCTGGGAAAACTATATCCAGGTAACTCCTTCAGCAAAAAATATTCACCAGTTATTGGGAGCCGATAACTCAGGTCATGATGTGATTAACGATCATGTCGCCTATCGCACATTCAACTTGGAAAAAGTGAATATTGAAAAGCTTGCTCAACATTTACTTAACTTAGGTTACAAGGAATGCGGTGAGTACCATTTTGAAGCGAAAAAACTTTATGCCAAGCACTTTGAACATGCCGATACTAACCTGCCTAAAGTGTTCATCAGTGAATTATTAGTAGAAGAATTCTCTGCTCAAGCACAACAAATCATCCGTAAACTAGTCGCGCAAATTGATGAGCAAGTCATTGCCGAGCCAAGCTTCTTATATGCCGGTAAACAATGGCAAGTAAGCTTTGAGGATTATCAAACTCTATTAGCAGAAAGTGAGTATGCTGCTTGGCTTGCAGCCTGGGGCTATCGTGCTAACCACTTTACTGTTAGCGTAAACCACTTAGTGAACTTTGAGCACTTAGAAGATGTTAACACTGCATTAAAAGACGCGGGTTTCTCATTGAATACTACCGGCGGCGAAATCAAAGGTGACCAATCAGTGAAACTTGAGCAATCATCGACGATGGCAGATAAAGTCACCGTTGAGTTTTCCGATACCGCAGCTGAAATCCCTTCATGCTTCTATGAATTTGCCAAGCGTTACCCATTAGCTAATGGTGAACTTTATTCCGGTTTTGTTGCTGCTTCTGCCGATAAAATCTTTGAAAGTACAAACGTAGCGGCTTAATTACAACTAAAGCAACTAACGTCAACGATTAACTCAAAGCGAGTGCTAATTTTTAGCGCTCGCTTTTTTGTTTTTATCATTTGCACAAAATCTTGTGGACCGCTATTTAGTTTCACGCTTATCGCCGGGTGCTGGACCACTGTAATCAATTTCCAGCTCAACCTGCTTTATCCAATCCATAGCAAGTAACTCGCGATAAAACTCATTTAAATTATCCAGGCTAGTAGCATCAATTCTATAAGTTTGCTTGGCTATTTCAGAGACAGGTAACGACTTAAGCTGTGACTGATATTTATCAAGTTCTGTTGTCACTATCACTATAGTGCCTTTAACCGTACCTGTTTGGCGGATCATCTTATTATAAACTTGCGTGCCTTTAAGCAATTTAGCGTCAGTCACTCTTAACCTTTCATTATTTATAGTTAATGATTTCATACTTGGCTTTTTCAAGCCCAATTTACTATTTAATAATTGCTCTTTTAAGTTTTCACTCGATGGCTCATTTCCTTCTGTCGATTGCACTTCAGGTTCAGTAACCGATTTTTCACTTGTTGCAACTGTAGATTTTTCTTCCAGTTTTTCCTGTTGTTCAGAATTACATGCCACAATAAAGATAGTTATTAGCAATAACAGATATTTCAAATACATAATTATCTCCTTTAAAAAGAAAAGGCTGGTATATCAACCAGCCTTTATATTCTCATCTATCTAAGGATGATTATTTACGACGACGTAATGCCATCAATGGTAATAACAACAAGCTTAACCAAGTTGTTGAACCACCACCACCTTTATTGCTAGTTGCATTAATCGGCGTGCGATCTTTAGTATCAGTAATGTTCACCTTCACTGACTTAGTCACGGTATCATGACCATCGTCAACTGTTGCAGTAAACTCTAATACCTGATTACCAGTTACCTCAGGCGCTGTAAATGATACTTCCATAGTATCAGCACCAGTTAACGTAACGTGTGAACCATCAGTTTGTGCCCAAGAGTAAGTTAACTCATCACCATTTGGATCTGTCGCACTTACTGATAAGTGAACTTCTGAGCCTTCACTAACATTCATTGCATCACTGATAGTCACGTTTGGTAAACGGTTATCACAAGCATAAGTATCACCCGCTACTACATCAGAGAACAGACTATTTTGAGCATTGGTAATAGTTAAGTCATCGATGTACCAGCCTGCGCCAAAACCAGAAAATTCAGGAGGTACATAACCACCATCTGTAGATTGACGGAAACGGAATTGTACTTGGTTACCGTTAAGCGCTTCACCGAAATTCACAACTTCCCAACCATAGTTAACGCCAGAGAATACATCACGGCTAGCTAACGCAGCTGTTGTTTCGTCTATCAAAGTATTAGTGTAACCATCACCTAAGAATTCACCGCCCATTTCAGTAATGTCAGCCCAGGCCCCGCCATTTACACTGACTTCAACTACAGCACCATCATAATCTTCTTCTAAATTATACAAGTGCCACCAAGTGATAGTGAAATCACCGTCAAAGCCAACATCAATTTTGCGAGTTTGATATGCAACATCTGAATCATAACTATAAGCAGTTGAAGCAATCATGCCGTCAGTTTTACCAGCATCCCACCAATCTACACCGAAAGTACCTTTTGCCATATCTCCACCAATCATCACAACTTCAGAGAAGTCATTCCAGATAGCATATGAATTTAAAGCGTTAGTCTGAGTAGAACTAGTAAATGCACGTTGCTCAAAATCAATGTTAACGATTGTACCAAGCATGTAATCATCAGCTTCAGCGCCTTCACCTAAATCAGGGAAAGTAACACTCAATACCAAATCGTCAGCAGTACCGGCATCATTTAAGGTAAATTCAATCGGTGCGCTAGTTGCAGAACCAAACATTGCAACATCACCAAAAGTAACAACACCATCATTGGCAAAAGTCACGTCATGACCACTAAGCACTTCAATTTTACCTGTTACACCTGATAAAGCAGAAGTACCAGTATTCTTAACAGAGAAAGTAGCTGTACCAGTTTCACCTTTATCTAAGATACCATCAAGTGAACAGTAACCAGAAGTTAACCCTTCATAGTCAAGGTCTAATGCATGAGATGTTACATTAAATGTTGCTAATTCAGTTTTGTAAGATTCAACCACACCAGCATGATCTGTTGAGAAACGCTCAGGTGATTTAGCTCCAATACCCATACCACGACGAGCAAATGCAGCAAGGATCACTTTGTAATCTTCAACATCATTCGCATATGCCGCAGCTAATAATGCATCACGTCCTTCTGTGAAAGTTGGTGCCATAGGCATCATCTTATAACCAGCAACGAGATAATCTTTCATTAAATCACGCGCTTCAGCAAAGGTATGACGCTCATCATTAATCAAGCCAACATAGGCATCCCATAACATAGAGGCATAAACACTGCCTGAACCATGTACTTCTGGATCGGCTTCTACATCAGCAAAGGTGTGAGGGTTAATGCTCATATCCGTAGTATACGGATAATGACGAATACCATAAATAAAGCTAGAAACATACGATGTTGCCGAGTATGGCAAGCCAAACATTTCGTTGCCCGCCATTAACGCATCATCAGCTTCTGCCATTAACAATAATGCATGGAAATCACCAAAACCTTCACCCATTGAACCTGCTTGGTTACTGCTCAAACCAGATGCATTACCTACTAAGCGATTACTGATGTAGTGGCCCCACTCATGAGCAGCAATACCAGCATCCCATGAACTTGCTCTGAAAGTACGAGTCAAATCATTTTTGAACATATCAATGGTGACAATTTCATTTGCATCTAACAATGCGTAAATTGCTGCACCTTCACTATAGTTAATCCCCATACTTGGAATAGAAACAGTATCATCTGCTCCCCCCATAGGCGCTGGTGTGCCATCATCGGTATTATTGGCAATTAATACCGCTATAGCACCAGCATTTTGGGCATTTTTGACTTTATCAGTAAAGTTACAGCTACCACGATCGATAATCGCAATCTTACCCGCTAAATCAGCACCATTGACCGCTTCTTCACAACCATCTGTGATTGGGTCAACACCATCATCAATACGGACTAACTCTCCAGAAACGTTATATACACTTGGACCAAAGCTGGCAAATTGGATAACATCTAACAAACCTAAATCTGGATGAGAAGAAACAGTGACGCCAAAGTCTACGCCATTTTCAGCTTGAGTAGTTTCCCAAAGGTACATCTGCATACGAGGTGAATGTCCATCTGCTGGAGTACTCATATTGGCATTGTTAAGACCTGAGTTATCCTGAACTTCAACGTTTAACGCATCTCCTTCTTCACCACCACGGCCATAGTTATCATTTTGCGCGTTACCAGCAACTTCATCAAAACCATGGTCATAATAATCATCATGCAAGTAGTTATTAATGGTAAACAAGTTAACGATGGCTGCTTTGCGATTATTTAATGAATACTCAGCTTCTTCATCGTTATAGGCATAATCAAAAGTAAAATCACCCGTAGTTTCTGCAGTGTAATCACCGTTAGTTAAACCATCAGGTGCAATCGCATCGACATAAGCATTAACGTTATTACCCTGTGTGGTTGTTGCGTCATCCGCCAACCAAGGATCTTCTGTACTAATAGGGCCGGTACTTAAACTCACCATAGGAGCAGGCAAATACTCAGCCGTTAAATATGCTGCAGGATCTGCACCTTGTTCAGCTGGAATCACATTACCGAACGGGCTATCCCACGGCTTACCATGATCATCGGCATAAACACGGTAGTTAAATTTCTCAGCATGGCTAGTTAAGTTCTTTTTAAACAATACTTCGCCAGTTTTCGCTGATACCACATAACTATAATAATCTGATTCAACCGTATCAACGTCACCAGTTTGAAGTTCTACATAGTATGCAGGGATCAAATTACCTTTAGATTCAAAAAATACTTTCTTTGCTCTTGGCGAACCAACTAATTGCTTACCATTCGTTAAGTTAGCTGCTTTAAAGGTTTCAAATTTTCCTGCAGCTTCTTGTTTACTCAAATCAACTGAATTTGCATCACCACCCATGGCAGCAAATGCTGCACTTACGGCTTCTGTCGAATCACCAAATGCCGCAGATAGATCTTTAATCACTGATGATAAACGCGCTGATGAACTATCAGCTAAATAACCAGAAGATGCAACTAGGTTAAATTGCTTATCCATCATGATGTTAAATTCACGATTAAATACTTCAACACCAGCAACTTCTTGCTTATATTTGGCTATTTTTGCACCACGACCTGTATCGTGTTTAGCTGCTAAAACAGTTTGTACCACTTTATTTTTCGCTGCTGATTGACCTATTATTTGATTCAAATAATAGTCCCCAGCATAAGCTAACTGTTGATCAGCAGCAATCGCACCTAGATCAGGCGTGCTTTGATTAACACCAGCCCATTGAAATGTTGCTTTACCTAACTGACGATCAAACTGATTACGCATACCACTTCTTGTTGTTGCGCGAATGCTAGCTATTTCTTTTTTAGCTAGCACATTTTCAATTGATTTATGAGGTACATTTCCCTGGAAATTCGCTGCAGTTAGCCCTAAAGCAGTCGAACTTAGCGCCGCACCGACTAAGGTCGCGATGACGGTTTTATTATATTTCATACTAATCCCTATTCTTTATAGTTTTTCAAATATATTTTAAGTGAACTCTTTACCGATGAGAGTTGGCATAGTTGTTAATAAATTAACAATATGTAACCGGTAAAATATTACACATTATTTACAAATTGACAAACAAAAATTTACTAGCAATTAATGCCTTTAGTACAAAATAGTAGACAGTTAAGTAAAACAGTAAGATAAATAAAGAAGTGAATAAGTTCAGCTTAAGCAAACAATGTCGTGAATTGTTAGCTTAAGCTGGGAAGATAATATATCTGGTGGAATTAAAAATGTACAACAGCGCCGGCAAAGACGCCTTTAAAATCAAGGTCAGTATATAAATTATCAATATCTTCGAGTGATAATTGCACCGCACGATAACCAAGCGTTAGATTAATATCAACAGCTAAGTTATCAATTAACTCGTAGCTAATGCCAGCCTGATAGTCATATAAATTATGATCATCAATTGATAAGAAATTACCTTCAGCAAAAACATTAAATCCGGTAAATGGTAAACCAATTGACGTTGCTGCATATAACATAGGCACCATTTCGTCGGTAGCAATTGTGCCCGTGCTAGTTGATGATTCACCTGCCATTAAGATACTAGATACCGAAACGTCACCATCAAAATCTCGACCGGTTAAACCTATATCAAAGGAGAATAGGCCATTATCAAATATTTCATAATACAAGGTGTAGTCAATATAACTGACATCAAACTCAGCAGATACTTCAGAACCCACTGCAAAAGTCTCGTCACCAAAATTAATTTCACTCACTAAAGTTGTCATCCCTTGAGTATCAAGCGAAGTACTGGCTATTTTGGCATTTGGGATAAAAGGAATTGGATGCTCTAGCGCAATGAAAAAGCTCCCTTGCTGCTCATCAGACAAATTAAAATCTACTTGTTGATTATTTTCACCGAACTTACCGCTTGCCTGGTTATCCCAATATTGACCACCGATATATACACCGATAGCGTCCGCCTGAACGGCGCCGGAATAAAGCGTAACAGAGAGTGTTACCGCTAATAATTTTTTCATGTTTTTATCCTTGACTTAAGAGCTCATTTAAATCGATTAACGCTGCATTAGCGCGTGAAATATAATTTGCCATGACTAATGAATGATTCGCTAAAACACCAAAACCATCACCATTTAATATCATTGGGCTCCAGATAGCTTCCTGGCTTGCTTCCAACTCCCTGATGATTTGTTGCATGCTCACTTTGGCATTTTTCTTTTCCAACACATCATTAAAATCAATTTCTACTGCACGTAAAAAATGTAACAACGCCCAGCACGCACCTCGCGCTTCATAAAATTCGTTATCAATTTGCCACCAACTGGTTTTTAAATGCAAATTAGCAGAAGAAGTGGTCGACTGTTGTGCTGATTGCTCACCGGCTAAATCAACATTCAATTGTTCACGACCGACACTAGCACTTAATCGCTGAGAATAACTGCCTAGACGTTTATTCACTTCCTGTAGCCAATCACGTAAATTATCCGCACGTGCATAAAACTGTGCTGACTGGCTATTAACATCCGCCAGTGATTTTCGATATGCATACAGGGCCTTAATTGCTTGTCGATACTCAGTTTCCGCACTTGGCATCGCCCAGCTTTTGTGGTCAATATTTAGTTGCGGCTGCGCTACTTTTAAATGAGCATTCTCTAATGATTGTGACTGTGAACGACTAAATTCCTGACGCATCACTAGTGCCATATCACGGATCATTTCCAGTGCGCCAAATTCCCAAGAAGGAATATTATCCAGAAAAAAACTTGGTGGTAGCGCATCATTTGCCAAATATCCGCCAGGTTTATCTAATAGCGTTTCTGTCACTCGAATCAAAGCGGTTGTTGTGGTGTAACCAACAACAGGAGCAACATTGTCAGCAGTAGCGTCATTGGTTACTTGCTGACGAATATCCAACGCATCCGGCTCAAAGCTCCAGTAAACACCCAAAAAATATAACGACAGCAAAATAAAGGCTAATAATGAGCCCAACAATTTCATGGAAATATTAACATTCATAAATAATTCCTAATGATGATGGTGACTTTTTGACTGCTGTTGATTAACAATCGATTTCACCGGTAAATTAACGTCAAGCTTTTCGTTATTATCAAAATGCAAAGTAAGCGCTATTTTTTCATCAGCTTTTAGCGGATCAGTTAGATTAAATATCATTAAATGATAGCCACCGGGCTGCAGTTTTACCACATCATGAGCAGCAATAGTGAGTGATTTTTGCTGGCGCATTTTCATTAAACCGTTTTCCATCGTATGCTGGTGAATTTCAACTCGATCGCTGACTCCACTGGTCGCAGCAACTAATATTGCATCCTGCTCACCATGATTAGCAATCTCCATATACGCCGATGATATTTTCGTACCTGGGATCGTTGCCCGTACATATCCTTGAGCTACGGTAATTTCACTAGCTACTGCCTGATGCACAAATAATGCATTAGTTAATAGCGATAACACCGCAATTAACAAAAAGCGATTAACAGTTAAATTTTTCATATAGCGCTATACATCCTTATTTATCCATATTATTGTTGTTTTGATATTGTAACGAAGCTAAAAACAAATGGATAACTTAATTCTCTCTGATTTACAAAATAATGTTTTAACCATCACCCTTAATCGTTTCGATAAGAAAAATGCGTTAAATACCGTCATGTATCAACAGCTTTGCCAAATATTTAAGCAAGCGCAAGACGATACAGAGGTTCATAGTGTTTTAATAAAAGGCAATGAACATTGCTTCTGTGCCGGTAATGATCTGGCTGACTTTATTGAACATGCCAACGATGAACAACTCGCCGCTTTTGCCTTTGTTAACACCATCGCAAATTTCACTAAACCTATAGTTGCCGCCGTTGCCGGCCCAGCTGTTGGTATTGGGACCACCATGTTATTGCATTGTGACATTGTTATCACTGCAACTAATGCAAAATTAAAACTGCCGTTTACTCAATTAGGTTTATGTCCTGAAGCTGCTTCAAGTGTACTATTACCGCTTCGTGTCGGTCACAACCGTGCATTTGAACTGTTAGTACTGGGTAATCTGTTCTCCGGTCAGCAAGCGGCTGACTATGGCATAGCGAATCAATGCTGCCAACCAGAAGAGCTATTAGCTATTGCAGAAAAACAGGCTTTAACTATTGCTGCATTACCTGCAGATGCCACGCAAACCAGCAGGGCATTAATGAAACAAGCAACTGCTGCGCGGGTCAATCAGGCGATAGCAGATGAAGCGAAAGAGTTTTCTCGCTTAGTCAAAACTCAAACTTGCCAAGATATTCTCGCCTCATTCTTTAACTAATATCAACAGTTGGTGCGTTAGTGACTATTCACTTAACGCACTATATTGTTAGCTATGTAGCTTTTTCAATTTCTTGGTCAATTTCTTAACCTTATCTTCAAGATCTTCATTTTTACTGAGATTAATCGTTGCTACTAACTCTTTCGCCTTGTTTATTTCTTTGTTCAATGTATATAGCTGCGCCAAACGATATTTAATCCAAGGTTGGTGTTTAGTGTCCGCAATAGGTAAAGCCTGGTTAAGCGCTTCGATTCCAAAAATGATACCTTTCCCTGATTCAACTGATACTTTGCCCTGCTGATATAGCGCCTGAGACCTCTCACTATCAGTTGTCGCGTATTCCACAGCTTTTAATAAGTCAGTATTAGCTTTTTGCCAATCTTCAGCTCTGAAAGAAGCCATCGCTCGATTTAGATATAACGAATAGCTATGAGGAAACTGTTTAATACCTTCAGCAAATGCTTGCTCAGCTAACTCTTTTTGCTCTGTGCGCCAATAAACATTGGTTAATTGCGCATATCCCTGCTCTTGATTAAAACTTTTAATTTGTTTGGCTAAAGCCAGCGCTTTGTCCTGATCACCGCCAGCGATTCCAGGAGCCGCTAAATGAAAGCCTATCAAAGTATTGAGTGCATCTAAGTGCTGGGGATTTAATTGAATAGTCTTTTCCATTGCTTCAATAAAATCTTCCGCATAGCCCAGTTTAGAAAAAATACTCGCCTTTTGTGCCATGATCACCGCACTGAGGCCTAAGTAATAATGCACATCAATATTATCGGAGTACTGTTCGCTGAGCTCTTCAAAATGCTCAAACGCTTCTTCGGTTTTATCTTTTGCCAACAGTATACGACCAGTGATCACTTGCCCTTCAATACTTACTCGCTCTGAGCTACTCAACTCATTAAAAACCTGCTCAGCTAATGTCACATTCTCATCATCTAGTGCTTTTTTCGCCGCCAGTGTATCGGAACATGCGTTGTAACTAATCGCGGATAACAACGTGAGCATTAAAATCGATTTTTTCATTTTACATCCTGTTTTATTATTCTTTTTCAAATTAATTGTATCTTGGCTTCGGCTTATCTCGGGCAACCAACCAAATTAACACTGCTACCAGTAAAATCGGCCAGAAAATCCCTATCATCATCATGGCACAACCTCCCAATAACAACATAGCGATAAAGATCAGTGAGCCAAAGACACTTAATACTATCGCTAACGCTACTAAAACCAAAATCACCATAACTATCGCTGAGATACTAATTGCCTGCAAAGGTTCAATCAACTCATTCCCCATATAAATATCCAGATCCAGCATTTCAATAAAGCTAACACCTAGCACATAGGTAAGAAAAAGCGTTGCCATAATTGCCAGTATTAATGATTTAATAAAAGACATATCAGTTCCTTAATGAACAGTAATCGCAAAACACCGGCAAATATTATCTGCGCTCAGGTAATAAAATAGCAGCAGTAATATAGGCTACCGCAGTAACCACCGGAAACATAAATAATGAGACGATGGCAGCAATTCGGACACCTAAACGTGGTAACTGGTAATGACGTGCAATACCACCACAAATTCCCGATACTTTTTTATGCATTAAATCTTTAGTTAAACGGCCTTGGTTTAAATACTCTCGTTGATATCTCATGACTAACTACCTTTTATCCAGTGCCAAGTTCATTAATCATTTTCTATTAATCTACATTGGCAAAAAAACTCTAACAATTCGTACATAACAAAGATAATCACTTAAACTATCTATGCTATGTACAGGCTAACTTCGTTAATCTAACCGTTAGCGACCTGCTTTTTTAATGCCGCTAACTCTTGTTCCACCTGTTCATCCGTTTCTAGTGCACTAATTTGGCTACTTAAATCCTGATTAGCGGTCATATCAAAGGCTTCTACCTGGGCTTCCACTTCATCGACTTTTTGCTGATAACGCTCGAACTTGCTAATCGCTTCATCGATATTGTAAACCGCGGCTTTTTCCCTCGCTTTTAAGCGTACTTGCGCTGATTGCTGGCGTAATAAATATGCATCCTGACGACGCTTAGCTTCAGCTAATTTGTCCTGTAAGCGCTGGGCATCGTCTTGCACTGCCGCTAAAAACTCTTCAAGCTGAACTAACTCTTCCTGCTTAGCTTCCACCTCAGATTGACGTTTATTTTTTTCAATCAATGCTGACTTAGCTAAATCATCACGTCCTTTTGCCACAGCTACGCTGGCTTTTTCCTGCCAGTTGGCTGCACTTTTTTCCAGCGTTTGAATATGGCGTGTCAGGCTTTTCTTTTCTGCGATATGTTTCGCCGCAGTTGCTCTGATCTCGACTAAGGTTTCTTCCATCTCCTGAATGATCAATTTGATCATCTTTTCAGGATTTTCTGCTTTATCCAACATGCTATTAATATTGGCATTAATAATATCTGTGAAGCGTGAAAACATACCCATAATTAAACTCTCCTACTCTTCTTCTGTTAATAAATTATTCTTGTTTAACGTTTGTGTTTTATTCGCGACAGCTAGTAGCGAAGGAACGTGCTCCGTTTTTGCTACTGCTTTAACTAAAACCATTTGGCGAAGCGATGACTGAATTGATAGTTGTAATTGCTTGGTTAAGCTTTGCGTCACTTGCTGACCTTGCGTGCTGATCACTTGCTGCATTGTTTGTTCAATATCACGATTAGCTGCTGATGCACTGTTGATTGTTCCGATCCCTAAAACTGCAACAGAGATAACGAATATGTTTTTGATACTTTTCATGCTGCTCTCCTTTATACCGACTCAAATTAGATGGTGTTATTCACCTTATGCTTGGTATATATCAAGGCTTGTGCCAACAAGAAAAATAATTTTAATTGATTGATATTATTAAATATTTATAAATACAGGAAAAACAAAGAAAATCAAGACATAATATGTCAAACGATAATTTGGTTAATTTAACAATAGAATTAGTCAAATTAACCAAGTAGAAAAATTAAGCGGGATTGAGTGATAAATTAGCCGATCGGCAGCTGAGCATCACTGCCCCATTCCGCCCATGAACCATCATAAACCGTTAATTCATGATAACCAGCTATATCAGCGGCTAATGCTAAAACACAAGCTGTAACTCCAGAGCCACAAGAAAAAATCAATTGTTGATTATCATTAACAAGTAACGAGAAAGCTTCTTTTAACTCTGCTTTTGTTAACAATTGACCATTTGCTAACAATTGCGTAAAAGGTAAATTAATTGAATTCGGAATATGACCACTACGCAATCCGGGTCGAGGTTCTGCAACTTGCCCTAAAAAACGCTGGGCTGCACGGGCATCTAATACTGCTTTTGTCTTATCTTCAGTTGCGGCTAGCACCTGATTTACATCACAAAAGTAATCTAAATGTGCTTTCGCTTGAAAATTCCCGTTAACCGATAATGTCTGCTCTCCCCTAGCTATTGGACGGTTTTCTCGTAGCCATTTAGGTAACCCACCATCTAAAACTGCAACCTGCTGATGACCCATAGCTTTGAACATCCACCAAGCACGAGCTGCAGAGAATAATCCTAAATCATCATAAACCACTATCTGGCTATCTTTATTGATACCAAGTGCCTGTGCCGCCTGCTGAAACGCTTGCTCACTAATCATCGTATGAGGTAAGCCACTGTTATGATCCGAAAAATCTCGCTCTAGATCAAAACGGCGTGCGCCTTTAATCGCCACATCAGGCCAGCTGGCCTCTGGTGTTGCCATGCCACCCACAGGAGGCATACTAGCATCTAGAAAAACAAGATTAGTTTGGTTAAGAATAGCAGCCAGTGACTCGGTACTAATTAACGGAGAGATATCCATATTCACTACTTAAATAAAAAAAGATGAAATAAAAGTAACTAACTCTCAGGTGCTTGTACAGAATAACAAAGAAAAAATAACGAGGATAAGATAGAAATTAATGAGCTGGTAAAAGTATCAACCAATCACGGTTTGTATAAGAAATAGTACTATACCCAACTAAAATAATGCAGAGGTCAGCTAAGATAACGATTAGTAGGGCATTAGTTATGCTAAGTTGAAATTAACTAACGAACTGCTGTCACAGCCAGTTAATACACTAGACTTGCTTTCAAATGCGCTAACGATAAATGAAATAATCAGTACAATGATCGCCGGAGACATCATTAAACTAAACAAGGTAACTAAGCTAAACATGAGCACTTTCCTTCTGTTGTTGATAGTAAAGACGCAATAACTATTACAAAGGTTGTGCCACAGATGGAAAAAATAACTAACCGATTGATATAGTTAGTTATTTAATTTTTAGTATAAAAATTGATTGAGCGATTTAACTGACGAAGAATTTAGAAATAGTGTAATTAACTATTAATTAGTGACAATACGTAACAAATCTTAAATTAAACAAAGCCTAATTGCTGGTTTCAATCTCGAAATCGGGAAGTGAATTCCCGATTTCAGGACAGTTACCCTTGGTTCTATTAACCAACCCGCTCGAACGCTTCGTTGAGAACGACACTACTGGCGTTTTCCCGACCAGAATTTTCACTTAAATATCGTCTGAACTGTTTAGCTCCTGGTAAACCATTACACAATCCCAGCATATGGCGGACCACATGCCAGACACGACCACCATCAGCAACATAGCGATCGATATAGTCTGACATTTCCGCAATGATATCTGCCCGTGACTTTATTTCATTATTACTTTGCCATACAGTTTGATCTGCCTGTGCTAATAAATAAGGGTTTTGATAAATTTCACGACCTATCATCACACCATCGATATGGTTAAGGTGCTCAGCAACTTCGCTGTAACTTTTAACTCCACCATTAATGCTGATGGTTAAATCGTTAAAATCCTGCTTTAACTGATACACCCGTTGATAATCTAGTGGAGGGACTTCACGATTTTGCTTCGGACTTAAGCCACTAAGCCAGGCCTTGCGGGCATGAACGATAAAATGCTGACAACCCGCCTGCGAAACAGTCTCCATAAAGCGATGAAGAAATTCATAACTATCCATATCATCAATGCCAATACGCGATTTAACCGTTACCGGAATAGCGACGGCATTTTGCATCTCACTAACACATTGTGCCACCAGCTCAGGTTCTGCCATCAAACACGCGCCAAAACGACCATTTTGCACCCTATCTGACGGACAACCAACATTGATATTAATTTCATCATAACCTTGCTGCTCAGCAATTTTTGCGCACTCTGTCATCGCCTTTGGATCACTACCTCCAAGCTGCAATACCACAGGGTGCTCTTCATCGTTAAAGGACAGATAATCTCCTTTACCAAATAATATTGCCCCTGTTGTCACCATTTCAGTGTATAGCACCACATTTTTTGACATGGTTCGATAAAAGTAGCGGCAATGGCGATCAGTCCAATCGAGCATGGGCGCAACGGATAGTGCATGTAGCCCCCTATTTATGGGAGCTTTAGGTTTTTCAGTAGTTTCAATAATTTCGTTATTCATCTATTTGACGCTTTAAATTGCTCTGAATCGCTTAGAATTACCTTGAATTTCCATTACGGTCACCCTTTGGTCACCCTCAAAAGGTAGGATTTTGAGCTTAAAATATTGTGACGATTATACATTAAGAATAAGAAGAGTTTTGAAAAAGCTGATAGGGAAATTGATTTTCTTCTGTTACTAGAAAATCAATTACTCGGTTCCAATTGACTTTTGTTTATTAAGTTAATTCTTTCAGCTCCATTGCTGACATTAATCTGTATCTGATAATTGTTTTATGTTTTCGTATAGCTCATAGAGCCTATGAGCTGACATATCTAAAATAGGTTCATACATAAATGAGTTTAGATGAATGTTTTCAGGCGTCATTAAATTAACTTGGTCTAACAATTCGATAGTGGTCTGCTCATTTTGAAATAATGCAGAGTATTTGTCGAACAACTCTCTTGTTTGGTTCGAAGCTATAGATTGGACAAATGCACTATCATTTATGTTTGCTATCATAAAAACTTCTGCTTTTAGTCTAATGCCCATTGCAATTATCACTTTATATTCAAGCTCTGGGGTTTCATTATTGCCTTGAACAAGCTGGTCACATTGTTGATAAATTTTATCAACAATAATGTCATTAGGATTTTGTAGAGTTAATTTTGGTTTATCATTAAATATATCTCTGTAAATAGTTTGCAAATCAATAACTTTGATGTCTCTACTATCTGGCTTCAAATGCAACAAAGAGGTTAGTCGATTGTAATGGCTTTTATCACCTGTAAAACCACAATATTCGGTTAAATTTCTAACAAACGGTATGCTTGCAAGCATAAATGCAACGTTGTTATGCATTTGCTTCTTCCAAGCAGCAAAAACATCGTTTTGATATGTTTCTCTCTTCAACTCAATACATGTTGTTGTTTTAGTCGCAATAATTCTTTTATTTCTCGCGTCATCACTTTTACTTCCGATTAAACGGCTACCGATAATGCGATGAAAATCAAAATTATGAGTTAGCAACAATAAATTAAAATGAGCGATATTTGAAATATCACGAAGATATTCAACAATTGCGTATTTATTCTTGTAGTCAAATGAATCAGCAATATCATCAATTACGATTAAAACTGGGGTCGGCTGCTGCTTTTTAACTTCAAGCTCAAATAATACATTTAGTATATATAACGCCCGCTTTTCACCTTGGCTAAGTGCCTTCATTAAACTTTCTTGATTTACTTTTTCTAGCGAATCTCGACCATCGTCAAACTCAAACAGAATACTTGGCGCTTGACCGTTTAAAATAACTTCATCTTGGTTGTTGATACTAAGTTTAAATGGCACTGTAAAACGTTTATTAAAGAGTTCAACTACAGTAGCCCAGATGGTTTGCTCAGTTTTAGCCTGATGGATAATATTTTCGACTAGCTGCTGATTTTGCTTATAAGTAGCGACTAAATCGTCCCATAAAGCTTGTTGAGCTTGCAAATAACTTTTGATAACTAGCTTTTTGAATTCAGGTATATCTTGATATTCTTTAAGTAAAGTCTGATTTTCAGTAATAAAATCTCTAAATGCAGATGTATCTTTAGCCTTTAACTTATCATCGATTTTTGCAAATTGCTGCTTAAGTTCATCACTATTAAGCACCTTTTCTTGTTCTGCTTGCAATATCGCATTGAGTTCATCTAGGTTTTTGGCTAACTGTGGCTTACCTTCAACTGAAATATTGACGCTATGCTCAGCATTAAAAAAGTCAGCATCGCGAAGACTCTTAGACACCTCACCAGCTCTCTGATGGTTAAAACTCTTCGTCAATACACTCGATTGTTCAATTAACTTGTCATAAGTATCGACGTAGCTCGTTAGCTCTTTTGCAAAATCACCTTTAGCAATTACCGCGAGTACTTTGTCATTAAATAAATCACCAAATTTATAATCTGCGTAAATGCTGTAATCAGGGAATGTGTGTTGGTGAAGCTCGGCTAATAGGGTTAAAAAGTCTTTCTCAGACTTATTAAAAATTTCACAAATAACAGTTGGAAAAGAATTTACCGCAACGCCTTTTCTGCCGGCTTGCTTAGCCAATGCTTTTATTAACGTGGTTCGCTTTTCATCGACTTCTTTTAAGGCGGTATCGTACTGTTGCTTAAGGTTCTCATTAACCAATAATGTCGATAATTGTTTGGAACTATAACTTTCATTGTATGACTCAATGATCATTAGCTGTTCAGCTGCAACATCGACATTATCTATTTGAATATCTCTAACTGTATTACGTTCCGGAAAGATCAAATCCTTCGTGTCGTCGTTGTTAACAACATCTATAAAGGTTTTTGCAAGTGATGTTTTTAGCGTGCCATTAGGTGCATATAAAGAGTTAACACCATTGTTATACGCTGATTTAGTAAAATCGAACTCTTTATTTAGGCGGTTGATACCGTAACAATTTTCTAATGCTAATGTTAATTTCATACACGTCCTTGTTTACAGCTTAAAAGCTGAACCTTCAGTTATTTTATATTTATTGTCTATAGCTAGGTGGTTTTCACTATACCCACCATTAACCATATTGACTTTAACTCCAATAGATAAAATTTACGAATATATTTATATTACTATTGAGCGATTACTTAGCATGATAACCACTAAAAACTTTTAAATATAAATGGGTCGGAATAGTAGATTTTGACTTTTTCAGTATCAGCACTTGCCACATATCTATAACTATCATATTTGATTACATCCTAAGATCTAATCCGATATATAAAGTTAAAAATAGTACTCCAAACTTACATGAAACAGCCCTTTAAAACATGCACGTTCAGTCACCCTCAACATCAATCGGTCACCCCACAGGACTTCCTCACTAGCTCACACCCTTTGATAAACCTAGAAAGCAGTCCAATCCAACATGGGCGCGACAGAAAGTTTATGAGAAATCATATGATTAACAACAAAACCTATAGATTAAAATCGAGTTCAACCATTGAAAACAAGGACTGAAATATGGGTGAATTATACGAGTTTTGAAAGTATTAAACAAAGAAAATCAAAGATAATGATTGGACGGATAGCTGTTTCGTTATTGCTTCAGAAGAAATATAAAATTAATGCTTTTTTGATAAAATAATCATATTAAAAAACAAATAAGTTTTGCTCTAAGTTTAATAGTTTCAATTTCAAAGGTAAGCCACCACCATAGCCAACTAACTATGCTAACCTTTTATCTAAACATGATTTAAAGGCAAAATACAAAACGCTTTGCTTTATAAGTTTTTTAGATCAACCTCAGGGAGACATTCAAATCCAGGCTTTGCAAAAAGATATCCTTGCATTAACGAAATACCAGCCTCTTGTAACCACTCCTTCTCTGCTTGTGTCTCAATGCCTTCTGCTAGTGGAGTAATATTAAGCTCCTTGAATAGGTTCAAACAGTTTTTTATTATTTTTTGTCGAGGTTGGTTTTTATCAATATTACGTATAAGTTCCATATCTATTTTTATTATGCTTGTTTGAAATTCAGCTAACAATCCTAAGCCAGAATAGCCCGAACCAAAGTCATCAATGGCCGTTTTAAACCCTAAACTCCCATAATAGTCAACGATACTTTTAACGAAGTCACTATCCTCAATTTTTTCAACTTCAGTAAACTCGAACATAATATTATTGATAGGAAAATCGTATTTTTTTGCTGCTTCTATAGTCGTTCGAATGCAACGTTCTGGCTTGTAAACTGCTTTCGGAAGGAAGTTTATGCTAAGCATTGAATTAAGTTGTAGTTTAGCAGCCAACTGAATGGCTTTAACCCGACAATATTGATCAAACAAATAGCGGTTTTCATTATTCACTTTAGATATTACTGAATAGGCAGGCTCATTATTTAGTCCACGAGCCAAGGCTTCATATCCAAATATTTGTTTCGTTTGGCAGTTCACAATTGGCTGAAAAGCCATCGTAAAATCAAAATCTAGTCGATTTCTATCTAGACAGTTTTCACAAGAAAACCTGTCTAATACATCGATACGCTCATCCACACAATGCCCTCCTGAAATAAAAAAACAATCATTTCATTCTAATTTTAATCTTTAAGAGTAGCTCATAATCCAGCAGGAGAAACATTTTTCTATTGGCTCATATACAAAAATAGAATCAGCGCTGACACGACTCTATTGATTAATCACAAGGCTCAGTAATTCCGACTTTCATGGATACCTGCTCGATCATTGTTAAAAAGAAATTGAAGGCAGCAGAGAGTGGCAATAAGAAAGTTTATTGAGTTATCGCTGGAAGAGCTACTTGCGGTTAAAGTAGAGGTCGCAACTAAAACCGAACGAACCAAAAACCAAGCTAACTTTTTACCCCTATGAAAATACAGCTACCTAGCCATTAATGAAAAGTTTTTCACTTCTTTCCATAGAGTTAAATAGGTTGTATTTCGTTTCAGTATTCCATATTTGCACTAGGTTATGAAATTCATTTATTTCGGCTTGGCTCGCTTTGTCATGGATAACTTTTTCAGCGAGATAATTGAAGTGATCAAAATCGTCCTGATTCATCGTTACATCTCCTTGTAATATCTTTACTTAATATGGTTCATTTTACGAAAAAAGCAACACCTTAAATACTGCTTTTTAAAACATCGATACGACTTACTCCATAAAACAACTCAGCAAATAACAGTGACCTTAATAAATCCACAGCACCAAGTTTAACTTTTGCTCACTATATTGATATTATGCCCTTAATGCCTGTTATTTCATTACGGACAACAACGTCTATGACACCTGAACAACTATTGGAACAAGCGAAGAAAACCTGCCAAAAGCGAGGTGCCAGGTTTACCCTCGCCCGTGAGCAAGTATTTACTTTGCTCACAAAGCATGACGGAGCTATAGGTGCATACGAACTACTAGATCAGCTTAAAGCAGTAGATCCAGCAGCAAAACCAGCTACCATCTACCGCGCTTTAGACTTTTTAGGGCAACAAGGCTTTGTTCATAAAATTGAATCTATTAACGCCTTTGTTCTTTGCCACCACTTTGGTGATTGCAACCATCCAGTACAATTGCTGATATGTGACCAATGTGGTCATGTCGAAGAAATTCAATCCAATGATTTTGATAGCGCATTACGAGCAATGGCCACTAACAAAGGCTTTACTATTAGCCATCAAATTATTGAAGCACATGGTGCCTGTCAAGCATGTCAATAAACACAAACAATTAAACGTAATTTTTATACCATTCACCGCACTAGCACTAGTGAGCGCTAACTTAAAATTGCGCGTTATGGTATAACCGAGCGTTACAAAATTTTACAACCACCTTAAAGATGGGAAATCTATGAAAATATCAATAAAATCTGCTTTATTGTGTTTTGCCGTAGCAAGCATAGGGAATGTTTATGCTAAAAACACAATAGATGATGACAAATTTAGGCAGTTAGAAGAAATATTACCAACCCCAAACACTTATAGAACAGCCTCCGGTGCACCGGGCCATCAGTATTGGCAGCAACAGGTAAACTACGAAATTGACATCGCTATTGATGATAATACTCAGCGCTTAACCGGCTCTGAAACCATTCATTACGTCAACAATTCACCAGATACGTTGAGATATATCTGGTTGCAACTCGACCAAAATGTTCATAAGCGTAATTCCATTACCAATGGCATGAAAAACGCACCAAAGAAAAAAGTCACTTATAAAGGCATGCGCAATGCTGTAGAAGCAGATAAGTTTGATGGTGGTTATCAGATCACAAAAGTCACTGATGCCAGTAATGATGCAATGCGTTATACCATCAACAACACCATGCTGCGTATCGATTTAGATCAACCACTAAAACCAGGAAAAAGCATCGAGTTCAATGTTGACTGGAACTATCAGTTACATGAGCAGAAAGTACTAGGTGGCCGTTCGGGTTATGAGTATTTTGAAAAAGACGACAACTACTTATATGAAGTTGCGAGCTGGTTCCCGCGCGCTGTTGCCTATTACGACGTTATGGGATGGCAAAATAAGCAATTTATCGGCAGTGGTGAATTTACCTTAGAATTTGGTAACTATGATGTAGAGATTACCGTACCAGCCGATCATATCGTTGCTGCAACGGGTGAACTTCAAAATGCATCAAAGGTTTTAACCAAAACCCAACGTCAACGTTTAGCCACAGCTAAAACGGCGAAAAAGCCAGTATTAATCGTCACCCCTGAAGAAGCATTAGAGAACGAAAAATCTCGTGCAAGCAAAACCAAAACTTGGCATTTTAAAGCAGAAAACGTTCGTGACTTTGCTTTTGCGTCCAGCCGTAAGTTTATCTGGGATGCTCAAGGCTATAAAAAAGACAGCACTGACACTATGGCGATGTCTTTCTATCCGAATGAAGGTAACCCGCTGTGGGAAAAATATTCCACTGAAGCCATCATTCACACCATGCAACAATACAGCAAATATACCTTTGACTACCCTTACCCCGTTTCTATTTCAGTCAATGGTCCAGTTGGTGGCATGGAATACCCGATGATCACCTTTAACGGTCCGCGCCCGACATTAGACGAAGAAACAGGTGAAAAAACCTATTCACGTCGTACTAAATACGGTTTAATTGGTGTAATTATCCATGAAGTTGGTCACAACTATTTCCCTATGATAGTTAACTCTGATGAACGCCAATGGACATGGATGGATGAAGGTTTAAACACTTTCGTGCAATTTTTAGCAGAACAAGCCTGGGAAGAAAACTATCCATCGCGTCGTGGTCATGCGGCAAAAATTACCAACTATATGAAGAGTAATAATCAGGTACCGATTATGACCAACTCAGAATCAATCCTGCAGTTTGGTAATAATGCTTATGGTAAACCAGCAACCGCATTAAATATATTACGTGAAACAGTAATGGGTCGTGAATTATTCGACTTTGCCTTTCGTGAATATGCCCAGCGCTGGAAGTTTAAACGCCCAACCCCAGCAGATTTTTTCCGCACCATGGAAGATGCTTCAGCAGTTGATTTGGACTGGTTCTGGCGTGGCTGGTTCTACACCACTGACCATGTTGATATAGCACTAGGAGATATTCATTTATATCGTCCAAACAGCCAAAACCCTGATACAGAAGAAGCGTGGGAACGTGCGTTAGAAAATGAAAAACCAACGTTTATTAGCGACCTGCGCAATAAAGGTCATTGGTTAAGAACAAATGAAAAGCCTGAGTTATTAGACTTTTACAATGAACATGACCAGTTTACCGCCACAAACGCTGATCGTAACAGCTATAACAAAAAGCAAAAGAAATTAAAGCAATGGGAAAAAGACCTGTTAGTTGATGACAGAAACTTTTATATCATTGATTTTAAAAACAAAGGCGGTCTACCTATGCCGATTCTGCTTGACCTGACTTATGCAGACGGCAGCACAGAACATGTACGTTTACCTGCGGAAATTTGGCGTAAAAACTCAGATAAAGTGTCAAAACTATTTATCCGAGAAAAAGAGCTGACAGCTATTGCCATCGATCCTAACTGGGAAACAGCTGATACTGACGTCAATAACAACTATTGGCCAGCTCGCCCAATTAAATCTCGTTTTGAACTCTATAAACGTAAGAAGCAAGATATGATGCGTGATTACAATGAAGAGCTAAAAACAGACGACGATAAAGACAACAAGAAAAAAGAAGATAAGTAACAATGCAAACTAATGCATTAAAAATTTTCTTTATCTTGTTTATTTTTGGGCATTGTGCATCCGCCTTTGCCCATAAATACTTCTTTGGATTAACAGAAATGTCTGTTAATCCAAGAACTAATAATATAGAGATTATCCATCAGTTCACCGCGCATGATCTAGAAAATGTCATCGCTGAAACGAGACAAGAACACTTCTCACCAGAACATGCTAGCTATGAAGATTATATTCAACATTACTTCAATCAGCACTTTCAACTAAAGTTTAAACAACAAGCTATTCCATTAACCTGGATCGGCCTGGAAATTGTTAATGGTCAAATGTTTATCTACCAGGAAGCGGTATTTCAAAATAATTTAGCCGGATTAGTGGTAAAAAATGACTTACTCGTCGATACTTATTACAAACAAGTAAATACTGTGAATTATCAAGACTCTGTATTATCAGGTAGCTTAACCTTTACCGAGTCTAAGCGAGTAGGTATTATCGAGAAATAATAATTAGTATTCATTGATTTACATTTTGCCGTTTAACGTGCAAAATCAGGATACTAGTACGAACCAAGGTTTTGAGAATATTCATGAATGTAGAGTTTATTAACCCATTTTTATCGTCAATGCTCAACGTTATGGCAACCATGGCTCAAATGGAACTGACGCCGGAAAAGCCAAAGTTGAAAAAAGATCAAAATGCTATGGGGGATGTATCAGGCCTTATTGGTATGGTGAGTGAACAAACCAAAGGTTCGTTATCTATTACATTCGATGGCCCGTTGGCATTAGCTACTATGAAAGGCATGGTAGGTGAAGCGCCTGATGAAATAAATGAAGAAATCACTGATCTGGTAGGCGAAATAACCAATATGGTCACAGGTGGTGCTAAACGTATGCTAAGTGAAAAAGGCTTCGAGTTTGATATGGCAACACCTATGGTAGTCTCTGGAAAAAATCACACAATTCAGCATAAAGCAGACGGACCAATTGTTATCATTCCGCTAAACTCTCCTCATGGTAAAGCCTATATCGAATTTAGCTTTGATAAGTAACTGTTCTTCATTCAACCCCAACCAGGCTTAATCCGTTAAAGAATATTTGCTAATATGTGGCTGCAAAAAACTCTCCAACTTAAAAGCAAGCGGCGTGGCTTTCACCTGATCACCGACGAAGTGTTACTAGAACTACCTGAGCTAGCACAAATTAATATTGGCATTTTACACCTGTTTATTAAACACACTTCGGCATCACTGACGATAAATGAAAATGCCGATCCTACGGTTCGCTCTGATATGGAAGCACATTTCAATCAGTTTATTCCAGAAAACGCCCATTATTATCAACACACCTATGAAGGCTCTGATGACATGCCTGCCCATATCAAGGCAAGTACCTTAGGAAATAACGTTACCATTCCGATTAAAAATGGCCAGCTCAATATTGGTATCTGGCAGGGAATTTACTTAGGTGAGCACAGAAACCGCGCTGGGCAACGCTCACTAGTAGCGACAATAAACGGTGAAAGCAGCGAATAGCTCGGCTTTAACTAACTGCTATTTGCACTCGTCGGGTTATATTACACAATAGCTCATAAGGAATAGTAGTTGCCCAGTCAGCGATTTCTTTAACCGGCAAACCTTCACCCCATAAAGTCGCAATATCGCCGACCTTATCCTGACTGTTAATGCCTAGATCTACCGTGATCATATCCATAGATACTCGACCAACCAAAGGCACCCGTCGGCCATTGATCAATACTGGCGTACCATTTTTAGCGTGTCTGGGATAACCATCACCATAGCCTATCGCAACAACGCCAATAATGGTGTTCTGCTCACTATGCCAAGCGCCGCCGTAACCAACATATTCGCCTTTCGCTAATTTTCGTGTTGCAATTAAGCTTGACTGCAACGTCATTACTGGGCGAATGCTATGATCATTTTGATTTTGCATTGGCGAAACGCCATAAAGCATCAGGCCTGGTCTTATCCATTGATAATGGGAATCTGCCCAAGCAGCAACTCCAGCAGAATTTGCCATACTACGTTCAGCATCAATTCCTTGGGTAATGCGATTAAATAAATTGATTTGTCGTGCCGTCACCGGATTAGTTAAATCATCCGCACAACCTAAATGACTCATCAGCACAATATCATTTTCTACATTAGCACTTGCTTTTAGGCTCTGATAATAGTGGCTAAATTCTTGAGGATTTATACCTAACCTATGCATACCTGTATCTACTTTCAGCCAAACTTTCAGTGGTTGACTCAAGACGAGTTGCTTATCACAAAGGGCTGCTAATTGTTGTTCATTATGTACTATGGTTTGCAGGTTATTAACCGCGAGTAAAGCTAGCTCATTACTATCAAAAAAACCTTCTAATAAGACAATCGGAGTGATCACCCCTGCGGCTCTTAATGCTAATGCTTCATCAATTCGAGCGACACCAAAAGCATCAACACTCTCATGATTTGTCTGTAATGCCTTGGCAATACGTTCTAAACCATGACCATAGGCATTGGCCTTAAGCACCGCCAGCACCTTACTATCTGGCGCTTGAGCTTTAACGTGTTGGAGATTATCAGCTAAGGCATTTAAATTGATATGCGCCGTTGCTGTCTTAATACTCATCGTAGTTTAATCTTCTTCCAGCACGTGAGAACCGGCGTAATTATCAAAACGGGAAAACTGTCCCTGGAAGGTCAATGGCACACGACCAATAGGTCCATTACGCTGTTTACCAATGATTATTTCAGCCATACCTTTAAATTCAGAATCATCGTGATAAACCTCATCACGATAGATAAACATGATCAAATCCGCATCTTGCTCAATCGAGCCTGATTCACGCAAATCTGAGTTAACCGGGCGTTTATCCGCTCGTTGCTCCAAGCTACGGTTTAACTGAGAAAGTGCGACTACCGGCACTTCCAGCTCTTTTGCCAACGCTTTTAATGAACGAGAAATTTCTGCGATTTCTAAGGTTCGGTTATCTGCAAATTGAGGTGCACGCATCAGTTGAAGATAATCAATCATGATCATACTTAAACCGCCATTATCACGCGCAATACGGCGTGCACGCGAGCGTACTTCTGTTGGCGTTAAGCCGGCGGCATCATCGATAAACATTTTGCCTTTTTCAATCAGCAGGCCCATAGTTGATGATAATCTCGCCCAATCTTCATCGCCTAATTGTCCGGTACGAATTTTGGTTTGGTCAATACGACCCAGTGATGCTAGCATCCTCATCATAAGCTGCTCTGAAGGCATCTCTAAACTAAAAATAAGTGCGGGTTTGTCTTCGGTCATTGCGGCATTTTCTGCCAAGTTCATAGCAAACGTTGTTTTACCCATCGACGGACGAGCGGCTACGATAATTAAATCAGAAGACTGCAAACCAGCAGTCATTTTATCGAGATCAGAAAAGCCGGTAGAAACTCCGGTAACACCATCGTGTGGCTGCTGATATAACTTTTCAATTCTATCGACAGTTTTTTCCAGCACCGAATGAATATTTTCCGGTCCTTCAGATTTATTAGCCCTTTGCTCGGCAATAGCAAAAACTTTGGTTTCCGCTAAATCTAATAAATCAGCACTGGTTCGCCCTTGCGTATCAAAACCTGCTTCGGCAATTTCATTGGCCACACTGATCATTTCGCGAGTAACCGCACGTTCACGAACGATCTCTGCATATGCTGTTATATTTGCGGCACTTGGCGTGTTTTTCATCATCTCTGCGAGATAAACAAAGCCGCCAGCGTCGTCCAATTTTTGATCGTTTTCCAGTGCTTCGGATAAGGTGATCAGGTCAACAGGTTCACCTAACTCAATCAGGCCACCAATGGTTTCATAAACCACACGATGTGCACGGCTATAAAAATCTTGAGCAACGACACGTTCAGCAACGCGGTCCCAAGCTTCGTTATCCAGCAACAGGCCACCTAAGACCGATTGTTCTGCTTCTAACGAATGGGGAGGAACTTTTAAATTTTCAACCTGCTGATCATGCGCTGCATTGCTGTTTCTTGAAAATTTGGCGAGTTTACGATCTGCCATTCAGATACCTGTATTACGTGCTTCAAACTAAACGGCGAATATATTTCTAACCGAAAAAACCTGAGATTAATAGAATGACTATTATGTATTAGATAGTAGAAATTTTAAAGCAAATAAGTAGCAAACTTAAAGCAAACATAGGTGGTATGTTACCACCTATGTTTAAATACTAGCGGCTAATCCTCTCGTACCACAATACGGCCACTGACAGTTGTTGCTTTCACTGAAGCACTGCCATTACCGGTAGTAAAGCGTAGTTTGGCACTCGGGCCATATTTAGCATGCTGTGCCTTATCATTTGTGATGCGATTAATTAACTGGCCACCAGCATTTGCACTCATTTTAAAATTAGCCTGAACCTCATTAGTAAATGCAATATTAAAGTCACCACTAACACTGCTCATTTTTAATAATCCATTCTCATTCAGTGCTAATTGCCCCTCGACCTCACCACTGACGGTGGAAACTTTAAGTTCATCAACATCAGCTAAACTAAAATCAATATCACCGGAGACATTATTAATACGTAACTCTTTAGCAGTCGAACGAGTATTAATATTGCCACTCACCGCTTTCAAATCCAATTGTCCATCCGACTGCTGATCTTTGATATCGCCACTTACCGTTGCCAACCGTATTTTACCTGCTAACCCTTGACTAACAATATTACCGCTGACCGTCGATATATCGATATAGTCTGATAAGTTTTTCGCATCAATATTACCGCTGACGGTTTCTACTTCGCTGTTTTTTGCTAAACCGGTCAAACTAATATCACTGGCGATACCAGCAAAATCAAAACGCATTGAACTGGGTAACTTAACGGTAAAGATAGAGTCATGCTCGCGTCTATGGCCTTTATGCCCGTAGTCTGGTAATACCACTTTAATAATAATACGGTCACCACTACGTTCAAAAACAAACTTTTCCGCTTTGTCTGTTATCTCACCGTCAACTTCTACGCTGTCTTTCTCCCATGCCGTTACCGTCACCTTACCTTGCTGGTTTTCTACACTAACACTGGTCACTCCCTCACTAGGCAAGCTTTTATGCACCTGCTGTGCGGCACAGGTCCCAAACATCATTGTAGTTAGTACAACTACACCTAATTTCACAAATTTTTTCATCATTACCTCTTTACCACTAAATTGTTTGCCACTGTGGGGTATAAAGCTGTTTTAATAACTGAATTTCCTGCTGCTGTGTCCAGCGTAATAGATTCAGTAACTCCTTATTATCGGGATCATTAGCTAACGCATTACTAATCGCGCTACGCGCCGATGACAGTTCATTGAGTTGCTCTTGCATTTCCTTAGGCAGCTCTGACAATTCAGGCTGACCAAAGTTTGTAAGCATGACCTGCTTTTGCTGTTCAAAATCTTTTTCTAACGTACTGACTATCGTTATCGACTCAGGCACATTTCCTTGTTGCGGCGACAATGACAGCCAAGAAACAAGTACAGCGACAACAATTGACGCCGCCCACGCCATAGAAACTACTGAGGATCTTTTCTCTGCCTGTTGCGGCGTTAGTGCAATCGCTTTTTCAATACCACGCCATAAATCACGCTTAGGTTCCATTTCTTTCGGCAGTTGCGCGACTTGTTGCTCAAGTGATTGATCGGATATTACTTTTTTCATCTGCTTACTCACTTAATGATTCTTTCAACAATTGTTTGGCTCGATGGTATTGCGATTTACTCGAACCAACGGCCATGTTTAACAGCTTAGCTATTTCTTCATGGCGGTAACCTTCTACTGCAAATAACACAAATACTAATCTTGCTCGTTCCGGCAACTGCTGAATTTTCGCATCTAATTCACTCGATGCTTTTTCATCGGTTAATTCAACGCTAGCAATTTCAACCTGATGTTCTTCAATACTGAAAATGCGCTGCAGCCAATTTTTCTGTTTACGTAAATGCCCTAAGACAATATGTGTCGCTACGCTGTGTAACCAGGTGGTAAATTTACTTTCACCACGAAAATTGCCAATTTTTTGCCAAAGTTGCACAAACACTTCCTGACAAACATCTTCTGCACTGTCCTTATCCGCTAGCATTCGCCAACACAGGGCATAAACTCTGCGATAGTTGTTTAGATACAATTGATGAAAAGCTTGCTGATCGCCTCGCTGTGCACGCGTGACTAACTCCGCCTGATCATCTCCACTAAACAGCTCTTTTGCATCAATAACTTCTGAATGAACCAAACGTTATAATCTCTATATCTTGGTGATTTAATTTGTTAGATGCAGTATGCAACAAAAGGGTTTAAAGCGGAGAAAAAATTTAATGGATTTTTTTAAGATATAAAAAAAGCGCCTTGCGGCGCTTTTTTCGAAACATTTTACTACCAGCAAGAATTTACTTCTTACCCAAAGCACCAAAACGTTTATTGAATTTATCAACACGACCACCAGTCTCAGCAGCTTTTTGCTTACCAGTGTAGAATGGGTGACATTCTGAACATACATCAAGGTGGATGTCTTTGCCTAACGTTGAACGAGTGTTGATCACGTTACCACAAGAACAATTTGCCTTGATCTCTACATAATTAGGATGAATACCGTCTTTCATGGAAACCTCTAAATAGGCCGTATCGCCACTTAGTCAACGCCAAATCGCTGCCAAGCACCATACGAGTTAAAATTAATGGGGGCGAATAATAATGGATCCTAAGCCAAGGCGCAAGACAAACTGGTAAATAAATAGCCAAAAAATATTCCCATGCTACCTATTGGCATTGAGGTAAGAAACATTCACAATAAGTTAACTAACATCACCACAGATCATTACTTTGTCTCAGCCGTTATTTTTACAACTTGCTATCCCGGTACCTATGCGGCAATTATTTACCTATTCAGTGCCAGAGAGCTTACAAAATAACGAGTTTGCCATCGGCGAGCGAGTAATCGTTCCATTTGGTAACCGCCAGGTTATTGGCATCATCTTAGCTGTTTCCAATAAAACAGAATTTGCTCAAGAAAAACTCAAACCTATAACTTCGAAAGTCACAGCACACCATAAAATTCCACTACCATTAACACAATTATTGATGACTTGTGCCCGCTATTATCATCACCCGATAGGGGATGTTTTTCAGCAAGCCCTACCGGTGCTATTACGCCAGGTTGATAACATTACGCTAGCCCCGACGCTATATTGGCAGTGTCAGCCACTGACAGATGAAACTCAAGAGATTGAATTAGCCAAATTAACAACACGGGCAACCAAACAGCAGCAACTGTACCATCTGATCAGCAACCATCAACAACTGAGCTGGCCAGAAATCAGAACCTTAGGTTTTAGCAAAACGCAATTATCAGCATTAGAAAAAAAACAGCTGATCGTTAGCACTGAAAAAGAAAGTGAGCCGTTTCAATGGCATAGCGACTCACTCAATCAGCAAGATGAACTAAACTTATCTGCTGAACAGGCGGTCATTGTTTCTGCGGTTAGTCAATTGCTTAAACAATATAGTTGTCATTTAGTCGATGGCATTACCGGCAGTGGTAAAACCGAAGTATATTTACAAACAATGACCAAAGTGCTCAGTCAAAATCAGCAAGTGCTAGTATTGGTTCCGGAAATAGGCTTGACACCACAAACACTAAATCGCTTTGAACAGCGTTTTAATGTCCCTATTTTTCTCCATCATTCCGGTCTCAATGATAAAGAGCGCCTCGCGACCTGGCATAATGCCTATCAAGGCAATGCCGCAATTGTTATTGGCACCCGCTCAGCTATTTTTACGCCATTACCGGATTTAGGGCTGATTATTGTCGACGAAGAACACGATGCTTCTTTTAAACAGCAAGATAGCTTTCGCTATCATGGCAGAGACGTTGCAATTCTTCGAGCCAAGCAACTCAATATTCCTATTATTTTAGGCAGCGCAACGCCAAGCTTTGAATCATTGCATAATGCGCTAAACGCAAAATACCATTATCATAGATTAACAAAGCGGGCGGGCGGTAGCACAGAAGCCAAAATCGCGTTAATCGATGTCGCTAATCAGCCGTTAGAATTTGGCCTATCAAGGCCACTAAAACAACTAATAACCAACACTCTGGCACGAGGTGAACAGGTGCTGGTGTTTTTAAATCGCCGTGGTTTTTCGCCGGCAATTAACTGCCAGGAATGCCATTGGGTCGCCAATTGCCAACGCTGTGAGCGCCCTTATACCTTGCACCGCTCTCAGGGGTTATTAATTTGTCATCATTGCGCTAGTCAAAAACGCGTGCCTCCACAGTGTCCTGATTGCGGTAGTATTCGTATTAAACCGGTTGGTCAGGGAACTGAACAAATCGAAGAATACCTAAGCGAGCACTTTAATCACCACAGTACGGTCAGAATCGATCGTGACAGTACCCGTCGCAAAGGTGAACTCAATAAATTATTGCAACAAGTGTCCAATAAAGAACATCAAATTCTCATCGGCACCCAAATGCTGGCGAAAGGCCATCATTTCCCCGACGTTACCTTAGTAGCAATTTTAGATATAGATGGCGCACTATTTAGCTTTGATTATCGGGCGGCAGAAAATATGGCACAGCTGATAGTGCAAGTAGCAGGGCGTGCCGGACGTGCCAGTAAGCCGGGAAAAGTCATCATTCAGACCCAGTACCCACAACACCCGTTACTACAAGATCTGGTCAATAATGGCTATCAACATTTCGCTCAGCAAGGATTAACAGAACGCCAAATGGCATTATTACCCCCATTTGGCTATCAGGCATTATTTCGAGCAGATGCAAACTATCCGTCTTATCCGGAAAAGTTTTTGCGTCAGCTCAGCCAGATCAATTTAAACGATTGTGAAATTGCGGGCCCTATGCCTGCGGCGATAGAAAAAAGAGCAGGAAAATATCGTTACCATCTAATCGTTCAGGCAAAAAGCCGAACGGCGCTGCATCAAGGCATTTCTCAGCTAATCAATCACATCCCAAATAATGAATGGCAGACAAAAGTTCGCTGGTCAGTCGATATCGATCCACAAGATTTAAGCTGGTAATTTTCATTCACTTAAGCAATACCAGTAATTAAGCGCTACCATTTTCCATTCACTGGGTTAGAATATTCTCCTTTTTGCAATTAATTTAATCATGAAATAAAAATATATGGCTCATCAAGATTATATTTCCCGTGCTAATTCTCCCAAAAAAAAGCACAACCCATATAAAAAAACAGCTGAAACTCCAGCCGGCATTCCGATAAAACTCAAAATCATTCTATTATTCTTAGTAATAGCGATTTCAGCTTTCGGTTATTTTTTATGGAGTATCAAAGATATAAAACCAACAGCGCCTAGCGCGACACAACCTGCCAAACAAGCTCAACAAGACAGTAAACTACCCAAGCCACCAGAAGAAAAATGGCAATATATGGAAGAGCTAAAATCAAAAGAAGTCGATGTAGGTGAATATGCAGTAGAAGAAAAAGGACCGTACAAGATGCAGTGCGGCTCCTTTAGAACCCGCAAGCAGGCGGAGGTAATGAAAGCCACCATCGCCTTTAGTGGTTTAAGCTCACAAATTAGCTCAGCAACAGGTTCCAGTGGCACCTGGCACAAAGTGTATCTGGGGCCATATCCTCGTAAACGCGCCGCAGAGAAAGACAAGCATAAACTCAAAAGCAACGGTATCACTACCTGTCAAATCTGGTTGTGGAAATAATTACCTCCTATTCCTTGAAAAAATTCCGAATATACCCAATCTAGTCTACATTGATCCTTGCTAGCGCACCGCGCTAGCGACTGTAAGTAGAGGTTAGTTGTGACTACTATTGTTTCCGTAAGACGCAATGGCAAAGTAGCCATTGGTGGCGATGGCCAAGTTTCTCTTGGCAATACCGTAATGAAAGGCAATGCCAAAAAAGTACGTCGTTTATATCACGATAAAGTACTCGCTGGATTTGCTGGCGGCACTGCCGACGCATTCACATTATTTGAGCGTTTTGAAAGTAAACTTGAAATGCATCAAGGGCATTTAACAAAATCCGCAGTAGAATTAGCTAAAGATTGGCGTAGTGATCGTGCCTTAAGAAAACTCGAAGCCATGTTGGTAGTAGCTGATGAAACAGCATCATTAATCATTACCGGTAATGGCGACGTAGTGCAGCCAGAGCATGATTTGATCGCCATAGGTAGTGGCGGTAATTTTGCACAGTCTGCCGCAATTGCATTATTAGAAAATACTGAGCTTTCTGCTCGGGAAATTGTTGAAAAATCATTAAAAATTGCTGGCGACATCTGTGTCTTCACCAATCATAGCCAAACGATTGATGAGCTTTAAGCCAGCAGTAAGGATATTATTATGTCAAATATGACTCCTCGTGAAATAGTCCACGAATTAGATAGCCACATAGTTGGTCAGTCCGACGCCAAGCGCGCAGTCGCGATAGCTTTACGTAATCGTTGGCGCAGAATGCAGCTTAATGAAGAGCTACGTAGCGAAGTAACGCCAAAGAATATCTTAATGATAGGACCAACCGGTGTTGGTAAAACGGAAATCGCACGTCGCTTAGCAAAACTGGCAAATGCCCCTTTTATTAAAGTCGAAGCGACTAAATTTACCGAAGTCGGTTATGTTGGTAAAGAAGTAGAAACCATTATTCGTGATTTGACTGATATGGCCTTCAAACTAACCAAAGAACAGGAAATGGCGCGGGTTAAGCATCTAGCAGAAGAAGCGGCAGAAGAACGTATTCTCGACGTATTACTGCCCAATCCACGCGACACCTTTGGTAACGAGCAGCAAACTGACAATGCTAGTACTCGCCAAGTATTTCGTAAAAAACTACGCGAAGGTCAATTAGACGATAAGGAAGTAGAGCTTGATCTGGCGGCACCACAAGTTGGTGTTGAAATCATGGCACCTCCAGGTATGGAAGACATGACCTCGCAATTGCAAAATATGTTTCAAAGCATGTCGAGTGAAAAAACCAACAAGCGTAAATTGAAGATCAAAGACGCGTTAAAAGCATTGCAGGAAGAAGAAGCCGCTAAGATAGTCAATCAAGAAGACATTAAAACCAAAGCGCTTGAAGCCGTTGAACAAAATGGTATTGTTTTTGTTGATGAAATCGACAAAATTTGTAAACGCGGCGACAGTTCTGGCCCAGATGTTTCCCGTGAAGGTGTCCAACGTGACTTACTGCCTTTGGTTGAAGGTTCAACCGTCAGCACTAAACACGGCATGGTTAAAACCGATCATATCCTATTTATTGCTTCCGGCGCTTTCCAGATGGCAAAACCATCGGATCTTATTCCAGAGCTTCAAGGTCGCTTGCCAATTCGCGTTGAATTGCAGGCGCTATCTAGTAATGATTTTGTTCGTATTTTAACTGAACCTAATGCCTCTTTAACTGAACAATATATCGCATTAATGGCTACGGAAGGAGTTGATATTTCTTTTAGTGAAGATGGCATCAATGCAATCGCCAAAGCAGCATGGCAGGTCAATGAATCGACCGAAAACATCGGCGCTCGTCGTTTACACACTATGATGGAGCGACTAACCGAAGAAATTTCTTTTACCGCCAATGATCGCAGCGGGGAAAAAATTGTAATTGACCAAGCCTATGTCGAAAAAACACTGAGCGACGTGGTACAAAACGAAGATTTAAGCCGCTTTATTCTTTAGCTTTTCAATCAGGAATTAAAGTTCAAAGGCGCAGTATATTGCGCCTTTTTTATTTATGAGCCACAAAAACGCACTACTGATATTTCTTACGTAATTGGCCAATCATATCCTGCGCTAATAAGATTGCTAAATTTCGTTCCATTTGTGCTTGCAGCGGCAATAATTTAGATTTTTTTGAAAATGCCAAAAAGCTGTTATCAGGCTGAAATACTTTATAATTCGCTTTAATAAACTTGTCGCTATGACCCTCTTTTATCAGCAAATAGTCAATAACATCTTCTTGTCCAACAAAGGTATCAATCCGCTGATTTAGCAACATATTAACCAGTTGATGATCATAAGTGACCTGTTTTTTGTTTAACTGCTGGTTTTGATCAAACTTAGGGAAGTAACTGATATCGCGTCGTACGCCTATCTCTAAATTATTTAAATCACTAAAGCTATTAATACCGAAGTTACTCGCTTTATTTAAATAAAAAACCTGATAATTACCATGAACATAAGGTTGATTAAAATAACTTAAGTATTCCGCCCGTTCGTCAGAGTAAAAAATACTACTAACGATGTCGATTTTACCTTCTTTCAATAACTGTAAACATCGGGCCCAGGGGCAAGAATAATAATCAAGCGTCAGCTTTTGCATCTGTGCTAAGCGCTCAAGCAATTCGATATCAATACCGCTTATTTGCTGCTCATTAATAATAGTCCAGGGTTCAAAACTAGATAACGCAACCACTAGTTTATCATTGGAAAATACCGACGTAGCCCAGCTAATATTGACGAAAATAAAGAGTAACTTCACAGTCCTGATTTTGATATACCTCCTAATAGTGGTTACGACTAAAAAGTCAGCTAATAAAAGAGCTGGCTTAATTAAAAGCTGACCACACTCTAACAACTTTACTTTAACTTAGAACAAGTTGATTAAATACTTGGCGACCAATTCAGTCAAATTGCTATTACACCGCAAACTGGTTTACTTCTCTATTAAGTACATCCGCTTGTTGTGAAAGCTCCTCACTCATTTGCGCATTCTGATGCGCCGCTTTACCTGAACTTTCAGCAACATCCCGGATCATTACCACATGCTGATTCACTTCTGACGCCACTGCACTTTGTTGCTGGATCGCGGTGGCAATAGCAGTATTCATATCCATGATAGTAGAAACATCATGAGTAATTTCTTCCAACATTTGCCCAGCAGAACTAGCCTGATCAGCGCTATCCTGCCCTTGAGTTCGACACGCCGCCATATGAGTGACAATCTCTTTAGTCCGATTTTGTAGCGAACTGATAATCGCTTCAATTTCCTGGGTGGAATCTTGCGTACGGCTGGCCAAAGTTCGCACTTCATCGGCCACGACAGCAAAGCCTCGCCCTTGCTCTCCAGCTCGGGCCGCCTCTATCGCCGCGTTTAATGCCAGTAAGTTGGTTTGTTCAGCAATGCCACGGATAACATCCAGCACGGAACCAATAGTATCACTGTCTTTTGCTAATTCCTGTACCACATGTTCAGATTCTAATAAGGTACTGGATAACTGATCAATTTGAGCTATGGTAGTTTCAACTCCAGATTTGCCTTTTTCTGCATTATGATGGGTAGTTTCAGCCTTATTCGCCGCTTCTTTCGTATTATTAGCTATTTCATCAACCGTCGCCACCATTTCAGTCACCGCGGTTGCTACCATATCCGTTTGCTGTATCTGAGTATCCACGCCTTCATTCGCCGCATGAATATTTTGCGATAAATTACGGGTTGCATCATTCACGGTATCAACGGAATGATTAACTTCAACAATTAAGTTTCTGAAACTGGCAATCATAGTATTAAATACTTTCGCCATTTCACTTAGTTCATCTTTACCATCAGTGGAAACCTCAATCGCCAAGTTCTTAGTTTCGGCTACATTAAGCATTGCGGTTTTAAGTTTATTAATCGCATTAATAATGCTACGGCCAACAACAGCGGCAAAGCCAGTGGCAATCGCCATCACCACAAAAAACATAATGATAGATAAACTTTCAACAAACAGTACGTGATCTTCAACCGTTTGCTGACTGGCTTTGGTTAACTTTGCCATTACCTGATCGACCTGATGAACCGTTTCCCGCATTTTACCATTTAGCCCTTCACTGGCAGAAAAACCTAACCGTCGCTGCTGCTCCACCAGGTTAACAAAATTATTTTGATAAATAGCTATATTATCAATAACTTGTGATTTTTGTTCATCCGATAAAGTACTTTGCTTTACATTTGCACTAAAAATAGCCGCATTGTCCTGCCATTTTTTTAAATACTTATCATCTAAACGCAGCATAAAATCTTTCTCGTCACGCCTAAGCTGTAGCATGCCAGCGAGTAACTGGTAATCGTTATTGCCGATTAAACCTTCAACACCATGGACGGCGTCACGCAATTTACCGTAAAGTCCATCTTTAGAGTGCAACCCTATAGACTGCTGCGCCTGAACCACGGCCTTAAAATGTTCAAAATATTCACTGACAATTTTCCTTAAGCTCGAAATTTCCGACATCGACTGGCCAACACTGTCAAACCCTTTATCTAAGACATTAATATCACTTTGTAGCGTCTTATACTGGCTTTCAAATTTATCAAAATATTTAAGGTCTTTTCTTGCTAGGAAGTCCTTCTCATTTCGACGTAATTGCAACACTGAGCCTTCTACTTTACCGATAGTAGTTGCAATACTGACGTCATTGTCCAATGACGATACGGCATAAATAATGAGCCCTAACATAAATAACATTGCGGCGACTAAAATCGATGTATTTATGATCAGCTTATGCTTGATTAACATATAAAGAACCTCTGCTTGAGCACGTAACTAGTTGAAGTATAGTTGCTAATATCAAATACGCTTATTTTCGCGTTAAGTAGCTGACAAATTTTTCTTCTGGTAACGGTGGGTTAATAAAATAGCCTTGTACAGCATCACAACCTAATTTTCGTAGCAAGTTCAACTGCTCAATAGACTCAACTCCTTCTGCCAATACCCGCTTACCTAAGCCATGAGATAAACGTATCATAGATTTGACAATCGTTAAGTCAGAATCATTAGCAGCAAATTCGGTAATAAAGCTCCGATCAATTTTAATTTTATCAATCGGTAAATCTCTTAAATATGCCAATGACGAATAACCGGTACCAAAATCATCGATCGACACTTTAATACCCATATTTTGTAAAACGAAGATAGTATCCATTGCTGAACGGATATCAGTGATCACCACATCCTCAGTAATTTCTAATTCCAGATATTTGGGAGGGATGTCATAACTGAGCAATAGCGTTTGGATTTTTGCGATTAACTTAGGGTCCTGAAACTCTGTCGCACTTAAATTCACCGCAATAGCTACTCGCCGCCGATAGGTTTGATACCAGCGGGCATTAGTTTGACAGGCCAGCTCAAGCACGTAATTATCCAGTTCACCACTTAAGCCGAGTGCCGCAATATCAGACAAGAATTCTCCTGGCGCTAACAAGCCCTTTTCAGGGTGCTGCCAACGTACTAATGCTTCAACGCCATCAATACGATTGGTCAGTAAATTTAGTTGAGGCTGAAAATATAAGATAAACTCTTGTTGTGCTAACGCCTGCCGGATGGTTTTTTCCGCTTCTACCAAGCGCCTGCCATGAGATTGCATACCATCTTTATACTTAACGCTGGCAACATTATGACTTTCCGCCTGAAATAAGGCTAAATTTGCTTGCTGTAATAGCTCTTCGGCGTCAGAACTATCAACTGGCGCCAAACAATAACCAACACTCGCCTGCAGATGTATTTCCTGATGGTTTAAATAACAGGGCCGAGAAATAAGATCATGTAAATGTTTCGCGGCTTTTTCCTGTTGACTATCTTCAGAGATCTCTAGGGCAAAAATAAATGAGTCGCCACTCAGCCGTCCCACTACTTTCGGTAAAAAAATACTATCACTGAGGCGATTGGCTATTTCACCTAAAATCATATCCCCAGTTTTCAAACCAAAGCTGTCATTAACAAACTTAAAACGCTTTAAATCAATTAAACATATCTGTAACTTAAGACGATTCGAGACAGCCTGTTCAATAGCAAGTGGTAATTTTTCTATCACCTGTTCCCTATTTAGTGCTCCGGTGAGCTGATCATGCTTACCTAAATATGTTGCTCTATTTATCGCTCTTTCAGCCGTATTTCGCTCTGCGCTGTGCATCCACAGCAACATCAGATACCCCAATATTGCAAACGCGCCAAAATCAAAATAAACCAGAGTATTAAACATAGCGCCAAAACCATTATTATTGACAAATACGATAGAGATAAACGACGAAAAGAAATAACGCACCGTTAATATCGCGCTAAAAATCATAAACAACTTGGCAACAAAATGCCGTTTTTCATGTTTAAGCAATAACAACAAAGTGATGAGAAATACCCCGGCAAAGATCAAATCGGCTAAACTTTCGCGTAGGTAAAAACGGCTAAACGCCCCATTTTCATTAAATGCAAATAGTAAACTGCAGAAAGCTCCAAGCAAAACCGCTATTGAGAGTAAACCGTATACGTTAGCATTATTATATTGAATGTTTTCACGGCTAATATGACAACCGAAACAAAATAACAGCACAAACAAATACTGACTAATTTGTGCGATACAAGTCAATGTCACTTGTAGTAATGAAGTTTCACTGTACTGAAGAAGAGCATGCTGCAGCGCAGAAACAGCGAAATGCACACTTAAAGCAACTAGGCTATAACACCAAAATTTAGCATAGCGCTTTAAAGCTGATTGATAAAATGAATGGAGTAAATAGGCCAAAACACCAAAAACAATCGCTTCGACCAGAAACAAAAAGCTTAAGGCAAAAACATTAGCCACCATTATCGAAGATATTCCCTTAAAACTTTGACCTTGCTTAATTAAATAGCGTTTCCCTAATGATTACAAGCACAATATTACTACTCACGCTTGTACCTCAGCTAAGGACAGGTATACTAGCGTTACAATCGTATTTTTCACTAAGGAATCTATTGTGGAATACAACACGTCAGAATTATGTAATATTTACGCAGATTTAATCGATGTCGTAGAGCCAATTTTTTGTAATTATGGCGGCAGAAGCTCATTTGGCGGAAAAGTAGTTACAGTTAAGTGCTTCGAAAACAATGGCCTGATCACTCAATTAGTGGAAACCGATGGTGAAGGCAAAGTACTGGTAATAGACGGGGGAGGTTCAACTCGTCGCGCACTAATCGACAGCTATATTGCCGAAGCAGCAGCTAAAAATGGCTGGGAAGGTATCGTCTGCTACGGCAGTGTCAGAGATGTCGACGCGTTGGAAGATATCGAGATAGGAATTCAGGGTTTAGTTTCTATTCCGGTTGGCGCGACAGACAATGAGCTAGGTGAAAGTGATTTAGCCGTTAACTTTGCGGGTGTCACCTTTCTTCCTGACGACCATATTTATGCCGACAATACCGGCATCATCCTTTCACCCGACCCGTTAGATATTGAATAAAAAAAAGCTAAACACTTTCTTTTCTGGCTTGCCATGCGGTAAGCCAGTTATTGATCTCCGCTAAATGAATCCCCGATTGTACCGCTTTCCCTTGTGCTACATTTCCTCCCATCAATAGATAAGACTTCGCTATCTCCTGATTATTAATGCCAGTAGCCACTATAGGTATATTCATCTGGCGGATGACATTTATCAAGGCGTTAACGATAGGCTTTTCATATTGCGCACCATCGCTTATATCCAGTTGTGAGCATTCAATATTCACTTGTTGAATAGACGCTCGACGTAAGTAACGCAAAGCTTCATAACTACCTGAAAAATCATCGATCGCAATATTGATACCTAATACTCGTAATTGATCTATCATCATCCGTGCTCGAAAAGGGGCGCCTAATAGTACTTGTTCTGATATTTCTATCGTTAAGAACTGCATGTCCACACCAACAGCTAGCGATTGTTGCTCAATAAAGTCAGCAAGGTCAGGCTCTAACAACGCGGAACTCGATAGATTAATAGCCACCTTTTGTTCAGCCCCCTGATCATGCATCGCTTTAAGCACACTAAAAGCATGTTGTACTAATTGCCGACTAATCCGGTGAATTTCACCGCTAAATTCAGCGATCTGATGAAATTCTTTTGATGAAAATACCGTGCCTTCGTTATCCCGCCAGTCAATAGCCAGTTCAACCCCCGATAACTTGCCATCACTCAAAGAGACTTGCGGATATGCCAACCAGTTTAGTTTTTCTGCTTTGACATCCTGTTTCAGTTTTTCCATTTTCGCTAACTGCTGCTGAGTGTATAAACTCGCTTGCTGATCAAAATAGCAAATTTGTTGATGACTACGTTCAGCTTCTAATAGCGCATCGCTTGCCTGAGCCAGCAGTGCCTCACTACTTCGTATCTTTTCCGTTTGTAATGCAATGCCAAATGCCAGTTCGAAGCTAAGTGAAAAGCTTTTGAAACTAACAGCCTGAGGCACTGATTTATTTAACTGTTGACAAATATCTTCAACCACACTGTTTATCGGGTGATTAGATAAGCTAGCATTCACTACCACAAGAAAATCCAAACCTTGCAGGCGACATACTTTCACAGGCGCAGCCATACTAGCAAAATTCAGTAGCAAAGGATTGTCACTGACTTTTTTTTGCAAGCTATAAGCAAGTTGCAATAATAAAATATCGGAATTTTGGTGCCCTAATATTTTATTAACTTGTTCAAAGTTTAGCGGCTTAAATACAATGGCAACAAATTGATCGTCTTGCTGGTTTCTCAACGCATGAGTTAATTGTGCAAGTCCTTGCTGATAAGTAGGTAAGTTAGTAATGGGATCAAAAACTGTATCGGGTTGAGTCACCAAGGGTTCACTACTGTTAACCGCAAGCTTAATCTGCGCAAACTTATCAACCAACCTTTGCACCATAGCCCAACAGCCAGTCAAAAGATTTGCAATATAACTTAATACCGCTAATATCAGCATGCTTAGCAAATTTAACTCGACATTAAGCCATAGATAAACAGCAAAGCTATAGCTGGCAGTAACCCCCCAAGTTAACAGTACTCGTATATTGGCATCATTTTTCGCCGAAAATTGGACAAAACCAGCAATTGCCGTAATAGCGGCAATATAGCCAAGCCACAATGGATAAACATCATAGTTTTTAACCCCTAAAGCAAGACTAATAAATAGCAGCAAAGCGCCGGCTACTAACCAGTTAAAACGGCTTTGACTAAACTGCTCACCTTGCTGTTCAACCAGCCACAAACAAGCTAAAGAGAGAAAAGTAGCTGCTGTCGCTAATACAGTCATCGTCTGAAATTGCTGTAGATAAAGCAAGGCATAAAACTGCGCCAGCAGCGTTAATGTCATTAACGCAGGATAACGCCAGGAAACCGCGAGAATCGGCTGTAAAAATCCGATGATGACGAGTACGGGTAAGCTTAATCCTAAAATAAAGGCAATATTAAACTCAATAAGATTATAATGTGGCAGGACGTCATTCATCGGGGATGCGAATGCAACATTTGAAAAAACTAACAATAGTGCAAGACTTAGACGCGCTAAGCCATTTTTAATAGGATTCATTTTCGCCTCTTACTGCTCAATCAGGCACAACCTAGGTATGCCCTACAGTATAGACAAAATATTACCAGAAAAGCTAATCCAGTTATTCCTGTTAATGGGCTTTTGCCAGCCTCAGTTTACAAGCATACGTACTAAGATATTGTTACTTATAGTATAAACAAAGCCTTATTCGCTTAAAGGACTTTCTGACCAAACTTATACAAACTGGCTAACGGATTGACACCAAACTGATAGCAAAGCTCTGCCGGCTGTGAAATATTCCAAAGAGCGATATCGGCATCAAATCCAACGGCGAGCTGGCCTTTATGCTCTTGTTCACCAAGCGCTTTCGCCGCAACACAAGTTACCCCAGCTAGTGCTTCTACCGGTGTTAATCTAAACAGCGTGCAGGCCATATTTAGCATTAATTGCAGGTTATTAATTGGTGAAGAACCCGGATTCGCATCTGTCGCTATCGCCATAGGCACTTGCTGCTGACGTAATTGTTGAATCGGCGGCAACTGCGTTTCACGCAAGAAATAAAATGCACCTGGTAATAATACTGCCACCATATTAGCCTGTTTCATTGCTTTCACGCCGACTTCGTCAAGGAACTCGATATGGTCCGAAGACAATGCCTGATATTTCGCCGCGAGTTCTGTACCACCTAAATTGGATAATTGCTCAGCATGTACTTTTACCGGCAATTCATATTGTTTAGCCGCGGCAAACACCCGTTCTGTTTGCTTAATGTCAAAGCCTATGCCTTCACAAAAAACGTCAACAGCATCGGCTAATTGTGTAGAGGCGATTTGAGGTAACATTTCAGTACAAACCAGATCAATGTAACCATCAGGATCATCTTTATATTCAACCGGCAAGGCATGTGCACCTAAAAAGGTACGTTTAATCGTCATCGGTAATGCCTTTGCTAACTTCCCAGCCACTTTGAGCATTTTAATTTCATTTTCTGTGTCTAAACCATAGCCTGATTTTATCTCGAGTGTCGTCACCCCTTGCTGATGCAAAGCTGTTAATCGAGTTAATGCACTATCAAAAAGCTGCTGTTCAGTGGCATTTCTTGTTGCCGCCACCGTCGAAACAATACCTCCGCCAGCGTTAGCGATTTCCTGATAACTTTTACCTTCCAGACGCATTTCAAATTCATTCGCGCGATTACCGCCATAGACTAAATGGGTATGACAATCGATTAACCCCGGTGTTAACCACTGTCCTTTCCCGTCAATGACTTCAACCTGGTTTTGTTCAAAATCAGGTAAATCTGACATTTCACCTAACCAGGCAATTTTCCCGTTTGCAATCGCTAATGCAGCGTGTCCTATCACCCCATAACTGTTTGCGCCATCCGTCATGGTCGCCAGGTTTACATTGATAAATACTGTCTGCCAGTTTGTCGAAGTTATGTGGTTCATTAAGTCACCCAAAAATTAAAAAGCCAGCTAAGCTTAAGCACTAAAACTGACGAGAACTTTACCTGAGAGTATAAAAGTTAGCAAGCTTGTATATACAACCATTGACACTTAGCCTGAAATATGAAATTGTATATACAAGTTGACTTATCTTAGTGATTTACTGGTTATCCGTTATGACACAAGCAAAAGCAAAATTTACTGTCATTAAAGAACATATCTGCCAAATGATCGAATCGGGACAGTGGCAACAACATGCCAAGGTGCCGTCTGAAAATGAACTGGCGGAACAGTTTTCTGTCAGCCGCATGACCGCCCGACGAGCTTTACAAGAACTGACTGAACAAGGTTTATTGATCCGCACTCAAGGTTCAGGTACCTTTGTTGCCACCTTTAAGTCACAGTCTTCCTTACTGGAAATCCGTAATATTGCTGATGAAATCCAACAGCGCGGCCACCAGCATCATGCCGAACAACTTACACTAAAAAAAGTCGCAGTTACACACGAGGTCGCTATTTTACTCGATCTCAAAGAAAACGATAGCGCATTTTATTCCGAAGTGCTGCATTTTGAAAACGACCAACCAATCCAGCTAGAACAACGGTATGTTAACAGCAAGTTGGTCCCCAATTACTTAGCACAAAATTTTACCCAGATCACACCGCATGAATATCTTTCAATTGAAGCGCCGTTAACAGAGGCGACTCATGAGATTGAAGCTGTCATTGCAGATCATGCTGTCTGCCAGTTATTGGCCATTGATCAAGCTATCCCCTGTTTACAAGTTAAACGACGCACCTGGTCAAGCCAGGGAGTCGTCAGTTTAGCAATATTAACGGCGCCTGGTAATAAGTACCGATTAGGCAGCCATTTAGTTTTTTAATTTAGGAGCGTTACGATGACGTTTAAATATGGTATCGACCGTCTGAACCTTGATATTGTCAATGGTATTGCTAATGGCAGTATTAAAGCTGAGCTTTGCCAAGAAGCTATAGATAAAATTAACACCAGCCGCCAAAGAGTGGAAAAAATGGCAGCTTCTGATCAAGCGGTATATGGTATCAATACGGGCTTTGGTCCGTTATGTGATACTCAGATCACTCCAGAAGAAACTAATTTACTGCAGAAAAACCTCCTTATCACCCATGCCGTTGGTGTTGGCGAGCCGATCGCTAAAGCAATTTCAAAATTAATGTTGATCACTAAAGTGCATGCATTGAGCCAAGGCTTCTCCGGCATTCGTCTGGAAACAGTTGAAAGAATGTTAGCCTTTATTGAACTTGATCTTATCCCTGTAGTACCTGAGCAAGGTTCTGTCGGCGCATCTGGTGATTTAGCACCACTAGCTCATTTATTTTTACCGCTTCTCGGTGAAGGTGAGTTTTGGCAAAATGACGAGGGGCATGGAAATAACACAGTACCTGCGGCGCAAGCTTTAAAAGAACATGGTTTAGCGCCCATGGAATTACACGCTAAAGAAGGCTTAGCACTAATTAACGGTACCCAGTTTATCTTGTCGCACGCTATCACTGGCTTAACTAAGATGCGCTACTTGTTAGATTTAGCAGATTTAGCTGGCGCCATGAGTATTGAAGGTATGCAAGGCAGCAGCTCACCATTTAGAGAGGAGCTCCATGCCACTCGCCCATTCGCCGGCTGTATTGAAGTGGCGACTCGGATGCGAGGTTTTTTCAAAGATTCTGAAAATATGGCAGCGCATACCGATTGTGATCGCGTTCAAGATCCATATTCATTACGTTGTATTCCACAAGTTCATGGCGCATCACGTAATGCCTATAACCACCTGTTAGAATTAGCAGAAATTGAAATGAATTCGGTCACAGATAACCCAATTGTTATCAGTGATGAAGAAGCAATTTCTGGCGGCAGCTTTCACGGCCAACCATTAGCCATGGTGCTTGACTATGCGTCGATTGCTGTTGCAGAACTGGGGAATATTTCAGACCGTCGCTGTTACTTATTATTAGAAGGTTTACATGGTTTACCTCGACTATTAACCAGCTCTGGTGGTCTAAATTCTGGCATGATGATCCCGCAATACGCAACAGCAGCCTTAGTAACCGAAAACAAATCACTGTGTTTTCCTCCGTCAGCAGACAGTGTGCCAACGTCAATGGGTCAAGAAGATCATGTTTCTATGGGCAGCATTTCAAGTCGCAAGTTCAATCAAATCTTAGGTAACCTAGAGAAGATTATGGCGATTGAGCTAATGTACGCTGCGCAGGCGATTGATTTTAGACGCCCAAATAAATGCTCAGATATCATAGAGCACAACTTCGACATTATTAGAGCGAAAGTCGATAAGCTTGAACAAGACCGACTATTAAAGCCAGATATTGATGCATTAATCGCATTAGTAAAATCACAAGCCTTTACCGTTAGCTTAGAAAAGTAATAGGGAGTTACCATGAATTTTCAAAAAACAGCCATGAGCTTTGAAGAAACAATCAAACAAGGTATCCCGAGCGAGTTACCACCAGCGAAACCCTACCCTGTTGATGCTAACCGCGCGCCTAAGCGTAAAGATATTCTTTCAGCCGAAGAAAAACAGTTAGCAGTGAGAAACGCCCTGCGTTACTTCCCAGCAGAATGGCACAAAGAGTTGGCGACTGAATTTGCCCAAGAACTCAAAGATTTTGGCCGCATTTACATGTACCGTTTCAAGCCAAACTATGACATGAAGGCTCGGTCAATTGCTGACTACCCAGCAAAATGTCAGCAAGCTGCCGCGATTATGCTGATGATCGACAACAACTTAGATCCAGCCGTTGCCCAACATCCGGAAGAACTTATCACCTATGGTGGTAACGGTGCAGTATTCCAAAACTGGGCACAATACTTATTAGCAATGAAGTATTTAAGCGAGATGGAAAGTGACCAAACACTACACCTTTATTCTGGTCATCCGATGGGCTTATTCCCATCATCTGAAGACGCACCACGCGTGGTAGTGACTAACGGTATGATGATCCCGAACTACTCTCAGCCAGATGACTGGGAGAAGTTTAATGCGCTAGGGGTAACTCAATACGGCCAAATGACCGCAGGTTCATTTATGTATATTGGACCACAAGGGATCGTGCATGGCACAACAATTACCGTAATGAATGCATTTCGTAAGGTGTTGAATAAGGGTGAAACGCCTAATGGTAAAATTTTCCTTACCGCAGGCTTAGGCGGTATGAGTGGCGCACAACCAAAAGCCGGTAACATAGCAAACTGTATTACCGTTTGTGCCGAAGTGAACCCGAAAGCAGCCACTAAACGCCATCAACAAGGCTGGGTTGACGAACTTATTGATAACATGGATGACTTAGTTACCCGTGTTAGAATAGCCCAAGCAAATGAAGAAGTAGTCTCTATTGCCTATATTGGTAACGTAGTCGACGTTTGGGAAACCTTTTATAACGAAGAAATCTTTGTTCACTTAGGTTCAGACCAAACCTCATTGCACAACCCTTGGTCAGGCGGTTACTACCCTGTTGATATTAGCTATGAAGAGTCAAACCGCTTAATACGAGAAGCGCCAGAGCTATTCAAAGAGAAAGTACAAGCAACATTAAGACGTCACGCAACTGCAGTTAACAAGCATGCAGCGCGTGGTACTTACTTCTTTGATTATGGTAATGCGTTTCTATTAGAAGCATCTCGCGCCGGTGGTGATGTTATGGCGGAAAACGGTATTGACTTTAAATACCCATCTTACGTACAAGATATCTTAGGCCCTATGTGTTTTGATTACGGTTTTGGCCCATTCCGCTGGGTATGTACCTCAAGTAACCCGGAAGACTTAGACAAAACTGACGCTATTGCCGCAAAAGTGCTAAGCAAAATTATGGAAGAGTCGCCTGAAGAAATTCAACAACAAATGCAGGACAACATCACCTGGATTAAAGACGCTAAGCAAAACAAATTAGTGGTTGGTTCACAAGCGCGTATCCTTTATGCCGATGCCCAAGGGCGTATGGAAATAGCGAAAGCATTTAACGATGCCATTAACGCAGGTGAAATAGGCCCAGTAGTATTAGGCCGAGACCACCACGATGTTTCAGGTACCGATTCACCATTTCGCGAAACCTCAAACATCTACGACGGTAGCCGTTTTACTGCCGATATGGCAATTCATAACGTCATTGGTGATAGCTTCCGCGGCGCAACCTGGGTATCAATCCACAATGGCGGCGGCGTCGGTTGGGGTGAAGTAATTAATGGTGGTTTCGGGATGTTACTTGATGGCTCAAGTGCCGCAGAACGCCGATTAAAGTCGATGTTATTGTTTGATGTTAACAATGGTATCGCTCGTCGTAGTTGGGCGCGTAACGAAGAAGCCAATTTCGCCATCAAACGTGAAATGGCGCGCACACCTAAACTTAAGGTCACGTTAGCTAACTTAGTAGAAGACAATATTTTAAACAACTTATCACTTTAAGTTAATGGCGTCTCAATTAACGCCAAGTTGTTTTACCAATACATTAAAGCCGGCACTAGCCGGCTTTTTATTTACAGGGTGTATGACCAATTTTCTGATTCTAGAGAAAAACTAAATACCTACATCCTTATAAGTAATATCCTGATAGCAATGATGGCAAAAGACGGCGACACCTATAAAGCTACAAGCCAATAAATCTATAGCCTGTCATAACAATGACGCTATAATGACGTAACGATTTTCTCGCTAAAAAAAATCACTTCAGCGATATTTTCCAGCGAAACAAGCAAGTAATTTTGGAGTCTCCTTTGCAAAAACTAAGTGCAAATTTATCACCTGAACGGGTCAAACATTTTCGAAAAAATAATGGCTGGTCGCAAGAGCTGTTAGCCAAAGCGTCGGGCTTAAGTTTACGCACAGTCCAGCGAGCAGAAAAAGATGGTAACAGTTCAGCTGAAACACAATTAGCCTTAGCGGCAGCATTTGATATTTCACCACAAGAATTATTTCCTGTTTCTTCAAACCCAGATGTTAATTGGAAAAGGAAAAATATTATGCAAAGTTTATTAGCCTTAATCGTAGTGTGTGGCGCAATTTTAATGTTAGTTCTGTTAGGAGGCGATCTAGGCATGTTCGCCGATTTTTATGGCGTTCTGTTTTTAGTATTATTTACTTATTCATCAACTGTTATCGCCTTTGGTTCACATGGTTTGGTTAAATCTATTACCGGATTAGGTTATTTGTTTACCAATGACATTAACCACTCTCCCGCTAGTGAGTTTTTATCCATTATATTAAAAAAACAAGTCTCTTTTATTTACGGTGCGGCTTTAATAGCGGCATTGATAGGTACAATTGCGATTTTCTCAAGTAATGAAGCAGTGACCAGCAATGAAATTTTTTATCCTGCGTTTGCAGTAAATTTATTGATCATACTGTATGCCGCTATCATCGCCGAAGGGATTCTACGACCACTGGCTACCAAGCTGGAACATAGAGATCTAGCAACAAAATTTCAATAATGGAATGCTCCGCTGATAACGTAAAAGTTACAGTTAAGAAACGTTTTGTTTACTTTATGCTATGCTAATAACTAGCGTAACAATGCGAACAAATAAGATTCTATACTGTAGACTACCAAGGAGTTATCAGTGGAATATCTATTATATTTTGAAACTTGGATCGTGCTGGCATTGCTCTTTTCATGTCTTGAAATATTTATTGCTAGCGGCATTTTATTAAATATTGGTATCGCCTCATTACTTGTGGCAATTGGCGTCCAGCAGCAATTACTGCTCACTTGGCAAATCGCCTTATCCGCTTGGTGCATCTTTGTGATTATCTTGCTGGCTATTTTATACTTTTTTAGTAAAAAGTTTTTTCTACGCGATCAAGCGGGCAACAATCTTCATCAGGAATTAACCAACTATGGTAAGAAAGTCAAAGTAATAGAGCGTATTGGTCCTGGTAGTCATCCAGGGAAAGTCAGTTATCAGGGCACCCGCTGGAACGCACTGAGTGATGGGCAAAAACTGGAAAAAGGTAGTTATGCCACTATTATCTGCCGAGATAGCTTTTCTTTATTGGTTGAACCAGACAAATAACCCTAATCGCTGAAAACTACCGCGAGCTACTTTGACAACCAGCTCACTAAATCGCCATAACGATATTGATAATTCAATAGCTTGATTAACTTGTCACCAACGACTTTACGGCTTGAATCGTCCTTACTGTTTATCTCAAATGTCGGCAAAGGTAAATTTAACGCTTGTGCTGCAGCCTGATAGAACTGTTTTTTGGTGATATTAGTATCACCTACCGCATTAAAAATACCGCTGTGCTCTGTCTCAATGAACAAACGTAAGATGGCAACCACATCAACCTGATGAACCAAATTAACACTGGCACCTGGCGCCTTTAATACCCGGTTATTGGCAAAAAATCGGCCCGGATGGCGATCTTCTCCCACTAAGCCGGCACAACGCAGTACAACACTAACACCACTAAAGCCTAATACCTGTTGTTCAGCTCGCGCTAACAAATCAACTTTAGCTAACTCTCTTTTTAAGGGGAGCTCTTCTGTCACTCTACCGCTATAACCATCATAGACTGCAGTAGTACTGATTAGAATAATTTTACTGACGTTACCTCGTTCTGCACCGTTAACAAGCTGAGCAATTTTGTCAGCATAATCTTGCTTACCTTGTCTGATCATTGGCGGGATCGCGATCACTAAGGTATGACAATTAAAGACTAAATCTTGTTGATCAGGCTCTTGTAATAAAGGCAAAGAGAACAATTTGGCCTGCACGCCAAGTTTAGCTAACATAGCTAATTTTTCCGGCGATTGAGTGGTTGCCACCACTTCTATCTGCTCTTTCACTAAGTCTTTAGCTAACGCCTGCCCTAACCAGCCACAGCCTACAATAGCAACGGAAGAAGCCATTAGTTAGCCTTTTCAACATTTCTGATCACTGACACCACTTCACTTGATACCTCATTCGGCACCATTACCGATAAGTTATACTGCAAAATTTGCCACTGGTTGTTTTTCAAACGCAATACGCCTGAGCCTCGACACTGGCCATAATGATCATTGTGTAGCAGCTCATCAAAAAATACTAAATTAGTGCCTGCTATCGGTGAAAAGTTGCGCTCAGTACTAACATATTTCCAACCTTTTCCCTGATTAAAATATGGCTTAACATATTGAGCGAATTCTTTTTTGCTCCAGCGTTCGCTAGCATCGGTTCCGAGAAACACTCCTTCATCTGCTAATAAAGCAAAATACTGCTTAAAATCAGCCGCCGCCGCCGCTTGATGGTAACTATCCAGCACATTATTCAGTTCATCGTTAGCGTATAAAGAATAGCTGGTTAGTAACATTAGTAATGCGTATATATACTGTTTGTAATTATTCATCTTTAGGGATCACCACATATTTACCGGTAAATTTTGCTGCAACTTTATCGCCGGAGTAAATATTGACTTCGACGTTAAAGCGAGCTTTTTGCTGTTTAAGTAATGGAGCACACTCGCCGCTGGCAACTTCATTATTTGTTTGGCCGCTGGCAACGCCTGCAACAGGAGCAATATATTTAATCGATGCATCAGCTAATACAATATCTCCCTGACAATGATTATTTGCCAGTTGCAAATAAACCCAGCCCCAGCCGGTTAGCGTTGCCAAGGTATAAATACTGCCAGCGAACATGGTATTGTGCAGGTTCTTATTGAATAACGGCTCACAATGAGTCGCCAGCTTACTGCCATCATAATAACTAATAGCAATGTTCATTGCCTTACTCATTGGAATAGTGCTATGCCAAGTATTTTGTAATAGCCTAGCCTGCTCACCCAGATGACTAGCTAAAGGTGACAGTGTTTTTTCCATAGTGAAGTGTTTAATTTGCTGAAACAACAGATGAGATTTGGCCAATACAAGGTAATTGTGGTGCTGATAAAAGCCTACGGAAATTTCCCGCGCTTCCAGAGTGATTTTTCTTGCCCCGCGAAGCTGCGCCTGATATTCCAAAGCGTTAATTAACAGTTTGCCATAACCTTTACCTAATGCAGCATCACTAACTGCCATATAACGTATTTGCGCCTGATACTGATTAATAAAATGCAAACGGCCAACGGCAACAATCTGCTGCTGCTCAAATACAGCTCTATGTATCGACTGGCTTTCCCATTGATCTTGCTCACTTCCTTCTGGCTGTTGCCAAGGCTTACGCAGTAATTGCCAGCGCAACTGATAATACTGTTGAAATTCTTCTTTAGTTTTAGGTGCTCTACATTCAATCATTGTCTATGCTTAATTTTATTACTACTTCTTTATCAATTAGTTGATAGTTAATGAAATTAGATCGTCACATACAAGCTAGCAAAATAATCTATCTAATTAAGGAACAGGAAGAGATAACAATTAAAGAAAGTTATCACTATCGCTTCCTGTGCTTTAGCGATGTAGTACAAAGCATTATGCTTAAACGCAAACCAGCACGTCTGACCTTACCTCACCAGTATTTCATCACCTTGCCACTGTTATTTATTCAACCTGAAAAAATTATCGAATTTGGCCTCGGTGGTGGCAATCTTTTAAAATTCACCAATCAACTGCTACCACAATGTCAGTTAACCAGTGTCGAAAGCAGCCTGCAAGTCATACAATGCTTTCAGCAATATTTTAACCCCGAGCAAATCAATTGCTCTTTTCAATGTCAAGATGCTAGCGCCTGGTTATCTCAGCAAAATGGGCTAGATACCGACTGGCTTATATTTGATATCTACCAGAATAATCAAAACGAAATGATATCACTGCAATTAATTCATCAACTGTTACAACAACTGCCACTACACGCTTGGCTCTCCATTAATTTGGTTGATTTGAGCGAAACCCAACTTAATAAAGCGCTAAGTTATCTCGGCAAAATAACGTCGAGACGACAGATGCGCTACTTTATTGTTCCACAGTACCGCAATGTAATTGTCCACATCTATAGTCAGGCTCATCGACCAAGCCGCGAACTATCATCACTCAGACCGCATCAATTTACCCGTTGGCAACAACTATGGCAGTATGGCAAAGCCTAATGTTCAAATCGTTAGACTAAAGGTTACCGGGCCATCATTGACTAAACTCACTTTCATATCAGCTCCAAAAATCCCAGTCGGCACTTTAAAGCCCGAATGTCTTAATTGCTGACAGAAATATTGATATAGCGATTCACTTAACGCTGGAGCCGCTGCACTGGTAAAACTTGGCCGCATTCCTCTAGTCGTATCTGCGGCTAAGGTAAACTGAGAAACAACCAAAATATCACCGACGACCTGCTTCACATTAAGATTCATCTTACCATCACTATCTTCAAAGACACGATAGCCCGCAACCCGTTCCGCCAAACGTTTAGCTTTTTGCTCGTTATCATCGGGTTCTATCGCTAATAAAACCAATAGCCCTTGATTAATTTTACCGACAACTTGCTGCTCTACTTCAACGCTGGCACTCGTCACACGCTGAATTAATGCGATCATTTTTTATTCTCTCGTAAAAAATTAGCCATCACTTCCGTTGCTTTACACAACGCATCTATCGTTTGACGCTCAAAGCCACTATGACCCGCTTGAGGTAATATCTGCAAGCTGGCATTTTGCCAAGCATTAGTTAACCGATAAGCATTGTTTAATTGGCACACCATATCGTAACGGCCATGAATGATAATTGCCGGAATATCCTTAATGTTATCAATATGGTTAATGATAAAATCTTCCGCAATAAAACTCTGATGATAGAAATAATAATGTGATAACTGCGCCATGCAATGGGCCTGATGAGGATCTTCAATTTGTGCACTACCGATATGCTGATGCTCTATCGTGGATAAACGTAGTTCCCATAAATACCAGGCTTTACTGGCTGCTATCTTTGCCACTTCATTATCACAAGCAAAAATTTTCTGATAACCCGCTAAAGGTTCTTGTTTATCTTTTTCTGCCAGCGGCATTAAAAACTCTTGATAATATTCTGGAAAAAACTTTGCAGCTCCATCGGCTTTATAAAGCCAGTCATATTCAGTTTGAGTCGCTAAAAAAACGCCACGTAAAATAAATCCCAACACAGTTTGCGGAAAAGCGATGCCGTATAACATCGCCAAAGTGGTGCCCCAGGAACCGCCAGCAATGAGCCATTTATCTATCTTTAAATGACTACGAATCGCTTCAATATCTTTAATTAATTCTTCTGTAGTATTTTGTTTTATAGATGGCGAAGGGGTAGATTTACCACAACCTCGTTGGTCAAAAATAATAATGCGATACTTATCAGGATCGAAATAACGTCGATGATTCTCACTTGAACCACCACCTGGACCACCGTGCAAATAGAGCACAGGAATACCATCCGGATTACCTGATTGTTCGATATAAAGGCTATGGATATTATCCACTTCAAGCCACTGCTCTTTATAAGTGCTAATTTTAGGAAAGAGATTACGAGACATCATGACTCCTTTGGGTGAGGAAATCTTCTAAGCAGACCGTGAACAGTGCCCCAAATAATACCACTAACCAGGATAAATATACCCATAAGAATAAAATAGGAATACTGGCCAATGCCCCGTAAATAGCCTGATATGACGGTAGCTGAGTGACATAGAAGGCAAAACCTTTTTTCGCAATTTCAAATAATACTGCAGCCAAAATAGCGCCAAAAAGTGCACATTTAAAATTAACATCTTTATTGGGCACCACTAAATACAAAATAATAAATGCCCCAATAGAGGCCAAAAGAGGTAATAAACGCACTAAAACATTGGCAATTCCAAATAAGTCATACTGCTCAAATGACATCAACTTCGCGATATAAGTGGTGGCAGCAATACTGCTGCCAACCAGAACAGGTCCCAGAGTCAGCACCATCCAATACATGGAAAACGCAGTAACTACTTTTCTCTTTTTATTCACTTGCCAAATTTTATTCAGTGTTTTATCAATGGCCGATATCAGCAATAAGGCAAACAAGAATAAAAACGTAATGGCAATGGCCGACATTTTCGACGCATTATTAACAAAACTCGTAATATGTTCTTTGACGACATCACCAGATGCTGGGATAAAATTTTGATAAACAAAACCTTCTATCGTTTCCTTAATTTCAGCAAAAATAGGAAACGCTGTCATCACTGAAAGCATCACTACCAACATAGGTACCAACGACATTAACGTGACATAAGATAAATAACCGGCACTGACATGCACTTGTTCCGCAGACATTCGTTTAACAAAAAACGAACCAAATTGTTTTAAAATATCCCATGTCTGATGGACAAATACTTTATCGATAAACTTCATAATCATTTATAGTTAAGATCTTATCTTTACAGTATATTATGAATAGGTAAGATAAGCCTATAGTGATTTTTTATTCAACAGGAGTTTTTATGTCAGGACAAGGTTCAGGTGGTAATGTACTTGCAGCAATTTGTAGTTTTTTTGTTGCTGGTTTAGGACAGTTGGTTCAAGGGAGAGTGCTAGCAGCAATTATCTTTTTCCTGTTAACCTGGGTTAACTACGCGCTGGCAGCGACAGGCATTTTATTTTTTATGGCGCTCCCAGGCTTTATTTTTCATGTCTGGTCCATTATTGATGCCGCTCGGTATAAAAGCTCGGATTAATCATGAAGGCGCAGCAAAATAAATGGCTTAGCACAGGGCTAGCGATATTGCTGCTTAGCACTATCGGTTGTCAATCTGCCTATTATTCGGCAATGGAAAAAGTGGGTCTTCACAAACGCGATATCTTAATTGACCGGGTCGAAAAAGCGAGTGATTCACAACAAGAAGCAAAGCAAGAATTTAAAAGTGCACTTGAGCAACTGACTACACTTATCAATTTTGACGGTGGCGACTTACAAAGCCACTATCAGCAAAGTGAAACGCATTATCAGGCGAGTTTACAAGCAGCTGAAGAAGTAAACGACAGGATTTCAGCCATCGAAGATGTTGCTCAGGCATTATTTGATGAGTGGCAAGAAGAAATCACTCAATATTCCAGTGCCAGTTTAAAACGGCAAAGTCAAAGCAAGTTGATCAGCACGCAAGGACGTTATAACACTTTACTCAAAGCAATGCATAAAGCCGCTGATAAAATGCCGCCAATATTAGCAACGTTAAAAGATAACACCTTATTTTTGAAACATAATTTAAATGCTCAAGCGATTGGTGCATTAAAAGGTGAATATCAAGGGTTAAAGCAAGATATTAATGTCTTGATAAATGAAATGAATAAAGCAATCAGTAACTCACAGCTCTTTATTGATTCACTCAAAACATCCGGCTAATAAAACAAAAAAGGTTAGCTGTGATGATCAAAGCTAACCTTTTTTATCTTGATAAATTTTTAAGGCTAAAACGGTTCCATTATTTTATTAAGACACTGAATATTTTGTTCTTCTAAAAAGTCTTTATGATGATTTATCGTTGCTAATAATTCAGATAACAACTTAATTTCTTTAGGCCCAGCGAGCCCTTCTTCAAACATATGACTTAACTTTTGAAGAGTTCGTAATTGTTCAGGCGACATCCTTCAATTCCCTTTATTTAATTATTATTATTGGTCCAGATTTTTAATTCATTGCTATTTTTCTAAAAGAATCATTTAATGATTTTCTACGTGGATGGTCACGCCCATCATTAATATATTCTTGATAGAGCTGATCTAATTCCCGACGTTCATTTATATTGGCATCATCCGACACCATTTTTTCAAATAATGTATTCAGCCGGTTTACTTTCCTTTTATCCATGGTACCCACTCCACATTCGCCTTAAGTACCTAAGCTCAAATGATTCAGAGCAAGTGACACAGGCCTATCTCAACTGCCTATAAAGTGTAGCAAGCATTTAATATTCAGCCAGTTTAGATATTGAGCAACATTAGCCCTCTAACTTTTAGCGAATGTTCTCTATTAAATAAAAACTATAAATATCATAGATATAATTAAGTTCATTGAGCGAAGGCTGAATAGATATCAACTTAAATCTGACATGACTTTGAGACATGTCTTACACGGGAACTGTTGATAGTAGCTATAGTTTGTACGTTGTCAGTCTTGAGCAAGACTGACGAAAAGCCATAAAAAATGCCGTAGTAAAAACTTACTACGGCATTGAATATATAAAAAGCGAATAGCTTATTTTTTCACAGAACGACTTTCGCGCTTACGATCTGACTCTTTCAACCACTTTTTACGGATACGAATATTTTCTGGCGTAACTTCCACTAATTCATCATCATCAATAAATTCTAACGCTTGCTCCAACGTCATTTGAATCGGTGGCGTAAGTACTTGCGCGTCATCAGTGCCTGAAGCACGAACGTTGGTCAGTTGCTTACCTTTTAATGCGTTTACCGTTAAGTCGTTATCTCGGCTATGAATACCTATCACCATACCTTCATAAACTTCAACACCGTGGCCGATCATTAATCGTCCGCGTTCTTGCAAGTTAAACAAGGCATTAGTTAATGCTTTACCTGTTGCATTGGCAATCAGAACACCATTAATACGTTGACCAATTTCGCCACCTTTATGCGGACCATATTCAAAAAATGTATGATAGATAAGACCTGAACCTGAAGTTAAAGTCATAAATTCAGTCTGGAAACCGATCAAACCACGGCTTGGCATAATAAAGTCCATACGAATACGGCCTTTACCATCTGGTGCCATATCCGTTAACTCAGCTTTACGTAACCCCATTTTTTCCATAATAGAGCCTTGATGTTCTTCTTCAACATCAATAGTGACGGTTTCATACGGCTCTAACAGCTGCCCGTCCTCTTCCTTCATAATAACTTCAGGACGTGATACCGCAAGCTCATAGCCTTCTCGACGCATGTTTTCAATCAAGATGCCTAAGTGAAGCTCACCGCGACCAGAAACTTTAAATTTATCTGGATCATCTAATTGCTCAACACGTAATGCCACGTTATGAATCAATTCTTTATCTAAACGATCTTTAATATTACGTGAGGTAACATATTTACCTTCTTGCCCAGAAAACGGTGAAGTATTAACCTGGAAAGTCATAGTCACTGTTGGCTCATCTACCGATAATGCAGGTAATGGCTCTACTTCACTAGGACAACAGATAGTGTCAGATATTTTTAGTTCACCTAAACCTGTGATCGCAATGATATCCCCGGCTTCAGCTTGTTCAACTTCATGACGTTCAAGTCCTAAGTAACCAAAAACCTTACCGACTTTACCATTATGAATTTTGCCTCGAGAACCTTGCACTGTAACCTGTTGATTAGGCTTCACAGTACCACGAGTCACTCGCCCGACACCGATAACACCTAAATAAGAGCTATAATCCAATTGCGAGATCTGCATTTGAAATGCACCATCCGGATCCGCATTTGGTGGTGGAACTTGATCAACGATAGTTTGGAATAACGGCGTCATATCAGCACCAATTTCGCCTTCTTCTAACGATGCCCAGCCATTTATGGCCGACGCATAGACAACTTGAAAGTCTAACTGCTCGTCTGTTGCTCCTAAGTTATCAAATAAATCAAATACTTGATCCATTACCCATTCAGGACGTGCACCTGGTTTATCGATTTTATTGATCACTACAATAGGTTTTAAACCTTGAGCAAATGCTTTTTGCGTAACAAAACGCGTTTGCGGCATCGGCCCTTCTTGGGCATCAACGATCAATAGCACGGAATCAACCATTGACATAACACGTTCAACTTCACCACCAAAATCGGCATGCCCAGGAGTATCGACGATATTCACTCGGTAATCATTCCAGCTAATTGCAGTATTTTTAGCTAAGATAGTAATACCACGCTCTTTTTCGATATCATTAGAGTCCATAACTCTTTCTTCCAGATCAGTTCTTGAATCTAAAGTCCCTGACTGGTCTAATAACTTATCGACTAATGTAGTTTTACCATGGTCAACATGCGCGATAATCGCGATATTACGTAATTTCTCTAACACGGGCATATGCTCTTAAGGCCTAATAATTGGGCGCGTATTGTACAGGAGAACGCCAGACATAGCGACAAATAAAATACTAGTGGATTGCTTATTTTTCCTACTGGCATAATCAAAGTGAGTGCACTAAACTCTCACTGCACCAAACCGGAACACACAACGACCCATATTGGTGCAACCAAAGCACTAACAAGAATAAATGTTATTGATTTTAAAGAAATTAATGCTTGGCACGAATTTAGCTTAAAAGCAAACAACTGATTTTAATATACACGATAACTTCACTGGAGACGCTCAATGTCACAAGCAGTTTTAGATATGATCAAAGAAAACGATGTAAAATTCGTTGATTTACGTTTCACTGATTCAAAAGGTAAAGAACAACATGTGTCGCTTCCTTATCATCAGATTGACGAAGACTTTTTCGAAGAAGGTAAAATGTTCGATGGTTCTTCAATTGCTGGTTGGAAAGGCATTAATGAGTCAGACATGGTATTAATGCCTGACGCTGAAACTGCTGTATTAGACCCATTCACAGAAGAAGTGACCTTAAACATTCGTTGTGACATCGTCGAGCCTGCTACTATGCAAGGTTATAGTCGTGACCCACGTTCTGTCGCACATCGCGCAGAAGAATACATGCGCTCTACAGGCATTGCTGATACCGTTTTAATTGGTCCAGAACCAGAGTTTTTCGTGTTTGATGACGTACGTTTCCACACCGATATGTCTGGTTCTATGTACAGCATCGATGATAAAGAAGCAAAATGGAATTCAGGCACAGAATATGAAGGCGGCAATACTGGTCACCGTCCTGGTGTTAAAGGCGGTTACTTCCCAGTAGCGCCGGTTGATTCATCACAAGACTTACGTTCTGCCATGTGTTTAGTCATGGAAGAAATGGGCTTAGTAGTTGAAGCACATCACCATGAGGTTGCTACAGCGGGTCAAAATGAGATCGCTTGTCGCTTTAATACCATGGTGAAAAAAGCAGATGAAGTACAGATTTATAAGTATGTTGTCCATAACGTTGCTCACGCTTATGGGAAAACCGCTACATTTATGCCGAAACCATTAGTTGGTGATAACGGCACGGGTATGCATGTTCACCAATCTTTAGCAAAAGATGGTGTTAACTTATTCTCTGGTGATAAGTACGGCGGTTTATCTGAAACTGCGCTTTACTACATCGGTGGTATTATCAAACATGCTAAAGCATTAAATGCATTCACCAATGCTTCAACCAACTCGTACAAGCGTTTAGTTCCTGGTTTTGAAGCGCCTGTTATGCTTGCGTATTCTGCCCGTAACCGTAGTGCATCTATTCGTATTCCAATTGTACCTACTCCTAAGGCAACGCGTATTGAAGTACGTTTCCCTGATCCATCAGCTAACCCTTACTTAGCATTCTCTGCAATGTTAATGGCTGGCCTTGACGGTATCAAAAATAAGATCCACCCTGGCGATGCAATGGACAAAGATCTTTATGACTTACCAGCAGAAGAAGCGTTAGCTATTCCACAAGTAGCTTCTTCACTTGAAGAAGCGTTAAATGCTTTAGAAGCAGATAAAGAATTCTTAATGGCTGGCGGTGTTATGGATGCCGATATGATCGAAGCATACATAGGTCTTAAACGTGATGAAGTTGAGTTATTAAACTCGACCACTCACCCAGTTGAATTTGATATGTACTACAGCATTTAATCATAAAAAATAATTGATTAAAAAAAAAGCTCACTTAGGTGGGCTTTTTTTGTGGCTAAATAACAATATATTGGATAGATTATAAGTATATCTACGTAAAGAGGTAGTTATTTGACTTCGTTAAGAATGATAATTTTAATGCTGTTGGCACTCGTACTTTCTGTACCAGTATCAGCAACATCGACTAAAATATACGTTTGGCGTAACGCAGACGGTGTTTTAGTTTATTCTGACAGTCCGAAACCTGGTGCCGAAGAAGTCGACGTAAAAGAATCCAACCAGATGTCATCATCAATAGATACATCAATTCTAGACATCAATCCAAAAGTCATCGAAGAAAAATACGACGTTGAAATCACCCAGCCAGCTCATCAGGCGACGATAAGAGATAATACCGGCTCTGTCTATGTCTCCGGCCGCATTAAGCCAGTTTTTAAACAAGGCCTTAAAGTAAAGCTACTGCTAGATAACACCCCCTACGATATTCCTCAGCCTCATTCCATGTTCGTACTACGCAATGTAGACCGCGGAGAACATCAGGTAAAAATGGAATTAGTTGATGAAAAAGGCAAGGTTATTGCATCGTCTGATCCCATCATCTTTTATATGCACCGAGCTTCCGTAAAATAAGGCTTACTAAGCATTTAAAAGGTGCAAATAATCATTTAACGCATTACACTGAAACATCAGTTGCACTATATTGGTGCATAGAGATAGTATGTATAGTTCAAATAACCAGATGCCAAAAAATAAGCTTTATTATCAGCAAAATTTACCCAATCAAATGGTAACGGCTGTGATCGTGCTTAACAGCGAACTAACAGTTCAATACGCGAACCCTGCTGCTGAAGCCTTATTGATCAAAAGTATCAATAAACTAAAAGGCAGTACGCTTAATACCATCTTCTTTAATAACCCAATAAGTGATAAACGGTTAAAGCAATTGTTAACTTCAGGACAAGAGTTCAGCGACAGTGACGTTATTCTGGAGTTTTTTGATCGCAGAAAAATTACTGTAGAAATTACAGCCTCTTCCGTTGTTTTTGATAAAAACCCTCATATTTTGCTGGAATTTAAGCAAATCGATCAGCAAAAACAAATTAGTGCTGAAGCCTTTCAACAACAGCAATGGGAATCAGCCCGCGACCTTATTCGTGGCTTGGCACATGAAATTAAAAATCCTCTCGGCGGATTGCGTGGTGCAGCTCAACTATTAAACCGTGAGCTAAATGAAGAACAGCAAGAATATACGCAAATGATCATCGAGCAAGCAGATAGGTTAACCAATCTAGTTGATCGGCTACTTGGACCAAATCAGGTGCCTAAAATGGCCACTCAGAATATCCACATCGTATTAGAGAAAGTCGCACAACTGGTAAGTTTCAATAACCCACAGCAAAGTGAAATCATCAAAGACTATGATCCTTCATTACCTGATATTTGCTTTGATGAAGATAAAATCCATCAGGCTATCCTAAATATTATTAACAATGCTATTCAGGTCATAGGCAGTGATGGCCAAATTATTCTGAAAACTCGCGCTGCCAGTAATAAAACTATCAACGGTAAAAAAATCAAACTGGCTGCTCAAATCAGCATCATTGATAATGGCCCAGGGATCCCGGAAAAACTACAAGACACCCTGTTCTACCCTATGGTTTCAGGCAGAGCCAATGGCACTGGTTTAGGGCTTTCAATTTCACAAACTTTAGTTAACCAGCATCAAGGAAAGCTTTCCTGTGTTAGTCAGCCAGGACACACCGAGTTCATTATTTTATTACCAATTACGCAAGAGGCAGCATCATGATCACTGAACAAGTTTGGGTTGTCGATGATGACAGTTCAATTCGCTGGGTACTTGAAAAAGCATTTTCTAATGCCAATATCAGCTCAGCTTCATTTGATAGTGCAGAAAACCTGCTTATTGCTTTAGATCACAGCCAACCTGAGGTCATTATTTCTGATATCCGGATGCCAAATATCGATGGCATGTCGCTGCTAAATGATATTAATAGTCGCTTCCCTGCTATCCCTGTCATCATTATGACCGCTCATTCAGATCTTGATAGCGCAGTTAATGCTTATCAGGGAGGGGCATTTGAGTATTTACCTAAGCCGTTTGATATCGACGAAGCACTTGCATTAACAAAACGTGCGTTAAACCATGCTCACGAACTCAAAGCAAAAACCAAAGACCAGCAAACTAGTCCGGCAGCGGTAGGTATCATTGGTGAAGCTCCTGCAATGCAGGAGGTATTCAGAGCAATAGGCCGGCTTTCCCGCTCGAGTATTAGTGTATTAATCAATGGAGAGTCCGGCACAGGTAAAGAATTAGTCGCCCATGCATTACACATGCACAGCCCTAGGGTAAAACAGCCATTTATTCCACTAAACATGGCGGCCATACCAAAAGACTTAATAGAATCTGAATTGTTTGGACACGAAAAAGGAGCGTTTACTGGTGCCAATACGGTTCGTCAAGGACGCTTCGAACAAGCCCATAATGGCACCTTGTTCTTAGATGAAATCGGGGACATGCCACTCGATATTCAAACGCGACTGTTGAGGGTGCTAGCAGATGGTCAATTCTATCGGGTCGGCGGTCATTCACCAATCCAAGTAGATGTCAGGATCATAGCTGCAACCCACCAAAATTTAGAAGATAAAGTTGCTAGTGGTGATTTTAGGGAAGATTTATTTCATCGACTTAATGTCATTCGCATCCATATACCGAGTTTAAGAGAGCGTAAAGAAGATATTCAACAACTCGCTAATCACTTTTTACAGCAAGCAGCCGAAGAATTAAGTGTTGAACCGAAAACCCTTGAAAAAACCACATTAGAGTATTTAACGCAATGTGACTGGCCAGGCAATGTTCGACAATTGGAAAATATTTGTCGCTTCTTAACCGTAATGGCTAGCGGTAAAGAAATTCACCTCGATGATTTACCAGGAGAATTAACAGAAGCGGCTCCGATAGTCAGCGATAGCGAGCAAAACTGGCAGGCATTGCTTCAGCGTTGGGCTAATGAAGAGCTAGCACAAGGTAATCAAGGGATTATAGATAAAGCCTTACCACAATTTGAGGAAATTTTGATCAAATGTGCACTGGCTAATACCAAAGGACATAAACAAGATGCTGCCAAAAAATTAGGATGGGGCAGAAATACCTTAACCCGAAAATTAAAAGATTTAGATATCAATAATTAGAACAATTAACTAGTACATTGATGTTCGGTGCACTGCTTACAGCTATTACACAACTTAATATTGATCATATGTGCAGTCACTATTAAGGCCGCACCAACAATAATAAAAAAGGGCTGTAACGATTCGGAGAAATCATGCTTGATCCAATAAATAGCTACCCCTAAAAGCAAGAGATAGAAAGGGTATAATTTTTTGTGATAACGTTTAAAGCCTGAAAACATAGCAACCGAGCCTAATATCGCCGTAACAATTAAAAATACGTGTTCCCAAGTATGATCAGCCAAAAAACTCACGCCTAACAGAGGTAGCGCAGGTAAAATAATAGGCAATAAGATGCAATGTAATGCACATAAAGAGGTTGCTGTAATGCCTATACGATCTAACACATTAAATCCTTGCGCTGGGGAATAATCAATTTACTGGTTAATAATGAGATATTATCACAATTGATATAATATCACAAAATGAAAATTATGCTTTATCTATGTTAAACGTCATGGTCTCAGCTATAGTGTTTGTTTCAAGTGCTAACATTAATAATCTATCGACTCCTAAAGCTACACCTGAACATTGCGGAAGTCCTTCAGTTAGCGCAGCAATAAAGCGATTATCTATGGGCTTTTCAGCTTTACCTAACTTGCGACGATGCTGGTTATCTTTTTCAAAGCGCTCAACTTGTTCGCAGGCATCGGTTAATTCGTTGAACCCATTTGCCAGCTCCACACCTTTAAAGTAACATTCAAACCTTTCCGCTACCCTATTATCGAGCGCAGAAATCTTCGCCAATGCGCTTTGAGAGCTTGGATAATGATAAACAAAGCAAGGGGTTTGTTGTCCAATTTTCGGTTCAATGCATTCAGAAAATAATACTTGTAATAAAACATCATGATCTGTTTCTTCAGCTATCCAATCACCTAAAATATTTTGCTCAGTCATCAGCTGCTTGAGCTCTGATAACGATGTGTCTAACGGATCAATGTTCAAATATTGTTGAAATGCTTGTTGATAGCTTATTTTTGATGCTGGTTTACAAGCCAAAACCTGCTGTAAAAGTTCTGAGACTTCTTCCATTAAATGAAAGTGATCAAAGCCAATACGGTACCACTCTAACATGGTAAATTCAGGGTTATGAAAACGTCCCGCCTCTTCGTATCTAAACGCTTTGCAAATCTGATAAATGGAACCATAACCCGATGCTAATAAACGTTTCATGGCAAATTCAGGTGACGTTTGTAAAAATAAATGGGTACCCTCGCATTTACTTGATAAAAAATCATAGCGACTATCAAACGCTTCAAGATGAACATCTGTTACCGTTCCTTGAGAAAGCAATGGAGTCTCTACCTCCACTACGTTTTTTTCTAAAAAGAAAGAACGAATCGTATTGAGATAATCTGCTCTTAGCTTCGCTACTTGCCAAGATAAATCTGTTTTCCACATTTCTTTTAACCTTCAGTTAAGTTGGCGCTAGCATAAACAAAAAAAGCCCTTGTCGCTAGGACAAGGGCTTTAGAAAAGGTGTCTGATAATGACCTACTCTCACATGGGAACTCCCACACTACCATCGGCGCAGTTATGTTTCACTTCTGAGTTCGGCATGGGATCAGGTGGTGCCACAACGCTATTGTCATCAGACAAAAACTGATAAAGATTAAATAACTGATTTAATTAACTAATCTTTAGCAGAAAAAAGCCCAGTCTTAAGACTGGGCTTAGCAATAGAAGTCTAGCGATGACCTACTCTCACATGGGAACTCCCACACTACCATCGGCGCAGTTGCGTTTCACTTCTGAGTTCGGCATGGGATCAGGTGGTGCCACAACGCTATTGTCGCTAGACATAAACTGGCGTTAATCAAGCTCTCGCTCAATTAACCAATCTTGGAAAGCTGTTTCAATCTTCTTATTCAATTCTGAGTACGTGATGTTTTTTATCAGTCTTCATACAATCAAACCACTTGGGTGTTGTATGGTTAAGCCTCACGGGCAATTAGTATCAGTTAGCTCAAGGCCTCACAACCCTTACACACCTGACCTATCAACGTTGTAGTCTCCAACGACCCTTTAGGGAGCTTAAAGCTCCAGTGAGAACTCATCTCAAAGCCTGCTTCCCGCTTAGATGCTTTCAGCGGTTATCAGTTCCGAACGTAGCTACCGGGCAATGCCATTGGCATGACAACCCGAACACCAGTGGTTCGTCCACTCCGGTCCTCTCGTACTAGGAGCAGCCCTCTTCAATTCTCAAACGCCCACGGCAGATAGGGACCGAACTGTCTCACGACGTTCTAAACCCAGCTCGCGTACCACTTTAAATGGCGAACAGCCATACCCTTGGGACCGACTTCAGCCCCAGGATGTGATGAGCCGACATCGAGGTGCCAAACACCGCCGTCGATATGAACTCTTGGGCGGTATCAGCCTGTTATCCCCGGAGTACCTTTTATCCGTTGAGCGATGGCCCTTCCATACAGAACCACCGGATCACTATGACCTGCTTTCGCACCTGCTCGACGTGTCTGTCTCGCAGTTAAGCTGGCTTATGCCATTGCACTAACCGTACGATGTCCGACCGTACTTAGCCAACCTTCGTGCTCCTCCGTTACTCTTTGGGAGGAGACCGCCCCAGTCAAACTACCCACCAGACAGTGTCCCCAAGCCCGATAAGGGCCCTAGGTTAGAACATCACGCATACAAGGGTGGTATTTCAAGGTTGGCTCCACCACATCTAGCGACGCGGTTTCAAAGCCTCCCACCTATCCTACACATGTAGGAGCAATGTTCACTGTCAAGCTATAGTAAAGGTTCACGGGGTCTTTCCGTCTAGCCGCGGGTATACGGCATCTTAACCGCAATTTCAATTTCACTGAGTCTCGGGTGGAGACAGTGTGGCCATGATTACGCCATTCGTGCAGGTCGGAACTTACCCGACAAGGAATTTCGCTACCTTAGGACCGTTATAGTTACGGCCGCCGTTTACCGGGGCTTCGATCATGAGCTTCGCAGAGCTAACCCAATCAATTAACCTTCCGGCACCGGGCAGGCGTCACACCGTATACGTCATCTTTCGATTTTGCACAGTGCTGTGTTTTTAATAAACAGTTCCAGCCACCTGGTTACTTCGACTGTCACCAGCTTAGGGAGCAAGTCCCATCACCAGCAACAGCGTACCTTCTCCCGAAGTTACGGTACTATTTTGCCTAGTTCCTTCACCCGAGTTCTCTCAAGCGCCTTAGTATTCTCTACCTAACCACCTGTGTCGGTTTGGGGTACGGTTCCTATATATCTGATGCTTAGAAGCTTTTCCTGGAAGTATGGCATCAACAGCTTCGTTTCCGTAGAAACTCGTCTCGTGTCTCAGTCTTAAGAGTCCGGATTTGCCTAAACTCTCAACCTACACACTTTCACATGGACTACCAACGCCATGCCTGCCTAGCCTGCTCCGTCCCTCCTTCGCAATATATAGAAGTACAGAAATATTAATCTGTTTCCCATCGACTACGCGTTTCCGCCTCGCCTTAGGGGCCGACTTACCCTGCCCTGATTAACATGGGACAGGAAACCTTGGTCTTTCGGCGGGGGAGTTTTTCACTCCCCTTATCGTTACTCATGTCAGCATTCGCACTTCTGATACCTCCAGCAAGCTTTACAACTCACCTTCAACGGCTTACAGAACGCTCCCCTACCACTTAATCCTAAGATTAAATCCGCAGCTTCGGTGCATAGTTTAGCCCCGTTACATCTTCCGCGCAGACCGACTCGACTAGTGAGCTATTACGCTTTCTTTAAAGGGTGGCTGCTTCTAAGCCAACCTCCTAGCTGTCTGGGCCTTTCCACATCGTTTCCCACTTAACTATGACTTTGGGACCTTAGCTGGCGGTCTGGGTTGTTTCCCTCTTCACAACGGACGTTAGCACCCGTAGTGTGTCTCCCGCATAGTACTCATTGGTATTCGGAGTTTGCAAAGGGTTGGTAAGTCGGGATGACCCCCTAGCCTTAACAGTGCTCTACCCCCAATGGTATTCGTGCGAGGCTCTACCTAAATAGATTTCGGGGAGAACCAGCTATCTCCCGGCTTGATTAGCCTTTCACTCCGACCCACAGGTCATCACCGCATTTTTCAACATACGTGTGTTCGGTCCTCCAGTTGATGTTACTCAACCTTCAACCTGCCCATGGGTAGATCGCCGGGTTTCGGGTCTATACCCTGCAACTAAACGCGCAGTTAACACTCGCTTTCGCTACGGCTCCCCTAATCGGTTAACCTTGCTACAGAATATAAGTCGCTGACCCATTATACAAAAGGTACGCAGTCACCCGAAGGCTTCCACTGCTTGTACGTATGCGGTTTCAGGTTCTATTTCACTCCCCTCACAGGGGTTCTTTTCGCCTTTCCCTCACGGTACTGGTTCACTATCGGTCAGTTAGGAGTATTTAGCCTTGGAGGATGGTCCCCCCATGTTCAGACAAAGTTTCACGTGCTCCGTCCTACTCGTTTTCACGTTGTGTTTGCTTTCGTGTACGGGGCTATCACCCTGTATCGCCAGCCTTTCCAGACTGTTCCACTAACGCCCACACGCTTAAGGGCTAATTCCCGTTCGCTCGCCGCTACTAAGGAAATCTCGGTTGATTTCTTTTCCTCGGGGTACTTAGATGTTTCAGTTCTCCCGGTTCGCCTTCTTTGGCTATGTATTCACCAAAGAATAGTTGCTTATGCAACTGGGTTTCCCCATTCGGAAATCTGTGCCTATAACGCCTTTTATCGGCTTAACACAGCTTATCGCAGATTAACACGTCCTTCATCGCCTCTAACTGCCAAGGCATCCACCACATACGCTTAGTCACTTAACCATACAACCCCAAATAGTTTGGTACGCCAGGGTGACTAAACCCCAGCAATTGTAAAGCCTGACATTTTCACGTACTCAATAGAGTATCTTGAATAAGAATTTGATAGTCTTTCAACTATCGGTTGATAATCTTTCCTTCTCAACATAGGTCGAGGAGAAAGGATTATCGGTGATAAATATTGGCGCGACACCAACATTTATCGGGATATATATCAGCTTTCCAGATTGTTAAAGAAGTAGTAATTAGCACGCATTCGGCTAAAAACTTGGTTTAAAAAACCAAACTTAAATCATCATCAAATGATACGTTAAGTTTGGCCTTTCGTTCCTTGAAGAAGTGGTAGGTCTGGGCAGACTTGAACTGCCGACCTCACCCTTATCAGGGGTGCGCTCTAACCAGCTGAGCTACAGACCTTTAATCGTCAAAGTTCACCTTTACCTATGCTAGGTCTGGGCAGACTTGAAAAAAACAGGCCGACCTCACCGCTAATAACACGTGGCGGGGTGCGCTCTTTATTCGAGCTACAATACTAATGGTAAAAATAAGTGGTGGAGCTAAGCAGGATCGAACTGCTGACCTCCTGCGTGCAAGGCAGGCGCTCTCCCAGCTGAGCTATAGCCCCTCTTTTTACTTAATTAGTAAAGGGTTACTTCTTCTACTTTCGTTATCATACAATGTGTGTGAACACTCAACACAAGTTAATTCGTTCAAGATAAGGAGGTGATCCAACCCCAGGTTCCCCTAGGGTTACCTTGTTACGACTTCACCCCAGTCATGAAACACAAAGTGGTAATCGCCCTCCCGAAGGTTAGACTAACTACTTCTTTTGCATCCCACTCCCATGGTGTGACGGGCGGTGTGTACAAGGCCCGGGAACGTATTCACCGCAACATTCTGATTTGCGATTACTAGCGATTCCGACTTCATGGAGTCGAGTTGCAGACTCCAATCCGGACTACGACGTACTTTAAGTGATTCGCTCCACCTCGCGGTCTTGCAGCACTCTGTATACGCCATTGTAGCACGTGTGTAGCCCATCCCGTAAGGGCCATGATGACTTGACGTCGTCCCCACCTTCCTCCGGTTTATCACCGGCAGTCTCCTTAAAGTTCCCGCCATTACGCGCTGGCAAATAAGGATAGGGGTTGCGCTCGTTGCGGGACTTAACCCAACATTTCACAACACGAGCTGACGACAGCCATGCAGCACCTGTCTCAGCGTTCCCGAAGGCACTAATCTATCTCTAGAAAATTCGCTGGATGTCAAGGGATGGTAAGGTTCTTCGCGTTGCATCGAATTAAACCACATGCTCCACCGCTTGTGCGGGCCCCCGTCAATTCATTTGAGTTTTAACCTTGCGGCCGTACTCCCCAGGCGGTCAACTTAGCGCGTTAGCTACGCTACCCACGTTTCAAGAACACAGACAGCTAGTTGACATCGTTTACGGCGTGGACTACCAGGGTATCTAATCCTGTTTGCTCCCCACGCTTTCGTGCCTCAGCGTCAGTATTTGTCCAGGTGGCCGCCTTCGCCACTGATGTTCCTTCCAATCTCTACGCATTTCACCGCTACACTGGAAATTCCACCACCCTCTACAATACTCTAGTTAGCCAGTTTCAAATGCAGTTCCGAGGTTGAGCCCCGGGATTTCACATCTGACTTAACTAACCGCCTACGCACGCTTTACGCCCAGTAATTCCGATTAACGCTCGCACCCTCCGTATTACCGCGGCTGCTGGCACGGAGTTAGCCGGTGCTTCTTCTGTCGCTAACGTCACAGTGCAAAGGTATTAACCTTACACCTTTCCTCACGACTGAAAGTGCTTTACAACCCGAAGGCCTTCTTCACACACGCGGCATGGCTGCATCAGGGTTTCCCCCATTGTGCAATATTCCCCACTGCTGCCTCCCGTAGGAGTCTGGGCCGTGTCTCAGTCCCAGTGTGGCTGATCATCCTCTCAAACCAGCTAGAGATCGTCGCCATGGTAGGCCATTACCCCACCATCTAGCTAATCTCACTTGGGCTAATCTAAAGGCAAGAGGCCCGAAGGTCCCCCTCTTTGGTCCGTAGACATTATGCGGTATTAGCAGTCGTTTCCAACTGTTGTCCCCCACCTTAAGGCATATTCCCAAGCATTACTCACCCGTCCGCCGCTCGACGCCGAAGTACAAGTACTTCTCGTTTCCGCTCGACTTGCATGTGTTAAGCCTGCCGCCAGCGTTCAATCTGAGCCATGATCAAACTCTTCAATTAAAAAATCGTTTGTGAGAGACAAGCTCTCGACTCAATGAATTCTGTACAAATAAAACTTACTTACTACCCGAAGGTAATAATTGTTTTGTATGAACATCTTCACTGAGATTATTGTTGCTACCTAAGTAGCTGTCGAATCAATCTCATGTGAGTGCTCACACAAATTGCATGATAACTAATTGTTAAAGAACGTTATCTTTTCTGTATAAAGAAGAGATAACTGAAGTTAAATCGCATTCGTTTAACTCCGACACTTCGATTTGGCTAGAAGCCTTGCCCGAAGCGAGATGCGCATTCTACGCAACTCAGTTTTGATGTCAACAAGTTTTTGAAAATTTCTTTAGCTTTTTCGCCGCAGCACTTTTTCTTAACTTATCTGACCCGTTTACCTATCAAATTCGATAACTAAACTTATCAAAACACTCCTCTGGGCTGTCCCTGAGAAGTGGATGCGCATTTTAGGGATTTTTCTACGTTGTGCAACTACTTTTTTGATCTTTTTGACTGTTTGACTATTAATTGAACTTTCGGCCTGTTTTATACACTAATCTATAGGTATATGAGGTATTTTCTGTATAAAAGAACAGGGGATATCACATTCATTTTAACCTATAGTGGTTTGTTTAAAATAACAACAATTACAATTTATTAAGCTAAATTACTAATAAATTAACACGTAGAGAACATAAACAATGAAGAAGTTAATTGTTTTGTTGCTACTTTGCGGTCTAACTACCGGTGTATATGCGAAGGATTTCGCCAAATTTAAACAGGAAGAGTTAATCGCCAGAATTTTAAACCAACAAGTTAAACAACAAATTTCACTCGAACGTAGCGTTAGTTCTATTCTTAAACGTTATCCTGAACAAGTAGACTTAGTACTTAAAGTCGCTCTCGAACGTTATCCAAGTCAATATCAAGAAATCATGATAGGCGCGATGAATGCTGAACCTGTACTGGCATGCGAAGTCATTGAAAGTGTATTAGCTGCTAATGTTGCCGAACCTGCAGAAATAATTGCCATCGCCATTGAAGCGGAACCAGCCTATGCACAAGAAATTGTTAATATCGCCATACAAAACAATCCTGCCGATATAGAAAATATTATCAGAGTTGCGATTCAAACTGAACCTGTGATGTCACAATCTGTAGTTGATAATACGCTAGAAAGTTATCCAGAAAGTTATTTAGCAATTATTACTGGCGCAATAAAAGCCATGCCAGACAAAATTGCTAGTTTTGTCATGCAAGCAATTAACTTATTTCCTGATAATAGTTCTGAAGTTGTCACTCAAGCAATACACTCTAGCGACAGTAAGCATAATAAAGTTATTGTAGATAGTGCTATCGAAGCGGGGCTAAGCCAAGAAAGTGCCATTAATGCAGCCATTGCTGGTGGTGCGAACGCTGAAAGTTTAGCTAAGATAGATTAAAATATCTAACTGGGGTAGCAACAATAATAACCTTCACTTAAAAGCTAACCTCTTGTAGCTAATTATTTCATTTATACCAGATCATCTAGCTATTTTTCTATTTTGTAAAAAAGAGCAGCCGTTGGCTGCGCTTTCTGACGTTTTAATATGAACTCAAACTCTCAATAGTAGCCGCTACAACGGTGCGACACTGTACCTATATACCAATGTTCGTCACTGATACTCTTCGAACCTATCGTACAAACAAAAAAGGATACCGAAGCATCTTTTAAACGTCTCAATGTTATCTAACTACCGATACTAGTTGATGCTTCATTTAGGGCTAGTAATAGAACTTACGCAAGTTACAGATAACAAAAAAGGCGCCTAAGCGCCTTTTTCATTCAGTGTAGATATTCTATCTAATCATCAATTAGTCGATGATTTTAGATACAACACCAGCACCTACTGTACGACCACCTTCACGAATCGCGAAGCGTAAACCTTCGTCCATCGCAACCGGGTTGATTAGCTCGACAACAAACTTCAAGTTGTCGCCTGGCATTACCATTTCTACACCTTCAGGTAACTCTACTGCACCTGTGATGTCAGTTGTACGGAAGTAGAACTGTGGACGGTAGCCTTTGAAGAATGGTGTATGACGACCACCTTCATCTTTAGATAATACGTAAACTTCTGATTCGAACTTCGTGTGTGGTGTGATTGAACCAGGTTGTGCCAATACTTGACCACGTTCTACGTCTTCACGCTTAAGACCACGTAAAAGAATACCACAGTTCTCACCTGCACGACCTTCGTCAAGCAATTTACGGAACATTTCTACACCAGTACAAGTTGACTTTTGTGTCTCACGAATACCAACGATTTCTACTTCATCACCTACTTTGATGATACCACGCTCAACACGACCTGTTACTACTGTACCACGACCTGAGATTGAGAATACGTCTTCGATTGGCATGATGAATGCACCGTCAATCGCACGCTCTGGCTCTGGAATGTAAGAGTCTAATTGGTCTGCTAACTCAATGATTTTCTCTTCCCATTGCGCTTCGCCGTTCAATGCACCTAATGCTGAACCTTGGATAATTGGTAAGTCATCACCTGGGAATTCGTATTCTGAAAGTAATTCACGTACTTCCATTTCTACTAATTCTAATAACTCTTCGTCATCTACCATGTCGCATTTGTTTAAGAATACGATGATGTAAGGTACACCAACCTGACGAGACAATAAGATGTGCTCACGTGTTTGTGGCATTGGACCATCTGTCGCCGCTACTACTAAGATAGCGCCGTCCATTTGAGCCGCACCTGTGATCATGTTTTTGATGTAATCCGCGTGACCCGGGCAATCTACGTGTGCATAGTGACGTGTTGCTGTGTCATATTCGATGTGAGAAGTATTGATAGTAATACCACGCTCACGCTCTTCTGGAGCATTATCGATTTGTGCGAAATCGCGTACATCACCACCGTGAGTTTTTGTTAATACCGCAGAGATAGCAGCTGTTAACGTAGTCTTACCGTGGTCAACGTGTCCGATAGTACCTACGTTTACATGCGGTTTCGAACGTTCAAATTTTTCTTTAGCCATTTTTCAATTACCTTAAACAGATAGTAAAATTAATATTAAAATTTATTCTCTCAGCGAGAGTTAAAAAGACAAAAATTAAACAGTTAATTCTAGATAAGGGTGCTTACCTTGTCAAAACATCAATTCAGTCTTTGTCTTAATTACAAACTCACTGGGAGTTTGTTTACAATTGAATACATGCACTATTGCACGAATTCAAAATTTCTTACATCGGCTAGTTAATTAAATAACTGAGCCGCCGCGCCCTTCAATAATAGAATCAGCTACAGCTTTTGGCGTTTCATTGTATTGCTTAAATTCCATTGAGTATGACGCTCGACCTTGGGTCGCACTTCTTAACTCAGTCGCATAACCGAACATTTCAGACAAAGGCACTGTAGCATTTACAATTTTAGTATTGCTTGGCCCCTCATCCATGCCATCAATCATGCCACGACGTCGGTTTAAATCTCCAACTACATCACCCATATTTTCTTCAGGTGTTGTCACTTCAACTTTCATAACAGGCTCTAGCAACACTGGTGACGCAGCCATTACCCCATTTCTAAATCCCATAGAAGCAGCAACTTTAAAGGCGATCTCATTAGAATCTGTCTCATGAAATGAGCCCCCTGTTAGCGTAACTTTTATATCTAGCATTGGGTATGACGCCAATACACCGGAATCCATCTGTTCTTGAAAGCCTTTTTCAATAGCAGTGAAGTATTCTTTTGGCACTTCGCCACTATCGATAATATCGTTAACAAAAACAAAACCTTCACCTTCACCGGCAGGTTCCATTGTTAAACAAACATGTCCATACTGACCTTTAGTGCCCATTTGACGTTCAAATTTGCCTTCAACTTGCGCAGACTTAGTGATGGTTTCTCTATAAGAGACTTGTGGATTACCGACATTACAATCCACTTTGTATTCACGCATCATTCGATCAGTAATGATATCTAAGTGTAGCTCACCCATACCCGATATAATCGTTTGCCCAGTTTCTTCATCAGTTACCACATGAAATGAAGGATCTTCCGCGGCTAGCCTAGTTAACGCATTAGTTAACTTATCTTGGTCAACCTGTGTTTTTGGCTCAACCGCTACAGAAATTACCGGTTCAGGAAATTCCATTTTATCTAAAGTAATGACATGACTTGGATCACATAAGGTTTCCCCAGTAGTAACATCTTTCAAGCCAATGGCCGCAGCAATATCGCCGGCGTGCACTTCTTTAATCTCTTTACGATCATTAGAATGCATTTGCACAATACGACCTAAACGCTCTTTTTTGCCTTTAAGTGGGTTAAAAACCATATCTCCCGTTTTAACAACACCTGAATAGACACGGAAAAAAGTCAATGTGCCAACAAAAGAATCAGATGCAATTTTAAAGGCTAAAGCTGAAAATGGGGCCTTATCATCGGCTTCACGACTCACCTCTGTTTCAGCTTTATCATTACTGATACCAGTAATAGCCGGCACGTCTTTTGGTGAAGGGAGGTACTCAATAACACTATCTAAAACAGCTTGTACGCCTTTATTCTTAAAAGCAGAGCCACAAGTACTCAAAATAATTTCGTTACTTAATGTACGCTGACGCAAGGCAGCCTTAATTTCGTCTTCGGTGAGATCACCTTCTTCAAGATATTTATCCATCAACTCATCATTAGCTTCGGCAGCTTCTGATACTAAGTTTTCTCGCCATTCATCAGCAAGATCTTGCATATCGGCTGGAATATCTTCGTAGCTAAAAGTCATACCTTGATCAGCTTCGTTCCAGTTGATGGCTTTCATCTTAATTAAATCGACGACACCTGAAAATTCTTCTTCTGCACCTATAGGTAACTGAATAGGTACCGCATTAGCACCTAACCGTTCTTTCATTTGTTCTACAACATTGAGAAAGTTGGCACCGGTTCTATCCATTTTATTAACAAAAACTATTCGTGGAACCGCATATTTTTCCATTTGACGCCAAACGGTTTCGGTTTGCGGTTGCACGCCACTCGATGCGCAAAGCACAAGCACTGCACCATCAAGTACACGCAATGAACGCTCAACTTCAATGGTAAAATCTACGTGACCTGGGGTGTCGATGATATTAATACGATGATCGTCAAATTGAGCGTCCATTCCCTTCCAAAAACAAGTCGTTGCCGCGGAAGTTATGGTAATACCACGTTCTTGTTCTTGTTCCATCCAATCCATGGTAGCTGCACCATCATGTACTTCACCAATCTTATGGGAAAGACCAGTATAAAATAATACACGTTCAGTTGTCGTCGTTTTACCCGCATCTACATGTGCGCAGATGCCAATATTACGATAACGCTCAATAGGTGTTGTACGAGCCACTCAATATTCCTTTGTACAGTATAGTTATAGTCAAATAGATTCACTGATAAATACATTTGACTATAGCTTGATTATTTAAGCTATAGAGTAGAAAAGCGTAGTTACCGTTTTATGATCGATAACTACGCCATTCATTTTACTATCGTGATTACCAGCGATAGTGTGCGAACGCTTTGTTCGCTTCGGCCATACGGTGAACGTCTTCACGCTTCTTAACCGCTGAACCTTTGCTATCTGATGCATCTAGCATTTCGTTAGCAAGGCGTTGAGCCATTGATTTTTCACCACGTTTACGAGCTGCTTCAACTAACCAACGCATGGCTAGTGCATTACGACGAACTGGACGAACTTCAACTGGTACTTGATACGTAGAACCACCAACACGACGAGATTTAACCTCTACTTGTGGGCGAATGTTGTCTAACGCTTCTTCAAAAAGCTCTAAGTGAGTTTTTTCAGAGTTTTTCTCAGTTAAAATGTCTAATGCACCGTATACAATTTTTTCTGCAGTAGATTTTTTACCATCAACCATAAGGATGTTGATGAATTTTGCTAATAGTTCGTTATGGAACTTAGGATCTGGCAATATTTTACGTTGCCCAACGACGCGTCTTCTTGGCATCTTGATATCTCCGTTTAATTCAGGGATTACCCAAAATTGTTAATTTATTAATTTGGCCTTACTTTACGGAAACCGTTAAGATTTAGGGCGCTTCGCACCGTATTTAGAACGGCCTTGTCTACGATCGTTAACACCTGAACAATCAAGTGCGCCACGAACAGTATGATAACGTACACCAGGTAAGTCTTTAACACGACCACCACGGATTAAGATTACGCTATGCTCTTGTAAGTTGTGACCTTCACCACCAATGTATGAAGTTACTTCGTAGCCGTTAGTTAAACGAACACGAGCAACTTTACGTAATGCTGAGTTAGGTTTTTTAGGTGTAGTTGTATACACACGAGTACATACGCCACGACGCTGAGGGCAAGCCTGTAACGCAGGAACGTTACTCTTTTGCACCTGCTTGACACGTGGTTTACGTACCAATTGGTTAATAGTTGCCATTATAGCTCCTGATTAATTAAAACATTAGGTAAATTATACTGACTAAGTTTGCCAAATTTACCTGCTTATAAACGTGAAAAACCGCGACCTTTTACTCTAAGTACATCAAGTACAGAATATAAGGTCGCGGAATTCTAATGGTCAAGCTTTAACCTGTCAAGTTTTAGTCCACAATAGACAGGTTAATTTGCCAATTATTTAGATATCCGTCGCAGAACCGTCAGAATCAGCGCTTAAATCAGCATTTAACGCATCGGTCAATGCTTGTGCTGCTTCATCAGCGGATACTGTTACTTCTTCTTCCACTTCCGCGTTACGTTGACGAGCACGCTCTTGGTGATACGCATAACCAGTACCTGCTGGAATTAAGCGACCCACAATAACGTTCTCTTTCAAGCCACGTAAGGTATCTTTCTTACCGCCAACAGCTGCTTCAGTTAACACACGTGTGGTTTCCTGGAACGACGCCGCTGAAATAAATGATTCAGTAGCAAGTGATGCTTTAGTAATACCCATCATTTGCATTTCATATTCAGCTGGTTGCTTACCTGCCGCTTCCAGTTCACGGTTTTCAATATTAACGCGTGCTACTTCTACTTGTTCCCCTTTCAGGAATGATGAATCACCTGCGTCTAATATTTCACACTTACGGATCATTTGACGTACGATAACTTCAATATGCTTATCGTTGATTTTTACACCTTGTAAGCGATAAACGTCTTGTACTTCGTTAACGATGTAGTTTGCAACTGGTGCAACACCACGTAAACGCAAGATATCATGTGGTGATTCAGGACCATCGGCAATAACCTCACCTTTTTGCACTGATTCACCTTCAAACACGTTAAGCTGACGCCATTTCGGGATCATCTCTTCGTAAACTTCACCACTCGGTTGAGTGATTAATAAACGACGCTTACCTTTAGTTTCTTTACCGAAACCAATGATACCAGTCTTCTCAGCAAGAATTGCAGGCTCTTTCGGCTTACGAGCTTCAAATAAGTCAGCAACACGCGGCAGACCACCGGTAATATCACGAGTTTTCGAAGATTCTTGTGGAATACGTGCTAACGCATCACCGATAGCAACTTCTGAACCATCTTCCAAGTTAACAATCGCGTTACCTGGTAAGAAGTATTGGGCCGGAATATCGGTACCAGCAATCATCACGTCATTACCTTTGGCATCGATCAATTTAACCATTGGGCGCATTTCTTTACCAGCTGAACTACGTTGGCTAGCATCAGTAACAACAATGCTTGATAAACCAGTCAATTCATCTGTTTGGCGCGTCATGGTTAAGCCTTCGATTAAGTCGACGAACTTAATCTTACCAGCAACCTCAGTAATAATTGGGTGAGTATGTGGATCCCAGTTTGCTACTGTTTCACCAGACTCGATCGCTTCACCGTCTTTCTTAGTTAATACAGAACCGTAAGGCACTTTATAGCGCTCTTTCTCACGACCTAGTTCATCAATAACCGTTAATTCAGATGAACGTGAAGTAATAACGATTTTACCTTCAGAGTTATTAACGAACTTAGCGTTTTGTAACTTCAAGGTACCCGTGTTTTTCACTTGTACAGAGTTTTCAGCTGAAGCACGAGATGCTGCACCACCGATGTGGAAGGTACGCATGGTAAGCTGAGTACCTGGTTCACCGATAGACTGTGCTGCCACAACCCCAATCGCTTCACCTTGGTTGATCATATGACCACGCGCCAAATCACGACCGTAACAGTGAGCACAAATACCAAAATCTGTTTCACAAGTAATAATCGAACGTACTTTAACTTGGTCTACTGAATGTTCTTCTAAAAGATCACACAAAGCTTCATCAATTAAAGTGTTACGTGGTAATAATACCTGTTCTGAACCAGGGATTAACACATCGTCACATACTACACGACCTAATACACGCTCACGTAAAGGTTCAACAACGTCACCACCTTCAATAAGAGGTGTCATTAAGATACCTTCTTCAGTACCACAGTCATGTTCTGTCACGACTAAGTCTTGTGCAACGTCAACTAGACGACGAGTTAAGTAACCTGAGTTCGCTGTTTTAAGTGCCGTATCGGCAAGACCTTTACGCGCACCGTGAGTTGAGATGAAGTATTGTAATACGTTCAAACCTTCACGGAAGTTCGCGGTAATAGGTGTTTCGATGATTGAACCATCAGGTTTTGCCATCAAGCCACGCATACCCGCTAGCTGACGGATCTGAGCAGCACTACCACGAGCCCCCGAGTCAGCCATCATATAGATAGAGTTGAAAGAATCTTGTTCTTCCATTTCGCCGTCACGGTTTTTAACTTGCTCTTTTGACAAGTTATCCATCATCGCTTTCGATACTTTTTCGTTAGCAGACGACCAAATATCGATAACTTTATTGTATTTTTCACCAGCAGTTACAAGACCTTGGTCAAACTGCTCCTGAATTTCTTCAACTTCGGCCTCTGCCGCTTCGATAATGGTGTATTTCGCATCTGGAATAACCATATCATCGATACCAACTGACGCACCAGCGATCATCGCGTAATGGAAACCTGTATACATAATATGGTCAGCAAAGATAACAGTATCTTTAAGACCTAAGTTACGATATGCATGGTTGATCAAACGAGAAATAGGTTTTTTACCTAATGGTTGATCAATTAATTCATAAGGTAAGCCTTTAGGACAAACTTGCCATAAAATAGCACGACCAACAGTAGTATCACGTAATTCAGTATGAGGTACTAACTCACCTTCTTCATTACGTATATGTTCAGTGATACGAATTTTAACGCGGGCATGTAATTCTGCCGCACCTGTGCGATATGCTTTCTCTGCCTCTTTAGTATCGGCAAAGATCATACCTTCACCTAAACCGTTAACACGATCACGAGTTAAGTAATAAAGACCTAAAACAACATCCTGTGAAGGAACGATAATCGGGTCACCGTTTGCCGGTGATAACACGTTGTTGGTTGACATCATTAACGCACGGGCTTCAAGCTGTGCTTCTAATGTTAACGGTACGTGTACCGCCATTTGGTCACCATCGAAGTCAGCGTTATACGCCGCACAAACTAATGGATGCAAATGAATCGCTTTACCTTCAATCAATACAGGTTCAAACGCCTGGATACCCAATCTATGAAGTGTAGGTGCACGGTTAAGCATCACTGGATGTTCACGAATTACTTCGTCTAATACATCCCATACTTCTGCGCCTTCACGCTCTACTAGTTTTTTCGCCGCTTTAATCGTTGTCGCTAAACCACGCGCTTCTAACTTACCGTAGATAAATGGTTTAAACAATTCAAGTGCCATCTTTTTAGGAAGACCACACTGATGTAGACGTAAAGTAGGACCAACGGTAATTACAGAACGGCCTGAATAGTCAACACGCTTACCAAGTAAGTTTTGACGGAAACGACCTTGCTTACCTTTGATCATATCAGCAAGTGATTTTAATGGACGTTTGTTCGAACCAGTGATGGCACGACCACGACGACCATTATCTAATAACGCATCGACTGACTCTTGTAACATACGTTTTTCGTTACGTACGATAATATCAGGTGCAACTAGATCTAATAAACGTTTCAAACGGTTATTACGGTTGATTACACGACGATATAAATCATTCAAATCAGAGGTCGCAAAACGTCCACCGTCTAGTGGTACTAACGGACGTAAATCAGGTGGTAAGATCGGCAGAACCGACATGATCATCCACTCAGGTTTGTTGCCTGACTGAGCAAACGCTTCCATTAATTTTAAACGTTTAGTGATCTTCTTACGCTTAGTCTCAGAACCTATTTCTGGAAGCTCTTCACGCATTTGCGCGACTTCAGCGTCTAAATCGATTTGTTGTAACAATGCAAGTACTGCTTCAGCACCCATTAAGGCATCGAATTCATCGCCATGCTCTTCTAACGCATCAAGATATTCTTCTTCCGTTAAAATCTGGCTCTTTTCTAATGTTGTCATACCTGGTTCAGTAACAACATAAGATTCAAAATAAAGTACACGCTCAATATCACGTAACGTCATATCAAGTAGTAAACCAATACGTGATGGTAATGATTTTAAGAACCAAATATGGGCGACCGGACTTGCTAGTTCAATATGACCCATACGGTCACGGCGAACTTTAGTTAATGTAACTTCTACACCACATTTTTCACAAATAACACCACGATGCTTAAGGCGCTTATACTTACCACAAAGACATTCGTAATCTTTAACCGGGCCAAAGATACGCGCACAGAATAGACCGTCACGCTCTGGCTTAAAAGTACGATAGTTAATGGTTTCAGGTTTTTTTACTTCACCAAATGACCATGAACGAATCATGTCCGGTGATGCTAATCCGATGCGAATACCATCGAATTCTTCTGTTTGATTTTGTTGCTTAAGAAACTTAAGTAAATCTTTCACACTCTGTCTCCTGTCGGAGTTAACCTTCGGAGAAGAGCGTTTTCGCTCTTCTCCATGTACTGATACGTTCAGCTACGAAGCTCTGGCTTATTCCTGATCTAACTCAATGTTAATACCTAATGAGCGGATCTCTTTCAGTAATACATTGAATGATTCTGGAATACCTGGCTCCATACGGTGATCGCCGTCGACTAAGTTTTTATACATCTTAGTACGACCATTCACGTCATCCGACTTCACTGTTAGCATTTCTTGTAAGGTATACGCGGCACCGTATGCTTCAAGTGCCCATACTTCCATCTCACCGAAACGCTGACCACCAAACTGTGCTTTACCACCTAGTGGTTGCTGAGTAACCAGACTATAAGAACCAGTAGAACGGGCATGCATTTTGTCATCAACTAAGTGATTCAGTTTCAGCATATACATGTAACCTACCGTTACCGGGCGCTCAAACTTACGACCAGTACGACCATCAGTTAAGACAAACTGGCCGCTTTCTGGCATATCCGCTAATTTGAACAGATCTTTGATTTCTTTTTCGCTAGCACCATCAAATACTGGTGTGGCAATTGGTAAACCCGCACGTAAGTTATCAGCTAAGCGCAATACTTCATCATCAGAAAAACTGTCAATATCCACTTGCTGACGTGAATCACCTAACTTATAGACGTCTTTTAAGAATTCACGTAACTTGGCAAGTTCACGTTGCTCTTCGAGCATACGGTTAATTTTCTCACCAATACCACGTGCCGCCATACCTAAATGAGTTTCTAGGATCTGACCGATGTTCATCCGCGACGGTACACCCAATGGGTTAAGTACGATATCTACTGGTACACCGTTTTCGTCATACGGCATATCTTCAACAGGCACAACATTTGAGATAACACCCTTGTTACCATGACGACCCGCCATCTTATCACCCGGCTGGATGCGACGTTTAACAGCTAAGTAAACTTTAACAATCTTAAGTACGCCTGGTGCTAAATCATCACCTTGAGTGATCTTACGACGCTTGATTTCATACTTCTTATCGAAATCGGCTTTGATAGTGTCGTATTGTTCAGCGATTTGCTCTAATTCGCCTTGCTGACCTTCGTCAGATAAGTTTTGAACTAACCACTTATCACGTGACATGCTATTTAAGTCAGAATCGTTTAGGCCTGCTGATAAAAGAAGTTTCTTAGCACGAGCATAAATACCGTCTTCTAAGATGGCAAACTCGTCACCTAAATCTTTCTTCACTTCTTTCAGCTGCATTTCTTCAATTTCTAATGCACGCTTATCTTTTTCAACACCATCGCGAGTGAAGATTTGCACATCGATAATAGTACCAGACACTGAGTTAGGTACACGTAATGAGCTATCTTTCACATCTGCGGCTTTCTCACCGAAAATCGCACGTAATAGTTTTTCTTCTGGTGTTAATTGTGTTTCACCTTTAGGAGTAACTTTACCCACTAAGATATCACCACCGTTAACTTCGGCACCGATATATACAACACCAGATTCATCAAGTTTGCTTAACGCAGACTCACCAACATTAGGAATATCTGAAGTAATTTCTTCACTACCTAATTTAGTATCACGCGCAATACAACTTAACTCTTGGATATGAATAGTGGTAAAACGGTCTTCTTGAGCAACACGCTCAGATAACAACATTGAATCCTCAAAGTTGTATCCATTCCACGGCATGAACGCAATACGCATGTTTTGACCAAGCGCCAATTCACCCATATCTGTAGAAGGACCATCAGCTAATACATCACCACGTACTACTGGCTCACCTAAACGACAGGTAGGACGTTGGTTAATACAAGTGTTTTGGTTAGAACGTGTGTACTTCGTTAAGTTATAAATATCAATACCCGCTTCACCCGCGTGCATTTCATTATCATTTACTTTTACAACGATACGTGATGCGTCAACATAGCTAACAACACCGCCACGTTTAGCAACTGCTGTTACCCCTGAATCTACGGCAACAATTTTCTCCATCCCGGTACCAACAAGTGGCTTGTCCACTTTTAAGGTAGGAACGGCTTGACGTTGCATGTTCGATCCCATCAAGGCACGGTTAGCATCATCATGTTCTAAGAATGGAATAAGTGATGCCGCCACTGATACGATTTGTTGTGGCGAAACATCCATATATTGCACTTGATCAGACGCCATTAAAGTAAATTCGTTTTTATGACGACAGTTAACCAAACCTTCGACTAATTTACCGTTTTCATCTACTTCAGCGCTTGTTTGTGCGATAACAAAGTTACCTTCTTCAATTGCTGATAAGTAATCAACTTCATCAGTTACCTGACCATCAACAACACGACGATATGGCGTTTCTAAGAAACCAAAGTCGTTAGTGCGGGCATAACAAGACAACGAGTTGATCAAACCGATGTTTGGACCTTCAGGCGTTTCGATTGGACAAACACGTCCATAGTGAGTTGGATGTACGTCACGTACTTCGAAACCAGCACGTTCACGAGTCAAACCACCTGGGCCTAACGCTGAGATACGACGCTTATGCGTTACTTCTGATAACGGGTTGTTTTGATCCATAAACTGTGAAAGTTGTGATGAACCAAAGAATTCTTTAACCGCAGCTGAAATCGGCTTAGCATTGATTAAATCTTGTGGCATTACCGCATCAAGATCACCTAATGATAAACGTTCACGCACCGCACGCTCTACACGTACTAAACCAACACGGAATTGGTTTTCAGCCATTTCACCAACACTACGGATACGACGGTTACCTAAGTGGTCAATATCATCCACTTCACCCTTACCATCACGAATGCCGATAAGAGTTTTCATTACTGCAATAATGTCATCTTGTGACAAAGTGCCTTCGCCTGTTTCTTCGTCACGGCCAACACGACGATTAAACTTCATACGACCTACAGTTGAAAGGTCGTAACGCTCTAATGAAAAGAATAGATTAGCAAACAACGTTTCAGCAGCATCTTTCGTTGGTGGCTCACCTGGGCGCATCATACGATAAATTTCTACTAATGCCTCTAAGCGGTTAGTTGAGCTATCGATACGTAAAGTATCAGACATATATGAACCGACATCAAACTCGTTCATATAAAGTGTTGATAACACTTTATGACCTGCTTGGCTCAATTCAGCTAATAACTCTAAGGTTAACTCAGCATTTGCTTCCGCAATCACTTCACCTGTTGACTCGTCAACATAAGCTTTTGATAGCACTTTACCAACAATATATTCTGCTGGTACTTCTAACTCGCTAACATTTTCTTTTGATAAAGTACGAATGTGGCGTGCAGTAATACGACGACCTTGCTCAACCAAGACATCGCCATTTGGCATCTTAATATCAAACGTTGCTGTTTCACCACGTAAACGCTCAGGCACAAGTTCCATTACTAACTTGTCACCTTTGATTTCAAACGATGTGTTATCGTAGAAAATCGCTAAAATTTCTTCTGTTGAATACTCTAACGCACGTAAGATAATCGACGCAGGTAATTTACGACGACGGTCAATACGAACAAACAAGTTATCTTTAGGATCAAATTCGAAATCTAACCATGAACCACGGTAAGGAATAACGCGTGCGTTATACAATACTTTACCAGAAGAGTGTGTTTTCCCTTTATCATGATCGAAGAACACACCTGGTGAACGGTGCAATTGTGAAACAATGACACGCTCAGTACCATTAATAACAAACGTACCATTGTCTGTCATTAATGGGATTTCACCCATGTAAACTTCTTGTTCTTTGATATCTTTTACTGTGCCCGCTGGCGCTTCTTTATCATAAATAACTAAACGCAATTTAACGCGAAGCGGAGCTGAATAAGTCACACCACGAATTTGACATTCTTTGACATCAAATAATGGCTCACCTAACCGATAGCTCACATATTGTAATTCTGAACTACCTGAGTAGGCTTTAATTGGAAAAATAGAACGAAACGCGGCTTCTAAGCCTGTTTCACCTGTCGGATCAATATCAATAAACTTACGGAAAGATTCGAGCTGGATAGATAGCAAGAATGGATAATCCATTACTTGTACACTTTTACCAAAGTCCTTTCGAATTCGTTTCTTTTCAGAGTAAGAGTAAACCATGGGGTTCCTCAGCTTGCTGGTTATGGCCGAATCTGCCTAAAAATACCAATTGGAGTAAATAACTAGTCAATATGCGTTCATAATATGACCACTTATCTAATCCAATTGGTATCAGACAGGGTATTGCAGTGATACTTTAATCGTAAGTATCAAATAATGCACTGTTTTCGTTTAAAAAAAAACCTCTTTAGTACAGCTTTTAAAAAAACGTTATTCTTTAGCGCAAAAAGGCCGGTGACGTTTAAATCACCAGCCATTGCCTTTTTCAGGCAAATAATCTGTTATTAAACAGATTATTTGATCTCAACAGAAGCACCTGCTTCTTCAAGAGACTTCTTAAGTTCTTCAGCTTCAGCTTTATCAATACCTTCTTTAAGTGCTTTAGGAGCTGATTCAACTAATTCTTTAGCTTCTTTAAGGCCTAAACCTGTAGCGCCACGAACTGCTTTGATTACTGCAACTTTCTTATCGCCGAAACCAGTTAAGATTACGTCAAATTCAGTTTGCTCTTCAGCAGAACCACCAGCGTCACCGCCAGCTACAGCAACAGCAGCTGCAGCAGATACGCCGAACTTCTCTTCCATTGCTTCTACTAATTCAACTACGTCCATTACTGACATTTCAGCAATAGCATTTAGGATATCGTCTTTAGAAATAGACATTTTAAATTTCCTGTTTCAATAAACAATCAACTGATTGTTTTTAATAACTATAAATACAAAAAGCGTGCGTTGGTAATATATTAGTCCAACAATTAAGCAGCTTCTTGCTCTTTCTGATCGCGTACTGCAGCAAGTGTGCGGGCAAGTTTGCCTGCTGATGCTTCTTTCATAGCGCTCATTAAACGTGCAATTGCTTCGTCGTAAGTAGGTAGCTTAGCTAACATATTTACGTCTACAGCGTTACCTTCAAATGCGGCTGCTTTTAATTCGAAGTCTTCGTTAGTTTTAGCGAAGTCTGTGAATAAACGCGCTGCTGCACCTGGGTGCTCGTTTGAAAATGCAATTAATGATGGACCAACTAGTGTTTCAGAAACACATTCAAAGTCAGTACCTTCTAATGCGCGACGTGCTAATGTGTTACGGACAACCTTCATCCATACACCGTTTTCACGAGCTTGTTTACGCAAAGTAGTAATTGCTTCAACTGTTACACCGCGAGAATCCGCGACTACAGCTGACTGAGCGCCAGTGGCAGCTTCTTGAACTTCAGCAACAATTGCTTTTTTGTCATCAAGATTGATAGCCATTGGCTTTTACTCCTGGTTCAACCGGAAATTCCGGCATTTACTATCCCTAAAACAGCTTTTGCTATTTTAGGCCGTTACGGCGAGGACCAGAATTAAGGAAATACTGGGTAATCACCATCTACGTAGGAAATATTAAGTATTTAAATCAGAAGAAATAAATACACCTACGGTCTTTGACGGGGTTGCTTTAACTCAAAAATAAATTTTGTCTAAAGCAACACCTACCAAAATTTAAGGGGCGAAATTATAGTTTACAATTTCGCCAAAGTAAAGCACTCAAAGCGAGTGTTTCACAATAAAAATTAAAGTGTCAAACTACTTTGGTCTACTGATACACCAGCGCCCATAGTTGTTGATACTGAAATTTTCTTAATGAATTGACCTTTAGCATTCGCAGGCTTAGCTTTCTTAAGCGCTTCTAATAATGCTTCTAAGTTTTCTTTCAACTTAGCGTCGTCGAAATCAGCCTTACCAATAGTTGTATGGATGATACCGTTTTTGTCGTTGCGATAGCGAATTTGACCCGCTTTAGCATTGTTAACCGCAGTAACTACATCTGGAGTTACCGTGCCAACTTTAGGGTTAGGCATTAAACCACGTGGGCCTAAAATTTGACCTAACTGACCAACAACACGCATAGCATCAGGAGTAGCGATAACAACGTCAAAGTCCATTTCGCCTTTCTTCACTTGCTCTGCTAAATCTTCCATACCGACAACGTCAGCACCAGCTTCTTTCGCTTTATCAGCGTTAGCGCCTTGAGTAAATACAGCAACGCGTACATCACGACCAGTACCATTTGGTAATACTGTTGCGCCACGAACGTTTTGATCTGATTTACGAGCATCAATGCCAAGGTTTACAGCAACATCAACACTTTCACGGAATTTAGCTGTTGCTAATTCTTTTAAAAGCGCTAATGCTTCGTTGATTTCATAATCTTTTAATACGTCTACTTTTTCACGGATTAGACGAGCACGCTTTGATAATTTAGCCATTGATTAACCCTCTACCACTAAGCCCATTGAACGAGCAGAACCCGCAATAGTGTTAACGCCAGCATCCATATCGCCTGCTGTTAAATCTGGTTCTTTCATCTTAACAATTTCTTCAAGTTGAGCACGTGTAACAGTACCCACTTTTTCAGTGTTAGGACGACCTGAACCTGACTTGATACCAGCCGCCTTCTTAAGCAAGTAAGAAGCAGGTGGAGTCTTAGTTTCGAACGTGAAAGAACGGTCATTGTATACAGTAATAACTACTGGTACTGGAGCGCCTTTGTCTAAAGAATCAGTTTTCGCGTTAAACGCTTTACAGAATTCCATGATGTTCACACCGTGTTGACCTAATGCAGGACCAACTGGTGGTGACGGATTTGCTGCACCAGCAGCAACTTGTAGCTTAATTAAAGCTTGGACTTTCTTAGCCATCTTTAAAAATTCCTATATTTGGGTGCAAACGCCCTGCTATTAAAAGCATAAAACCTGTTAGGTGAGCTCCCCGTGGATTAAAAAACGATTTTTTTATTACCCAGTTTCACTGAATCAAAAAAAATCGGCAGCGGATTATATATTAATCAGCGCAACCGATTCAAGATTTTTCTTAATTTTATATACATCAGCTTTAATTCCATTCGCAAGCTAACGATATTCCCCACAAAGATGCCGATACTTAGCGTTTGTCCTAGGCCGTACTTCCTCGGTTCTGTTACCAACTTCACTCTATCGTTTAAATCCATGTAGACATGTTCTCTTTCACATCCATCTGATCGCTTTATACCGTCATTTCTGTCCATAAAAAAAGCGAAAGAATGAATCTTTCGCTTTTTATAAAATACCAGTCAATTTAAACTTGCGTTAAATTCGGTATAACGAGATTTAGCCTTTTTCTACCTGACCAAACTCTAAATCAACAGGTGTTGAGCGACCAAAAATAAGCACAGAAACTTTGATGCGGTTTTTCTCGTAATCTAACTCTTCAACTACACCGTTAAAGTCGGCAAATGGACCGTCAATAACACGAACCACTTCACCTGGCTCAAACAATGTTTTAGGTTTCGGTTTATCACCATCTTCTAAACGCTGTAAAATGCGATCAGCTTCTTTTTGCGTAATAGGCGCAGGACGATCACTTGTACCACCGATAAAGCCTAAAACACGTGGGACACTTTTCACTAAGTGCCATGCTTCTTCATCCATCGCCATTTCAACTAATACATAGCCAGGGAAAAATTTACGTGCACTTTTACGCTTTTGACCAGCGCGCATTTCTACCACTTCTTCAGTCGGCACAAGAATTTGACCAAATTTATCTTGTAAGCCGTGAATTTCAATATGCTCAATTAATGTTTTTTGTACGCGCGCTTCATAACCAGAAAACGCTTGTACAACATACCAACGTAACTTAGGTTTATTTTCTTGGGCTGAATCGCCGTCAGTGATTGAGTTTTCTTCAGACATATTAAACCTTTAATCCAGTAATGAAACCAACAAGTTCAAATAATATTGAATCTAAGCCCCACATGACTAATGACATAATGAATGTGGCGGCTAAAACAATCATAGTTGTTTGTACAGCTTCTTGCCTAGTTGGCCAAACAACCTTACGGGTTTCTGTTCTAGCTTCTTTAGCAAAGTTAATTGCAGTGCGGCCTTTTTCTGTTTGCCCGGCAACTAAACCAGCAACAATCACAGCAATCACAACACCAACAGCTCTTAACAACACTGACTGTTCGGCATAAATATAATTACCAACCACAGCACCCGCTAGTAAAAGAATAGCGAGCCCCCACTTTAAAGAATCTAGAGAACCACTTGGCTGGTTTTCTGTACTTGCATTCATAATTCTAAACCTGTAATTACCTGTCTATCGTAGACAACTCATTTGCTCAACGCGCACTCTAATTATAAATATCCAGGATATTTATAATAAAATATGGCAGGGGTAGAGAGATTCGAACTCCCAACCGTCGGTTTTGGAGACCGCTGTTCTACCAATTGGAACTATACCCCTTTATCAATTTAACCAAAATTTGGTTGCACTTGTCGGGTGATTCTTAGTTTGTTTGGGAAAATTAAGACTAACACGAGAAGTGAGGGGCTATTATACTGATGAAAACAGATTACTCAAGGGATATTTATAAGATCTTATTAAGATAAACTTCGCTTAGTATATACTCTCTTTTTTAATTTTTCTTTTCCGATATTGGAGTCATTATGTTATTAAAAAAATCGTTAGTTTGCGCTATGTCATGTGCGCTTATCTTCTCCGGTTGTGCCTCAACAAACACGCAAAAAGGCGCTGCTATTGGTGCTGTTGCCGGCGCTATTTTAGGGAAATCTACCAGTAACCATAAAGATAAACGCTTAGTCTGGGGAGCGGCAATTGGTGCAATCGCCGGTGCAGCCATTGGTGATTATATGGATAAACAAGAACAAGCCTTTCGCGAAGAATTATCTGGCTCGGGAATCGACGTCATTCGTGAAGGTGACAACATTCGCTTAGTGATGCCATCAAATATTACCTTTGCAACAGACCAAGCGTATATTTCCCCTGGATTTCATCAAACGCTAGACGATGTCGCTAAGGTCTTAATTAAATTTGATAAAACGCTACTGAGCATTGAAGGTCATACGGATAACACAGGCAGTGAACAATATAATCAAACCTTATCAACAAAACGAGCTCAAAGCGTCAAGCATTACCTTGTCAGCAAAACAGTGCAAGATACGCGCTTAAAAGTGTCTGGTTTTGGCGAAAAAATGCCAATTGTTGACAATAATACGGTAACAAACCGCGCGTTAAACCGCCGCGTTGAAATCCAAATAATTCCTAATAAAGCCAGTTAACTGATCTTGATCAATACCTAATATCGCTAACGCAGTATGATGATTTAACATTCACTAACTGGACTATATTATGGGTTGTTGTGGTCAATGTGGTGGTGAAAACCACCAAACAAACCAAGAAAATGAACAAGATCAAGCCGTAGAAACTACGGAAGAAGAATAGAATAATTTTTGCCTAAAATTATTTTCAAAAAGGCGCTTAATTCTCAGGATTAAGTGCCTATTTATTTCTTAATTTCAACATCAAGAAATAAACAGAACACAAACATTAAACTCTAAAGCAGCTTTACCTTCTTAGAAAATGCAATATTTCACTAACCGTTCGAATAATTTGATATTCTGATGTATAAGTAATAATGAACAACCCAAGGATTTCATTGTTGATGCCCGTTACTTTCACTGCTGAAGAATATCTAAACAAACTTCCTTTTGGCGCAGCCATAGTAAAAAATGACAGCCAAACTTTGAACCACAAAATCACATTTATAAACGAACAGTTTAAAAAAGATATTGGTTGGTCACTTGCGGAGGTACCTGATAAAAATAGCTGGTGGATAACAGCCTACCCAGATGAAGATTACCAAAAAGTAGTTGCAGCCCAATGGGAATTAGTTATTGAATCTTTTGATAAAAGTAAAGGTAATTACGTTTCAATGGAGGTAAACATCAGGACCAAATTCAACGGTACCGTTCGTTATCGCGTTTACTCTGAAGTCTGTAATTATCTAATCCCAGACCATTATATCGTCATGTTTACCCCGCTTGACCAAAGTCCTACGAATTAAATGCAACACTCATTTTAGCATCCTCCATTAAGATCAGGTGAATGATAATAAGTAAAACTCTTACAAGTTACGGTTATTTATTAGAATTATATTGTCACAGTTAAAACCACGTTTAAAGATCGAATAATTAGTCTACACTTGAATTAACCGATTTCCGCAACATTGCAATTTCAATCAATAAAGGGGGGCACCATGGCTAACGAAGTAGTAATAGAAGCATGGAATACCGTATTGTTTGACAAATTTACCCGATTTAAATACCTGTTTGTAGAAGGCTATGCGGCTATTAGTGAACAAGTATTTGAGCGGCATCCACCGCCAGTTGGTGCAAAAATTTTAGATGTTGGCTGTGGCTTTGGTGATTGTACAATCCGTATCGCTAAGTTAGTTGGTAAAGAAGGTATGGCTAGCGGCGTTGATTGCGCTATTAACTTTATTGAACAATGTAAACTTGCCGCACAGCAAGAATCTCTAACCAACACACACTTTTTTGTTGCAGATGTTGAAGTTGATGACTTAGCTGGTCCTTATGATCAAGCCTTTGCTCGCTTTGGTACCATGTTCTTTAATATGCCCAGTTTAGCGATGAAAAATATTCGCCGCTCATTAAAACCCGGCGGAAAATTCACTCAGGTAGTTTGGCGCAAAAGAGAGGCTAACCCTTGGTTACATGATGCAGAGCTGTGTGTAAAAAACATCGTACCGGTTATTTCTCATGATGAAACGGATGCTGTTCATTGTGGCCCGGGTCCTTTTTCAATGGCGGGACCAGATATGGTCAGTGATATGCTAAAAGCCGTAGGGTTTGAGAATATTCAATTTGAACGTTTTGATTCAGATATTTGTATTGGTCGTGACTTGGATGAAGCCATTCAGTTTGCTCTTGAAATTGGCCCAGCCGGTGAAGTTATTCGTCTTGCTGAAGAAGAAGGACAACGATTAAAAGCACAAGTTGAACGCGAATTAGCTGATGTTATTTGTAAGTATAAACGTGACGATGGTACCATTTGGGCACCATCTAGTGCATGGTTTATCACAGCGACCACCCCTAAATAACGGTGTATTTCATGCTTTCTTTACTCAGAATATTTTTACATGTTAAATACTTTCAATGCCGTTACTGATGTTGAAGTACATTGATTAGCTTGCCAAATGGGTCACGAACATAAAACCTGCGTACTCCCCAAGGTTCTGATACTGGACCGTATTGAATTGGAATATTTTCAGACTTGAGCCTTTTTAGTACGGTATCAAGATCATCAACTTCTATGGACAAGTCTGGCACAGGAGTCCCTGAGCCTCCCTCTGATGCCACACTAATTTGTGTAGTCATTTCTTCACCTGAGCTATAGGTCTTAATCCATCCGTGATCCATCACAAGCTTTAGACCAAATATAGACTCATAGAATATTTTGCCATCACCCGGATTGGATGCTGCAATGTTTGAAATTATTCGTTTTACTTTCATTAATAGAACCTCTAGACACCTGATCTTATGTTATAACGCTCGCAGCACAGGCCACGAAGTGGTAATTGTGACTGTACTTATTATATCTCCTTACTTTTATGTCCATTCTGTTCCCAACTTTTACCATCAAACTCAGTAATATTGACTGACAAATTCTCGGTGTCCAGACAGTTTACATTAATATCAATACCATCAGGATTTGAACGAGGTGTATAAAATGGTTTTACCCCACATTTTTATGCAAAACGTATGCTTAGCAACACCTGGATTAAATGTATAAGTTAAAAGCATTTCTTTGCCACTTAATAATTTAAATTTACTTAGCTGCACTATCATATGAAGAAATCCAGATTTGGAGCAGATTGAGCAATTGCAATAATCAGCTTAGATTATTTCTGGAGCCTCTACTTCAAACCTTATTGCTTGGCGATGACAACGTCCTTTATGAATCACTAAACTCTCCTAGAACATAACGCAACAATTGCCGGGCCGTTAATAGCCTCTTCACGATCACGTAGATATAGTATTTCTAGCATTCCATTCGAAAAAGCAAATCGACGATTTGAAGTACCCAGCCCCTTATGATCCCGACGAACACTTTCCTCAAGTTCCATAGAAATTAAAAGTTCACCCGTCACTTTGGGTTTATCGGTAGGTATAAAAACGTGATCTAACTCTAAATCCAGTATTAAGATCTTTTGAAAATATAGCGCTTGCTTAAAAGAAACTAACGTTGGCTATCATGCGCAAAGCGCGAGCCAACGGTAATTTTTTCTTTTGAGAACTTGTTATACTTACTCAAACTCTTGTTGTTGAGGTAAATTATCTGTAATTTCATGCCACTCAGCTTTACTACCAACATAAACATGACGGGTAGGTTTTACTTTAGGATCGGTATCTAAAGTGCCAAAAGGAAAGCCCAGTATATTTGGGTCTGCATCAAACTTTGTAAATAAACTAGAGCCGCACTCAGAGCAAAAGCCTTTATGCTCACCCGGTGATGATTCATAAAACTTAATGAATTTTTCACCCTGTATAGTTTTCCAGCTCTGCGTCTTTATTTTTGCTCTTGTGCGAAATGCCGATGCGTGTAATTTACGACACATACTACAGTGACAATTGAGTACATCTTCAAATTCACCATCTATTTCATATTGAACTTGATTACATAAACAACTTCCTTTATTTATCACAATACTCTCCGTAGGTTATAACGCCGCTATCTCGGGCGTATAAATACTTGGCTAAAATTAACGAAGAATGAACGCCAGCCAAGCTTTAGACGCCTCATCCATAATGGCCTTGTTAGCAGTATTTACTATGCTGAGTCTTTATTACCTCTGCCACCGATAATACTCGCAGAAACTGCACACCATACAGCAGAAACCATACCCATTAATGTAGGAGTTGATTCGATTGCAGACGACATGTGAAGGCCAAATAATGTAGCTAATAGTCCAAAGAATAAACCTGCAATGGGAAAGATTTGATTGTGTAATTGAATTTTCATGTAACTCTCCTTGTTTTGATAAATGATTATACTGCTGATGCCCAAATAATGGACAAATATAGTTGGTTAAAGTAAACGAGGATGGAACAAAAACCAAGCGTTATTAGCCCATACGTTAATTTGCTTGTATGGTTAGTATTTACCCCAAGCGGTTAGCCCAATTTCCATTATGGAACTTTGCACAATTCTCTTCAGTGTCATATAAAAGTTGAGCTGCCACATTTTTCAATTTAATATCAATTTCGTTTAGCTTGCTCTCAATGAGAGAAGTAAACAAATTTTTATTACTACTGGCGATAAAAGTTGCAAGGTGATCATTGGTATCGAAAACACATACAACTTTTAAACTTTGTGGAAAGTTTGAATAATTGACTAAGTGAGTTAACCATTGAAAGCCGTTAATTTCCTTTAATGCAGTTTCACACACATCCGTTAATACAAGTCTAAGTTTATTATCAACTTTCTTATCTGTTTTACGCATACTGTGACTGCTGCCTAGCCTCATTAAGAGGCAATAAAAATTGTTGGCTAAAATATAGCGAAACGGAAATGAGCCAAACGTTAACAGTCCCGCGCTTAAACAACTTGTTCTATTTACATCGCGTGCAGCGCTAAAGTTTTAACACCATTGAGCTTTACTATGTAATAACGCAAATCTTTAATATCATAATGTTCAAGAACTTCCATATTTTCATGCGATTCACCATCAGAAACATAACCCAGAGTATCAGTTAAATTTGTAATAGTGATAATTTTAGTATGGGTGATTGCATGAGTAATAGAGGTGTCTTTGTTATTTTCACCCAAAAAATATGACATTGCATTAGTAAGGAAAAATGCAAGGAGTAATAAAACCATATTAAAATACTTGCCGTTCACGACTAACCATCCTTTTATATCTAACGCCCTCATAATAGGCAGACAATACGTAGGTTGCTTTATGTTATTTTAAAGTGCAGCGACAACACAAAGCAACTGGAGTGTGGCTGTCCAGCCAGCTTGTCTTTGCTGGCGCACCTTAATGGTTTTATTAAGTGTTACTAGAGACGGCTCAATTATATGCATGGTACATACTATAACAACGAAAACAGAGATACTGACCAAGACCTTATTTCTAAAAACAAGACCTTGATGAGTTAATGCGTATGGTCCCCAAAGAGAATTAAATATATTGAACGATACATACCGACTTTTACTACAGCCTCTTTCTCAGTAGTTATTACTGCTTTTATAGCGAATGATAGAATCATGTGCCAATAGCAATGGGCCTAATCACAGATTTTGCCCGCCGTATTTCTTGCGCATGGCAATTTTCCCTACTTTACCTGAATCGTTATAGACCTGCTCATTTAAATCCTTGCGAATACTGTTTTCAGTGGGATGTCCCCCATAGCCACGGCTGCCGTCCGTTTTACCAACAGTTTCCCGCTCTTCTGGGCGTACTGACTGTGTTTGGTCTTCGGCCATCCTTCGGCCCTGCACGGCGTGGGCGGCATGAATTAACTCATGCCCCAACCCCACTGCATTGGGAGTAGTAACACCATCAATCCCAGAGGTTCGCTTCTGAAAATCGGTATGATGCGCGACCTCTGCGGAAGAACCTTTACCGTGATACATTAACGGTTTAGAAAAACCAGGGATATGTAATGGATCATATACTGAATTTGTTAGGTCAAGAGTTCTACTGGATTCTCGTAACCCAGGGGAGGTACCTGCATCCTGAATGGCCACCGAATGCTTGGGAGCGGTTTTAATTTTGTTAAAGATATCTTGACCAGAAGAGGTTGATGCCAAAGTAGTCAGGTCATCTCGGGTTTGGCGGACAAAATCAGTAAATGCAGCCCCCGACGTGTGAGTGGTGAAGCGGCCGTCTCGCTTGATCTTAAGGTTATCAGCCCAAGGCGTATTGACCTCATTAACTTTTCTTAATTTCCCATGTTGTTGCACCAGCATTTCAGGTGTTATACCACCCTTAGGGCCCTCCAACTTGCCCTTTTCTATAGAATGTTCCGATCTCAAACGATTAGCCCAATCCTGACTATGGCTATTTCCTGTTTGCTCAAGTGAATCAATTAATAATGGTCTAAACGGATCGGCTCTACGACCGGTATTATTCCCTGACATATTTAATCTCCCTTATAATCTTTTTTGAATTCGGTCTATTTTATATTAAATAGGTTGTTGCAGATTAATGACAATAAAAGCAAACTCCATGCCTGTTTCATAATCATCTTATAACAGGCATTTGCCCCTGTAGTATGGAAGTAAACTAGTACAATAATGGGTGACCAATAGTTTCAAATGAATAAGTGGGGCTTTTTTACCTCACCTGAGCGGGGTAAAAAAGCCCCAGTCTTCTTGCCTTTCTTATGAATCCCCGCCAACGCCTTGTAAATAAAATAGACCGCATGCCCCCATGCGACCAAAGCAAGAATAAAGGCTGTCGGAAAGATAATTCAAAGTAAGAAAATTGATAATTTGGGGAGTTCATCTAGCCCTGTTAAGGGGCTGCTAATGATTGGCTAAAATGTGTAGCGAAGCGAAACCGAGTCAAACTTTAACAGTCCTGCGCTTAAACATCTTGTATGGTTTTACACACTATTTATCTCTTGCTTTTTCCCACCATGGTTTAGAAAAATCGACTTTATCCTCTGGAGTAACCATTGGATGTTCACGCAAGTAGTACTCCCAGAAAGCCTTTTCATATTTTGGGTTATATATTTTAAAGTATCCTTGAGCTTGATACTCTTCTAAAAGTTTACGATACGCACCTACAGGTTCTTGAGGGTTTCCCTGTTGGAAAATAACTGTGCCACCATACGTTTCATAAAGATACTTGCTAATTTTGTATGTTTTAACGAGTTTTCTATTTACCTTGAGTGAAGCTTCTTTCATTTCTGGAGTTAATTTCTCAGATGAAGAGTTTGAACTGAAACGATGAATGGCTTTAGTAAAACTTTCTACTTCTTCAGCCGTTGGTTCCAACTCATGTTCTTTTGATAATTTTTGGATAATTCGCTTCCAAATGATTGAGGTTAATTTATTCTCTCTCATTTTATCAAGAACATCCTCTTCTGATAAATCAGGATAAGACAGCTTATACTCTTTTAATAACCTCATATCTATTTCTAGATCAGTAACATATATTGTATCTCCCAAAACCTGAGCTACTATTGTTGGGCTATTATCAAATGCAAATCCCTTCAAAGAAAACGTGAATAAAAAAGAAAATACAATAACCGTAAACTTATTTTTCATAATCTACTTCCATGTTTGATAACCGTATAACGCTATGTTAAGCGGAAAATGCAGTTTGGCTATAATGCACGAAGCGCGAGCCATCTGTAATTTCCTGATTCATTTGCTTATTATATGCATTCAACTTATATGCTAATTAATATATTTCCTAATAATTCCGAAAAACAAATAGTAATACTCATACTAAAAATACCAAGCCAATAATACGTCCAATTTTCAAATGCGAGAGACTATTACCACAAACAGGACAAAGGCAACGGTAAATGCTTTCATTTATATCCGCGGAGTAATCAACGTCTTTTACAACAACTTTACTTTTGCATTTAGCACAATATTTCATTGTGAACTTTAAGCATATAACAGCTTATTATCGAGCATTTCGGGTTATGCCAAATCAAAGATTTAAAAACAGACACCACGATAATTCCCTTTAATAATTCTTGTACCTTATCAATAGAATTAACTTATTACAATATAACCTGGCTGTGTGGAAAACGAGAATAGAGCTAAACGCTAGCTATGCGTTAACAAACTGTAGATAACAAAAAAGGATACCGAAGCATCCTTTTAAACGTTTCAATGTTATCTAACTACCGATACTAGGCGATGCTTCATTTAGGGCTAGTGATAGAACTTACGCAAGTTACAGATAGCAAAAAAGGCGCCTAAGCGCCTTTTTCATTCAGTGTAGATATTCTATCTAATCATCAATTAGTCGATGATTTTAGATACAACACCAGCACCTACTGTACGACCACCTTCACGAATCGCGAAGCGTAAACCTTCGTCCATCGCAACCGGGTTGATTAGCTCGACAACAAACTTCAAGTTGTCGCCTGGCATTACCATTTCTACACCTTCAGGTAACTCTACTGCACCTGTGATGTCAGTTGTACGGAAGTAGAACTGTGGACGGTAGCCTTTGAAGAATGGTGTATGACGACCACCTTCATCTTTAGATAATACGTAAACTTCTGATTCGAACTTCGTGTGTGGTGTGATTGAACCAGGTTGTGCCAATACTTGACCACGTTCTACGTCTTCACGCTTAAGACCACGTAAAAGAATACCACAGTTCTCACCTGCACGACCTTCGTCAAGCAATTTACGGAACATTTCTACACCAGTACAAGTTGACTTTTGTGTCTCACGAATACCAACGATTTCTACTTCATCACCTACTTTGATGATACCACGCTCAACACGACCTGTTACTACTGTACCACGACCTGAGATTGAGAATACGTCTTCGATTGGCATAATGAATGCACCGTCAATCGCACGCTCTGGCTCTGGAATGTAAGAGTCTAATTGGTCTGCTAACTCAATGATTTTCTCTTCCCATTGCGCTTCGCCGTTCAATGCACCTAATGCTGAACCTTGGATAATTGGTAAGTCATCACCTGGGAATTCGTATTCTGAAAGTAATTCACGTACTTCCATTTCTACTAATTCTAATAACTCTTCGTCATCTACCATGTCGCATTTGTTTAAGAATACGATGATGTAAGGTACACCTACCTGACGAGACAATAAGATGTGCTCACGTGTTTGTGGCATTGGACCATCTGTCGCCGCTACTACTAAGATAGCGCCGTCCATTTGAGCCGCACCTGTGATCATGTTTTTGATGTAATCCGCGTGACCCGGGCAATCTACGTGTGCATAGTGACGTGTTGCTGTGTCATATTCGATATGAGAAGTATTGATAGTAATACCACGCTCACGCTCTTCTGGAGCATTATCGATTTGTGCGAAATCGCGTACATCACCACCGTGAGTTTTTGTTAATACCGCAGAGATAGCAGCTGTTAACGTAGTCTTACCGTGGTCAACGTGTCCGATAGTACCTACGTTTACATGCGGTTTCGAACGCTCAAATTTTTCTTTAGCCATTTTTAAATACCTCTAGGGTGTTAACAAATGTAATAATTTATAAAAAGTTAATGATATCAGATAGCATACAAGAAGTGGTGCTGATAGGCAGATTTGAACTGCCGACCTCACCCTTACCAAGGGTGCGCTCTACCAACTGAGCTATATCAGCACGACGTAAAGATGGAGCGGACGGCGGGAATCGAACCCGCAGCTTTAGCTTGGAAGGCTAAGGTATTACCACTATACGACGTCCGCATATTCTATCAGAATATCTCTCTAAAAAATGGTGGAGGGAGGTGGATTCGAACCACCGAAGGCGGAGCCGTCAGATTTACAGTCTGATCCCTTTGGCCACTCGGGAACCCCTCCAAATTTTTTAACACAACTAGCCTATGCTAGTAGTGTATTAATGGTGCCGACTGCCGGAGTCGAACTGGCGACCTACTGATTACAAGTCAGTTGCTCTACCAACTGAGCTAAGTCGGCACTGCATTAAGTGGTGCGAATTCTAGAGTAATGTTTTGCCCCTTGCAATAAAAAAAACTAAAAAAATAAATGTTTTTTACTGTTTGACGATTTTTTATGCAAACAATGAACAAAAGCCAGTTATTCTCGTTAACAATATGCCTGCATACCAACAAACAATAGCTTATCAACCAGTTTAACTTCCCCCAGATAGAGTTGAGACAACTGTCTGGCATTACCTCCAGTTAAGATAACCGTTAATTGATTGAGCTCAATACTGTATTGATCATGACTCAGTTGTTTTGCACTATTAATAAGACCAAGCGTTGCCGCCCACGAGGCTTGATTAACCGCATCAGAAGTATTATCCGCGAAAGTAACCTCGTCGATTAATTCAGCTTGTGCGGCAATTTTTTCGGTATTTTTTAAAAGACTATCAAACAGTAATTTGATGCCCGGCAGTATCCAACCGCCTTTATGTTCACCATTGGCAGTTAATAAATCCACCGTAGTTGCTGTCCCGGCATCTACAATCAAACAGTTTTGCTGAGCAAACAGTTGGCGAGCACCGACTAACACTAACCAGCGGTCAACCCCTAAACGGCTCGGTTCACTATAAGCACAACGAATACCAAAATTTTGCTTTTCTGTTTCTAACACCTGACAGCCAATACTTTGTTGCTGACACCAGCTAACAATAGTTTGACTCACTATATCTTGCGAAACATTGGCCACTGCGCATTCAGTGATATCAGCAAAATGTTCCGATAACCAGTTTGCACTAATCATTGAAGTGTCCAGATAATGAATATCAGATAATTCGCCATCATTAAGCAACACATATTTAGTACGAGTATTACCAATATCGAATAATAGTTTCATTAACGAGCCCTTAAACTGACTTCGCCGCCATAAACAGGCTTAATATCGCCATCAGCTTCCAACAATAATGCGCCATGATTATTTATGCCACGACATACACCAAGTGTTTCTTTATCACCAGTGATCAACTTGACTGGCTTGTTTAAATAGAGATCTTGTGCAAGCCAGTCGTCCACCATCGTTGCGATACCATGGAGTTTATGCACTTCCAATCGCCGATTTAAGCACTTAATGATTTCACCGCATAGCCGATTACGATCAACAGCGATATCACTATGGGACTGCAAATCTGTCCACGGCTGGTCGATGTTCTGTGCGACATCTTTGGGCATTTCAATATTTAAGCCAATACCGATAACACTATGACAAGGTTCCAGTGCCTGCCCTTCGAGATCAATTAAAATTCCCGCCAGCTTAACACCATTGAGATAAATATCATTTGGCCACTTAAGTTCGACGTCGATATCATATAAATGACTAATCGCATCACTCACCGCTAACGCTGTCACGACACTTAGGCCCATTGCGGCGGTCATTCCTTGCTCTAAATACCAATACATCGACATATAAATATGAGAGCCAAATGGTGATACCCACTGTCGCCCACGTCGTCCACGCCCAGCACTTTGATGTTCCGCAATAATCACTTGCCCCTGCTTGACCTGATTAGGGATACGACGCATGAGGTAACTGTTGGTAGAATCGATTAAGGTATGCACTTCTAACTTACTGGCATAATCATTTAACGCTAGCTGCGAGAGTATTTTAGCTTTATCAAGCAAGGATAGCGGAGATGCTAAACGATAGCCTTTACCTGTAACTCGGTATACATCAATACCAATATCGCTTAAACCGGCTATATGCTTAGAGACAGCCGCCCGACTAATTCCAAGTTCTTTGCCAAAAAGCTCACCTGAAACAAACTGACCCGTTGCCAGTTGCTTAATAAGTTGTTCTTTTACTGAATTAGCCATACGGTATCAATTATTAACTTCAGTTAAATGAATCAGACCAGCACTATCTAACAGGCGCACTTCCGGTTCTAAGCAAATGGCAAATTTTTGCTTCACTTGCTGCTGAACATATTGCGCTAATTGATAGAGTTCCCTACCACTTGCCTGCCCATAGTTTACTAACACTAATGCCTGATGTTGATGGACACCAACATTACCTTGTCTATAACCTTTTAAACCACACTGATCAATCAACCAGCCTGCCGCGAGCTTCACCTGATGATTTCGCTGCGGATAATACGGCATATCGGGGTAGCTTTGCTGCAAAGTATTAAAAACGTCCTCATCTACAACAGGATTTTTAAAAAAGCTGCCGGCATTAGGTAATTCTTTGGGATCTGGCAATTTTGACTGACGCAATTGCACCACCTGATTAAAAACCTGCTCTGCGCTTGCATCAGCACCGAGTTGTGCCAGTCCCTGATAGCTCAGTTTTGGCTGCCATGTTTTACTCAACGATAACGTTACCGAAACAATAATGCCCTTGCCAAACAAGGCGTGCTTAAAAATGCTATCACGGTAACCAAAGTGACATTGCTCATTAGTAAAATGGCGCAATGTTTGACTGCTAAATTCAAACCAGCTCACACTATCGAGAACGTCTGCCAGTTCAACCCCATAAGCGCCAATATTTTGCACGGGCGCAGCACCAATACTACCGGGGATCAGCGCTAAGTTCTCTATGCCATAATAGCCACGATTCAGACAAAATTGCACAAACTCGTGCCAGTTTTCCGCGCTCTGTCCGGAGACTAACACCCTATCGCCACAGTCCTTAACTTCAATACCATGAAAATTCGGATGAATAATCGCGGGAGTTACGTTATTGACAAACAAGGTATTAGTGCCAGCCCCTAAAACATAGAACGGCTTATCCATTGCTTTTGCAATATTTGCTAATTCTTCAATAGAACTTGGGGAATAAAATGCCGGACAAGAACTGCTAATAGAAAAACTGTTCTCGGGATTCAGTTGTAATGCTTGCGGTGTGTTCATGGCGACAATCAGAAAAAATTTGCCATATTGTAATAGAAAAAACAGATTATGGGTATCAATCGCCGTTCTTTAGCCATGCTTACGCACGGGGAGTTTAATAATGTTGCTGGTGTCGAGGTAATACTTATTGTGATATTTTTCATTGTCAACATTTTCACTTTGATTAACCACAACGCCACTAACTGGTGCATCCACTTGATTGAGCAAACGAAGGCCAGAAGTAATATGCTCTCTTTTGGTTTTAGTACCGTGAACAACATATAGCACGCTATCAACTGAACGTGAAATAATGACGGCATCGCTAACCGCATTGACCGGTGGTGTTTCAATAATAATGCGATCATAAAAATTACTAAACACTTTAATCAGCATATTAAAGCGTTTCATCGAGAGAAAAGCCAATGGATTAGCAGGCGTGATCCCGGAGGTTAGAATATCCAGTCTAACCTGCTTATCACGAACAATACATTCATTAATTTGATGAGTTTTTGCCAGTAGATTTGATAAACCAGGGCGAAATTTATCTACCTTTAAAGTCTTATATAAGGTTGGATGACGCATGTCTGCTTCGATTAATAGTACCTTCTCCATTTCACCGAATGAGCGCGCTAGCTCCAAAGCAACCGTCGATTTGCCTTCATTGGGTACAGAAGAAGTGATCGCGATGACCTGCGGCGGTTTTTTACTCTGCCCTAATAACAGTGAGGTTCTTAACGAGCGAATTGCTTCGATAAAGCGATTATCTGTTTGATAGTTATCGCAGCGAGATTTAGTGGTTTTAAACTTAGGCAATACTGCGAGAATATCCGCTTCTTGAAAATTATCCAGCTTACGGCGTGAATTTAAGGTATCCATCACCAACTCTCTAACAATGATAATCAAAGATAATAGCACCGCAGACAAGACAAAACTCATCAGCACCATCAAGCGCTTGTTTGGCGCAACCGGAGCTTTAGGCGTGATCGCTTTATCAATAAAACGCACATAGAAATTCGACTTATAATTCCCCATCGCATCCGTTTCTTTCAGACGGATCAAATAGTTATTATAGAGCTCTTTGTTAGTTTCCACTTCCCGCTGTAATTGCGAGAACTTATTATTTAGTCGGCTGATACGTAAGTATTCGGTTTTTGTTTCGTTAAGACGCGTGCTAATGGCTTTCACCTTTTCCAGTGACGAAAAGTACGCTTTTTCAATCGCGAATATCTGTTCATTTACTTGTTTAACAATATTTTGTCTTAAAGAGCTTAACTCAGCTTCAGCAGATGTCCTTTTCGGGTGTTTAGGACCATAACGCTGTGATAGTTCGTCGATTTTTCTTTCCAGCTGTTCTTCTGAACGACGCAGCTGAATATAACTTGGGTTATGGTTAATTTCTTGAAGCTCAGCTAATTGCGTATTATTACCACGATTTTTTTGAATATACTGGTATGTCACTTTCAAGTCATCTACTGCTTTCGATGCCTTTAACGCCGAAGAAGTAAGTTCAGTTAGCTCAGATTCAATTAAACCAGCAATACCTTTAACTTCGACTATCCCTTCCTGCTCCCTAAACGTCTGCAATGCCTGTTCTGACGCTTCAAGTTTTTTCCCTAACTCTTCCAGTTGATCCACTAGCCACTGGGAAGCAGACTCTTTTGACGCTCGATGTATTTCATCCTGATACTGCAGATAAGTTTGGCCAATTTGATTTGCAACTCTACTGGCTAATTCCGCATCATAAGAAGTGAAACTGATTTTAACTAATTCGGTATCTACAATTGGCGAGATAGTTAACTGTCGTTGAAAATGTTCAACCACCTTATTAAACGAAGGAGTTTCCTTATCATCTGATTTATTACGCCAAAACATCAGCGATTCTTGATATTTACCGGAATTAAAATCCGGATGAGCGGTTAAATTTAAACGGGTCACCACTCGTTCAGCAAACTTTCTCGAACGTAGCAGCTCATACTGGGTCTTGATCTGTTCCCAGCTAGCCGTCGACTCATTAAATGCATCTTTAATCGATAAGGTATTCGTTGGCTTGTGGCTGCCAATCTGTAATATCGCACTGGCACGATATGAGGACTTTAATAACGACGCATAAACAGCCACAACTAAGGTAATTAGCAGTGTCAGTAATATTATTTTCCATCGTCGATCCCACAGCGGACTTAATACCTCCTTTAAAACGACTTCTTCAGAAGTTGCTGTCTGCTGTAACTTATTGTTTTCGTTCAAAAGAAACTTTGCTCTATTTCAATTATATCGTCAGGCAATATCTGCGTCATCACAACCCCTTGAATTACCTTGTTTTTACCATCAACTTTCCTTGTGATTTTCCATTCGCTTTTTGATGCCCGGCTCGCCAACCCACCAGCCAGCGCAATCGCTTTATCTAAGGTCAAATCATCCTGATAAGGATAGCCACCAGGACGGTTAACCTGGCCATGAATAAAAAATGGCCGATATTCCACAATAGACACTGTCACTTGCGGATCAACTAGATAATCCTCGAGCAAGCCAGCTCTGATTTTTTCAGCTAATGCTTTTGTTGATAACCCAAGTACATTTATGTCATCCAAAAATGGAAAGGTTATCACGCCAGATTTACTGATTTTGACATTGATACTGAGATCAGGCTCGCCATAAACTGAAATGGCTACTTCATCGCCAGCACCCAAGCGATAATCTGAAGCCTGAACCAGGCAACTACAGCAAACAATCAGTAACGCAAGAATAAATTGCATATTTATTATCCAGTTATTGTCAGATAGTAACACTAAAACCAATAGAAACACTACTGCGCTGATAATCCAGCGTAGATTGTTGTGCATCTAAGTTAGAAACAACATAGCGTAGATAAAAAGCCAGCCAATCCAAACGCTGATAATCTAACTGTGCTTCAGCCTTAAAATACTCTTCTTCAGTGGCACTCGTTTGGTACACAATTTCTTCCTGATTTAACGCCAGTGCGATTGAACCAGCCAAAGAACGATTAAAACGATACTGGACATCTATACGGTGTGCATCGATTAAGCGATAACTATCGGTTAGTCGATTCGCTTCCTGAAAATCCCTTTTAGATTGCAGTAGAAATTTGATTTGCTCGACCGGATGCCACTGCCAATCAAGCTGCCACTTGAGCGCGCTATCATCTTTAAAGTTTGATTGCGCAAACTTCACTTGTTGATAGCCAATTAAAGCAGCGAGCCGAGTTGCCGCTGTTGTCTGCCATTTAATTCCCACTAACGCCGTCAATTTATCTTTATCCTGCAATGGATTGTGGTCAAAAGTGAGATCTTGATAAGCCAGCTCTGTCGCTAAATAGGAATAATCTGATAATAAATAGTCAAAGCTACTACGCACAAACTGTGTCTGGTAGTCAAGAACCTGGGTAGTCGCTCGCCGAGTCTGATAACGACTGTCATTGAGCCCTAGCGCTAAGATTAATTTCGCGATGGAATCTTTTTGCCCATATAACAACCCCGCGGTTATTTGTCGTTGTTCTTTGCTATCTCCAACGGTTAATGAGCTTGCTTTACCTAACGATAAGCCAGTGCCTCTTGCTTCATAATTAACATTTAGCTCACTTTCAATAAAAAACGCCTTATTTACCGCAAATTTGTATTGATAGCTCGGCGCTAGCGAATAGTCTGTATGATTATCTTGTGAAAACTGCTGATATTTTAGGTGATGAAACTTACTATCAAGAGCCAGCAGTTGTTGTTCCGCCTGAAATTGCAACTCGACTTCGGTTTTAAGTGCAAGATAATTAGTACTTTGCTTATTATTGGCTTGATAAAAAAAATTATCTAAAGTGCCAATTTCAGGTGCCAGTGACAGCTGAAATTCATTACCTGAATGACGAGTAAACATTTCTTCGGCTAAGGCAGATCCATTTGCCAGCAACAATAAAGCGTTGCAAACCCGGATAACAGCTCTTAGGGACGACATCTTTCTATTACTCATTATGTTTTTTTATTAGGCGGCCATTGCATCTTATTTCGGCAAAAAATACAAGTTTTATACTGAAATATTACACTTTACTAACAACACAACCATAGGCTGGTAAAAATGCAGGGATAGCGGGCAACTGGATCAGTCAATCTGCTATGTGTTAGCAGTAACAAACCTGGCCATAATAATGCGCTGCGCTATAGAACTTTCCTAGCTTCCCTGCGTTACGCCAAATAATCATTACGGCAAACTATGAGTAATAAGTTAGGGCAACAGAAAGTAAGTCAGACTTGGTTAGCTAATAACTATTTAGCATCAAGATTAAACCGAATGGCATTATCGCGCAGCAATGTTACAAAAAATTTACATTATTGCGCTTTTTACTGGAGAATAAATAGTGAACTATTGATATGCCTTTGAGGGGCTGTTTAATAAAGCCCAACACCCCCTAAAGTTGTTTAATGAAGATCTTAGATTTGCGCTGAAAATTATACATCTGTTTTTTGCTTTCCGGTAACTTATCGATTGACTGTTCGACAAAGCCTTGTTCGATAAACCAGTGACCACTGACTGTTGTCAGCACGAAAACATTTGTTAGCCCTAACTGTTTTGCTTTTGCTTCAATTGCCGCAATCAAGCGTTCACCACGGTTACCATTGCGGTAATCCGGATGGATCACAACACAGGCCACTTCACCACTGTGTGCTTCCGGATAAGGATATAGTGCGGCACAGGCAATAATTACGTCTTCTTTTTTGATCACGGTAAAACGGTCAATTTCCACTTCCAGTAATTCGCGCGAACGCTTCACCAGGACACCTTCCTCTTCCAGCGGCTGGATCAATTCCAAGATACCGGCAACATCATCTATGGTCGCGACCGCAACTTGTTCTTTATGATCTTTAGCGATTAAGGTGCCGGCACCATCACGGGTAAATAATTCCTGCAATAATGCGGTATCACTTTGATAACTGACACAGTGGCAACGTTCAACACCATTTTCACCACTTTGAATAATAGAGCGCAATAACAACTGACGAACATGGCAGTCTTTCTCATCCAATAAGGTTTTTACCGTCCGAACGCTACAGCTACGGATCAATTGTCCGTCCTCATCAATTAAACCATCGTCTTCAGTTAAGGCGATCAATTTATCTGCTTTAAGTGCTATTGCTGTTTGGGTAGCTACATCTTCTAACGCCAGATTAAACACTTCGCCAGTTGGTGAATAACCGATCGGTGATAATAGTACAATCGAGCCGTAATCAAGCTGCATATTAATACCGGCAGCATCAACTCTTCTGACAGAGCCGGTATACTTGTAATCAATACCATCACGTACACCCATTGGCTTAGCAATAACAAAATTTCCGGTGCTGACGCGAATTTGCGACCCATGCATCGGTGAATTGACTAATCCAGTAGTTAATAATGCTTCAATATGCAGACGCAGCGAACCTGTAGCATCTTTTACCGCCACTAAAGTTTCAGCATCAGTAATGCGAATATTATTTTCAATATGCCGCTCAATACCACGTCCTGCAATGCGGTCTTCTATTTGTGGCCGTGCACCATGCACTATCACTAATTTGACGCCAAGACTGCGCAGTAAAGATATATCATGAATAATATTGGCAAAGTTTGGATGTAACACCGCTTCACCGCCAAACATTAACACCACAGTTTTTCCGCGATGAGCATTGATATAAGGCGCGGCATTTCTAAACCACTTTACATAATTTTGATCACTGTTATTCATTAGCTATTAACTATTCCGTCATTACTGCTTCTGAGCCAAAAGATATTGCATCGCCACTTCGTCAGCAGGATCTTTCCCTGGGCTGGGTTCGCTGTCTTCAATGATATTTTCTGCCAGCGAATTTTTATCAATCAGGCTAAAGCCCAGTTTGGCAAAGTATTGTGGAATGTAAGTTAAAACAATGATCTGCTCTAATTCCATTTGATGTGCAAATTCCAACAAATACTGTACTAACGCTTGCCCTTGTCCCTGATTTTGCGCTTGCTGCTCAATTACCACAGAACGAATTTCCGCTAAACCGGTTTGGTAGATATACAAAGACGCACAGCCAACCACTTGACCATCGAGCTCTGCAACAACAAAGTTTTGAATGTCATGAATAATATTGTCACGGCTACGAGGTAAAATTTCGCCTTTATCCGCCCAATAGTTAACTTGCTGATAAATTTTATCAACGTCTGACATCCGGGCACGACGCACCGACATAGCGGCTGCACGCTGAGCATCTAAGCGCTGCTTGACCTGTTTTAACGCCACCTGAATTTGCTGCTTACCCGGCGCCCCTACCACTTGTTCATTCAGTATTTCTTCATTACCTGACTGAATACTCGCCAGTGCTTTTTCTACTTGGTTGCGCGATGTCCCTCCCAAGGCCTCCCGCTTATCCAACGTAGATTCAATCGAAAGGTGCTGATAAACATCCTGCTCTATTTTTTCACTAAATTCCTGTAATTGGGTCAAGGTTAAATCTTCTAACGGACAAGCTTTATCAATCGCAGCCAATACGACTTCGCCGACAATATGATGCGCTTCACGAAATGGAATATCTTTACTGACCAGATAATCCGCCAATTCGGTTGCATTAGCATAGCCTTGCTGCGCTGCCGCCAAGGTGCGAGAGCGATTAACTTTTAAACCATCCGCCACTAATACCGCCATTTCCATGCATTCCTGCCATGTTTCCAGTGCATCAAACAGACCTTCCTTATCTTCCTGCATATCTTTGTTATAGGCGAGTGCCAACGCTTTCATCGTGGTTAACATCCCGGTTAAAGAACCAAATACCCGTCCAGCTTTACCGCGAATTAATTCACAGGCATCAGGGTTTTTCTTTTGCGGCATTAACGATGAACCTGAACTCACCAAATCGCTCATTTCAACAAAGCCAGCTTCACCTGAGTTATAAAAAATCAGATCTTCGGCAAAGCGCGATAAATGCATCATAGATATACTGGCAGCCGCCAACAGTTCAATGACATGATCACGGTCTGATACCGCATCTAGGCTGTTCATGGTTGCAGTTCTAAAACCCAAACGATGCGCCAAGGCGTTACGATCAATAGGATAAGCAGTGCCAGCTAAGGCACCAGAACCTAATGGCGAAACATCTAAACGATAAAGCGCGTCTTTTAACCGCCCAATATCACGGTTAAACATTTCCACGTAAGCTAGACACCAGTGACCAAACGTTACCGGTTGCGCCCGCTGCAAATGGGTATAACCAGGCAAGACTGTATTTTTTTCCCGCTCAGCCAAATTCATCATCGCCTGCTGCAAATTCACCAAAGCGAACAGTAAATCACCGCCTGATTCTTTACACCAAAGCTTCAAATCAGTCGCTACCTGATCGTTTCGGCTACGTCCGGTATGGAGCTTTTTACCTAAGTCACCTGTTTTTTCAATCAGCTGAATCTCTACCCAGCTATGAATATCTTCCGCATCGGATGCCAGTATTTGTTTAGGATTCTGCTCAACTGATGCTTTCAACTCATTTAATGCCGTAGTTAAACGTGCTAGCTCATCAGCCGTTAAAATGCCCACTTCATGAATCGCCTGCGCCCAAGCAATTGAACCAACAATATCTTGCACCGCCATACGGTAGTCTACCGGCAAAGAATCATTAAATTTCTTAAATTGCACACTGGCTTTTTCTTTAAACCGTCCGCCCCATAACGCCATAATGTTTTACCTTAATTGTCTTGTTGAGTACTTTTTTGCGAAAGCGCCGTGATTCTACTCGATAAACTAAACAGACGAATAAATCCTTCCGCATGTTTTTGGTCGTAAACATCATCAGCACCAAACGTGGCAAACTCTTCTGAATATAGACTATTAGGTGAACGACGTTGAGTCACGGTTGCGCTACCTTTATACATTTTCACCACTACATCACCAGTCACCTGCTCGGCAAATGATGCCGCTGCTGCCAACTGCGCTTTTGCCAGCGGAGTAAACCAGCGACCGTCATATATAACATGAGAAAACTCTAAACCAACCGACTCACGAAACTTCAATGATTCTTTATCCAATATTAATGTTTCCAAGCCTTTATATGCCGCCATTAATACCGTGCCACCCGGTGTTTCATAACACCCCCGTGATTTCATACCCACTAAACGGTTTTCAACGATATCAATACGACCAACACCATGTGCCGCTGCTTTCTCATTTAAATACATTAACGCCTGATAAGCAGACAACTGCTGACCATCCACCGCAACTAATTCGCCTTTATCAAAACTGAGTTCAACCGTTTCCGGAGTATCGGGGGCATCCATAGGATCCACTGTCATGGTCCAGACTTCTTTTGACGGCTCACACCAGGGATCTTCTAACTCACCCCCTTCGTGGGAAATATGCCAGGCATTAGCATCACGGCTATAAATTTTAGTGAGCGATGCTGCGCATGGAATATCACGCTCAGCAAGGTAGGCGAGTAAGTCTTCACGCGAGACCATATCCCATTCCCGCCACGGTGCGATCACCGTTAATTCAGGCGCTAGTGCCGCAAAACATGACTCAAAACGCACTTGATCATTACCTTTACCCGTGCAACCGTGGCATACCGCATCAGCCCCCACTTTTAACGCCACTTCAACATGTGCTTTAGCGATCACCGGACGCGCCATTGAAGTACCTAATAAATATTGTCCTTCATAGACAGCCCCGGTTTTTAAAATTGGATAAATATAATCCTGAACAAACTCTTCTTTTAAATCGACGACATGACACTCAGACGCACCAGATGAAATCGCTTTTTCTTTAATACCTTCTAGCTCAGCTTCCCCTTGACCAACGTCGGCACAGAAAGCGACTACTTCACAACCATCATAGTTTTCTTTTAACCAAGGAATAATCGCCGAAGTATCCAAACCGCCTGAATACGCTAACACTACTTTTTTCACTTGTTTTTTTGCTGCTATAGCCATGTTATTTACCTATAAAATTCATTAAATTCTAATTCACGACCAAGTTAACACTCAGCCTATAAAGTTATTTATTCACTTAGTTTGCTAATAAGGAAACTAATACTGCTGCCTGCGCCCACATTCTGTTTTCAGCCTGCTGAAACACCACCGACTTTGCTTCATCATCAAATAATGCAGTGGTAATTTCTTCTTCCAGATGCGCTGGCTGGCAATGCATCACGATATCGGCTCCGGATGCAGCCATTAATTGATGATTAACCTGATACGGTTTAAAAGTCGCTTGCACCTGTTGTTTATCTTTGGCATTTTCATCCCCCATAGATATCCAAGTATCAGTATAGATGGCGTTTTGAAAGCCTAGCGCATTGATATCTGACGTGATCGTCAATTGCCCACCTCCGGCTTGAGCTAACGTCAATGCTTGATCAAGCACCGTCTGCTTGGGTTGGTAGCCGTCAGGGCAAACTAAAGTAAAATCTACCCCTAAAGTCGCCGCCATTAACATCAAAGAATTAGCAACATTATTGCCATCACCAACATAGGCGAGTTTCACTTGCGATAAGTCGGTAAATTGCTCAGTTAAGGTAACGAAATCAGCGAGCGCCTGACACGGATGATATAAATCACATAAGGCGTTCACTACTGGCACAGTGGCATGTTGAGTGAGCTGTTCAATTGCACTATTGTTAAAGACCCGGGCAACAATTGCATCGGCATAACAAGAGAGGTTTTTAGCATAGTCACATACCCGCTCTCGCTCACCAAGTTTGCCATTTTGCTGACCTAAATACAGTGCATGACCGCCAAGCTTAGCGATCCCCATATCAAAACTGACATGAGTACGCAGCGAAGGTTTTTCAAACACCATAGCAATAGATTTTCCCGCTAATGCCTGACGGTAGCTGGCAGGATTTTGTTTAATCGTGATCGCTAGATCGATCAAGCTTAAAAGTTGTTGTTTTGTCAGCTGGTGGTCAGCGACAAAGTGATTTAATTTATCTGTTGGTAATGACATTGTCTGATCCTTGCCACTAGCAAGCTAGCGGACTGTTAGTAACTAAAATGGGTATCATTACTCTGGATAATTAAAATGTAGCGCAGCGCTTAGAGATAACCTTAGTAAATCTAACCCTAAGCCACTACAGTTTTAACTATGACGAGTAGTAGGCTGAATGCGGGTGCCAATGTTGTCACCATTAAGCAGACTAATAATTTGCTCTGGTGATTGCCAACTGGCCACCGCGATACTTCGTCGTAATTGATTTGCCGCATAAAGCGCCGCATTAACTTTCGCTGTCATCCCGCCAGCAATAATACCTTTAGCAATTAACTGCTGAGCTAATACTTGATCTAGCGAATGAATATAATCACCAGATTCTCCTTTAACCCCGTTGACGTCAGTTAAAAGTAACAATTCTGCATTAAGCAGCTGACAAATAACCACAGCCGCATCATCAGCGTTAACATTAACTAGCTCACCATTTTCCAATGCACCAATGGAAGAAATTACCGGTAAAAATTGTGCTTTTAACAATGTATCAAGTAATTTACTACTATGGGCTTTCGGCTCGCCAACCTGCCCTAAGCCCTTTTCACTTAAGTAGCAAGTCACCATATCACCATCATTTAGTGATAAACCAACGGCTGATAAACCTAAACTAGTGGCTGATGCCACAATCGCTTTATTGACCGTGCCTGCTAGTGCGCCAGCAATGATCGGCATTTGCTCTTTTGGCGTTACCCGCAAGCCATGTTGTTTTTCGGTAGAAAAACCAGCCTGCGCTAGCATTTCGTCAACCACACAACCACCGCCATGTACTAATACTATCGCCTGATCTTTAATCGATTTAAGCACAGCTAACAAGGCATCAAGCGCCGATACATTTTCAAGTATTGCCCCACCTATTTTGATCACTAATGGTGGCTTTTTAGCTAAGTTAATCATATCGCGCCCCCCTTTATCGGAGTCACTAAACTGTAATGGCTTGCCAGACCTAAACTAATATTGGCACATTGCACCGCCTGTGCAGCTGCCCCTTTGAGTAAATTATCAATCGCACAACTGATCACTAACACATGTTTGTCACTATCAAATTGCCAGTGAATATCGGCAAATGGCGTATATGCGACGTTATCAATTTTCGGCCAGCTGGCAGATAAACGCACTAAAGGGGCATCCTGATACGCTTGAATAAAGGCCTGGTCGATTTGCTCAGAGCTAACACCCGTTTTAAGTTGTAAGGTTACAGTAGCAAGCAGGCCTCTTTTATAAGGCGCGAGATGAGGATTAAAAATCACTTGCGCCCCCGCTTCCTGGCTAATCTCCGGCTGATGTCTGTGTTGTAAAATATTGTATGGCGTTAAACTTACTTCATTAAAACTAGTAGCTAACAATGCTTTTCTGCCAGCTCCACTAACACCGCTTATGCCATTCACCACAATTAACGAGCCTTTAACGTGCAACTGATTAGCCGTTATCGGTTTTAACGCCAATAAGCTCGCCGTTGGGTAACAGCCTGGCACTGCCACTATTGAAGCTTGGGCAATATCCTGATGCTGCCATTCTGCAAGTCCATATACTGCGCTTGCTAATGTATCCAGATGTTGGTGTTCAAAGCCATAATATTCAGGATAATCACTCTCCTGTTTCAAGCGAAAGCCACCTGAAAGATCAAAGACTTTGACGCCTAATTCAATAAAAGCATGCGCCCAATCCGCACTAAATTCATGAGGAGTAGCAAAAAATACCGCATCTAACTGAGGTGCCGCTTGTTGTAACCAGCTATTGGTGAATGGCACGATAGGTAAATCACAAAGACCCAGATATTTAGGATGAAGCTCTGAAAAGCTCATACCTGCCGAGCTGCTATGCTCAGAAACGACCAAATGCTCCACGGATATCTGATCGTGCGCATTCAGCAAAGCAATAAGCTCTGCTCCAACATAACCACTTGCGCCAATAACCGCTACTTTCATTTAATATCTACCTATTTTGCAATTCTATTCACATAAAAACCTCGTAACCACCTGATTAATGCTTTTATAACTGTCAGAAAAAAAGTTATATAAAAAGCGCAAAAAACTAACCGCACTAACCAAGTATAACAAGGGATATCAGCTTAAAATGTAAGTTAGAATATAAAATTCATAGCCAGATCATTTCAGCTTGATTACACTATGAACAGGAATTTAACACCGAATGGGTAGATATGCAACAAATTAGCATAACTACCTATAATTATTTTTTATAGGCATGCTAATGACTAACTTACCAAACTTTACTGAATCACTCAGCCAGTTAATTGCCAGTCCTTCGATCAGCTCAACTCATAAAAGTTGGGATCAGGGAAATCAGGCAATCATAGAATTACTCGCCAGCTGGTTTAGTGAGCTCGGCTTTACTATTAGCATTCAGCCTGTACCGGGTACACGTAACAAATTTAATATGCTGGCAAAAATTGGCTCAGGTGAAGGAGGGCTATTACTTGCGGGTCACAGTGATACCGTGCCATTTGATGAAAACCGCTGGCATTCAGATCCATTAACGGTTGTAGAAAAAGAAAATAAATTTTTTGGCTTAGGTACCTGTGATATGAAAGGTTTCTTTGCTTTTATTTTACAGGTAAGTAAACAGCTAGAGAGAGAAAAATTACAGAAGCCTTTATATGTGCTAGCAACCGCAGATGAAGAAACCACTATGGCAGGGGCACGATTTTTTGCTGAAAGTAAGGATATCAAACCAGATGTTGCAATTATTGGTGAACCAACGAGCTTAGTCCCAGTTGTTATGCATAAAGGTCATATGTCTCACCGTATCCTTGTCCAAGGCCAGTCAGGCCATTCAAGCAAACCTAGCCTCGGGGTGAATGCGATTGAGATCATGTATCAGGTTATTGGCCAGCTGATTGATTTAAAAGAAAAATTAGCATTAAATTACCAAAACCAAGCTTTTGATGTTAGTGCGCCAACACTAAATTTAGGCGCGATAAGCGGGGGAGACAATGCCAACCGCATTTGTGGTCATTGTCAGTTAGACCTTGATATGCGCTCCTTGCCTGGTATGACGGATAACGAGCTGATCCAGCTACTGGCAGAAGCAATAAAACCGTTGGCAGAAAAATACCCAGGGCGGATTAGTTTTGACGAATTACACCCTAGCTCCCCTAGCTTTGAACAACAACCATCTGAATTGATTACTCTGGCAGAACAAGTCAGTGGCCATAGCTGCTGTGCAGTCAACTATGCGACCGAAGCGCCATTTATTAAGCAACTGGGTTGTCAAACAATAGTATTAGGCCCAGGTTCAATAAACCAAGCGCATCAACCGGATGAATTTTTGTCCCATGATCAAATACAACAAACAAATAAGATACTGGCGGCAATGATCAAGCATTACTGTTATTAACGCTTAGGGCTTTGCTTAGGTTTTATTCCACAGTTTTTGATGAACTTTTTTCGAAAAGAAATCACCGGCATGCCAGCATCTAGGCAACAGATCTAAGGTTTTTCGCTCTTGGTAATTCGATGCGAGTTTTTCCAAAATCTCATTCAATCTGTCTTTACTCATCGATGAAAATGCTTTCGCCGTTTCGGTATGATACAGATTTGAGCTAAGTGGTATTTCGATATCCTGACCATGACCGATAAAGGTCAGGCTGCGAGTTGCAGTCCGACAGAGCGGGAACTCGACATTCTCCGGATAAAGCTGATTAACGATCGCATACTCATAATGCTCTCCCGCTTTACCGTCACTGTCTTTCGGAATAAAGGCAATACCAAAGCCTTGCGGAAAGTCGCCGGTAATTTCCCTTAATGCATCTACAACATACTGACTACAAGTGCCACGTTCGGCATTTTGATTTAGTGCCTGATAAACCTTAGGTAATAGCTTGTAGTTATAACTAGCTTTTGTAGATAAAACAATCGAAGCATAAATTTGTGGCACCTTTAATAGATTACCAATGCCCTGTTTAGGGGAAATCGCATGTTTTAACAAGTGCTTAATAAAAACTAATTTTTTATGCTCTGCAATATTAAACTTGTCTCTATCCGTTTTTGAATTACCTATATAAATTGGCGCACCGATGCCTTCAACTAAAAAACTAATCGTTTCTCTATAATTAACCTGTAAAAGCGCTTTACGCTCTTCCACTGCCAAAGTGCGATGTACATCCAACTTACCAGTTTCCCCTGCCAAAATTTTCTGAGCCTCGGGGTGAAAATTACCGATATCCTGAATAAGTGCTGCCATTACCACCGGAATTTTGACATTGTCGACAAAGGCCTGATATGCATCAGCATCTACTTTTTGCCATTGCCGATAATTTTCTCCGCTAATTTCTTGCAAATACTCTTTTAAATGAGCATCTTTGGAGGTAAATGCATTATCGAGACAAAGCTTATCCAATAGGCGTAAACATAACACCGCCTTGTATAAGGGCTTATGCTTTTCATTAACTTCAGCGACCCGTTTGCCTTCTGTCGGACTTAATAACTGGATAGTGCCGAGCAGTTGTGCGGATTTACGGCAAGATTCATTAAAGGTAACGCCTTCAGATAAATCGATAATTTCACGGCATACCGCCATTAGCTGTTTATTGCGCTCATTACTTTCATCTTTCAGTTCTTGCTTTAATTCGCGATATTCACGCTCGACTTTATCAATTTGCCGCTGAACTTTTTCATCATCCTTGTGTGCTTTAAGTTCTGCAATACGCCCTTTCAGTTTATCCAATTTATTTTGGTTAAATGGCTGACCATCATAAAAACTAATCGCTCTTTCGAGAAAAGAGTCCTTTAAAATACTCCTGCCATAAACTTTATTCAGCAAACTCTTGACCTGAGTAGTGAAGCGGGTATCACTATAAACTTTACTTGCCATAAAATAGCGGGCTCTATTGTGTTATTAACAGTATTATTTTCATGCTAATGAATATTGCAAGAACACTCAAGCGTTTATCAAGCAATAACCATGCAACCATATATAACCATAGTACAATTTATAAGGTATTGATCCCTTTTAATTTCACCTGCTGCTGACGATGTACTAACTGGCGACAAATATTTACAAGATCTGAATGCAAGCCCCCCGCCGTAACATCTCTTCCAGCACCGGGGCCACGAATAAGTAACGGATTATCTTGATACCAGTGGCTTCTGATTTGAAAAACATTATCACAGGGTGTTAAATTGGCAAACGCATCATTTTCAGTTAAAACGGCTAACCCGACGCTAGCACATAACTGCCCGTTATCCTGGAGCGAAAATTTTGCAATATAGCGAATGCAGCATCCTTGATCAGCGGCTTGCAAATAGGCATCGGCAAAATAACTATCAAGCGCTGCCGCCTGTGCTAAAAACTCTTCGGTTGACAGTTGCTGTAATGCTTCCGGCACCAGGTTTTGACAATCTATATCAGTTAATGACAGTTCAAATCCCGCCATACGTGCCAAGATTAATAACTTACGTTGAACATCTCGCCCAGAAAGATCTTCTCTTGGGTCCGGCTCTGTGATCCCTTGCGCTAGGGCATCAAGCAGTAACTGTGAGAAAGGCACACTGTTATCATAGGTTTCGAATAACCAAGATAAGGTGCCGGAAAAAATCCCGGAGATTTCGATGATTTGATCACCACTATTGATTAAGTCTTGAATAGCATAGTTAATCGGTAATCCAGCACCAACCGTAGTATTCCCTAACCATAAACTCTTATGCTGCTGCGCCGTTGTCAGCAAATCATTGTAATGCTCAGTACTCGAAGATGCCGCCCATTTATTCGCACCGATAACATGAATTCCCTGCTTGAAAAATTCTCCATACAGCAGGCTAAATGCTTCACTGGGAGTGATATCAACGACGATTAATTCATCATACGGATGATTGGACAACCAAGACATTAATAATTGATGATCATAGTTTTTTGCCTCTTGCTCAAATAAGGCAAATGCTTGTGAAACTTCGATACCATCATTATTTATCAAAGCTTTCTTTGATGAAATTAAACCAACTAGATGTAAATTTTCTAATAACGGGATCTGCGTCAGCTGTTTTGGTAATAATTGTAAAAAGCGTTCACCAATATTGCCTAATCCCGCAACCACTAACCCGATGTGACGAGCGTCTTTGGTCATATCATGATGAACATGATTGAGCAGCTCAACTGAACAAGCCTGAGGTAAAATCGCGATCAAGCTATGTTGAAACGGGGAGTTAGCAATAGCAAAAACCTGCTCATGTTTTAATGCCCGCTTAAATCGCGCTTTTACATCACCATGATGGACAACTTTATGGCCAACGGTTGCCAAAATAGCTACAGGTGTAAATGACACTTCAGTATCATGACTGGCTAACCACTGACTGACCGCTTTTTGCTGTGCTTGAGAGATAACAATATAGCCCGCCTCAGTGTCGCTACAGATTGCAGCAAATAAATGCTGTGCCTGCTCTCCCTGTTGACCTAAAAAGCTTTCAGATTGCGCCAGTAACAAGTCATTTAAATAAGTTACCGACAACTCTTGTTTCGCAATTTGACCAAATTTCCCAATTTCTGTACCAGTATTTTGATAATCAAAACTGCTGGCAACGTGTAAATGGGTACTATGATCGGTTAACGGCTGTAAGGTTTTCGCATGTAACACCGGGTTACCTAACCGTCCTAGCTCTTTTGCTACGCCATTCGGTAAACGATGTAATTTACGGGCTGTTGGCACAACTCTGGGATCAGCACTGTAAATACCATCGACATCCGTCCATAAAGTGACATTTAGCGCACCAGTAAGTGATGCCATAATGGTAGCTGAATAATCGCTACCATTGCGTCCCAGAGTGCAAGTTTTTCCTGCGCTATCTTTACTGATATAACCAGTGACAACACCGAGCTTACCTAGTTGAGTAACTTGATTAAACTGCTCCAAGCTTATCCCGTTGTCAACAACACATTGTTGATCATTATTAATCACTAAAAAGTCACGAGCATCGAGATAATAACTCGGGCATACCCGCTCACTTAATATTGCTGAGAGTAAACGTGCTGACCATAATTCTCCAAACGACAGGAAATCCGCCTGATATTGTTCGGGTGTCGATGTTAGCCAATGAGTCAATTGCTGAATATCTGATTTAAGGTAATCAATCATACGCTCAGCAGTCGCTGCAGATAACAAACTTTTAATCAGCTCAACCTGAGCTTGATATAACTGTGCGATTGCTGATGTCAGGGTATCCTGACGCTCCAGCGCTAACTGATAAGTAGCAAACAAAGCATCTGTGGTATCACCATTAGCGGATACCACCACTAAATCATTTAATTGGCAGTGCTGACGAATAATATCAACGACCCGCTCAATACATTGTGCTGTTGCCAAACTACTGCCACCAAATTTGTGCACATGTACCGCTTGCTTAGCTAATTGATTGCGCTCCGCAGTTAACTGCTCTACTACATTGACCTGATTCATGATTTCTCGAATTCTTTACTAAATATGCTGGTTAACAGCTAACTTTGTTGACTGGCGACTAATCCCTGTTCAAGGTCTACTAAGATATCATCAATATCTTCGATACCAACAGAAATACGCACTAGCGACTGAGTGATCCCTGCTTCAATCTGAGCAGACAATTCCATTCCAGCATGGGTCATAGTCGATGGGTGACTAATTAAGCTTTCAACACCACCTAGCGATTGAGCTAAGGTAAACAAGGATAGATGATCAAATAACTTCTTAACTGCGTCGATCCCACCTTTAACTTCAAAACTCATCATAGAACCAAAATCAGCTTGTTGTTTTTTCGCAACTTCATGGTTTGGATGATCAACAAAACCTGGGTAATAAACAGCGTCAATAGCCGGATGAGCCCGTAAAAACTGCGCAACAGCCTCTGCATTTTGCTGATGTTGTTTCATCCTTACCGGCAAGGTTTTCAGGCCACGTAATGCAAGATAGCTATCAAAGGCGCTACCAGTAATGCCGATACAATTGGCCCACCACGCTAGCTCTTCACCAAGAGCTTGTTCTTTAGTGACTAATACCCCACCAACAACATCACTATGACCATTGATAAATTTAGTGGTGGAATGAAAAACAATATCAGCGCCTAATAATAGCGGTTGTTGTAATATCGGCGATAAAAAGGTGTTATCAACAGCAACCAAAGCGCCTGCCTCTTGGCTTGCTTTTGTCACAGCAGCAATATCTACAATGCGTAATAACGGATTACTTGGCGTCTCTATTAACACCAATTTAGGCTGATGGGCTAATGCGTCCGCTAATGCCTGAGGATCATTTTGATCGACGACAATTAACTTAAATTGACCACGTTTTGCTAAATGAGTAAACAATCGATAGCTGCCACCATAGCAGTCATGTGGAATAACGACAGTATCTTCGGTGCTTAGTAGTTGGCATAACAAATGAACCGCGGACATACCCGTACTTGTAACAATACCAACAGCACCTTGTTCTAGCTCTGCAACTGCACTGGCAAAAGTTGCACGGGTTGGGTTTCCGGTGCGCGAATAATCAAATTGACGTTTTTCATTAAACCCCTTGAGCGCATAGGTACTAGAAAGATGAATAGCCGGAATTACCGCACCATAGTGTTCATCAGTATTTATGCCTGCTCTTACTGCGGTAGTCGATAATTTATTCGCTGCCATCATATGCTCCAATTAGGTTAATATCGCATCATGCCAAAACCAAATAGATGTTTGGACGTCCAAAAGTCTAAATGTTTTAAATATAGGGGTCAAGAACTTTAGACATCTAAACTTCTACACATTCATTATTGACTAGCAAGCGTTAACCAGTAAAATCTATACCTGATACCTTGCGTTATCATAGCCTAGCCTGATAATGCGATAAATGAATAAAAATATAAATAGAGGTAATTCATGGCAGAGTGGAATGGTGAATATATAAACCCCTACGCCGAGCATGGTAAAAAAAGTGAACAAGTAAAAAAAATCACCGTTTCAATACCTTTGCGTGTTTTGAAAGTATTAACCGATGAACGGACCCGTCGACAAGTTAATAACCTAAGACATGCAACTAATAGTGAATTACTTTGTGAGGCTTTTCTGCATGCTTTTACTGGTCAGCCTTTACCGGATGATCAAGATTTGGCAAAAGATAATGAGCAAAAATTACCGGCAAGTGTCAGAAAAATATTAGCGGAAAATGGCGTAACTGATTTTAGTCAGTATGAAATCGACGACGAATAATCAATAAAAGGAAAAGGCTTTAGTGCCTTTTCCTTCATTTCCACAGCTATTCCTGCATATAATTTTCTGGCATTTCCAACGCCGCAACACCTGAATCCACGGCAGCCTGAGCAACGGCTCTGGCCACCCGAGCACATAATCTAGAGTCCATAGGTTTTGGAATAATATAGTCCTTACCAAAAGTAAGTGCTTGCTCACAACTGGCATCAACCACTTCCTGAGTCACCGGTTCTTTCGCCAATTCTCTTATCGCATGAACGCAGGCAACTTTCATTTCATCATTAATGGTTCGTGCTCTTACGTCTAATGCGCCACGGAAAATAAATGGAAAACATAAGACATTATTCACTTGGTTTGGATAATCTGAACGACCAGTGGCAATAATAACATCATCTCTGGCTGCCAGCGCGACTTCAGGTTTGATTTCAGGGTCCGGATTCGAACAAGCGAATATTACCGGATTATTAGCCATCATCGTAACATGCTCAGCCGTCAATAAATTCGGTCCGGAAACCCCAACAAAAACATCTGCTCCGTCAATCACTTGCTCTAACGTTCGTTTGTCGGTGTTATTAGCAAATAAGCGTTTGTACTCATTCAGGTCATCACGACGAGTATGAATCACCCCTTTAGTATCTAACATATAAATCTTTTCACGCTGAGCACCACATTTAATTAGCAGCTCCATACAGGCAATAGCGGCTGCTCCAGCGCCCATACAAACGATATTAGCATGTCTTAATTCTTTGCCCTGAATTTCCAGCGCATTGATCATTCCGGCTGCTGTAACAATCGCGGTACCATGTTGATCATCATGAAATACTGGTACCTTACAACGCTCGATTAACGCTTTTTCTATCACGAAACATTCCGGCGCTTTAATATCTTCAAGGTTAATACCACCAAAACTATCAGCGATATTAGCCACAGTATTAATAAACTCATCAGGGGTTTTATGTTTCACTTCAATATCGAATGAATTAATACCAGCAAAGCGCTTAAATAATAATGCTTTTCCTTCCATCACCGGCTTAGACGCCATCCCACCTAGATTGCCCAAGCCCAAAATAGCGGTGCCATTGGTTATCACAGCGACGGTATTACCTTTACCGGTATATTTATAAACATCATCAGGGTTTTCCGCAATCGCTCGCACTGGTTCGGCAACTCCAGGGCTATAGGCAAGAGATAAATCCTGACTGGTTTCAGCAGGAGTGGTCAGTTCGACACTAATTTTCCCGGGTAACGGAAACTGGTGATAATCAAGCGCTTGTTGTTTAAAGTCTGTCATTAGTCTGTCCTAGGGGCGTTATACCAATTTGGTTATATATTTAATGATGCTTATTTCTTTTTATTATTATTTTAGATAATAGCCTAACTATTATCGTTAATTCAAGCAGCTTGATCGGCTAAACCCTGCATTTTTACTAGCATTAGCGCCAATGCCATTGCATAGCATTGCAAATAGATGTCGATAATATTCATTATCATTAACACTGATTTTTGCAGAAGATAAACGAAGTTATGAAAAATAAAGAAAAAAAGAGGCTAACATGCCGCTATCTTTCACACGATAGCAGCTGATAAAAAGCGAAAACCATGCTATTTTGCATAAATAATCAGCAAAGTATTCAATATAAATTACAAAAAATAAATATAAAAAAACCGCCAACAGGCGGTTTTTCAATAACATTGAATGATTAACTACTCGTCAAACGGATTCACTAAAATAATAGTTTCGTTACGATCTGGTCCGGTTGAGATAATATCCACTGGTACACCGGTAACTTGTTCAATACGCTTAATATAAGCTTTGGCATTTTCTGGTAGGGCATCAACAGATGTCACACCAACAGTCGAATCACTCCAACCAGGTAGTGTTTCATAAACAGGAGTGATCTCATCATAGCCTTCTGCAGCCGTCGGCGGCACAGTGATCACTTCACCTGATTTAGTTTGATAGCCAGTACAGATTTTTAACTCTTTCAGGCCATCTAAAACATCAAGTTTCGTTAAACAAAAACCAGTGATACTGTTAATCTGAACAGCTCTGTGCATGGCAACGGCATCAAACCAACCACAACGTCTTTCGCGTCCAGTTGTTGCACCAAATTCATGACCGACAGTGCCTAAGTGTTCACCAATTTCATCATCAAGTTCTGTTGGAAACGGGCCTGAACCAACACGAGTAGTATAGGCCTTAGTAATACCTAAAATATAATCCAAGTATCGAGGACCAAAACCACAGCCAGTAGAAACACCACCAGCAGTCGTATTTGATGAAGTAACGTATGGATAAGTGCCGTGATCTATGTCCAATAACGTGCCTTGCGCACCTTCAAACATAATAGAGTCACCCGCTTTACGCGACTGATCAATTATCTCAGAAATATCAGCGATCATATCCATAATCACTTCACGAACCGATAAGGCATCGGCCAATACTTCTTCATAGCTAACCGCATCAACTTTATAGTATTGCGTTAATGCAAAATTATGATACTCAACAATTTCTTTTAATTTACTAGCAAATGTTTCAGCATTAACTAAATCACCAACACGCAAGCCACGACGGGCCACCTTATCTTCATATGCCGGGCCAATACCACGACCAGTAGTACCTATCGCTTTATTACCACGAGCTTTTTCACGCGCGACGTCTAGCGCGTTATGATAAGGAAGAATTAACGGACAAGCGTCACTGATTAATAAACGTTGACGAACTGGCACACCGCGTTCTTCTAACATTTTAATTTCTGTCATTAATGCTTTTGGACAGAGCACAACGCCATTGCCTATCAAGCATTTAACATTGTCACGTAATACCCCAGATGGGATCAAATGCAGAACGGTTTTTTCACCATTGATAACTAGTGTATGACCAGCGTTGTGACCACCTTGATAGCGCACCACATACTTAGCTTTATCTGTCAGTAGGTCTACGACCTTACCCTTACCTTCGTCACCCCATTGAGTGCCGAGAACTACAACGTTTTTACCCATGTTCACATTTTGGAAAAAAAATTAGGCGGGGATTCTATCAAAATTACAAATTGAGTCCAAGCAATTATTTGCTGCTTTTTAGTACAATTTGAAAATATCAAAGATCAATAAAGGCTTAGGGCGTGTTAATCTTTAGCATATATTTTCTATGCCAACTTGCTAATCCGTTAGTTAAATTAGCCAGAGAATGATTGCACCAACTAGGATAATAGTAATACCGATGGAACGAATCGCTTGCGGCGTTTCTTCCGCCAATTTTAATACATAAGCGCGCCACTTATTGGGAAACAATGCCGGGATCAATCCTTCAATGATTAAAGCAATTGCCAAAGCTGTCATTAGTAATTCGATATTCATAATAATAATTATACCTAAGAAAAAACAAAAGCCATGACAATGCCATGGCTTTTTATTGTTCAGTACTAAAGATTATTTATTTTTAGTACTGTCTTTTAGATAATGAAAGAAATCGCTATCAGGTTTAACTACCATAATGTCATTCTTAGAACTAAAGCTTTTCTCGTAAGCCTCTAAACTTCTAACAAAGTTAAAAAATTCAGCATCTTTACTGTAAGCATCCGCATAGACCTTAGCCGCTAGCGCATCCCCTTCACCACGAATTTCAAATGCTTGTTTCTGAGCGGTTGCTAACATGACCGTCACTTTCGCATCGATTGTTGCGCGAATAATTTCAGATTGCTCCTGACCTTGCGATCTATGCTCTTTTGCTACCGCAGTACGCTCTGCACGCATCCGATCATAAATCGAGTTGCTCACTTCCTGTGGTAAGTTGATCGCTTTTACACGCACATCAATAACATCGATACCCAGATCTTCTCGGCTACTTGCTGCACTATCTAACGCTTTACTCATGATTTCATCGCGATCACCTGAGACAATTTCTTTAATAGTACGAGAACCGAACTCAGTTCGTAAGCCATTATTAATTTTTTGTTTCAGTAACGCTTTAGCATTTTCAATAGAGCCAGAGGTTCGTAAGAAATAAGTAGAGAAGTCAACAATACGCCACTTAGTATAGGAGTCGACCATTAAGTCTTTTTTCTCTGAGGTTACAAAACGATCTGGCGCCTCATCCAGGGTTTGAATACGGGCATCAATTTTACGGACCGATTCTATTAATGGGATTTTAAAATGCAAACCAGGTTCAAATACTATCATTTGTCCTGCATCATCCCGTTTAATTTTAGAAAACTGGAAAACTATGCCTCGCTGCCCTTCAAAAACAACGAATACTGAAGAGACCACTAACACAAATAATATGGTGACTATCGCAATAGTAAAATTTTTCATTTGTTAGTTTCTCCCGCCGTTAAAACGATCTGAACGACCAGAAATGGATGGTGCAGTATTTGTTGTGTTGGTACTGTTACCAGTATTGGTTGCCGATTGAGGCATTCTCCGTTGAACCGTTGATTGTTGCTCCATAATTTTATCTAGCGGCAAATAAATCATATTATTACCACCTTCAACATCGATCATAACTTTACTGGTGTTACTGTAAACTTTTTCCATAGATGATATATATAACCGCTGCCTAGTCACGTCTGGCGCAGCCTGATATTCCGGCAATAGTTTTTCAAAACGTGCCACTTCACCCTCTGCATCCAATACCGTTTGCTGTTTATACGCTAAGGCTTCCTGTTCCATACGTTTCACTCGACCACGCGCTCGAGGCTCAATACCGCGAGCATAAGCTTCTGCTTCACGTAAGAAGCGCACTTCATCTTCTTGTGCGGCAATCGCATCATCAAAGGCATCTTTTACTTCTTCCGGCGGTCTGGCATCTTTAAAGTTAACATCAACAATAATTAAGCCTAAGTTATATGGCTCGATAATTTTCTCAAGTTCAGTCCATACTTCTTGACGTACTTTTTCACGACCACTGGTTAAAATATCATCCATTCGGGCATGACCAACCACATAGCGTAATGCACTATCAAGTGACTGGCTTAAGCTATCATCAGCATTAGTAACGCTAAAAATATAATTGCGAGGGTCAACAACGCGATACTGGATCTGCATCTCAACGCGAACCACATTTTCATCCTGCGTCAACATAAAACCGGCAGCTGGTAAGTCTCTGGTGGTTTGAATATCAACCGGAATAATGCGTTCAATAAAGGTCCATTTCCAACGTAAGCCTGGTTCAACCGTACCTGCATATTGACCAAAACGCAGCACTATGCCTTTTTCCGCTTCTTTAACTGTATAAAAGCCGCTGAAAACATACACTAACACTGCAACTATCAGTATTAAACCTATGCCGATTGAAGAAAAACTTTTGCCGCTGCCACCACCGGATGATTTGCCGCCGAAGATGCCACCAACTTTATTACTTAAGTCTTTTAATAAATCATCTAAATCTGGTGGTCCTTGATTCTTGCCACCTTTGTTTTTCCAGGGATCTTTATCGTCTTTCCCCGGTTCATTCCAAGCCATGATGCTCTCCGCTATTCAAACTAAAAATTGGAAAATTGACATAATAAGTCAAACAATCTGCTTAATATATCAGTCTGTTAACTTTCAATAAAGCCTTGTATTAATGCTTCGTCCTGTTTAATAAATCGCTGCCATTCTCGAACCGGTAATTTTACTTTTAACAAACAATTACCTTGCTCATCATATTGCTCATCCGCAATACAATTTAATTGGTATAAAGCACCGCGTAACTTACCGTAATTAGGAGGAATGCACAGGCTATGCTTAACTATTTGCTTACCTAACCGCTCCGTTAACGCCTGAAACAACAAATCAATGCCTATGCCTTGTTGCGCAGATAACCATACCCGAATCGGCAGACCAGCTTCATCACGATCAATACGAGGCTCAATATCTTCAAGACAATCAATTTTATTACACACTAGCAATTGAGGCACTTTATCTGCTTCAATTTCTTGTAACACTTCTTGTACCTGATCAATATTTTTACTTCGTCTTTCATCAGCAATGTCGACAACATGTAGCAATAATTCAGCTTCTCGGGTTTCCGTTAACGTCGCCTTAAACGCCGCGACTAAATCATGTGGTAAATGACGAATAAAACCAACAGTATCAGCTAGTATTGCCCGTCCAACATCCGCAATTTCGATTTTGCGTAATGTCGGATCTAAAGTGGCAAACAGTTGATCTGCAGCATAAACGTCAGCTTCTGTAATACGATTAAACAATGTAGATTTACCAGCATTGGTGTAACCCACAAGTGAAACCGTCGGTATTTCCGCTCGATTTCTCGCCCGACGCCCCTGCTGACGTTGTTTTTCTACTTTCTCTAGCCGCTTACGAATGCTGATCATACGTTCACGTAGTAAGCGTCTATCAGTTTCCAGCTGGGTTTCCCCCGGGCCACGTAAACCAATACCACCTTTTTGTCGCTCTAAATGGGTCCAGCCACGGATCAATCGAGTACTAATATGCCGAAGCTGTGCCAGTTCAACCTGCAATTTACCCTCGTGAGTCCTGGCCCGTTGCGCGAAGATATCTAAAATTAGCGTAGTACGGTCAACAACCCGGCATTCACACAAAGCTTCGATATTTTTTTCTTGTGACGGTGATAAACTGTGATTAAACAATATAACGTTGGCATCATAAAGTTTAACGGCATCGGCGATCTCTTCTGCCTTGCCGCTACCAACAAAATACTTACTATGAGGGGTATTACGCTTTCCACTAACAACGGTTAACGATTTAATACCCGCAGAATCAACAAGCATTTCAAATTCTTGTAAATCCTCTCGGGCATTTTCATCAGGAAAATCTATATGAACAAGTATCGCCTGCTCACCTGCTTGATACCTATCAAACAAATGAGCGACTCCATACAATACCAGTTAAGTTCATTAATCTTGTTGATCCATAGGTTGATTGTAGCCGGCTTGATTTGGCTGAGGTGCAGTATTAACCGCTCTTGCCGGGACAACAGTTGAAATGGCGTGCTTATACACCATCTGGCTGACAGTATTTTTCAGCAATATCACAAACTGATCGAACGACTCTACTTGTCCTTGTAGCTTAATGCCATTTACTAAATAAATTGCGACTGGAATGCGATCACGACGTAAAGCATTCAAAAATGGGTCTTGTAACGATTGCCCCTTTGCCATTATTTGGCCCCTTTTGTTATTGTTGTCAAAACTAATAGTTCAAAATGAACTGTGATTTTACGGTGCTCTTTTTAAACGATAATAAACGAACTCATTGTTTACTATCTAATAAAACTAATTATACATCAATGTTTAAAGTTTGCTTACCGCAGATAAAATTTGTTGTAAGTTATTTTTATCTTCCATATCAAGCCATTGCAAATTCGGCCAGTTACGTAACCAAGTCAATTGCCGTTTAGCTAATTGCCGGGTCGCACAAATCCCTCTATAAATCATTTCTTTATGATCAAATTCACCCTGCAAGTATTGCCACATTTGTCGATAGCCGACACAACGAATAGACGGCAAATCCTGATGTAGATCTTTACGCTCTACCAGTTTAGCGACTTCCTGCTCAAAACCTTGAGCAATCATTTGTTCATATCGTAACGCAATTCGATCGTGTAAATCTGCACGTTCTTTCGGCGCAATGGCAAACTGTAAAACGTCACCCGCTAACTTATCACCTTTTATCGCAGTCAATTGTGATAAAGTTTTACCCGTTATGCGATATACTTCTAACGCTCGAGTAATACGCTGAGGATCATTAGGGTGGATGCGCTCAGCAGATTGCGGATCGACCTTAGCTAATTCTTGATGCAACCATACCCAACCGTGCTGATTTGCCTGCGTTTCGATGTGCTGACGAACCGCTTCATCTGCTTGCGGTAATGGTGAAATACCATCAATCAAGCTTTTAAAATACATCATGGTGCCGCCAACCAGCAATGGAATGCGGCCCTGAGCACGAATCTCAGCAATTTCAGCCAAAGCATCCTGACAAAACTCTGCCGCCGAATAACTTTCACCGGCATCTCGAATATCTATCAGACGATGCGGATATTTTGCCAGTTCTTGCGCCGTAGGCTTCGCCGTGCCGATATTCATATCACGATAAACTAATGCCGAATCAACACTGATAATGTCACAAGGTAATGCATCTGCCAGTTCAAATGCTAACGCAGTTTTCCCTGAAGCTGTGGGACCCATTAAACAAATAACCGGTGGCTGTTTAGCAGAATGTGAAGTAAACGATGACATATAAGCTCAACTCAATGCTTGTATTGCAGATGTAAGGTCAATAACCACCGAATTCAAGAGTAATTGCTGATTAATTTGTTCAGTCTCTACTTTCACTAGTTGATAGTATAAAGCATTCATTTTACTCTGATCGAACGAATGTTCTGTAATCTCTGCTAAATTCATCACGTCAGCAACAGCGAACTGCCAGCTTTCATCCGTTAACGTCTTATTTTCCTGCAGTAATTCCATTAATTTAGTTATCAGTGCATTAAAGCTGGCACTAACATCTTGATGACGAAGTAATGCCGGAAACTGACGAATTTGTATTGCATTATTAGCCAGCAGCTGCACCACAATGCCCGCTTGTTTAAACAGTGTGATGTTATTTTCGATAAAGATAATTTCTTCCGCACTAAAAACAAGCTTTACTGGTAATAATAAGGGTTGACTGGTTAAGCCACTTTGCCATTGCCGGGCAATATTTTTTTGATCAAAATAACGTTTCAATTTAACTAACGACAATAACCTCGGCTGATTGTCGGCAAAATACAATGCATAAGCCGGAGCAACAAATTGCAAACCGCTATCAGTAGTTATAGCGCTTTGGTGTACTGGCGAAGCCTGCTCAACTGACAAAGCATCTTGGTGCGGCGTCATTAACTGCTGATATGCCTGACTACTGGCACTGTTAACCACCGAAGTGCGCTGCTGGTTATAATGGCTCGTAGGTTGTTTAACCCCGTAGGAGTTATCACTCGGCTGCAGTTTCGTAACATAGTCCCGACTTTGCTGATAAGCATGCTCGACCGTGCGCTGAGTTTGAGCTTGCCCACGTTCAACCTCTGCATGTTCATCTGTAGCTTCATCGGTATCCATTGCCAGCGTTTGTATTAATGCCCGATGGCAAACAGAATAGATAAAATCATGAACATAGCGTCCCTGATGGAAGCGAACTTCATGTTTGGCTGGATGAACATTAACATCCACTTCTCTGGCATTTAGTTCTAAAAACAGCACAAATGCCGGATAGCCATCACTTGGTAGCATTTCCTGATAAGACTGACGAATCGCATGATTAATCAACTTATCCCGCATCATACGACCATTGACATAGCTGTAACAAAGATCGTTTTGATTACGACTAAAACTAGGTTGCGCAATCCAGCCAGATAAATGCAAGCCATCATGCTGACAGTCGACCTTAATGGCATGTTCGATAAATGCCTGGCCGCAAACCTGAGCCACTCGTTTTGCTTTTTGACTATCACTGTTTGCCACACGATATTGACGGATCGTTTTATGATTATGGGTAAGTGTAAATGCAACATCAAAGCGTGCTAGCGCAATACGCTTGATCACTTCTTCAATATGACTAAATTCAGTTTTTTCAGTACGCAAAAACTTGCGCCGTGCCGGCGTATTAAAAAATAAGTCGACAACATCAATAGTAGTTCCTTTAGTATGCGCTGCTGGTTGCACAACGACATCCATATCCCGTCCCTGAGCACAGGCTTGCCAGGCATTTTCTTGCTCTGCGGTCTTTGAAGTTAAAGTTAGACGGGCTACCGAACTAATACTCGCTAATGCTTCACCACGAAACCCCAGTGAACAAATAGCTTCGAGATCGGTCAAATTTTTAATTTTGCTAGTGGCGTGGCGACTTAACGCTAAGGTTAATTCTTCTTTAGCAATACCGCAGCCATTGTCACTAATGCGAATACGCTTAGCACCGCCTTTTTCGATATCTATTTTAATCGCGGTAGCGCCGGCATCTAAACTATTTTCAACCAGCTCTTTTACCACCGAGGCCGGACGCTCGACAACTTCCCCCGCTGCAATCTGGTTAGCGAGCCGGGCCGGTAATATTTCTATGGTCATTGATTATTAATCTGCTCTCGGGATCTTAAGGGTTTGACCGATACGGACAACATTAGATTTCAAATTATTGACGGATTTTAATTGACCAACCGATACCTTGTAACGTTGTGCCACAACAGAGAGTGACTCTCCTCTCGATACGCGGTGTTTTTTATATCCAACAGAGGCGTAATACGTACCATCAGGTGCATTAGAAACGAAATACCTATCAATAGACTTAAAAATAGCCTCTGCTAATTTATACTGGTGTGAACTTGAATTTAGTCTTTCTTCTTCTGATGGATTAGAAATGAAGCCTGTTTCGATTAAGACACTAGGAATGTCTGAAGACTTTAATACCGCAAGACTTAACCCTTCAGGCTTTTTCTTATGTAGTTTGGTAACTTTCCCTAGTTCACTTAACAGGTATTCGGCAAATGCATAGCTTGTTGCCATAGTGTATTCTTTTTTCATATCCGCTAAGGTAAGCGCTAGATTAAAATCTTTCGTTTTTTTAATGGTTTCACCTGCACCACCAAGCAATTCAGATTCCCGTTGACGATTAGCTATCCAACGTGAAAACTCGGAATTTGCTCTCCTACTTGATTGCACCAGCACGGAAGCTCCACTAGGTTTAGGGGAAGTAAAGGCATCGGCGTGAATTGACACTAAAAGATCCGCTTTATTTTTACGTGCGATTACCGTTTTACGGTTATGGTTGACATAATAATCCCCTGTTCTCACCAGTACTGCCGACAACCCTTTTTTTGCATCAATCAGTTTTTTAAGCTTTTTGGCAATTTTCAATGTCACGTGTTTTTCATAACTTCCTCGTGCACCGATGGAACCAGGATCTTCACCGCCGTGACCAGCGACAATTGCAACGACTATATCCCGCTTATTATTACTTTGCGGATTAACTTTTCGTACCACACGATTTTGATCGAATAGGTCGACCACTAAACGATTACCATATTGGCCAGCAGGCGCTAATGGAAAGATACTGAGCTTATACTTTTCTTTTAATTCCAATACTAGGCGTGTACCGCCTTTCGCCTTGGGTTTAGATTTTCGAATCTTTAAAATTCGCTGATCCTTTTTCGCAAGTTCAGCTAACGCCACCATATTTTGTGTACTACTGAAATCGATTACTAGACGATTGGGTGAGGACAGCTGAAAGTAGCTGTAATCTGGAGTCTCTTTCAAATCAAAAACTACGCGGGTATTTTCAGGGGCAGGCCAAACACGAATACCATCAATACGATTATCACTAGCTGCATTAGCAAAAGTGCCAAGTATCAGTACAGTAAATACCGTGGTAGTTAAGAGCTTTTTAATTACGCCCGATATCATTTAAACCAACCTCTTATTAACGCTATGGTTACTTTAACACCTGTAACAATCGTTCGCCCAATTGACTTTGCGGACAAAGCTCAATAACACGTCCTTGCTCTTGATAGCAGATATTAATGATAACATCCGCTTTTGCCAACAGACCATTGCCTTTTTCCGGCCATTCAATAAAACAACAGCAATTACCCTGAAAATACTCTCTGATCCCCATAAATTCTAATTCTTCAGGATCCGCTAAACGATATAAATCAAAATGATAAACCTGCCATTCAGCTAATTCATAAGGCTCAACTAAAGTATAAGTCGGACTTTTGACATTGCCTTGATGTCCCATGCCCTGGACAAACCCCCGAGTCAACGTGGTTTTACCCGCGCCTAAATCTCCGTTCAAGTAGACCACAATACCACAATTAAGTTCTGATTTTACTGCATTAGCCATACGTCGACCAAAATCAACCGTCGCTTGCTCATTTGCCAGCTGAAACTGATAATTCTTGTCTGAATGTTGTGCTATGTCATTATTAGCTAATGTGGTCATAATTAGGTTTTGGACTCCTGATTTAAAAGTTGCCAAATATAAGGAAGTAAATCACTGGCCAGCATACCTATTTTCCCTTGGTGTTGTGCAACGTGATCTGCGGCTAAACCGTGTAAATAAACCGCTAAACGTACCGCATCGATTGCATTTGGCATTTGCATCAATAAAGCAGCAATTATACCTGATAATACATCCCCCATGCCACCAGAAGCCATACCTGAGTTACCACTGGTATTTATCCACGTACTTTCACCATCACAAATTAAACTGCCGGCTCCCTTTAACAGACAAATACCACCATATTGCTGGGCAATATTATTAACGGCCGTAAAGCGATCTTGTTCAACTTCTGCAACACTAGATTGTAACAACGCAGCAGCTTCTCCCGGATGAGGTGTTAACACCCAGTTATCATCTTTTTTGGGTGCAGCGGCAAGCAAATGTAATGCATCGGCATCTAACACACAAATCTTACCCGACGCCATCACTTGGTGAAAATTTTGTTGTGCCCAATGGTCCTGACCAAGTCCCGGACCACATAATAACACCTTGGCTTTTTGAAAAGCCTTCTGTTCGACTAGTTGACTATTATCGCTCTCAATTAGCATAAGTTCGGGCCGACCATTCATCACTATCATCCGATTATCTCGGTGACAGCAAACAGAAACCAGTGCAGCGCCAGACCGTAACGCTGCTTCACTCGCTAAACGGATAGCTCCGGGCATGCCTTGGCCACCGCCAATAGCAAGCAACCGGCCTATATCACCTTTATGACTAACAGCGCTGCGTTGTGGCAATTTAGGTAACGTTAGCTGCGACGATTTAGCACCACCTTGCAAATAAACATTAGAGTGAATAACGGATTGAAACGTATCCGCCAGGCCTAAACTAGCAAAATAGAGCTCACCGCAGTAATGTGCCGCCTTACCGGTTAATAACCCCTGCTTCGGCGCAATAAAGGTCACAGTTTGCCGAGCAATAATAGCATTATTAGCAACATCGCCGGTGGTTGCATTCAGACCGGACGGTACATCGACACTTAATACATTAATCCCACTTTGGTTCACTTGCTCGACAAGTTGTGCTATTTCTGGGGTTAACTGCCCTTTAAAGCCAATACCGAAAATTGCATCGACAATAAGCTGAAATTGCTCGCCCTGAAGAAATTCTTGACTAATAGTAAGGTCGTTTTGATACATAATAGTGATATCTGACCTGAGCAAACGTTGAAAGGCAGTTTTCGCATTACCTTTTATCTGCTCAGGTTGACAGCATAAATAAACCGTCACTTGCACCCCGAGTTCAGCCGCTAAACGAGCAATAACAAAACCGTCGCCGCCATTATTACCTTTACCGGCGATCACAAGTAAAGACGACAATTGTGGATAGCTATGATGAAGCAGATTAAACACCGCACTTCCTGCCTTTTCCATTAAAGCGGTCATCGCAATAGGAATTTTTGCGGCTATCTTAGCCTCATTCTCCAGCACTTGTGTCGCGCTATAGGCTCTTTGTGGTAAACTCTCCAGCAATTTTGTTACTAGCATCTTAAATTCGACCTTTAATGACAGCCTCAGCTACCAACTATCTAGAATTAGCAGAAAAAATCAAGTCCTGGGGAAAAGAACTTGGTTTTTCTCAGGTTGGCTTTAGCGATATTGACTTAACAAAACACGAACAACCATTAGCAAATTGGTTAGCGAATCATTATCACGGTGAGATGGATTACATGGCTAAACACGGATTAATGCGTGCTAGAGCCCATGAATTAGTACCAGATACCATCAGGGTGATCAGTGTGCGTATGGATTATTTACCTCAAGAGGCGAAATTTGCCCAAACGCTGAAAAATAAAGAAAAGGCTTATGTCAGCCGCTACGCTTTAGGACGCGATTATCATAAATTGATGCGCAAGCGCCTTAAGCAGTTAGGAGACAAAATTCAAACTTACTGCCAACAATTTAATTATCGCCCTTTTGTTGATTCAGCGCCAATACTCGAACGGCCGTTAGCGGAAAAAGCCGGGCTTGGCTGGGTCGGTAAGCATAGTTTGTTAATTAACCAAAAAGCCGGTTCCTGGTTTTTTCTTGGCGAATTATTGGTGGACATTCCATTACCTGTCAGCACACCAGAAGCCGAGCAATGTGGTTCTTGTGTCGCTTGTCTGAAAATATGCCCGACGCAGGCTATTGTCGCCCCTTATGTTGTCGATGCTAGACGCTGTATTTCTTATTTAACAATAGAGTTAAGAGGCGCAATTCCTGAAGAATTCAGGCCCTTAATCGGCAATCGTATTTATGGTTGTGATGACTGTCAGTTAATTTGCCCATGGAACCAATACGGTCAGCTAAGCGTCGAACAGGACTTCCAAGCACGCCAGCAGTTGGACGATGTCCAATTATTAACCTTATTTTTCTGGACAGAACAAGAATATTTAACCCGTACCGCTGGCTCACCAATTCGTCGTATCGGCTTTGAATGCTGGCAACGTAATATTGCTGTCGCCCTAGGTAATGCACCTTATGCGGATAAAATAGTTAGCGCTTTAAAAAGCCAGCTTGCAGCTGCGTCTGCAATGGTAGCAGAACATATTGAGTGGGCATTGAGACAACAAGAATCAAAAAAACAACAGGCCGAGCAAGCCATCACTATCACAGAAGTTAATCAACGCTTATCTGGACGACTGATTCGCTCAGTTGAAAAAGGTTTACCGCGAGATGCCTGAGGCTTTATCAAGACAGTGAAGTTTGACAAAGCATATTAGTGTTCATTTTCTTGCTCCGTAGTTGCCATTAAACTCAGCCATTTTTCTTTGACCTGAGCCACTGAACCTTGCGTTTTTTCATCCAGTTTTGTTTGCTCAAACAATGCTAACGCTTTATTAGCATTTTCAAGGTATTGCTCTTCAAATTCATCATTTTGTTTTAACATGACCAGAATTTTTAACAAGCTAATTGAGAATTTTACGCTGGTTGGTGCCAGTTGGATCGCCTGTAAAACCGCCTCCAATGCTGGCTGTAGACGCTGCTTCTGAAAGTGTTCAACCGCCATGTCATGCAATTGTTTTGGCGTAAAATGAATGTCGCTACGTTCTTGAGTTTCTTGTTGAATATAGCGATTAACCACTTGGCTAGTCAATGAGTCACCTGAAATCTGATTTTTGATTGACTCGAGTAATAGCATGGCTTCTTCTCGCATGCCAAGCTCATGATACACTTTGACTTTGTCCAGATTATCTTCAATTAGTGCGGTTGGACGAATAGACACCTGATTATCAACGATGCGCTGCGCTTTGGCTGATTCATTACGAGCGTTAAACACTCGTGCTCTGGCAACATTTATTTGCTCTTTAAACAAATCCGCATCTTCATATTCAGCTTCCAGTTGTTGAATATATTTATCCGTTTGCTGCAATATTTGCTCGGCCCCGCCATTAGTAATTGTCACGGCTAAATCAATGCCAGAACGAATGACATTGAGCAATAACTCAGGTGAATCATGAATCGAATTCTTAGCATTCTTAGCAATGCTCTTTGTCGCCTGATACTGCCCTTGATGATCATGGTTTAACCTGGCTAGATCCCAGGATTTTTTATTACGATCAATATTACGTGGTGCTAATGCCGTCGCTTTTTTAATTTCCTGATAAGCCAAATCATATTTTTCATTTTCAATATGATACTGAGCCAGCATATCATGAGTAGCAAAGCGGGTTTCCGGCCTGTTGACTAACGTTTTGATCAGATCTTCAATATCTTCTATACGACCTTGCTTGAGTAGCGCTCTGGCATAACCGATATAGACCCAGGAGTATTTATAAGTATTAAGTAGCTCTTTATAAAAATTCTCCGCTTCTTGAAATTCAAGCAAACTTAATAATGCTGTGCCTTTCATTCGTAGGATATTTGGATGAAATGATGCTAATTTTTTATTAAGCAGATGACGATCGGCATAATAAATCACTTTGGAAAATTCTCGCTGATCCAATGCCTGATAGATATTAAACAGCTGATTCTTTATTTTCAGTGTGTGCTCTAACCGCTTCTGTACTCGTAACGGTTGCAAAGGTTTAACCCAAAAATCATCCGGTTGTAATTCAATAATAGAATTAACTAACGATTCTTTGGTTTCCGTACATAAAAATATCAAAACGGTCGTTTTAGTGACATAGCCCTTAAACTTCAGTTCTTCCAGCAAATGGAAACCATCTTTATCACTTTTAACGTTAAACGCACAAATAATGATGTGAAACTTTGTCTCACTACATAATTTCAAACCAAAATAAGCGTTTTGTGCACAGCGAACTTCTCGAATGTCCATATTATACAAGGTATGCTTAAGAGCATCTTGCACTAAAGTATTGTCATCAATTATCAGAACTTTCAGATCACTGTATTCACCAAAAAAGGTTTTCTCCTGAGTTTTCATTAATACACGTCCAATAATTGATTAACTTTCATTATTCCGATTAACTTTTCTTTCATGGCACAAATCTAAAATAGCGATTCTCTCTTGCTCGGTAAAGCGTTGCCAACCAGTAATTTCATCCAAGTGACGAAAACATCCAAGACAAATATCACTTTCATCCAAACAGCAATTTCGTACACACGGGCTTAGATATTTATTATCCGGTAGCTTTTTTTCAATAGTCATCATATCGCCTGAACGTTCGCTATCAAGGTTGCTTTGGCGACATTTAACTCTGCTATTAGCGCTTTGCTATCACTAAGCGCATTGCTCGCCAGCACCTGAGTTAACTTATTCGTTAACAGCTGTATATTCTGTGCCGCGATAATTCGAGCTGTTTTTTCCAATTGCTGATTATCACGCTTCGCCTGCTCAATATTTTGTGCTGCTATATTTTGTTCAAGCTCTACAATCGTTCGATTGATATCTTCAATATAATCATCGAGCATAAAAACCGCCAATTCTAATGAACCTTGATTTTGCACATAACGAGCCAAATCAAAGACGTCACTTTGCTCTATACTAGAGCCACCTTCAACTGATTGCACCTGAGTTTTTGAAACCTGCAACGATTTATCGTCATTTTTTACCGTGACAACTTGTTTGTTATCTACAATCTGGGCTTCTCGATAGGTTATTTTTAACCAAGGCGATAATAATTTAACCAGTTTATCGATATCTAATATATTATCGATAACAGCAGCATGCCAATGAGAAAAAGCTTTTGCTTTTTTTATTGCAGGTTGATTGTCCTTCCCATCAATCGCTAAGTTAAAAACACCGCGACTGACTTTCTTGCCTACCGTCATCTCAACGAAAGGGTCAACAGCAAGCTGATTAAATAAAACTAAGTACCGACCACTTTGCCATCGTTCTAATAACATCTGTTGATGGCTGACTAAATGTACCTGCAAACCTAACCAATGCAATATTCGCGTTAACATTAACACCTGCTGTGGTTGTTCAGCAGCGACTAAAACTTCGACTTGAGATTGGCTAAACTGATATTGCTTAAATACTTCCGCCGCCGCCACTAAATTATTCGCTTGCTGAGTTTGAATAAATTGTTTTAATTGCTTAGCAAAATCAACGCTACGAATGGCTAATTCACTGTGCTCAAACAAACCAAGCTGGTGCAACTTAGTATTATATTGAGCTTGCAATACCATGACCTGAGGCCGAATAGGTTTAGCTAAAGTATTCAAATGATTTGTAATAGCTTCATAATGCTGATGAGCATCTTCAGCAGTGACAATCACCGCAGCTACCGGAGTGCGATTAAGGTGCTTACGGGTTAACGCCTTAACCAAGTGTTCAATAGTTTCTATATGTTCAACCTTGCCGTTAGCCTTAGTAAGCAAAGTAGTCAACTGCTGTGCCATCAATAATTCACGACTAAAGACGGTAAAATTAGCCTCTTTTAAATCAGTATCTTCTACCGCCTTGCCCCGCTGCGCTTGCGTCAATGCAATGGCTAAATCTAGACGAATATCACATTGATTTTCTGCTTCATTCACCCGCAAATTATCCGCATGATTGGCCTTAATTAGTGCTTGTAAATATTTAACAGGTAGGGAATTATCTTGTTGTTCCGACGTTAAACTGGCAAGAATTTTTAAGCTATCCGGTAAATTGCAATTCTCTTGTTCTGCATAAAGTTTAAACGCTAACTCTACCTTTTGTTGACCGGCATTTTTGTCAACAAGCCTAGCTTCTATCACAAGTCTGACATTAAATTTATCCTGCAAGCACAGTTTCGCAATACTAGCGATTAAACGATGAAACAAGGAGAGCTTCAACTGCCCACCGTGAAGCAATAACGGGTCTTGAATAAAAATAACTTTATTACGCTGCCAATTCGCCTGTTGGGCAATATTATGAATAGCTGATAATATTTCTTCAGGCACCCAAGCATCGTTTATTTGAAACTGCTGTTGTGTTTTTATTTGCTGTTCGATACCTAGTTGATGACACCAGTCAAGCGTTCGTTGTAGCTGGCGAGTTATTTGCAAAGAAGGCTCACCACTGCCAATAGAAGTGCTTTGGTTTTGCAGCATAGCGCGGATCAGCATCTGACTCAGCTGCTCAGCATAACTCACTAACTGCTTGTGCTGTTGCTGTTGCTGCTGAGTTATTGTTTGCTGTAACTGCTCAAGCTTTTGAGCCTGTTGATGTTGCGCATCATTTTTTGCCACCAAGATACTGTAATGATGTTCATGGTAACTTACGCTTACCAGCAGAGGTTGCTGTGCTAATGTCATCACAGCTACACTTACTTTTTCACCAGTTGTTTTAGCCTGTTTCGCCACTGCCAGCAGTTGTTTTATCTCTGTTGTCGTAAACGCATAGCGCCACGATTTCTTCTTCTCAGTATCACTAAATAACAATGGTTGTAACTGACGACAAAGCTCATAGTCACTGGACGCCAATATCACGCCCCCCTGCTCCAATAATTGCGTTGCTCGTTCAGTAAACTTATGCTGAAGCTGGAGAAAATCCTGCTCACTATATTTAGGTTTCGTCACCTGCGCTAATAACTGAGTTAACTGTTGCTGAAATAAAGTTCTGGTAAACAACTCATCTGAGCCAGCTAATTGCTTTTCTAATAATGACAAATTAGCTTCATCATAACGTTTAATCCCAAAGCGCAAATGACGCAGCAATAGGACAAAAAAGAAAATAATAGCGATGAACAACGCGATTAGCAGATATTCAACTTGTCGCTGAGATACTAAAATATTTGCCGGTAAATACCGATTAAATACGCTTGCCAGATTTTCCGACTGCGGTGCCGTAACGGACATAGGATTCAGTTGCTGCTGTAACGCAATAGAAATTGGCTCCAGTAACAAAAGAAATTCTTGCGCGACCCGAATATGACCTCGCCACTTCGCCATAATACTTTGCTCGGTAAATAACAGATTGCGCAAGGCAATAAGATTAGTAATCCGCTGTTTTTCCACCTCTGGCACTTGCTCAATCTGTTCAAATTGCTGCTGCCACAAGGTTAACACATCCGATAATTGCTGACTGACGTGATCAAACTCCACCAAGGGATAAGCTAGTGTTATTTGTTCAAATAACTCAGACACCCGCTGTACCGCTATCCGGGTTTGCATCGTTAAATCTTTTTGCTGTGCCAAAGCAAGGTATGCTTTTAACCGCGCCGTAGTGACTCTGTCACTCACCTTATCCTGCGCCAGTTGTTGATATAACTTATCTTGCTTGTCTTTTAATGCATTTTCGCTTGTTTTTAATCCATCCAACACTAACTGTAACTGAATCTCAGTACTTTCCCGCAATAACGCATTTCTATTTTCATTCGCCGCCAAACGATTAACCGTAATACGCTGCGCTTTCAATGCGCTATTGGCTGCTGCTAACTGACGCTGTTTGGTTGAAGGCAACTTTAGAATGGCTTCCAGTTCGCTAATTAACGCTAGGTAACCTTGCTGTAATTGACCCGCAGTTTGACTATTGCGCAGCTCTATTAACAATTTCTGAGCTTGATAGATATTTTGCTGATGCCGGTAGACGGTCGCAACTTGTGGTAAGTCTTGTTCAAGCACGCTGGATAATTGCTGTGTTTGCCAATAAAGCAAAGCGCCTAGCAATGTTAATGCTAAAATAAAAAGAAAAAAGAGTGCACTAAACCGAGAGTTAAGCTGCTGATAAAAAGGAGTCGACGAACTCATACTGACAATAACGACCTATCGAAAATAATGTAAGATTCATTATTAGGTTAAATTAATTGCCTCAGTGTAGGGAATTAGCTGCAAGAATCAAAGCGATTTATCCGCTCCATCACATATTCATTATTTTAACTTCAGGTTATTTATCGCTTTTTCAACACCCAAGCCCATTCCATTTGACAACAAATGGGTTGCTGGCCACTTTCATCGGTGATTTCCACCGGGATTATAATTGCTCCTTTTTCTACTTCATTAATTTGCTGACGCTGCTGCTCAGACAACTTAGCAATCGCGGTTAAACTTCCTTGCATTCTTCTTTGATAATCGATACGCATAGACTTAAGTAATGGCAAACAGCTATCCGACACATTCATGCCAAAAACAATGCCAGTCGCGGATTCAGCTAACACAGCAGCAGCAACCGCATGGATACCGCCGATATGATTTTGCACTTTTTTACGATTCGCGAGCTTAATTTCAACCCGATCATGAGCTATTGAACGAATATCAATACCTGATGTCCCGGCAAACTTTACTTTAGAACAAAAAAACTTAGTCAACACATAAGGCTGAATTCTTTTTGGTAATAACTGTACTTTACTGATCAAACGACTAAAACGATTACTCATAATCAATCCATACAAAGAAAAGATTATTCATTGTGAACTAAACTGGTCTGACCATCAATAGTGATCAGAAAAAAAAGCACAAACGCGCTTTTTATTACTTATTTAATCTTAGTGACCCATACTAGGACGGGTCATAAATTCGTCTTAAAGCGGGAATCACTTAAAGATTAAAAAAATGAGCTTGATATACTTTTAATTCGGCAATCGATTCACGGATATCATCTAGTGCCAAATGAACGCCCTTTTTTTCCACCTTTGCCAATACTTCAGGCTTCCAGCGACGAGCCAATTCTTTAACCGTACTGACATCCAGATTGCGATAATGGAAATACCTTTCAAATTCCGGCATGTATTTATTAATAAAACGGCGATCTTGTCCTATGCTATTACCGCACATAGGCGAAGCACCTTTTGGCACATATTGTTGCAAAAACTCTATGGTTGCTTCGCTCGCCCTAGCTAAGTCTACCTGGCTCTCCCGACAACGTTGTGTTAAGCCAGACTCACCATGAGTTTTAATACACCATTCATTCATATTATCAAGCACAGCATCCGTTTGATGAATAGCAAACACCGGGCCTTCAGCAAGAATATTCAATTGACTGTCTGTCACTATACTGGCTATTTCTAGAATAACATCATGCTCAGGCTCTAATCCTGTCATTTCAAGATCTAACCAAATTAAATTTGTCTCACTGCAAGACATACCTGTCCCTTAACTCTGCTTAACACCTGTTTTGCTTAAACCATCACAAGTATTAGATGAAAAATGATTTTGTCAGTATAATACGTGAGAATTCACTCTGATTAAAATACTTTATCTATCAAAGTATTTATCTTAACTATAGACAAAATGAAAACATCACGTGGCAAAAGCTAAAAAACTGACCAAAGGCCAAGTTAGACGCATTAAAGCAAATCAAGCAAAAAAGCTGAAAAACAAGGCAGAAAAAATACATTGGCAAGACGATGAACTAGGCGAAGCTCAGCCCGGCACTGTGATCAGCCGTTTTGGTCAACATGCTGACGTTGAAGCGGATAATGGCAAGATTTTTCGTTGCAATATCAGGCGAAGTATCGATTCACTGATCTGCGGCGATAAAGTATTGTGGCGCCAGGGCAAAGAAACGCAACATAGCATTTCCGGCGTCATTGAAGCGGTACATGAACGCACGTCGGTATTATCACGTCCCGATGTTTACGACGGCGTCAGGCCTATCGCTGCCAATATTAGCCAGATCTTAATCGTTTCATCGGTATTACCGGCATTTAACAGTGATATTATTGACAGATATTTAGTTGCCGCCGAACAAACTGGTATCAAACCACTAATAGTACTGAATAAAACCGATCTATTAACCCCTAGTAACACGACAGAAATTGAGCAACAATTAGATATCTATCGTGCTATTGGCTATCAAGTGATCTATGTAAGCAATCTTAGTCAGGCAGGCATCGATGAACTTAAAGCACAGTTAAAAGATAATATCAGTATTTTTGTCGGCCAGTCTGGCGTTGGTAAATCAACACTCACTAACTCCTTAATCCCTGACTTATCAGTTTACACCCAAGAAGTGTCAGAAAATTCAGGTTTAGGACAGCACACCACAACAGTGGCTCGTCTTTATCACTTTGCTGAAGGTGGTGAACTTATCGATTCTCCGGGGATCAGAGAGTTCGGTTTATGGCATTTAACCCCTGAACAGGTCGCACATGGCTTTATCGAATTTGCCGATTATCTTGGCTGCTGTAAATTCAGAGATTGTAAACATCAGAATGATCCGGGTTGTGCCTTAATTGCCGCCGGTCAAGCCAACGAAATTCATCCAAAACGATTAGCCAGTTTTCAGCGTATTTTAAACAGCCTAAATGAAAACACATTAACCTCTCGTTTTAACAACTCATAAATAGGAACACTCAGTGCTAATAAATAAGATTAAAATTGCTCTGCAATATATCATGCCAAAACATGCTATTTCCCGATTAGTTGGCAAATTTGCCGCCGCAAAAGCAGGATGGCTGACCACTAAGGCGATCAAAATGTTTATCAAAGCTTATGATATCAATATGAGTGAAGCAAAACTAAAACACGCCGAAGACTTTAGCAGCTTTAACGATTTTTTTACCCGCGAGTTAGCCGATGGCGCACGCACTATCGACAATAATCCTCAAACCCTTTGTTATCCGGTTGACGGTGCTATTAGCCAGCAAGGTGATATCGTTGACGGCCAGTTGATTCAGGCAAAAGGCTTTAACTATAGCCTAAACAGCCTGTTAGGCGGCGATGAAGCAACAGCTGCGCCATTTCAAGGGGGCAAATTTTCATGTATTTATCTGGCACCAAAAGACTATCACCGCATTCATATGCCAATGGCCGCCACTTTAAGAGAAATGATCTATGTGCCAGGTGAACTGTTCTCGGTTAACCCATTAACGGCAAATAATGTGCCTGATTTATTTGCCCGTAATGAACGAGTGGTTACTATCTTTGATACTGAATTCGGAAAATTTGCTATGGTATTAGTGGGTGCTACTATTGTTGCCAGCATAGAAACCACCTGGGCAGGTACTATTACGCCACCAGCGGGTAAAGATATTTTCCGTTGGTCATACCCGGCAACGGGTGTAGATGCTATTACTTTTAACAAAGGAGATGAAATGGGCCGTTTTAAACTTGGCTCTACCGTGGTTGCTACTTTTGAGCCCGACATGATTGAGTTTGCAGCTAATGCTGGGCCAGAAACAGTAACACGACTTGGCGAATTCTTTGCTGACGTCACTGACTCATCACAAGCAACGGAAGTGATAGAACAATAATGTTAATTATTGCTCACCGAGGTGCTAGCGGCGAGTTTCCTGAAAACTCATTGCTAGCCTTTGAACAAGCCATTCTTCAGCAAGCGGATGGCATTGAACTCGACGTTCAATATCATCACGCCAGCCAAACCTTTATTGTGCTACATGATCATTATCTCGACAAAGTAAGCGCTAACCTGGGGCACTTTAATGACTTCCACCTTGCTCAGCTCAGTCAGCTGCCTATTGGGCAAGAACAATACCTGATAACTTTAGCACAAGCTCTGGAACTTATTGGCGGTCGCTGTTTAGTCAATATCGAAATAAAATCATCTGCAACTACCCCAGACGATTTATTTCAGCAGCTCAAGGTATTAGAGCAGACCCTTGATTATGCCGTTAATGAAAATAGCTTTAATTCCCAGCAATTCATCATCTCTTCTTTTAATCATGTTTTTATTGCTCAATGTAAACAAGCTCTGCCAGATATCGCCACAGGAGCCCTAATTGCTCATATTCCTTTTAACTTTGCCAGTTTTACCCGGGAATTAGCCTGCGATTACCTTAACTTGGATGTTAGTTTTATCAATCAATCATTAATTACAGATGCTCACCAACATGGCCTAAAGGTGTGGGTTTATACCGTCGACCGAACTCAAGAAATTAAACACTGTCAAGCCTTAGCCGTTGATGCAATCTTTACCAATTTCCCGTTGCGCAGCCGTCAACGAATGACAGCTTAATGAAAAAAATTTTTCATTAATAGTTGCTCATTTTAACAACACAAGATACGATTAAGTTCGTAATATTCTAATAGTTTAATCATGCATTAAGGAATTTCGATGGCTCAAGATAATCTTGGTATCAAGCCTACTGAGGCGGAGTTAACATTACTCAATGTACTCTGGAAGCTAGGCCCAGCAACGGTACGCCAAGTACATGATGCGGTTAGCGAAACTCAAAAAACCGGTTATACCACAGTACTTAAAATTTTGCAGATAATGCATGAAAAAGCCTTGGTTACCCGTGATGAGAGTAACCGTGCCCATGTCTATGCAGCAGCTAATAGTCAAACTCATACTCAATCATCACTATTAAAAGACTTAGTCAGTAAGGCCTTTGGCGGCTCGACTTCTAACTTAGTAATGCGAGCATTGAATGAATCTCCAAGCAAACAAGAAATCGCAGATATTCGTCAATTATTAAATGAACTTGAACAGCAGGAATAATTTGCACTAGCAAGTGTTGCAGACAATGATGGAAAGCTTTATCAGTAGCCCACAATGGCACAATTTAGCTTTAACCCTTATCCACTTTTTATGGCAAGGGTGCGCGATTGCGCTCGTGTTAAAATTATTGCTGGCGATCACACCATATAGTAAAGCTCAACTACGCTACACCTGGGCAAGCTTAGCTATGCTATCAAGCCTGGTAGCACCTATTGTCACTTTCATCGCGATTTATCAACCGATTGCCGAGCCCATTGGTTATTTTGCCAATGATATCGCTGCAATTATTAGTACTCAGAACTTGAGCAATCAAGAAGTGATCACCTGGTACCAGGATGTCTTTGACACGTTACCTTATGTTTCTATTTTATGGTTGGCTATCGTCTGTTTACTTGCGGCAAAATTATTGATTGAAATCTATCATGTTAATCAATTGCCTAATATAGCAACCGTTGCTGCCAGCGAAGAATTAAGCCAGAGAGTAGAACATTTAGCGTCTCAAATAGGGCTAACAAAAACGCCACAACTATTAATATCTTTGAAAGCTGAAATTCCTATGGCACTCGGCTGGATAAAACCTGTGATCTTAATACCCGTAGCTATGTTATCCGGGTTAACGCCAGCTCAGCTGGATATGCTGATTTTACATGAATTAGCACATATTCGTCGACACGATTACTTAGTGAACTTTATCCAGACTCTGGTAGAAATTTTATTGTTCTTTCACCCTTGTGTTCGCTGGATATCAAAACAAATGCGCAATGAGCGCGAATATTGCAGCGATGATATTGCGGTGGGCGTCAGTGGTACTCCAATAGCTTATGCCAGAACCCTAGCTGATACTGCCACTATATGCAGTAAGCATCGTCATCACGCGATACCAACAATGGCAATGGCAGCTTCGGGAGGGGATTTAAAACAACGGGTGGTGCGTTTAGTCGATCAACAGCATTGCTCGTCAGCAGATGATTCCGGCAAGTTTTTAGCGACAGTGTTAATCCTGTTTTCTGTAGTCGCAGTTCTCATTAAGCCATATTTAAACAAAGAACTGATTGATCTTAGCTCTGGTCATATTTCTTTTATACAGACGGCAAATGAGTTCATCAAGCAGCAACCGATAAATAATGAAAACCTATCAGCAACTTCTATTGCCAAATTATTATTGAAAAATGAGCAAGTCAGCACAAATGGTGAAATAGAGCAACCAGTTAGCATGTCTAATGTTGTGCAAATAAATAGCACCCAAGCTCAAACGGCACCAAGCATAAAAGAAGAAAGCCTAACCGAAACTGTCAAACCTCAAGCGATTCCGACTGCCAGTCACGGTAAAATAGAAGTTAAAAAACAGAAAGAAGTTGACGCTTTAGTAGAAAAGACGAATCCAGGTATTTCCCAGACAGAGCAGTTACTAAGCACTCAACCGAAAGAGTCGCTCTCTGAGCTTGCTTTCAAACGCACAGATGCCAGCCAACAAGTGCATGGTATGAAAAACCCTTATGCACAGCAAGTAGCAGAGCTAGTGAATGAACCGATTTATCAACAAACAAGTAAACCGATAAACAAAGTCATTATTGATAAACCGCTCACACCAAGCGAACCTAAGCTAAAAAATCCCAAATTAGTCATACCAGCTGTGATTAAGCAATCAAAAGCAAAACCTCAGCTCGCGATACGCAAAGCGGCTAAAATCATAGCTTCTCCTGACCCAAAATATCCGTCAACCGCAAAACGTCGTGGCATAGAATTAGATGTTCAGGTTAATTTTATTATTGATACTCAAGGCCGAGTGGCAAATATCGAGTTTGAAGAAAAAAGTAAAGTCAGCTTCTTCCGGAGTGCAATTCGTACAGCGATGGCAAAGTGGCGCTTTCTACCAGCTAAGATTAATGGTCAACCGGTAGAAAGCAAGATGTCGAAAATATTCTCGTTTAGCTTAATGAAATAACGTTTTACCGCGTTGTTTCATCCTTTTAAACTTTTCCTGTTGTGATGCGTCTAACACCTGCAATATCGCATGGTGTGTTTTGGCTCTTTGTAATGCTGCTTCAGCTAGTTGAGGCTGATATTGATTATGCAAACTAGTAAATGCATCATCATTAAAGATAGCTGCAGATAACAGGCTTTCCATTTGGTCCCTAAATGCCCGCATTGTTTCTCTGTTGGCTTCACCATTAGCTTTTTGCTGCTGAACAATCGCCTTAATTTTTACTTGCTGCTCAACGTTTAAATTTAACTTACGCACAAGGTGCTGCATTTTGTCTTTACCATGACCACGCCAGTGTGCGACTTGCTGCTCGTCATAACCATTAGCATTGGCATAAAACGAAACCGGCATTGCCATAGTCGATAACAAGATCATACTTGATAATAACTTTATTGATTTTTTCATCCTAATCTACTCCTGCTTAAAATTCCCTTCCTAGTCTAGTCGCTGCAATGCAAAGAAACGCAAAGCCGTGTAAATATTGTGTAAAGTTGCAGGCAATGGCGATAATCTGCGTTATTATTCACATAGCAAACTAGGCAAATAGATAAACATGACAGAACAAAAGCATTTATTGATCATAGATGATGATAAAGAGCTCACGACTTTATTATCAGAATATTTATCGCAGGAAGGCTTTCAGCTATCTTGTTGTCACGATGGTCTATCTGGATTAACACTAGCACGTAAAAACAGCTACGCATTGATTTTACTCGATGTCATGATGCCAGGGCTTACCGGATTTGAAGTGTTAAAAGCTCTAGGAGGGAAACATACCACCCCCATTTTAATGCTGACAGCAAAAGGAGATGAAGCCGATAGAGTATTAGGCTTAGACCTTGGTGCTGACGATTACCTTGCTAAACCTTTCCAGCATCGAGAATTGCTCGCCCGAATCAACGCCATACTACGCAGAATTAATATAGTCCAGAGTCAGCATAATGCTACACCAGCGCTAGATATTAATCACGTCACCATTAATCCCGCAACACGAGAGGTGTTTTGTCAGCAGCAACTGATTGAATTAACCGGTACTGAATATCAAATCTTAACTTTGTTGATGGAAAATGTCGGCAATATTGTCAGTAAACAAACTATCTCAGAACAAGTGTTACAACGTAAACTAAGCCCGTTTGATCGCAGTATCGATATGCATGTCAGTAATATACGTCGCAAACTAGCTCCTTTTAGCGATAATGATAAGTTAAAAACAGTACGTGGTGCTGGTTATATTTTCTTGTCAGGTCGAGACTAAGGCTATTAGGGTGTTGCAATTGATTAAAAAACGCTTGTCATCTATTGCGGTCAAATTATTTTTATCTTTTTGGCTGATCACTCTACTTTCCATCACTATTACACGTTTTATCTCCAATCAATTAGAACAAGAAAGTATCATCGCCCCAATACATCATGGTGATTTACGTCAACTTCACTACGCCAGTCAAAGACTTTCAACCCGACCAGCCACCAATATAAAAGTATTATTAAATAAGCTACCGACACCTCATGACATTGATTTCGTGATTAAAGATCCTAAATCACAGCAAGTGTTCTTAAATAGAACAAGACACCTAAGAGGCATTAAAGATTACCTCAATAAAAATGAACTTACGCATCAGACTACCGTGCAATTTCCCTTTGTTCGATTAACCGGGCCTGAATTGATAATACTCAATAACCATAGTTATCAGCTTTTTATCGCCCATAAAACTAGGCCACCAGCTATAGGTTCGATAATAATGCAATTGCCTGTTTGGCTACGTTATTGCATCCCATTAGTTGTTAGTTTGCTTTTATGCTGGCTGTTGGCTCGGACCTTAACCAAGCCATTAATAGCAATTAAACAAGCAGCTACCGATATAGGTAATGGTAACTATCAGGTCCGAGTCGCCCATGCTGTTAAACGCAATGATGAAATAGGTGAAATGGCGAACAGTTTTAATCAAATGGCTGAAAAGCTTGATGCCAATATCAGTGCCCATCAGCGTTTACTCGCAGATGTTTCCCATGAACTACGCTCACCTATGACCCGCCTACAAATGGCTTTAGGGTTGATTCAACAAGCAAGCACTGATAACCCTACAATAGATAAGCATCTAAATCGTTGCGAGCAGGAAGTAACGCAATTAGACAAATTAATCACTAATATATTGTCGCTGTCCAGACTGGAAAATAGTTTTCAGCAGCTAGCGTTTACTCGAGTAATGCTAAATGAATTATTACACAAGATAGTAACTGATAATGATTACTTAGTTAGCGAAAAGTCTATTCATATTAAGCTCAATTGCCCTGAACAACTTATGCTCAACGCTAACGAAACACTTCTTTATAGTGCACTCAATAACATAGTAGGTAATGCAATCAAGTATACACATAGCCAAGGAACTATCGATATTAACGCTACTACGAATAACGATAACATTGTAATAACTATTGCCGATAGTGGTGTTGGCGTACCAGAACAACAGCTACCGTTATTATTTCACCCCTTTTATCGCGTGTCTGATGCCAGAGATCGAGATTCTGGCGGCACAGGATTAGGTTTAGCAATCGCCAAGCAAGCGATTGAGCTTCATCATGGGCAAATTCGCGCAGAAAATAATCATAGCGGCGGCTTAATAATTACCTTAGAATTACCCACTAAACTTACTAATTAACTTTCAGGTTAACCCAAATAAAAAGCCAAATTTTATGCCAAAATTACCTCAGGTTATCTTGCTGTCGCTGGCTTTTTTAATCGCTTCTTTTATGACTCATTCAACCGCCTATACTCAAGAGCAGCAATTACCAGAAAAATTAGCACAAGAGATCGCTAGATTTTGGCAGGGAGGTCTATTTTCATCATTCCAAACCAAAGATAATGTCCGGATTAACTACGCCGCTTTTATCACTGACCCGGACGCTCAATGTCTAGTTATCTCTCCTGGGCGGGTCGAAGGCTATTTAAAATATCAGGAACTTATCTACGATCTCTCTCAACATAACATAAATATTTTCATCATAGATCATCGGGGACAAGGGTTATCTCAACGCTTATTAAATAACCCTCATAAGGGACATGTTGAACAATTCGATGATTATACTGATGATTTATATCAATTTATTAATCAAATAGTTACGATAAGTTGTAGCAAAAAAAGTCGCCCGTTATTATTGGCACACTCTATGGGTAGTGCAATTGCTATCAGAACGATGCAAAAATATCCTGACACAATAAAAAGTGCCTTATTGTCATCACCGATGATCGCAATTAATAGCGGTGGGTTACCGCTGTGGCTTGCCAAAATAGTGATAGGTACAGGTAATTTTTTCAATTCCTTATTTAATCAGCAAGCTTGGTATTTCTTCGGGCAAGGCGATTATCAAGCCAGACAATTTAGCGATAATCAGCTGATGCATTCTAAAATAAGGTATCAAACATTTATTGAGCTCTACCAAAAACACCCACAATTACAGCTCGGCGGTGTAACCTTCAACTGGTTACAACAAGCGATAAAAGTGAATCAGGCGATATTTACTGATTTAAAACAGCTGAACACTCCAATCACTATCTTGCAAGCCAGCGCAGATACTATCGTCGATAATCAGGCACAAAATAAGTTTTGCCAGCAATTACAGCAAATTGATACTCAACTTTGCCAACAACCGAAAGTGATTGAAAATGCCTATCATGAACTGTTTTTTGAAAAAGATAGCTACCGCAATCAGGTAATGACTGAAGTCAGTAACTGGTTAGCTCAAAATAAATAGCTAAGCTGTTAAACAATTTCTTTAGTACTCAGCTCACTACCAACAACCGAAGAGGGATCATGATGAATAAAGACCTCACAAGGTGCCAATGCAAGTTCAATTTCTCGCTCAATCGCTTCACCAATACTATGTGCATCTAACAAAGATAAATTATCATCCAGCTCGAGATGAAACTGAATAAAGCGTTGATGCCCAGCTTGCCGTGTTCTCAACTCATGCATACCTAACGCTTTTTCATGACTAAGAATAATGTCCTTAATTTTATCCACTTCCTCGGCTGCTAATTCATGATCCATCAAGTGGTGTACACTAAGCCAAATTATTTTCGCTGCGCCGAGCATCAAGTGCCCACCGACCAATAAGGTAAATACACCATCTGCTTTTATCCAATAGCCCTGACTTAAGAACAGCGCCGCCAGCACGCCTAAATTTAAGATAAGATCCGATTGATAATGCAGGGAATCAGCACTAATCGCTAGTGAATTTGTTTTGGCAATGACCACTTTTTGCAATATCACTAATGCCAGCGTTAAGAAAATCGCAATAATGCTCACCCAAATACCGACTTCGGTATGAACAATGACTTTCGGACTAATAATACGCTCAACACCATTTATGATCAGTAATAACGCCGAGCCTAATACAAAAGCGGCTTGCACTAACCCCGCCAAACTTTCAGCTTTACCATGTCCAAATTTATGCTCCTGATCCGCCGGAGCTAAAGCAAACCTTAAAATCACCACATTCATAACCGACGCAAATAAGTCTAATAATGAATCAGTAGCAGAAGCCAACATTGCGCTGGCATCCGTCATCAGCCAGGCATAGAGTTTTAGCATAACGAGCAAAAACGCAACGCTAGTGGCAGTGAATGCTGCACACCTTACCCAAAAATCATAAGTGGACTTTGTTTGTTCCATTGATAATCTTTTCCTAGTTAATAGCCCTTAAATAGCAATTAATATAATGATAGCAAGCCTTTGCTCTATATAAAGTGCAGGTTATAATCTTGTCAGAATCAATAGCGAGAATCACCAAATGTTAGATGTTGTCCTGTTTCAACCGCAAATCCCGCCTAATACCGGCAATATTATCCGCTTATGCGCCAACACCGGCTTTAGATTACATCTGATTGAGCCATTAGGCTTTGATCTGGACGATAAAAAGCTGCGCCGGGCAGGACTAGATTATCATGAATTTGCCGCAGTTAAACGTCACAGTAATTATCACGCCTTTGTCGAAAGTGAACAACCTAAGAGAGTGCTAGCAATAACCACTAAAGCGACCAATTATTATCAGAATATCGAGTTCACTCAAGGCGATTATTTATTGTTTGGTTCAGAAACAGCAGGATTACCGGAGGAAGTCAGGCAGCAAATCCCCGAACAGGACAAAATTCGTATTCCGATGTTAAAAGACAGTCGCAGCATGAACTTATCCAATGCCACAGCCGTGCTTATCTATGAAGCTTGGCGTCAGTTGGGATTTGAAAATTCAATATAATTATAGAGAGGGACGTAAGTTTGATTAGCCTATTATTCAAACTTACGTTCACGTGATAATAAATCTGAAGCAGCTGCTTTGGCATCTTTACCACAATAGAGCACTTGATAAACCTGCTCAACAATTGGCATTTCCACACTCATCCGCTGTGCCAGCATATAGACTTCTTTAGTATTCCGATAGCCTTCAACTACCTGGCCGATATCCTGCATTGCCTGTTCGACATTTTGTCCCTGGCCTAAGGCTAATCCAAATCGACGATTACGCGACTGATTATCGGTACAAGTAAGTACTAAGTCACCTAAGCCAGCCATGCCCATAAAAGTCGCGGGCTCAGCGTTTAATGCCGCTCCTAAGCGAGTCATTTCAACCAAACCTCTGGTGATAAGTGCTGTTCGAGCATTGGCGCCAAATCCGATACCATCCGCCATACCGGCACCTATAGCAATCACATTTTTGACCGCGCCTCCTAGCTGAACGCCAATAAAGTCTTTATTAGAATAAACCCTAAAGGTTTTTTCACAGTGCAGCAGATCTGATAATTCATTAACAAAATTATCATCGGTCGAGGATAACGAAATCGCTGTCGGCAAGCCAGCAGCCATTTCTTTGGCAAATGTCGGCCCGGATAATACCGCTAATGAAATATCATCACCTAAAATACTACGAGCAACATCTTGCAATAAATTACCGGTATTTGGATCTAAGCCCTTAGTTGCCCAGGCAACTCGAGCATTCTTGCGCAAAAATGGTTTAATCTGATTGAGCATATCGCCAAACGCATGGCTCGGCACAACGATTAAGATATTATCACTTGCTTGAGCTGCACTTGCTAAATCAGCGACTAGTTCTAGTGATTCAGGAAAGTGGCTACCCGGCAGATATTTTTCATTACTGCGGGAGCTTGCCATCTCATTGATATGAGTTTGCTCTCGTCCCCAAAGCAAGGTTTTATGACCATTGCGGGCAAAACAAATAGCGAGGGCGGTACCATATGATCCCGCCCCGATAACACTAATTTTAGCCGATGGCTGAGTCATAAATTAGTGAGTTTCTGAACTAGCTGGTGCTTGCGTATCAGCCTGTTCTTTAGCGCGTTGTTGAACATATGAGGCAAATAGCGCATCAAAATTAACAGGTGCTAAGTTAATTTGTGGGAATGAACCACGATTCACTAAGCTGGCCACAGATTCACGGGCATACGGGAATAACGTTGAAGGACAGAAAGCACCGATGGTATGTGCTAATTGCGCTTCTGGTAAATTACCGATAGTAAAGATACCAGCTTGTTGTACTTCTGCTAAAAATGCTGTTTGATCTTCTACTGTTGCGGTAACAGTTAACGCTAGGACCACTTCATAAGTATTATCGGCTAATTTAGCTGAACGGGTATCCAAGTCTAACTTAATTTCTGGCTTCCATTCTTTTTGAAAAATAGCTGGTGAATTAGGTGTTTCAAAAGAAATATCTTTTGTATAGACACGTTGAATTGCAAATTGTGGTCCAGCTTGTTCTGCGTTACCTTCTGTGCTGTTTTGGTTTTCGTCAGCCATTTTTTTCTTCCTATTGCTATGCGTTTCGCATGTTAATTTTAATTATTTCAATAATGATTGGTTAACCAATCAAGCAGATGCCATTAATAGTTGATCTAATTTATTTTGATAATGTAAGGCATATAAATCATCACAACCGCCAATATGCTGGTTATCAATGAAAATTTGCGGCACAGTAAAAGCCCCATTACTACGTTTAATCATCTTGTCACGTAATTCAGTATCATGACTGATATCTATTTCTGTAAATGCGACATTTTTTTGCTTTAACAGCATTTTTGCCCGCATACAAAAACCACATGTCACCTTGCTATAAATTTCTACTGCCATTATCGACCTACTACTTACAAGCCTGTTATTTTTTTACTACAGGTAAACCCGCACCAGTCCATGCATTCATACCACCTTTTAATAAGCTTGCTTGGGTAAAGCCTGCTTTAAAAAGCTGCTCGGCTACTTTTGCCGCTGTGATCCCTGCAGTACATACGACTATAATGGGTTTATCTTTGTGCTTTTCAAGGGCGGCAAAGTCATTATTATCGATCTTTTCCTTTGCAAGGTGTATAGCGTCAATAATATGCGCCGCTTTAAATTCTTTTTCAGCTCGTATATCTAAAACAACGCCCTGCTCACGATTGACCGCTAACGTTAATTCCTGCGGACTAAATTGCTTAACAGGTGATAACTTGATTTTGATACTGGTCACCACTATTGCAATAAAAATACCGACCCAAGCCGCAGCCAACATTGGATGGTTTGCTAAAAACTCAATAAATTGTTCCATAAATAGTTCAGTAGACATCAACAAAAATTTGCCGACAGTATACAGTTCACTCCCTGTTTTTTACAGAATAAATCCGATATTTCTCTCAAGACTACGCTCTAGCTGCTATTCGCTATTTCAATAGAACAATTTTGTCTAGCAAGGCTAAAGCAATTCCATAGCTGGCTTGGTATAATGCGGTCATTATTAACTCTTGATCTTAAACTTATTATTGGAAGTGGTATGTCGAATAAAAAACCAACTGTGCTTATTATTTTAGATGGCTGGGGTTACCGTGAAAATAAAGAAGCTAACGCTATCTATCATGCCAACACCCCAGTGTTGGACGATTTAACGGCTAATTATCCTAATATGCTCATTCAAACTTCTGGTATGGCGGTTGGTCTTCCTGATGGACAAATGGGCAACTCAGAAGTTGGTCACGTTAACTTGGGCGCCGGACGCATTGTTTATCAGGACTTTACCCGTATAACCAAAGCGATTGAAGATCAGGAGTTTTATCATAATCCAGCCTTATGCCAGGCCGTAGATAAAGCTGTAGCTAATGACAAAGCCGTGCATATTTGTGGCTTAATGTCACCCGGCGGCGTTCACAGCCACGAAGATCACATTTTTTCGATGATCGAGCTTGCTCATCAACGAGGAGCGAAAAAAATCTATTTACATGCATTTCTCGATGGTCGTGATACGCCACCTAGAAGTGCAGAAGCATCACTAATAAAAGCACAAGAAAAATTTACTGAACTCGGCTGCGGACAAATCGCTTCTATTATCGGACGTTATTACGCGATGGACAGAGATCAACGCTGGGAACGTCTTGAAGCAGCTTATAACCTACTAACCGCCGGTATCAGCGAATTTCAATATCAAGATGCGGTTTCAGCCCTTCATAGTGCTTACCAGCGAGATGAGAATGACGAGTTTGTCAAAGCATCAGCCATTACTGACAGCCAAGGAAAAGCAATTAAAATAGTCGACGGTGACAGCCTAATTTTTATGAACTTTCGAGCAGATCGTGCCCGTCAGTTTACCCGTGGCTTTGTTAACGATCAATTTGATGGATTTAGTCGTAAACACAGACCTGCATTAGCAGATTTTGTTATGCTGACCGAATATGCTGCTGACATCAATACCAGCTGTGCTTTTCCGCCAGCGCCATTAAACAATGTCTTAGGCGAATGGCTGGAAAAACATAACAAAACTCAGCTTCGTATTTCAGAAACTGAAAAATACGCCCATGTCACGTTTTTCTTCAGTGGCGGCAAGGAAGACACCTTTAACGGCGAACAACGTATTCTAGTGCCATCACCACAAGTGGCGACCTATGATCTGCAACCGGAAATGAATTCAAGCCTGTTAACTGACAAATTAGTCGATGCGATTAACAGTGGTGACTATGACTTTATCGTTTGTAATTACCCTAATGGTGATATGGTCGGTCATACAGGTAAATTTGACGCTGCAGTCAAAGCGTGTGAAGCGGTTGATTGCAGTATAGGCAGAGTTATTGAAGCACTTAAACAAAGTGGCGGTGAATGCTTAATCACCGCAGATCATGGTAATGCCGAACAGATGGTCGATAATCAATCTGGTCAGGCACACACAGCACACACCTGTGAACCAGTACCGTTAATTTACTTTGGCCGTAAGGCAACACCGGCAGCAAATGGTGCCTTAAGTGATATTTCTCCTACTATCCTAAATTTAATGGGCATGACACAACCGGAAGAAATGACAGGTTCTAATTTAATGGAGCTTGATTCATAATACCGTCGGTTTCAATCAATACTCGACAATAATAACAATGAATCACTTCAGCTATTTAACTGAACAACTGGCATCAGCGCAAAAGCCGCCGATGCTAGTTTTTTTTATTTTATCTTTATTGGTTATTATCTTTACAAGCAGCCATGTTAACGGGCAAGAAACCACAGACGATAAGCTTAAACAAGTCAAACAGGCGATCAGCAAACAAAAAACTAACATAAAAAAAGTTGACTCAAAACGACAAAAACTTGTTAACCAACTCAAACATGACGAACTTGAAATAGCAAAAGCCAGTAAAGCATTAAATACAACAAACAAATCATTAACTGCGACTCAGCAGACGATTACCAAGCTTGCCAAAGAGAAAAAAGAATTAACCTCAGAGCAAAAGCGACAGGAAGATATTTTAGCGAAACAGCTCAGAGCAGCCTATTCCACTGGACATCATGACTACCTTAAACTGTTATTAAATCAGGAAGATTCCGGAAAAGTTCAACGCACCATTAGTTATTATCAATATCTTAACAAAGCACGAATTAAAGAGATCACTAATTATCAACAAACGATAGAAAAAATTATTGATGTCACGAATGAACAACAGCAACAAGCACAACAGCTGGAACAATTACAACAACAACAACAGCAACAAAAATTGGCATTAGAAAAGAGTAGTCGCCAAAGAAAACAAACCGTTACTGAGCTCAACCAACAACTACTCAATTCAAAACAACAATTGGAAAAATTATTAGCTGAAGAAGCCAATTTAACCGAAGCGTTGGAGCGTATAGCCCGCTTAAGCAAACAGGAAGTGAATCTTAATGGCTTAGGCAAACTGAAACGCCAGCTATCCTGGCCAGTAAAAGGTAGGATCAGCCGTAGCTTTGGTTCTCGTAAGCAAGATTATCTAAAATGGAAAGGTGTGTTACTGTCCGCGCCTATTGGCCGGGAAGTAAAGACTATTCATAACGGCACCATTTTGTTTTCCGATTGGCTCAAAGGTTATGGTTTAGTAACAGTAGTCGATCATGGCAAAGGTTATATGAGCTTATATGGTCATAATCAAGCGTTACTCAAGTCTGTTGGTGACAGGGTTGAAACTGGCGAACCGATTGCTTTGGTTGGCCAAAGTGGTGGACAAAGCCAACCTGCTTTGTATTTTGAGATCCGTCATAACGGCCAGGCGGTTAACCCTAAACTCTGGTGCCGATAAATATACTGACTATCGGCTCAGTTATTACTCGATTTAGCAAAGACTTGCTGCTAATCTATTAAATTATTTGAATAATAATATTTATTCCATTTTGCGCATTCTGTTTTTTTTATTTATCTTATATTGTTCAACCAATTGCAATGCTGAGCATGCAAAAGTTGCCATCATTATAGATGATATTGGTTATCGTCAAACTGATAGTGCTGCGCTTAGTTTACCCGGTGCTTTAACTTATGCCATTTTGCCTCACACCCCATTTGGCCCTACCTTAGCACAACAAGCCAATCAGGCTCATAAAGACATAATTTTGCACATTCCGATGGAAGCTGAAAATGGCAAAAAATTAGGCCCAGGGGCATTAGTATCCGAGATGGACGAGCAGGCAATTCGTGCCAGCCTGCAAGCATCATTTGAAGAAATTCCCTTTGCCATTGGCATTAATAATCATATGGGCAGTAAGCTCACGCAATTATATGCCCCTATGGCTTGGACCATGCGTTACTTAAGAGATCACAAACTGATATTTGTTGACAGCGTCACCACCAACCACAGCAAAGCACGAAAATTAGCTCGTTACTATGGCGTGCCCAGTTTAAGCCGACATTTATTTTTAGATAATGAACTTAACCAAAGGTACATTAGTGGTCAATTTGCTCAATTAATTAATCAGGCCAAAAAATATAAGCGGGTAGTGGCTATTGCTCATCCACATCCAGAAACCATTGAAGCACTGCATTATCTCATTCCACAATTAACAAGACACGATATTGATCTTGTCGGCATATCAGCCTTATTACCATTGGCAAATACAACTGAACCACCAAGTCTGGCTGAATAAAGTTATCATTTTGTTAACTTCCATTGCGGGCCTAATTGATAAACAGTAAAATATTGTTAATAACATCAAGATAAGAATTTTTATGAAAATCACTGTATTTGGTATCGGCTATGTAGGCTTGGTACAAGCCGCCGTTTTAGCGTCTGTTGGTCACGATGTGATGTGCGTCGACATTGACGAAAACAAAATAGCTAACCTGAAAAAAGGCATCATCCCAATTTATGAACCAGGGCTCACTCCGCTAGTTGAAGAAACTTATCAAAACGGCCAACTGCATTTCACTACCGATGCTCAGCGAGGTGTTGACCATGGTACTATCCAGTTTATCGCAGTTGGCACTCCACCGGATGAAGACGGCTCTGCTGATTTAAAATACGTCTTAGCGGTGGCAGAAACCATTGCCCAGCATATGAGCAATGAAAAAATTATCATCGACAAGTCAACCGTGCCAGTTGGTACAGCAGATAAAGTTTCCGCTAAAGTTAAACAAGTACTAAACGCTAGAAATATTGAACTTGATTTTGATGTCGTTTCTAACCCAGAATTTTTAAAAGAAGGTGCAGCGGTCAGTGATTGCATGAAGCCGGATCGAATAATTATAGGGACAGAAAACGAGCGTTCTCGCGCTATGATGCACGAACTTTATGCGCCGTTTAACCGTAACCATGATCGCATGATCTTTATGGATGTCCGCTCTGCTGAGCTAACCAAATACGCCGCCAATTGCATGTTGGCAACGAAAATATCTTTTATGAATGAGATGTCGAATCTCGCAGAACTACTAGGTGCAGACATCGAAGCAGTACGTCACGGCATAGGTTCAGATTCTCGTATCGGTTATCAGTTTATCTATCCCGGTTGTGGCTATGGCGGTTCCTGTTTTCCCAAAGATGTTCAGGCGTTAATTCGTACCGCCAATGGCATCGACTATCAGCCAGCATTGTTAGAAGCAGTAGAGTCTGTCAACTATAGACAAAAACAAAAATTATTTACTCATTTAACTAACCACTTTAATGGTGAGCTAGCAGGTAAAACCATTGCTGTTTGGGGACTGTCCTTTAAGCCGCAAACCGATGATATGCGTGAAGCATCGTCGATTGTATTAATGCAAGCACTGTGGCAAGCAGGGGCAAACGTTCAGGCCTATGATCCAGAAGCAATGGAAGAGTGTCAGCGTATTTTCGGCAATCGGAAAGATTTAGCCTTAGTTGGCACTAAGGAATCGGCCCTAAAATCAGCCGATGCCTTAGTTGTATGTACTGAATGGAGTCAATTTAGAGCCCCTGATTTTGAGCTTATTGCTAACTCTCTAAGTCATAAAGTAATAGTGGATGGACGAAACCTTTATGATCCTCAGCTATTAAAAGAACGCGGCTTTGCCTATTACGCCATCGGTCGTGGCGACAGTGTAAAAAGAGAAAACTAATGAAATATCTGGTAACTGGTGCCGCTGGTTTTATCGGCTTCTATGTCGCACAAAGACTTTGCCAGCAGGGGCATCAGGTTATCGGTTTAGACAACCTCAATGATTACTATGATGTCAGCTTAAAGCAGGCAAGATTAAACAAGCTCATAAAGTTTGACAGTTTTAATTTTGTGAAGCTCGATCTGGCAGACAGAACAGGTATAGCTAAATTCTTTGCGCAAGAAAAATTTAATCGGGTGATTCATTTAGCAGCTCAAGCAGGTGTCCGTTATTCTATTGACAACCCAATGGCTTATGCTGATGCCAACTTGGTCGGTCATTTAACGATTCTTGAGGGTTGCCGTCATCATAATGTTGAGCACTTGGTGTACGCATCATCTAGCTCAGTATATGGCTTAAACAGTAAAACACCATTTGCAACTGCTGATAGTGTTGATCACCCTATTTCCTTATACGCAGCGACGAAAAAGTCAAATGAGTTGATGTCACACAGTTACTCACACTTATATAGTATCCCGACCACAGGTTTGCGCTTTTTTACCGTTTATGGCCCCTGGGGCAGACCGGATATGGCATTGTTTAAATTTACTAAAGCTATTGTCGAAGGTCAGGCGATTGATATCTATAATCACGGTGATATGCGCAGAGACTTTACCTATATTGATGATATTGTTGAAGGAATTTTACGAATTCAAGACGTCATTCCTGAAAAAAATGAACAGTGGCAAGTAGAAACAGGCTCTGCCGCTAATAGCTCTGCGCCTTATAAAATTTTTAATATTGGTAACGGTAATCCAGTTAAATTGCTCGATTTTATTCATTCACTTGAGCAGTCATTAGGAATGGTAGCAAAGAAAAAACTGATGCCTATGCAGGCAGGTGATGTATATCAAACCTATGCTGATGTTGAAGATTTGTTTCACGTTACAGGATATAAACCATCAACAACCGTTGCACAAGGAGTTGAAAACTTTGTTCAGTGGTATAAGAGCTTCTACCATGTTTAATCAGCAACTTACTTGTTAATTAAACAAAAAATAGTATTATTTTTTAATAAGCAATATCGTTTTTTGCTAATAGTTCCAGAACATGCTTAATGGGAATCGCATAAGTAATGCCACTTGGGTTAGATATCACCCCTTCTTTTGATTGCTGGACAAAAACTTTATTAATGACGCCAATTACCTCACCATTATCACGTCGATATAATGCACTACCACTATTCCCCGGATAAGCAGTTGCATCCAGTTGATAGACTAAATATGGATCTCGTAAACGTTTAAGCATCGCAATATTTATTTGCCGAGCGTCAGTCACTGGCGTGATGGTTGGGGTAATGCTGGCAATAATTCCTCGGTGCGTTACCGGATATAAGCCCAGTACCGCACCAATAGGAAAACCAGTAAATGCAACTTCACTACCCTCGGCAATAAAATCATTATTACCTAATTGAACAGCGGGTAAGGCAGCGCCTTCAATCGCTAGCAATGCTAAGTCATACTTTTGTGATGCATCGACTAAGCGCGCTTTTCTTACCAGAGCATTTTTTCCTGAACCAACAAACACCGCTAGTTGTTGCAATAAACTTTGATCTAGTTCTTCTGGCACCACGTGATAGTTAGTAGCCACATACTTTCCATTACCAACAACAAAACCAGAACCATTCAGCTTATTTTTTGGCCTGCCAGTCGGAGTGTAGACCCCGATACCGACCACAGATGACTTGATATTCTTCACTGTAGTTACTAAATCAGCATAGACACAAAAGTGTGTACACAATCCAAACAGTACCAGCAAGATTTTCAACACCATAATTTCCTTAAAGACAATTTATTTAGAGATTTTTGCGCAACTTAGACTATTATTTATCATAACAATAAGCGTAACAATGAGTTAGTTAGAAATAAGGGAAATATCGTGAAAAAAAAGAAAATAGTTCCCATTTTTGCAGGCGGTGGCACCCGGTTACCCGCTCATGTTGGTATATTAAAAGCTTTAGAAGAATACCAAATCGATTTTGATAATATCGTCGGCGTCTCAGGCGGCAGTATAATTAGCAGCCTATTTGCTTCAGGGCTGACCTTAGCAGAAGTAAAACATATCGCACTAAACACAGATTATAATCAATTCCGTGAATTTTCCTTGCTAAAACTCATTCGTAACGGAGGCCTAAGCTCCGGCGACGTTTTTGAGCGCTGGATAGACCGCTTACTGCATGGTAAAACCTTTAAAGAAATGGACTATAACTTACATGTGGTGGCTACCGATGTCGCACGCGGCAAGCCAGTAATATTCAATAAAGAGCGTACCCCAGATGTCAAAGTGTCGCTGGCGGTACGATTTTCAATGTCCATTCCACTAGTGTTTAGCTTTAAAAAGTTTGGAAAACATTTAATGGTCGATGGCAGCATTTTATCGGAAGATGCCCTGCATAGAGATTGGGCAAAAGACGGTACTCCGGTCATTTGTTTCAGGTTGAAAGGTGATTATGAATATGACGAAATTAAAACCACCGGACTTTTCCCAATAGTGCAATACATTAGCTTATTAATCCGCACCTTTATGACCACCATATCTCGCGAATATATTAATGATGCGTTTTGGCACAATACAGTCGTCATCAACACCGGTACTTCTTCAGCCGTCGACTTTACGATGACGCCAGAGCAAAAAGAAGCTTTATATTTCAAAGGCTACCACACAGTACATAAAATATTACCGCTTAAAATTCAGGCACTATAAGTTTTTCATTTCAGGTATACTCACAAATTGTTGAGATAATTATATCTATATATCAGTTATATCTAGTTAAAACTAAATATTACCGTTACAATGCTGGCATTGTTAATTTTTTGTATCTGCATTGATTGTATATTTAGATGGAGTAATGATGGAACAGATAATAAATGCAAAAGTTGCAGTTATTGGTCTTGGTTATGTCGGTTTACCTTTAGCCGTAGAGTTCGGCAAAAAGTTCAACACCATAGGTTTTGATATTAATCAGCAACGAGTAGATGAACTTAATCAGGGATATGATCGGACCTTGGAAGTTGAAAACAACGAGCTTTCTTCAGCCAAACAGTTATCCTGCTCGAATCGCCCTGAAGATATTCAAGGCTGTGACTATTATATTGTCACTGTACCGACCCCAATTGATGATCATAAACAACCAGATTTAACGCCATTACAAAAAGCATCTGAACTATTGGGTAAGGTCATTGCAAAAGATTCCATCGTAATTTATGAGTCTACCGTTTATCCTGGAGCAACAGAAGAAGCTTGTGTTCCTATTTTAGAGCAAGTATCAGGATTGACATTCAATCAAGATTTCTTTGTTGGCTACTCGCCAGAGCGAATTAACCCCGGCGATAAAACTCATCGCTTACCGACCATTTTAAAAGTCACCTCTGGCTCTACCCCAGAAGTCGCAGAAAAAGTTGATGCTTTATACCGTTCAATCATTACCGCGGGTACATATAAAGCGTCGTCGATCAAAGTGGCAGAAGCAGCAAAAGTAATCGAAAATACCCAGCGCGATGTCAATATCGCGTTAATCAATGAGCTTTCGATTATTTTCAACCGCCTAGGTATTGATACTCTAGAAGTACTGGAAGCTGCGGGAACAAAATGGAACTTCCTACCATTTCGCCCAGGACTCGTTGGTGGCCACTGTATCGGGGTCGATCCTTACTACTTAACTCATAAAGCCCAAGCGGTTGGTTATCATCCAGAGATGATATTAGCTGGCCGAAGACTCAATGATGGCATGGGTGAATACGTTGTTTCTCAGCTAGTGAAAGGAATGCTTAAAAAACGCATCCAGGTTGAACAAGCAAATGTATTGGTAATGGGACTCACCTTTAAAGAAAATTGCCCTGATTTACGTAATACCAAAGTCATAGATATCATACGAGAACTTAAAGAATATAATATTAACGTTGATATTGTTGACCCACTGTGTGCTAACGAAGAAGCCATACATGAATACGATGTATCATTAACTGAGGCCCCACAGAATAATCATTATGACGCTATTATCCTCGCCGTTGCTCATGAACAATTTAAAGCATTAGGCATTGAAAACATTAAAGCGTACGGCAAAGAGACACACGTATTATATGATTTAAAATGTGTGTTAGATAAATCAAGCGTCGATATGCGACTATAATAAATCCAATAAAATTATAGGAAATTTTTGTGTCAAAGTTTGAACAAGTTAAGCAAAATTTACTCAATACCCAAAAAACCTGGCTAATCACTGGTGTCGCTGGGTTTATTGGCTCTAATTTATTAGAAACTTTACTGAAACTCAATCAAACCGTTGTCGGTTTGGATAATTTTGCTACTGGCTATCAAAAAAATTTAGACGAAGTTAAAAGCTTGGTAACAGAGCAACAATGGCAAAACTTTACCTTTATCGAAGGTGATATTCGAGATTTTGAAACTTGCTTAACCGCAAGTAAAGATATCGACTATGTGTTGCATCAAGCAGCGTTAGGTTCAGTCCCAAGATCAATTGCGGATCCTATAACCACTAATTCAGCTAATATTACCGGCTTTCTTAATATGTTAGAAGCTGCGAAACAAAATCAAGTATCCAGCTTTGTCTATGCCGCGAGTAGCTCAACGTATGGCGACCATCCGGCATTACCTAAAGTCGAAGAAAATATCGGTAATCCCCTTTCTCCATATGCAGTCACCAAGTATGTGAATGAACTATACGCTGATGTCTATGCAAGAACATATGATTTTAAATGTATCGGCTTAAGATATTTTAATGTTTTCGGTCGCCGGCAAGATCCTGAAGGTGCTTATGCCGCGGTGATCCCGAAATGGACAGCGGCAATGATTAAAGATGAACAAGTCTTTATTAATGGTGATGGCTTAACCAGTCGTGATTTTTGCTATATCGAAAACACCGTGCAGATGAATATCTTAGCAGCAACAGGGCCAGAGGAAGCACGAGCACAAGTCTATAACGTTGCTGTTGGCGATCGTACTACGTTAAATGATTTATTTGATTCCATCAAAAACGCCTTAATTACTAACGGGATCACTATCAACAAAAGTGCAGAATACCGTGAATTCAGACAAGGCGATGTACGTCATTCACAAGCAAATGTTGATAAGGCAATCAATAATTTAGGCTATACCCCGAGTCATAAAGTACAACAAGGTATATTAGAAGCTATGCCTTGGTACTTAAACAATGTCAGCTAATAATTTAGATCAAGTAATTAGCAACAATATAATGATTTACATGGATACTCATCTATACTGTAGCGATAGAAAGCTAATCACGTTAGACAAAAAATAATTAAAATATTAGCTAGCAAGGACGCATTAATATTTTGGAGCAAATAGCTAAATGAGCTGGAGCAAAAAACTCTTAAACACCCCAGTAGTTGGTGATGTAACCAAGAGAATAGTGTCAATGAAAGTCAATCATGATGCTAAAAACATTGCTGAGCATTTTACTCAGTTTCTTGCACCAGAAGTTGCAACTACTTCTGCACTGCGTGATGAAGTTTTTAAAATCCGCCATAATGTCTATTGTGAAGAATTAGCGTTTGAGCAAATCAAGGAAGAAGGTAAAGAAAAAGATGAATTTGATGATCAATCTATCTTTAGCATGATCAAACATAAGCCTTCAGACATATATACCAGCTGTGTTCGAGTGGTTCAATCACGGAATGAAGACGAATTACTGCCGCTGGAAAAATATTGCCTAGACTCAATTCAAAATAAAGAATTACATCCCAGCAACTTTGCCCGTAGTGAAATCTGTGAAATTTCAAGGCTTGCTGTAAAAGCTGACTTCCGTCGCCGTGCCAGCGATAAATTTAAAGGTTCTGCAACTGGTGCTATCAGTGAATCTACCTATTCAGAAACCGAATTGCGTTGCTTTCCGTTTATTGCCATTGGTTTATATATGGCGGCTGCGACTATGGCAATAAATACTGGTATGAACCATGTTTATGTCATGATGGAACCGCGTCTTGCCCGCAGCATGAAATTTGTCGGCATTAAGTTTATTCAACTGGGTGAAGCCATTGAATATCATGGCCTCAGGGCACCTTATTACATCAACCCCAACATTTTTCTTGAAAACCTCACCCCAGGTTTTTCTGCTCTTTATTTATCGATCAGAGAAGATATTTGTAAACAATTACCAAAGATCAATAAAAATAGTTAGTGATATTTTTCTAAGCCATATTACTTTCATATCAAAATATCGCCATTTCCCACTACCGACATAGCACTTTTTACATTTATCAATCATTATATTATGAGACTCGAAAAAGATAATTAGTTAAGGATTTACATGTTCGATTATAACAAGGCATTTTCCCGAAATATTGGATGGGTTACGGAAGAGGAGCAGCTGTTATTAAAGAATAAACGTGTTGCCATTGCCGGTGCAGGGGGAGTTGGGGGCGTTCACTTACTTACTTTAGCCCGTTTGGGTATAGCAAATTTTAATATTTCTGATTTTGATGACTTTGAAGTGCATAACTTTAACCGCCAATCAGGCGCATTTATGTCGACGTTAGGTCAGCAGAAAGTCGACGTTATGGAAAAAATGGCCAAGGATATTAACCCTGAATCTGATATTATTTCATTTCCAGAAGGCATATTTGAACATAATGTTGATGAGTTCTTAGACGGTGTTGATTTATATGTTGATGCCCTAGATTTTTTTGCTCTATCCGCCAGAAAAACTGTCTTTAAAAAATGCTACGAAAAAAATATTCCTGTAGTCACCGCGGCTCCTTTAGGCATGGGGTGTGCATTTTTATGCTTTATGCCAGGCAAAATGACCTATGAAGAGTATTTTAGGTTTGAAGATAAAAAAACAGAAGAAGAGCAATTAATCCAATTTTTAATCGGTTTATCACCAGCTATGCTTCAACGGCCATATCTAGTGGATGACTCAAAAGTCAACTTTAAGGAAAAGCGCGGACCTTCCACCCCCATGGCAGTGAACCTATGCGCAGGTATCGCAGAAACTTATGCGCTTAAAATATTGTTAAAACGCGGCGAAATTCTTTGCGCTCCTTATGGTATGCACTTCGACGCCTATCGAAATAAATTTGTTAAAACATGGCGACCATTTGGCAATGCAGGCATTGTTCCTAGAGTGATGTTTATCATTGCTAAAAATATTGTCAATCAGTAAACTAACTGAAATATTATTAATCTCTGCCGATTTGTTCAAAAGGACTTATAATGATAAGAACAATGTTTCCTACCCTACTCTTCACTTTATTACTTTCACTCTCAGCATGCACAGAGCAAAAAGATGAAGCCACCTTATTGAATGAGGCTAAAACCCAATATGATAATGGAGAGTTTTCAACCGCAACGATTAGTTTAAAAAATATTTTACAAAAAAATCCGGAGCAAGCAGAAGCACGATATCTATTAGGCGCAATTTACCTTAATAAAGATCAGTTTTTAGCTGCAGAAAAAGAATTTAGACGCGCTATATCACAAAATCCCGAACATGAAGAAGCCCTTTTAGCCTTAGCCAAAGCACAGTTATCTCTAAATAAGTTTGAAAAGGTACTAAGCACGTTATCAGCACAAACGTTTCAGCAACAAACAAGCAAAATTAGAGCCTTAATCATGCAAAGCCAAGCATACTTAAGTTTAGATAAACTGACAGAAGCAATGGATTTTGTAGATAAGGCTAATACAATTGATAATCAATCAAAATATAGTCAATTAGGTAGCGCCCTAATTGCTGCTTATCAAGAAAATACAGATCAGGCTATTGCAACCCTAAGCCAGATACTGCAACAGAATCCTCAGTTTCATGAAGCTACTTTACTTAAAGGAAGTGTTCATAGTAAAGCCCACCAATATAAGCAAGCTGCTATTACCTACCTAGAGTATTACCATAGCAAGCCTGAAAACTTTGCGATAAGAGTGTTAATTGCTCACAATTATATAAAAGCAGGAGAATACGAGGCGGCAAAACCTCATATTGAGGCTTTACGTAAACATAACGACAATAATCCTACCGTGAATATATTGGCTGCCCAAATAGCTTATGTTGAACAAAATTTTGAATTAGCTAAATCACTTGCCAATAAAGCCTTAAATAACACTGATAACAGTCTTGCTCAAATGCTATCCGGGTTAAGTAGTTTCCAGTTAGGTGAAAATGAGCAAGCATATTATCAATTAAATGCGATTTCAGATTACTTACCGAAAAACCATCAAGTTAATAAGCTCCTTGCTATATTACAAGTAAAGTTGGGGTATGATGATGAATTAACAACTCAGCTAAATCATTTCTCCAATGATGCCAATTTATACGCCAATTTAGGCAAAGAATACGCCAATTTAGGTGACGTCGAATTAGCAAAAGAAATGTTTAATTCTGCTGCCCAACTCGCGCCTGACAATGCCCAATTTAAAGCTCTATTAGGAATGTTTAAACTTGCTAATGACGACAATTCGGGGATTAAAGAACTGGAGCAAGCAGTTCAATTAGCACCCCAGTTTAAAAGCGCCAATATAGCATTAGCATTAAATTATGCCGATGCAGGAAAAATAGAAGAGGCGGAGAAAATTGCGAAGCGCTGGATAAAGCAAAATCCTAAAAGCACTGCTGGGTTAATATTAAATGGTAATATTGCCATTAAAGCAAATAAAAAGGAGGATGCGAAAGCATTCTTTACCCAAGCATTAGCATTAGAGCCAAACAATATTGTTCCACTATTTAATTTAGCAGTTATTGCCGCAGAGAATAAAAATTATGCAGAATCTAACAAGCAGTTAGATAAATTATTTTCAATAGATTTGGAATACCCTTACGCATACAGGTTAGCAATTGACAATGCAGTTGCAGAAAACAACGATGAATTATTGGAACAGAAAATACTTAAATTTATCGATAGCTCACCTACAGCCGTTTGGCCAAGAATCATTTTAGCTCGCAGATACGCTATAAAAAACAAACTTAAAGATGGGTTCTCAATACTTGAGCCACTGGACGACTATTCAAAATTACCTAACGCTTACTTTCAAACCTTACAAAATATATTATTGCAAACTAAGCAAAGTGATAAGTTAAGTGCTGTTTATATTCGCTGGCAACAAGCTCAACCGAAAAACGAAAGTGCCTTTTTAAGCCAAATAAAATGGCATGAACAACAGCAAAACTATCAAGATGCTTTAGTAACAACTCGTCAAGCATTATCGCTAGAACAATTCAAACAAAACTTTCAATTGCAATCGTTAGAAGCATATTATTTATTGGCCACCTCTCAGTTTTCTCTAGCTGAAAAAAGTATTAATCGCCTTGCAGCAATACAGCCTGAGCATGCGTTCATTTTGCGTATACAAGGACAATTAGCAATGGCGAAAAAAGACTATGCTCAAGCAATAAAATACCTATTAAACTCTTACCACGTAAACCCTCAGGAAAGCACTGCCATATATTTAGCTTCTTCATACAGAGAAAATAATGAAATAAATAAAGCGATAAATATCATGGCGCAATTAGCAGAGAGATACCCAAACAAAGTAAAGTATAAGAGTTTATTAGCAGAGTTGTATATTTCATCATCGACTCCAGAAAAAGCAATACAATACTATGCTGAATTATTGACGATAACTCCTAATAATGTCTCGATGCTCAATAACCTGGCATGGATTTATGCGCAGCAAAATGAATTTGCCCAAGCAGAAAAGCATGCTCGAAAAGCGACTGAACTTGCTCCAGAAAACCCCGATATTTTAGATACTTACGGCACTATCCTGACTAAGCAAAACAAGTTGGCAGAAGCAATAGAAGTGTTAACTCGTGCAAATCAGTACAAACCTAACAACAAAGAGATTATGACGCATTTATCATCTGCCTATAAAGCCAATAATCAACCCAAATTGGCTGAACAGATAATGAACACTATGCCTTCAAGCTAACTATTAAATTAAAAAGATAATTATAAAACCTGAATGAACAGTCTCAAAAACTTACCGATAATCGTGTTATTGGTGGCAACGGTGCTAACCTTTGCCAGCCAATTTCAGATTGTTCAAAATATATGGCAATTTAGTTTTGATGATGGCACATATTCTCACGCCTACCTGATACCATTTATATCAGCTTACCTATATTGGCAATTATTTACAGAAGGTAGACTAGTTTTTCAAGAAAAGTTGAATTTGGCGCTATTACTATGCGCCATTATTATCCTGTATACCTTGGTTATTTTTACATTCGCCCAATTTACCACTGGCTTTCGGATTTTTTTGATACTATTTTACACTGCTATTATTGCTGTTATTTTCAAGCCTAATCTCAAGGTACTTTTCCCGGCATTATTTTTAATATTTATAATCCCAGTATGGGGTATTTTAACCACTCCTTTACAAGAACTGTCTACCAGCGCAGTAACCTTTATGATGAAATATTCAGGTATTCCAATCTTTGTCGAAGGTAATACGATTACCATTCCTGAAGGAATATTTGAAATTGCTGGAGGATGTAGCGGTCTGCGTTATTTAATTGTTTCTCTTGCGGTCTCCTCACTCTTTATTTTTATGTATGTTGAAAATATTAAGTCCGCGACTAGTTTTTTATTATTAGCAATAGTCGGCGCACTGGTAACTAACTGGATCAGGATCACAGCGCTTATTTTGATTGGTCATTTTAGCAATATGGAAAGCGAGTTAATGACAGATCATAATACCTTTGGCTGGTACCTTTATATTCCATTTATGATACTTTTATTTGCCTTTGGTCAGAAATATTGTATCGGAAACACAACGACTAAACAGGTAGAAGATAAACCAGTACCGGTCAACAATAAGAGTTTAATATCAGTATTTCTGCTTTTATTAGTTGGCTCATCACTCAGCCAGGCATTATTTATATCTGACACCTCTACTAAGCAACCAATGAATTGCCTTAAAAATATAAACGAGCATCCTAGACCAGATATTATTAGCGCCCACTCTCTGTGCGTCTCTACTGATAACAAAGTTACAACATATATTTATCAATTTGATGGACTCAAAATAGGAAACACTGTTGATTATTATGAAAATCAGTTTATCCCTAAAGGATATGAAGTAACACATAGTGAAATCAATAACGACTGGCACTTGTTAACCGTTCGAAATAGTAATGCTAGTTACACAGTAAAATACCAATTTGTTAGTGGCACCTCTGCGACAGCAAGTAAAGCGAAACTCAAACAGCTTAAAGTACTCAATGCCTTAAAAGGTATACGCGACTCACAGCTAGTATGGAAAATAAGCGCCGATAAATAGTAGTTCGATATTGTCAGTTTTTTTTACACCTGCTAAATAGCCCTTACAAAAAAATACACCCAAACAATTGAATTAAAAGAAGTTTTAAATCTTGGCACACTACATGCTTTTCCTTGTGCAAGAATTATTTATTTAAACATTTTAACAGCTAAGGAAAGAGCATGAATTCAAAACTAAAAGTCTGCGCATCTATATTAGCAGCATCAATTATTTCCAGCACAGCAACTGCTGGTGTAGTAACAGAGTGGAGCTATAGCAACCAAGCTGGTTTCTTAAACTGGGCTGGTACTCATGATTCATATGGCGAAAACAGCTGGACTGATGATGATGTTGCTGCAAGTGGTGACTCAACTGGTGGTGATGCTAATGTACTAGACACTAATTTTGACGGTGTAGTTGATGGTAACGATGTATCTTTAGCAACAACGTTAGAGTGGGGTACTCCTGCATTTGATGGTAACGGTCAAAAAAGTAGCCTAGTTATCGACAGTCCTGTAAACGATAACTTAACAACTAACGATTGGGAATGGGCTCAAGGTACTAATGTAAACCACAATAACTACAAAATTAATGATGACGAGTTAACTAACGCAACATTATTAGATGGTTTAGCATTAACACCTGCGTCTTGGGAAGCTTTCGGTGATGACGAAAATGTGTTGCTTGATAATGCACCATATTTTGCTCCACAATTAGCATTTGGCATTAACTTCTACGAAACTGACAATAACGCCGCACAATGTCCGGACGGTTTTGCTAACGGTGAAGGTAGCAATGTTAATGGTTGTGGCGATATTTTCCAAGTAACAGGTTTAGAGCACTTACAATTACCTATTGTTGTTGGTGATGATTTCTTAGAATTTACTGTACCATTTGTACTAATGGGCGCAGATCACCAACCTCTTGAAGGTTGGGGTGATACAGTTTACTTAGTAACAACTCGTATCTCTGGCTTAAAAACATTAGAATCTGATGAGTGTTTTAACGATAATGTAAGCACTTCATGTCCTTACGGTTTCGTTACCGTTGAAGAAGATGACAACGTACTTGCTGCAGAATTCAAAATCCGCACAGTTCCAGAGCCTTCTACTTTAGCTATCTTTGGTTTAGGTATCGTTGGATTCAGCTTATTACGTCGTAAGAAAGCATAATAGAACAACGTCTTAAAATAAAAAAACCGACGTAAGTCGGTTTTTTTTATTTAAAAATTAAACACTTTTTCTATTTTTTCCTTATTATACCCAGTATAAAAATTTCTCAGGAAAACCGATTCAATAATGAGCATTGTTTTTTTCAGTAGTTTATTAACTCTTATCTATACCTTTATTGGTTACCCACTTTTTTTAAAGTTTGTAAAAAAAGACACTCTGCCATCAATATTAACTGATGAGCAATTACCACCAATTACTGTGGTATTATGTGTCTATAATTCGGCTAGTTTATTAAAAAATAGAATTGAAAATATTCTGTCTTGTGACTACCCCAAAGACAAGCTCAATATTTTAATTATTTCTGATGGTTCAACCGATGAGCCAGATAAAATAATAGCTCAGATAGATAACCCTGCCGTTAAGCTATTACATTACCCGGAAAACCAGGGAAAATCTTACGCGCTATCTTATGCGTTTAATAACATATCAACACCTTACTCAGCCTTTACAGATATTCGCCAAAGCTTTAATCGTGACGCATTAAAGCAACTTGCCAGCACGGTAACTATGAAGAATATTGGCGCCGCCAGTGGTAACCTGAAAATAATTACTCATGATGAGACGGACGAACAAGGCCTGTATTGGAAATACGAAAAAGCGATTCGAATTAAAGAAAGTGATTTAAATTCGTTACTCGGTGTCTCTGGAGCAATATATATGGCGAGAACTGAGTTATTACCTAATATACCTAGTGATTCACTCTTAGATGATATGTACATTCCCCTGTCTATGGTGAAAAAAGGGTATAAAGTGAAGTTTTGTGAGCAAGCCATTGCTTACGATCGAGCGTCAACAACCATTGGAGAAGAGTTCACCCGCAAGGTAAGAACACTAGCAGGCAACTACCAATTGGTTAAACAAATGCCTTGGCTACTTTCAATTAAAGATAACCCTTTATTTTTTCAATTTTTATCACATAAAATTGCAAGGTTAGTAATGCCGTTTGCGCTAATTTTATTATTTATTTCTAGTTGTTTTATCACTACGCCTCTTCAACCGGCAATTATAATAAGCCAGGGCTTATTTTACAGCTATTCACTGTTTGGCTACTTAGTCCGAAACCGTAATTTAAAACTCCCCTTAATGAGTACTTGTATTAGCTTTTGCAGTCTAAACTTAGCCGCATTAATAGCATGCTGGAAGTACTTTACCACCGACGATATGACAACCCTATGGAAAAAACATTAAGTAGTAGCTTATGCGCTACTACTTTAATTTACGAATAGGATTTCCAACTTGAGCTAGATATTTTCTTGCCAAGATCTTAGCACCTTCTTCGTTCAAGTGGTCATCATCGCGATATAGAGGAATATTCTCAATTTGCATTGTACAGCGCTGTTGCTGACAAAATAATTCACTTGGCTTAATCACAATAGTTTGTGGATACAAAGATTGTACATGACTAAATATATCCGAGATAAATCTATTATTCTGTAATGTAATCTCACAACTCAATGATTCATCATAGAGAATCTGCTTAATAGGGCATTTAGGACTTTTGCCTGCTAAAGTTGGTGTATCTTCAAATAGGATAGGCGTAACACCTTGCTTAACAATATGGTCTATTGTATTAATAAGCTTCTGTTGAAAAAGAGTTTTTATCTCTTCAATATCGGTAACACGTGCTGTTTCATTAAAAATTCTGCGCGTATCGAACCCAGGCCACGATGCAGCTAATACAACATAAGCAAAACCTTGCTCTTCCATATGCTGTAATGCAACAGCATTACGTGCTTTACAGCGTTGTGCTTTATATAGATTTCCGCCCCAGTTAAGATCACCAACTGGCAGACACCTATCCATCGTATAGTCCTGTCCCCACAACCCAGCATCTTTTACAAGCTCTTGAACAAATGGTACTAAATGATTGGCATGAGAATCACCAAAAATAAAAACACCTTTATTCTCAGCTGTATGGTTACCGAATATGCAACTAGCATCAGGCTGCCTGTTATGTTCCCTAAATGCCGAATGGCAAGCTTTGCGAGAATCGCTTGAATGGGTATTTAATGCCTTCTCCATATTGACAATTTGCGGCTCAAATCGCTCTGGATAGCCTTGCTGAGATACTCCAACTAACGCAAAAGCTATCATTAACATCGCCGGAACCGTATAAAACTTGATAGCAATAGGTAAAAACGCATTAATTCTGCTATGCCTTAATGGTTGCTCTATATATTGATAAGAAAGCATAGATAACAGGTATGTAAATAGAATAGCACCAAGCTGCACGACTGCGGTTAATTCTATCGACATATAGCGCAGTAAAGTAAAAATAGGCCAATGCCAAAGATAGAGCGAATAAGAAATATTTCCGCTATAAACCATCGCTTTAGTCGATAAGAATTTGTTAATTACACCTCGCTGACTATAAATTAAAATTGCAGTACCAATAGTCGCGTACAGTGCATTGTAACCAGGGAATGACGAGTGCTCGTTTAAAAAAACTGCACTGGCTAAAATAAGCGTTACACCAATTATTGATAAAATGTGATGTACCGATGTTTTGACTTCAGGTAACTTATGCCAAAAAATAGCTAATGATGAACCAAGCAATAATTCAAAAAAGCGTGTCGGTAATAAATAATATGCTGCGCCAACCGTGACTTCAGTTCCCCACTGAGAAAAAATAGTTAAGGCAATAAATAAAATCACTGATAGCCAAGCAGTCACTTTTGGCCCTAACAAGCGAACGGAAAGAATCAGCATCACTGGCCAAACGAAATAATATTGTTCTTCCACCGCCAAGGACCAAGTATGCAATAATGGAGCTTCTTGCGAATTCCCATCAAAATATCCACCATGATGAATCCACATAAAAAAGTTGCCCGCATATAAAACCACCCAGACAATACTCTGATAAAACGTAGCCAAATCTTGCGGCAACATGACGAATGTGAAGGCAACAGCAGTGACAAAAATCACAAAAAATAACACAGGCATTAAACGCTTTATTCGTCGTGAAAGAAACCAGCCCATACTAAATGTATTTTCAACGATTCTAGGGTAAATAATTGAAGTAATTAAAAAACCAGATATTACAAAAAAAACATCTACACCAACAAAACCACCTGAAAAAAGTGCTATACCTGCATGATTCAAAATAACGGTAAATACTGCTATCGTTCTTAAGCCATCAATATCACTACGATAATTCAAAACACATCCTCTATTAATCTTGCTCTATTTGATTTAAAACTGACATTAACCATGGTAAATCGTCAGTGGTAGAATACTGCCAATTAAACTTTCTTGGAGGCTTACTGGTTAAACGTTCTAATTTTACATATTTATATTTTTCATTAATGGCTACATGCTGTGCCTGACATAAATTGGAGATTTTTTTAAATACAGACAAGGTGTTAGTCTTTAGTCGCCCACCCTCAATTTTCTCAACATATAAGCCTTTTCCCATCATAGATGCGACATCACAGGTATGTTGTCGGTCTGACCAAGCGTCGAGCTCCTCTTGCTTACTATTTTGCAATGACACTAAATATTTAGGAATTATTTGCCCCTTAATTTTGCCTTTTGGAGCAATAAAAATTCCTTTTTCTGCGATAAAGTCTGCAAACGCAACTAATAACTGACGTGACTTATCACTATTTGTTAGCCAGTAATAACGCCATAGATTATCCGCCAAAAGCGCCATCATCCAAGGTGAGCAGGTGGGGGACTCATCTCCCCAACCTTCATGAGCATTAAATGTGTGCTGAGGACAATTACTTACCGGCCATTGATTCTCAGGTGTAAAAGTCATCGCAAGTAACGTATTAATTAATTCTTCAATTCTATCTTTAGCACTTTGCTTATTAGTTAATTCCCAATAACTTATCGCAACATTAAGCGCCGCAGCATGATGACGCTCAGTCCAAAAGCCGCGCCCCGTTGAATAGCCAGCATCCCATGAAAGCGATGCGTTATATAACCTTCCTAGAACGTCCAACGAAGATTCGCTGTAATTTAACAAGTGATGATAAACTAAAGACCGGCCCATCAAATACTTAACATCTTCAGGTTTTGCCAGCTTGAAAAACCCCTCATCATCTATCTGGCTTTTATAAAAAGTCACAAAACGATCGGCATAGCGCTTCCATTGATGGTTGTTAGTCGCAAGATACAATTGATAAAACGCCTGCGGCCTGTCGTAAAGCCACTGACTCGCTTTATTGCGAGGATAGTTGTTTTTTGTCAATGCCTCTTCATCGGCCAGATAAGTTGCCGTTAAAGATTGAATACTACGGTACCATGTATCGTCAACATTTAAGTCATCTGTTAGCAACAAAGCTTTTCTTAGCCAAGAGCTATTCGGATAAATAATGCGACTATTTAATTTCTCACTTTTACTGGTTTCTGAAAGTAACTTTGTGCCTGTTTGCCATCTCAAAGTTAATAACTTAGTAGAAGGTTTAGTTAACAGTTTGATGTTGAGAATTCTGACGTACTGATACTTTTGATTGGCAGAATTTGGCCATAGAAGTGTATAGCTCACCTCTGCTGGAATTCTTATATTGTTATCATAAATATTAATGTTACTCGAAATAGTAACAGTGTTTTGTGGTACCAGCAGTGAGAAACTGCCATCTAACTGCGGTACAGTTAAAGCAATACTGCCTTGCTCCTGTGCACTGGCACTAGTAACAGCAACTAGAAAAAAAGCACACAAGAACATCACTCTCATAAACGCCATAAGAGCCACCATTAATCGATATATAATTGATTATATTTATCAGCACATGCTGACAATGAAAACTGTCGCTCTATTTTTTGTCGACCAACGGCACCATATTGCTCGATGACAGCTTTGTCATCCAATATTGTTTTAATCAAAGAAGCTAACGTTTCATCGTCATTATACTCAAACAACAAACCATTTCTTTGATGCTCAACCAATTTAGGATTACCGCCAACCTTAGTTGCTATTACTGGACAGTAATATGCCATCGCTTCAATTATTGCTAACGATAATCCCTCTGTTTCAGAAGTCACCACCATGACATCAAAGCTATTGTATATCGTATTTCTATTAGCCACCATGCCATGAAAAACGATATTCGATGATCTCAGCTGCTCTTCACTAAATTGCTGTAATTCATTTAAACATGGTCCATCACCAAAGAAATGGATCTCAATTGCCTTTTGTGTTTCCGGCGCTAATCGCGCTACTGCACGCAATAAACTTATTTGATTTTTTAACGATACCATACGGCCAACAGAGCCTAAGCGTAAACCTGTGAACTGAGTTTTTTCTGGCTGAAACTCAGTTAAATTAACACCATTATCGATAACATGCTTAGTCATATTATGCCAACCATGAGAGCGTTCGAACACCTGTGCGCCTTCTTTTGAGACAAAACTCATTTGATCTACAAAATAACGGGCAATTTTATGTGTCCAACGCCAAGTGCTACCAGCTAATGGATCTGCACCATGGCGGGTATAAACAATTTTTTTACTTCGACAAAAAAGCAACACTGGTAATAAAAACTTTAATGGGTATGGCGAATGAAAATGTATGACATCAAAAATTTTAAGCGCCTTATATGCACTGCGCCATTTATTCAATTTGCCAGATTGGGTGTGAAAAACCTCAATTTCGCCGTTTTCGCATTCTTTTACTAATGGATCACTACTCTGACCAAATGATAAAATCGCAACATTAGCTCCTTTATTTCGCTGTACCTGACATAAGTCAATGACAAAGCGCTCTGCTCCCCCTACTTCCAAGCTCGAGACAATGTGTAGAACTGCAGTTGAATTTTGATTACCGTCCATTGTTAATAATTAGTTTCTAAATTTTGACAATTATGCGGTAACATAACGATGACTTCCAGCTTTATTAAAGTATAAACTCAAGAAAAATAGGCTGATTGGCTATCATAATTAACAAGAGTTCTAATGAGCGTTATTTGTAAAAAAATTGAAAATACTGAGCAGTTAATCTCGCTAGAAAAACAGTGGGAAAATTTAAACAATCGCGCTAACCATGGTTGCATTTTCACCTCTCCGCTATGGCTATTAACTTGGTACAAAACATATTGGCAAAACAATTGGCAACTGAACTGTTATGCCTTTTTTCATCAAGATAATTTAGTAGCATTGTTCCCTTTTTACTATCAGCGTAACAATAACTGGATTGAGCAAAATAATTTATTTTTACTCGGTCAGGGAGAGCCTGAAGCGATGGAAGTTGCCTCTGAGTATGTGGATCTATTAATTTTAAAACCATTTAAAGATGATGTTTTTAATTTATTTTTTGAACAAAAGTGGCAAACAAACCTTAATAGTTTTTTCAGCAGAGCAATTAAACCAGAAGCAAATATCACCAGCCTTATACAAGCAGATACGACAATCTTCAGTCAACAAAATGCAGGGACCCGCTACTATATAGCCACTAACAACTGGAACATAAAGACATTAAGCAAAAACAACGTCAATCGCTATAAACGTTCTCGTAACCAACTTGCAAAATTAAATGCCGAATTTTATTGGGTTTCCCCTAAACAACACACCAGTTACTGGCATAAGATGAAACAATTTCATCAAACTAGGTGGCAAAAGAAAAAATTGCCCGGGGCTTTTAGTAGCAAACAATTCGAAAGCTTTCATTTAACGTTGTTAGCACAGCGTGATAAAACGGCTATCAGTGCGTTATCTGTTAATGGCGAAGTTATCGCCATTCATTATTATTTACAGGATGAAAATACTTGTTATTTTTATCAAAGTGGCTGGAATGAGGAAAAATACAACAAATTATCTCCGGGTTTCGCCTTACATTTATGGTCAATCGAGCACTGCAACAAACAATACTACGATTTTATGATGGGGCCTGTGAATGATAGCTATAAGGGTAAATTTAAGTGTCAAGAATCCCCGATGTATAACTTGGCTATAAATTTTTCACCCGTTAGAAATAAAGTCGCTAAAATTTTGCAGAAGATAGCGACTAACTAGCATATAATGCCGAGCGTATCGTAGCCGTATATAAGGAATTTGCCATCAATGACGAGAAGATTACCAATAGTTAAGGAAAAAAACGCCACTGTCGCATTTTTCTTTTTGGTGCTTTATACAATTTTTGTCTTAGTCCGTCCTCATGAGTTTTCTTATGAAACGTCTAACTGGATTATTATTAAGGTACTCGCGCTTACCACCATATTGTTAACGGTTTTAACACTAAGACCAATTAACTTGATGCCGCAGCACTATTTATTATTTTCACTGATCCCACTTATCATTGCTTCTGGTTTATTAAATGGCTGGCTTAGTGGTGGTTTATATCAAGCAAATATCATGATCGTCAGTTCCGCTATTCCTTTTTTTCTCTTTAGCAATTGCGTTACCAGCATACAACGACAACATATCATCATGTATCTCTGCTTAATTGCAGCTCTGATCATGATTTACAATGGCCACCTACAATTTTCAAGTTACAACGGTGAATATGGCACCGGAATAGGAGGAAGCCGAAGCGTCGGTAGTGTCGCTCGCCAGGAAATTCGTATTACTTATTTTGGCTTTTTTAGCGACCCAAATGATCTGGGCATGTTTTTAGTAATGAACTTTCCATTTGCGCTTTATTTCTTGCATCAGGGAAATTTCCTCAAAAAAATGATCATGCTCGGTGTGATTACCGCCATCTTCTATGGCGTGTATATGACTGGTTCTCGAGGCACTCTACTTGGTATTATAGGCATAGTAGGTGTTTATTTTCTCTTTACCAAGGCTGGTACCAAACTCATTATCTTTTCCATAGTTGTTGCCCCTTTAGTCGCAACACTATTAGCTTCTTTTGGCGGCATGTCCTCCTCAGAGTCTTCCGCCCATGGCCGGTTAGATGCCTGGTATGTGGGCGTTCACATGCTGTTGAGTAACCCCATTTTCGGCATAGGTATGGGTAATTTCATTGAAGAACATAATTTGGTTGCTCACAATTCGTATATACATATCGCTGCTGAATTAGGTGTATTAGGTTACTCAATCTGGGGAGGCGTACTCATCCTTTCGATGTTAGTTGGCTTTTTACTAATGAAGAAATATTCCACACTTGATGATGATTCAGCATCTGAGCAACGTCAAAAAGAATACCAACAAGAACTTACAATCAATAAAACTATCTTTTTTTCGATGGTCGGATTTATGATCACCGCTTTTTTCTTAAGTAGAAGTTACAGTCTATTGTTATTTATTTTCTTGGGCCTTTTAACGGCAAGTCATTTAAGAATATTAAAAATAAGACCAGAACTTAAAGAGTTATTCTCTGCGGCAATGGTTTTCAAAAGTATCAGATACTCATGGTTAATCATTTTTACCGTATTCATCGCGATGAAAATTGGCCTCTAAGCAACAGATAAGACAACAATGATTAAACAATTATTTGCCAGTTCATTTTTCCGACTGTTAGAAAATATTATTATGGTAGCAATTTCATTATTGCTAACCCCTTTTTTTATTAAAACCTTAGGCACTAACGACTATGGTTTATGGCTACTGACGTTATCAATTTTAGGCTGGTTTAATGTCATTGATTTGGGATTTCCTGCTGCCGTACAACGACAAGTTACGATCGCACTGGAAAAGAAAAATGACACCCATATCAATACAATATTTTCTACCAGTATTATGCTATTTGGCACCTTAGGCGCAATTTCCAGCCTAGGCTTATTTGCCGTGGCTCAATTTCCGGAAATACTCGATGTTAACAATGCCAACCAAATCACCTTTTCAGCGATAACCACAGTACTAATAATTAAAGTGCTGTGGGATTTTTTTATGAATGCCTTCCACGGCTTTTTTTCAGGCATGTTACGTTATGATATTGACGCCAACATTTCTTCTTTTAACTCCATTGTAAAAGCGGTTTTAGTCTTTATCCTCATTCCTGAAATGCATATCTGGGGAGCGGTGGCGGCGACACTAGTCGCGGATTTTCTCAGTAACATATTAAAAATTGTTTACGTGAAAAAGCTATATCCTCCGTTAGTGTTTCGCCTTTCCTTGATTAGTGTTAGTGAATTGAAAGAATTATTTCATTTCTCAAAACATGTTATCGCTAGTGGCGTCGCTAGCTCAATTAATACCAAGTCAGCACCAATATTAGTTACTAAATTATTTGAATTAACCTTAGTTCCTATATACAGCATAGCTAATCGGCTAAGTACATTAGTTGAAGGATTTGCCAAATCGATCAGCGCAATATTTCAGCCGGTCTTTACTCGTATGGTCGCTCGAAAAGAAAACATGGAAGTCATGTTTCACGAAGTTTCTCTCATTAACATTACAGTTTATAGTATCTTATATCAGACGCTATTCGTTTTTGGCGGGGTTTTCATTATTTTATGGGTTGGCAAAGAATTCGAAGATTCCGTTTGGTTAATGAACATTCTAGTTTTTACATTTCTCTGTCGTGCACTCAGCTGGTCAACCAAAGCAGTATTACTGGCGCAAGCCAATCACAAACTGTTAGCGCTGACAAATTTATCCGGTGCTATTTGTAACATAATCAGCTCAATTGTTTTATCCCACTACTTTGGCCTTATTGGCATCGCGTTAGGATCTGCAATAGGCTTTTTTATGACTGATGTCGTTTTTAACCTTTTATTATTGAAACGATACAATAATTTTAACTTAACACCGGTATTAAAAGGCTTTCTGCTATCGATAGTATTAACCTATAGTGTAGGCATAATCGGCCAATACCTTTTAGCCAACTACATGGCTCACAATTGGCTAATGCTGATTACATCTGGTATCGTTTTATGTCCCTTTATTGTGCTGATTAATTGGTTAGTCTTGCTTAATAAAGACATCAAACAAAAAACAATTACGACAATAGCGGCAAAATTACCTTTTTTAAAAGCAACTTAAGTGATTAATATGGATTTTTATACCCCACTATTTAGGCATGTGATCATGCCTGTCTATGACAAAATAAAGGGCAAAAACTTAATTCCACTGCTCAATGAATACCAGCAACACCTAACTTGGAACAGTGAACAATTACAACAATGGCAATGGCTTGAACTGCAAAAGTTGCTCAAGCACGCTTTTGAACACACGACGTTTTATCCAAAGATTTGGAAAAATGCCGGAATTGAGTCTTTTCAGGATATTCAATCATTTGCAGATTTTGAAAAATTGCCATTAGTCACTAAATCAGATATCAGAACACACTATAAAGAGTTTACCAGTGATATTCACCCGAACAATGTAAAAAAATCTACAGGTGGTTCAACCGGACAACCTTTTACATTTGAACTAGATTTAACCAGTAATACGCGAAGAGAAGCCGTTATGTGGCGTGGGTATGGTTGGTTAGGTGCAGGGCTTGGAGTGAAAACCCTTTATCTATGGGGAGCAGATTTAGGTAATCCTAGTCAGGCTAAATCAATTAAAAATGCGCTTTATCATGGCTTTTATCATAGAAAAATGCTCAATTCTTTTGCGATGAACCAGAACAACATGCAATCATATATTGATGATATTAATCAATATCAAGCTGATGCGATAGTTTCTTATGTAAACCCTTTATATGAATTAGCTCGTTATGTTTTAACGCACAATTGCCAAGTTAAAGCCCCGAAAAGAATATTAACTGGTGCAGAGCAGTTACATGACTTTCAAAGAGACACCATAGAAAAAGCCTTCAAGGCACCTGTTTATAATACTTTCGGTTGTAGAGAGTTTATGCTGATTGCAGCCGAATGCCAGCAGCAACGAAATTTACACATAAACTCAGATCACTTAATCGTAGAAGTTGTTGATCAACAACAAAAATCGGTCATAGGAGAATCAGGAGACCTTGTTATCACCGATTTATATAACTATGGCATGCCGTTAATAAGATATATCAATGGCGATAAAGCAACGCTGGAAAATAGTACTTGTAGTTGTGGTAATCCTCTGCCACTGATCAGTAGTATTGATGGACGTAAGCTCGATATCATTAAAACACCTTCTGGCGCTACCATACCAGGAGAGTTATTTCCTCATATGTTCAAAGAATTTAATGGTATTGAACGTTTTCAAGTTATTCAGAAAGAATTAGACCGTATTACCATTAAGCTAGTTTGCAACGAACAATTTTCCCCTCAAAATGAGCAAGCTATTTATGATGAGATCAATAAATACAGTAAAAATGACTTAATGATTAATATTGAAAAAGTAGCAGAGATTCCATTAACTAAAACAGGCAAGCATAGGGTGACTATCTGTGAAGTCTAGTCAAACTAAGTTACTTATTATTACTAATTTATTCCCCCTGCCTTGGGAACCAAATAGAGCAACATTTAATAAACAGCAATTTGAAGCATTAGCTACTGCCTACGATCTTTACTTTATCATACCGATCGCATTTATTGACTGGTTCAAACATAGGAAGGAAATTAAGCAGACGAGCAATAAACGTTATGTCCCCTACTTTTTTACTCCCAAAATTGGCCGCCGCTTATACTCGCTTTATATGTTTCTTTCCATTGTTTGCCATTCCGGTTTTTGGTTAAAACAATTAAGACCACAAAAAATCTTAGCTAGTTGGGCTTTTCCTGATGCCGTCGCATCTAGCTGGTTGAGTAAGTTATTTAAAGCGGACTTTTATTTTAAAGTTCACGGCAGTGACATTGATATTCAATGTCAGCATCAAGCTAGAGCTCAACAAGTAGTAAAAATGAGCAAAACAGCAAAAGGGATTTTATCAGTATCTCAAGCGTTAGCGACAAAAATGATCGCTCTTGGCATAGATAAAGACAAAATTCAGGTGATTTACAATGGCGTTAATCATGAAAAATTCACTCAACCAACAGCAGCGCCATACAGTAATGACTATTTATTATTTATAGGTAACTTAAAGTACGATAAAGGTGTGATGGAACTGCTCAATGGTTTCAATAAGGTTCATCAAACACACCCGAAATTACATTTGGTTTTTGCTGGCAACGGGGTAATGAAGAATCAAATAATGGCACTTTGCAAGCAATACAACATATCCGATAAAGTGACATTGTTAGGCGCAATTAATCACGATGAGATTCCTCAATGGCTTAACCATTGCACCGCGTTGGCCTTGCCAAGCTACCACGAAGGTGTACCCAATGTATTACTAGAAGCAATGGCTTGTGGTAAGCCAGTGATAGCAACCAAAGTAGGTGGAATACCTGAAATCATCAATGAAAGCATCTGCGGCAAACTCATTGAAAAAGAAAATGACCTCGCAGTAGCTGACGCGATCAATTTCATTTTGGCCAATCATTGGAACAAATGTGCTATTCAAAAACATAGCCAACAATTTTCATGGCAAAAAAACAAAACACAATTAATTGAGCTAATTGAAAGTAAATGATTTTTCCCAAGCAACGATTTTGCTAGCATATGGGAAAATTACGGTAACAGACAATAATATTAATAAAGGCTTTAAGCTAAATGAATATTCTATTTCATCATAGAACCAGAGGAAAAGGCGCTGAAGGGGTACACATTCGCGGTGTCACTAAGGGACTACGTCAGTTAGGCCATCAGGTTAGCATTTTATCTTTACCAGGTGCGGAGCCGGAAACCGAAGAGGATCAAAGTGCTAAAAAACAAATTCCTCCCAAAAAGAGCGGATTAGTCGCCTCATTAACAAACCTAACCAAATATACACCCGAGTTTGTATTCGAATTAATTGAAATTCTATTTAATATAATTTCTGCCTTTAGGGTACGCAAAGCAGTTAATGAAACTAACGCTGAGATGATTTACGAGCGATATTCACTATTTTTATTTTCATCTGTTTGGTGGGCTAAAAAACGTAATATTCCCATCGTATTAGAAATTAATGACTCTTGTTTAGTACATCGTGTCAGAAAGTTATTTTTTGTCTCATTAGCCAAAAAGTTTGAGCGTTGGATATTTAAAAATGCCACAGGCTTAGTATTTATTTCCAGTGAATTTCAACAAATTGCCCAACAAGAATTTGGTGAAATCGCACCTTCGGTCATTTCCCCTAATGCTGCAGACCTAGATGCCTTTATTATCGATGATGAAAAAGCAACAAAGTTACGTCAGCAGCTTAATATCAATGATAAAACCGTTATCGGCTATGTTGGAGCATTTGTCCACTGGCATGGCATCGATTGGTTTGTCGATATCATTGCAGATAAATTAAAGCAGTACCCTGATATCGTATTGCTGTTAATCGGTGATGGTGTTAGCTTTGCCCCGATTCAGCAACGCATTAAGCAAGCAGATATTGAAAATCAAGTAATTCTCACGGGACGAGTTGATCATAAAGAAGTAAGTACCTACTTATCAGCTATGGATTTTGGTATATTACCAGATTCAAATAACTATGGTTCGCCGATGAAGTTATTTGAGTTTATGGCAATGGGCAAAGGCATGGTTGCGCCAGACTTTACCCCTATTGCTGAAGTGGTCAAAGACAACGAAACAAGCTGGTTATTCGCTGCTGGCGATAGACAAGCTTGTATTGATAAAACGCTAGCTATCGCCGAAAATAACGCATTGCAAAAGCAAGTGGGAAAAAATGCTCGTTCCTATATAGAAAACGAACGTCAATGGAAACATAATGCTCAACAATTGTTATCTCTTATTAGCTTATAAGCAACATCTCGATTAAAGGAATAAAAATAAATGTTATTAACGTTGCTCGTTCTTATTATCACAATATCGTTAGCATTAGTGTTAATTATTAGAAAGAAACATATGCATTTATGGCTTGGCCATTACCTTAAACGTAAACTATTTCTTTCATCGAACACAGATGGAACTAAGCACATCATGTTTTGTTTTGTCGATCATTATGAACCTATGTGGGGTAAGGATGTTTCTTATCAGCAAGAATGTGATCGTGTCGAACGTTGGCATCAAGATTATCCAAAAGTAGCTAAACAATTTAAAGATGCCGACGGTTGTTACCCCAAACACTCATTTTTCTATCCTGAAGAAGAATATCGTCGTGAACATTTAGATAAGATCACTGACCTTTGCGCCCAAGGGATGGGGGAAATTGAAATTCATTTACATCACCATAATGACACCAGCGAAAACTTGCGCAATACGCTAGAGCGCTTCACTGAAACACTTCATGAAAATCATGGTGCATTTGTTAGAGATGAACAAAGTGGAAAATTACAGTATACCTTTATTCATGGTAATTGGTGCTTAGATAACAGCCTACCCAGTGGTAATATGTGCGGTGTTAATGATGAATTAATCGTATTAAAAGAAACTGGTTGTTATGCTGATTTTACCTTTCCATCTGCTCCTAGCCCAACACAGCCAGCAATGGTTAATGAAATCTATTATGCCAAAGATGACCCTGAAAAACCTAAATCACATAATACCGGGAAAGTGGTCACCGTTGGAGGCAATCCTTGGGGAGATTTGATGTTGATCACAGGTCCTGTAGGTTTAAATTGGAAACAGTGTAAAAAAGGCTTTATTCCTCAGATAGAAAACAGTGATATCAGAACCTCCATGCCACCAACAAAAGATCGTGTTGATCTTTGGGTAGATACCGCAATTACCGTAAAAGGTAAGCCAGACTGGCTATTTATTAAAGTACATACTCATGGCACACAAGAACAAGATATGGACACCCTATTAGGCCAACCATTTTATGATATGTGCCAATACCTTGAAGAAAAATACAACGATGGGGAAGATTACGCACTCCATTACGTCTCTGCACGCGAAATGTATAATATCGTCAAAGCGGCGGAAGCTGGCCAACAAGGTAATCCAAATGATTATCGTGACTACGTGGTGGCGGCTCCAAACTATAAGGCGTCATAACAGTGATCAAATCAGTTCTGAAACAGTTATACACTAAGTGTTCATGGCCTTTTTTACCAAATGGTGTCTATTGCTTTAACTATCACCGAATTGGTGATGAAGAAAAAAGCGCGTTTGATCCTAATGTTTTTAGTTGCACCGAACAAAGATTTGAACAACATATCAAATTTTTCAATGACAAGTTTGTACCAATCAGTGTTGAACAGCTGATCGAGAAAATTGAAAATAATACCAAGTTAGATAAAAAGTATGCATTAATCACGTTTGATGATGGCTATATAGATAACTATGAAGTAGCTTATCCAATCCTAAAGCGATATAACACGCCAGCAGCGTTTTATATCGCAACAGATTACTTAGATGCTCCACACATTCCTTGGTGGGATGAAATTGCCTGGATAGTACGTCATACCAAAGTACCGTCAATCAAGCTAACGAATTGGCAAGAAAGTATCGATATATCAAATAGTTCAGCGATTGAAAAAATAAGAAAAGTATTACGAGTCATTAAGCAAGATCAAAGCAGAACTATGCCAGATAAAATTGCAGAACTTGAGAATGTATGCCAATGCCATATACCAGACTCATTAAGAAATTCTTCGCTTTTTATTAATTGGCAACAAGCAAAAGAAATGTCTGATAATGGCATGCATATTGGCTCACACACGCTAAGCCACAGCATATTGTCACATTTAAATGAAACTGAGCAAAAAAAAGAAATAGAGCAATCTAAAGCTATTATTGAACAGCACCTAAACAAAGCCACTACTTCAATTGCTTATCCTGTTGGGGGACGCTCAGCTTTTAGTAAACTAACACAACAATTAGCCAAACAAGCAGGATACAAACTCGCCTTTTCTTTTATCCCTGGTGTGGTACTTTCATTTGCTGCTGATCAGCGTTATCAACTGAGGCGTTTACCGGTAGATGGGAATTGCACTGTTAAAGAATTAAAAAATATTATCGTAAAAAATAAATAGGACGTTGACTAATATGCCAAACACTATAGTGCTTGCCGCAGGACCAAATGGCTTAGGTGTAGTAAGAAGCCTTTACCTGCAAGGGGTGAAATGTCAGGTAATAACACGAGATAAAGGCGACATATCGCTTAAATCTAAAGTACCTACAATTAAATTGTACATAGATGGTACGACCGATGAAGAGCAACACCAATGGTTATTGGCGACCTTAAAAACACAACCTAAAAATACGATAATAGTGCCGACGTCAGATTGGTTTGTCACATTTTTAACTGAACATGAAGAAGTGCTTAGACAAAATTGTGAATTTATCATTCCTGATAGTCACTTAGCAGAAGTACTCATTGATAAAGCGAAAGAAACATTAACCGTTGGTGAAGTGATCCCAATCCCCAAAACAGTACAACATATCGATAATCAGCAACAGCTAAGTAGTGAACTTTCCTTACCTATTATCATTAAACCAAGATCGCATAAACATATGGTCTTAGGAAGTAAAAATATTATTATTAATAGTCAGCCTGAACTTGAACAATTTTTCAGTCAGTTTGGCGATAAACTGGACCATTTGATAGCGCAAGAAATTATTGAGGGACCAGACAAGCAACAATGGGTTTGTAACTGTTTTTTCGATGAAAATAGTAATATAACGCAAGCTTTTACTTTTAATCGTTTACGTTTGTCACCTTCTCACTACGGTGTTACCAGCTACGCTATCAGTCAATATAATGAAGATGTCATCAAATTATCAGAAAAATTAGGTAAAGCATTAAAGTATACTGGCCCCGCCATGGTAGAGTTTAAGCAAGATCCAAAAGATGAAATTTATAAATATATTGAAATCAATCCTCGCCTAGGCATGTGTAATTATTTCGATACCTCTTGTGGTATCAATAATGCCTATGCCACTTACCTATTAGCAACTAAACAAGAACTGCCAACTGCAAATAAAATGCAAAATAACATTGTTTTTGTTAGTTTTTATGAAGATTTATTTTCCCGATTAAGTGACGGTGAGTCATTACCTTCAATAGCCAAAGAATACCTAAAAAATCTATTTACAAAACGCCACGTCTATATTTACTTCACTTGGTGGGACCCAATGCCTGCTGTTATTTTAGCAAGCAGACAACTGACAGGTATTTTTAAATCCTTATGGCGTAAGGTCTTTAACTAAATGACAAGTATTACTATCTTAGCCAACACTGCTGTTGATACAGTTGACGCTATAGAAGCTAGCAAACACTACCAAGGCAAAGAGTTAAATTGCTCTATCGATGGCGAAATTAGCTATATTGAGACCGATCATGACCATATCTTTGTAGTTGGCTATATTCAAGACAATGCATTTAATCAAGCAGCTGATAGGAAAGCCTATTTTAGCAAGACAGAAATACTTAACAGTGTCACACAATTAAATGGTCATTTTTCAATTGTTCAAGTGAGCAAGTCTGATAGTTCATTCACCCTATATAGCAATAAAGCTGGGGGAAATCGCCTTTACCTAAAACAAACATCAAATGGGTGGTCTATTAGCAATAAGCTAGCGTCGTTAAAGGCGAACGGAGATAGATTAAACCCAACCGCATTAGAAGAAGAGTTCTTATATCGTTGGATTACTGGTGAGCACAGTTTAATTTCTGGTGTTTATCAAGTACCTTCGGGTCATTATTGGACGATAAAAGCTGATAGTATTACCCAAAAGCACTGTTATTACACTTTGCCTTCGGTAGAGGATTATCAATTAAATAATGGTTCTTTAGCTGAACTAACCCAAGAAACTAAAAGGCTAATAATAAGTGCCTTAAACAAAATGTTAGCACCAGGTAAAAAAATTGCTATTTTATTATCTGGTGGGGTCGATTCGTCAATTTTAGCCGCACTTGCACAGCACGCAGGACATCAGTTAGTCGCAATATCTCACCGCTCAATCGAGCATGAAAACCCAGAACTGGCTACAGCAATAAAATTTGCCGAAACATTAAATATAGAACATAGAGTCATCGACATAAGCGACAATGAAATCGCTGATGCATTTAAACAATGCGCTTTAATTACTGAACAAGCACCTCGTTTTCAAAGTTCAATTATTCTTTACCTACTTTTTGAAAAACTGCAAAACGAGTTTTCTCAAGTAATTTATGGTGAAGCTGCCGATACCTTATTCGGCAATAATTCTCTTAAACGTTACCTCAAAAGACAGCAAAAACAACAGAAAGTACAAAAATTAACTAAATGGCTTCCAGGCTCTAAATACTTGATTAGTCGTTTAGCAAGTAAAAGTAAGATACAAAAATTACTGAGTGATACCGTTGAAGACTATATTCAAGAAACGAATAAATTAGCGATAAACGAGTACACACTTGAGTGTTTGAAAAAATCAATCTCGCTGAACAATCATAATTACTCACTGCAGCAACTTAACAGCTATCCACAACATGCAGATGCTCTAACCAATGATTTATTGAAAATCAAGCGCTTTGCTCTAGATACAGACGTCGATAATCATTTTCATGAAACTGGAGCGTTAGCGGCTCACTTTGGTTTGGAATTAGTCAGTCCATTCGTCGATATTGATGTGATGAACTTTGCTGCCCATTTACCCATTGAACAGACGATAACAGGCGAATTTGTCAAACCTATTTTAAGACAAATAGGAGAACAATTCTTCGCCCCTGAACTCATGTATTTAGCTAAAAAAGGGTTTCCTGCACCTCACCTAACCTGGTTGAACACAGGTCTTAAAAAGTATGTCGAACAAGCCGTAGATGATTTCATTTTTGTGCCTGCTGAACAACTGGACACCGAAACCTGTTGGACAATAGCAGCACTAAATATTTTATTTACGGAATTTAACATTAAATATAACGATTAAAGCCCGTCATAAAACTTTAATACGGTGTAGGCAAATGCGAGTAACCTATTATCGTGTATACTTAGACTATCAAAGACATATCATCAGTTAAGCAACTATTCTGTCTGATAGTTCACGGAAGATCTAAGGTCCTCATATGCTTCATCATTTTTTACAGTTAAAAAATATATCGATATTAATTGTTATTTTTTCATTAATTTCATGTGGAGGTTCAGAAAATAGCAACACTACGACCTCAGTCAATCAAGAGTTCTCTGAAAGCCCGATCACCGAGGAGTCTACTCCTCAGATTTTTGTCATCAACCATATGCCAAACACGTCTCAATCAGATGTTCCAGTAGATGCTAACATCACAATAGCCCTTTCCGATGTAATATCTTCAGATTTAAATGCAAATGATATTGAATTATACCGAGATAATGAAAAAGTAGCCGGAAAAATAATGGTAGAAAATGAATCTATCACCTTTATACCTAAAACAATGCTAAGTTACTCTTCAGATTACAAATTCAGTCTAAATCCCACCGGTGAAAATAAAAAAAATATTGCTCCTTACTCATTTCATTTTTCAACTCAAGCTTCTAACGAACAAGCCAAACGGAGTTTTCATCCAATAGTTACACGTTATGGGCAAACTGAAATAACCCTGTTTCCTAACGAAAATATTACTGCTAATACCTTAGTTAAGGCATCTTTTGGCATCCCATTTCCACGAGGTTATATCACCAATATCACTCAATTTCGCCTTTTAGATGAATCCGGCAACGAAATACCTGTAGCGACAAGGCAACTTTTACCTTGGCATGAAACTAGCGTCCATTACGAAAGCATTCGATCCATTATTGTTCAAATAAAAACCAGCTTCAATCTTGATGAATATCAACAACTAGCTCCAAAAACTATTATATTAGAATGGGGACGCAGAAGGTCTACAGTAGACCGTGAACTGACACCAGTTGAAGATAGTTGGCTGTTAGTTAACGATCAAGAATACCCAGCGAGTGAACAAATATATGAACCTGCTGTTTATGCTGTTTTTTCACCTGAATGGTATGGAAATAGCGTCATCAAAACTCGACTATTGCCCGTAGGGAGTCACCCAGATTTATCTGCATACGATAATGCCTTTCAATTATTTGGCGATACCGCAATTAATCGTGTTGACCCAAGGGTATTAGATGACAACTTAATTCCTCATAGAAATAGTTATGCAGCTTGGCTATTTGACCGGGCTATGGCCATCTATCAATTGGCTTTCAAAACAGGAGAATATAAATACCTGCGTGCAGCACACCGAGCATCACAGTTTTATCTCAAGCATATTAATGATAATGGCTATTTTTCATTAAAAAGCTCAAATGATATGAAATATAGCTATGGTGAAAGTCTGGTAACTAACTATATTCTTCAAGGTACTTCTGAAATTCCTGAAACTTTTAATAAATTAAATTTAGCTTGGGATTCATTTCATACTGAATACACCTTAAATAGCAACTTTTGGACCGAACGCCATGCTGCTGTACAACTATTAGGTTATGTGACTTCCTATGAAATGACTGGAGAACAAGCCTATCTGACAAAAGCGACAAATACCTTTCTCGCACTAAAAAATATGCAGGAAAATCCAGTTGATGGAGCCCCAAAAACTGGCGGATTAATGCATACCGCCGAATCTCACGGCGAAGGAGGAGAGCATTATATCGCTAGCCCTTGGATGTCAGCTTATCTGATCGATGCTATCGAACGCTATTATATTCATTCCGAAGATCTAACCAGTTTAGATTTCATTATCAAAATGGCTGACTTTTTCAAAACAGAAGGAGTCTCTTTATATGAATGGAAAGGCTGGCAAGGTAAAGACAGTTATTATGTTCCTCATTATATAGCGGGTATCGACCTCACTGCTCAGCAGCAGGGCAATGATGGCTCTCTAGACTTAGAGCATGCACCAGATGTTATCAAAACATTTGCTGCCGCTTATTTTGCTTCTTGCGCGTTAACTCAATGTGATAGCAACTATTTAACTGTTATCGCAAAACTATATAATTCGGTAATTACCTATAGTTTCCCTTATTGGATTAGAACTTCTGCGCCTGATGCAGGTTTAAGTAGCTATCGCCTAGCACCACCACGTAAATTTAACTGGTGGTTTAAAGGAACAGCTAATATTGATTTTTTAATCGAGCCGGAAACTTCTCTGCCAAGTTACAAAGATAGCGCCCCCCTTTTAACACTCACCCAGCAACATAACGCTACATATTTCAGCCCGGGAGAATCCATTACATTCACCTTCAAGTTAAAAAACGTCGGCACGATTACGGCTAAAAATGTAGTTGTTTTTAGTAATGTACTTAAATCGAGCCCGAATGGTTTACTTAAAATCTCAGAAGTAGATCAATCAGGCTATAACCGCTATGACGCAGCCGTATGGAAAATACCTAGCCTTGCTCCAGGTGAAACACTTGAAGAACTAAGTTTCACTGTTGATGTTACCGATTTCCCAGTTTTACCCACAACAGACCGGCCTATCGGTAACATATTAGCCTTTGCCACACTTTACTTTTGCGCTGAAAATGATGATGAAGATACTTGCCGAATCTGGCAGTCAAATTGGGATACAGGTGTTCAAACTTATAAAACACAAAGTAATTGGCAAATAATTAAGCCAACACCTCCGGTATCACCTCCTACTATCAATATAATTAATCCGATGCCGGAGCAAGCTATTAGTGATTTAGTTGAGATTAATGCCGAAATTTCTGATAGTGATGACGTAGCACTGGCAGAGTTTTGGTTAAATAATGAAAAACTAGCAACGTTTTCTGAAGCCCCCTATAGCCATACAATGCAGTCAAATGCTTTGGCTGATAAAGCCCATAAGTTAACAGTCAAAGCTTGGGATAAATTTGGCAGTTATAATGAAAAATCAGTTTCATTTACCGCATTAACCCCAGATAGAGTAGCCCCCGTTGTTACTATAAACTCTCCTGAAAGTAATGAAACCTTTTGTGATGACGTTAGTGTGCAATATCAGGTGCAAGATAATTATAGTGTGAGTCATTGCGTGCTGGAATTGGATAACGAACAGGTCAAACTGGATAACTGCCAGCCATATCAAATTAATAAGGCTATTCCCATTTTCAAATCGTTGGCCTATTTACCATTTGATCTTGAGACTAACACCATTGTTAGCCGCGATGGTAGTCATCTAATAGGCACAGCAAAAGATGTTATTTTTACTAATGATCCCCTTCATAGCGCTATTAGTTTTAATGGCCAAAGCAGCGAAATTAATTTTGATACCACTCAGATCCCAATAACTAATGATCTCACCATTGCATTTTGGATAAAGCCAGATAACGGTACAGGTATGTTAATGTCTCAAAGCTGGGATTACATAGGAAATGAGCAAGGCTGGGCCATCTATTTAGGTCCAAATTTTCATCGAAATAATAACGAACTGTCTATTTCCTGGTCATCAGGTGATAACACCCACAACGCCAATGACACGAATATAGTACAAACACCTGCTAATTCTATAAACCTTAATGTGTGGCAACATATTGTCATCCGTAAGCATGATAAGACGGTAGCTATTTTTATTAATGGTGAAGAGGTAATTAGCAAGCAAATTGCTCAACAAGAAATCAGCTGGCCCTTTAATTCTGATAAAATATTATCAATCGGCAAGCCAATGAACCATCCTGATTTTTATAATAGACGATATCAAGGAAGTCTGGATGATGTCATTATCTGGGACACAGCTTTATCCACAAATGAAATTTCAACTATCTATCAACCGGAAGATATTAATCTTACCAAAGAGTTAACCATTTATGGTTACGATAAGGCGGGAAATGTAGGTCAGAGCTCTGCAACATTTACAGTAAAAAGCTGTAATTAAGCTTCGTTAGCAGGTATTTCCTGCTAACGAGAATTCTCGCAATCATTAAGCTCGATTACGTAACAGTGAAATTCCCTGCTTTATCCATTGTCGCCATTGATAACTTCGGACAATAGCTTTTGCATACTTAGCAAGTTCGAAGCATTGATGTTTCATCGCTAGCTGATAATTGTCTTGCCAGAACGTCGCTTGACTATCATTATAAATTTTAATCTTTATTAGAAACTGCAGCTTATTTTGTAATAGAGGTAACGAGTCAGTTTCCTTTTTTAGTACCGCCAATGCAAACATAGTGCGGAGACACTTTTCACACTCTCCACAATTAAACTCTTCAGATGAATTACAAATACGAATACTATCTAGCGCATCTTTATTTTCAGCAATCCCCGCCGTTTTTTCGGTTCTTGCAACAGCGCCATGATGAATGACTTGCGTAAAACCGTTAGACAATAAAGGATCTGTCAATAAATGACTCCCCCATGGAAACAACTCATCAATATTATGCGATGCTGGAATATATAAAGTTTCTAAACCATAGGCCAATACAAGTGCAGTGAATAGAGCTGCATGCTGTGTAGACAATTTAGCTCCTGGAAAAACATGACGTACATTGGTCGTTGCGATTAACAGTTTTTTATTATGTTTTCGAGCAAAATCTTTATATTGAACAACGGCTAAATCAATTTTTTTTTGTTCTTCCAGTTGAATATCCATACCTATGCATAAAAATACATGACTTAACTCACGCTGTTTTTCTACATAAGTATAATAAGAATCTATACCGCCAGAGAATAATGATACTTTACCTGAAGCCTCAAGATCTTGCGTCACTGTTTTGACATTTACATCAATAGGATGAAGGTGTTCGTTATACCACTTTGTAAATATGTTCTGATGCTTATCCAAGTTTTCAACTAACATTGCTGAAACAGGAAATTTATCTGGAAAAGTTAAATCAGTCCCTTCTTGCATAGACTGAATATATAAAGAAAGAAAAACACAATCATTGAGAAAAGGAAGTTGCTCTGCCCCTTGAAAGTTTAACTGTAAGTCTGATTTCTGAGCTATTTTGACCCTTACATTTATTGAGCCATCTTCGCTTACAGATTGTTCAATTGCTGTAACTTCCATACTATCCCTTAAAGAAAGTTTAGTTCAAAAGACTATCGTCCTTTGCCAAAAAGCACAATTTCAACAGTTCGAATTAGAATCAACATATCCAACATAAAGCTTCTGTGCTTAATATAATATAAATCGTATTTTAATTTTTCTAATGAGTCTTCTTCAGTCGAACCGTATGGATACTTTAACTGTGCCCATCCGGTCAATCCCGGTTTAACATTATGCCTTTCATTATAATAAGGAATAGTTTTAATCAACTGTTGAACAAATTCTGGACGTTCAGGGCGTGGACCAACAAAGCCCATATCACCACGCATAACGTTGTATATCTGTGGTAATTCATCAATACGATACTTACGAATAAATTTACCTATTTTCGTAGTCCGGTCATCATTCTCTGTTGCCATTTGTGCTCCATGCTTTTCAGCATCAACACGCATACTACGAAATTTATAGATATTAAACGCTTGTCCATCTAAACCAACGCGTTCCTGTAGGTAAAATATTGGCGCTTTCATCCCTTCATCAAGCTTTATTAAAATCGCTGTGATCAACATTACCGGCCAGGTAACCAAAAACAAGAAAAATGCGATACTGGCGTTGAAGATCCAATCTAGTGTATTTCTTAAATGGTTTGCTGATGCAAAGCCGTTGGAATAAATCACCCAACTTGGATAGATTAAATTAACCGCAATTTGACCTGTTTCGCGTTCAATAAAATCTAAAATCTCCGTGATTTCAACACCGCGAATTTTGCAGGCAAAAAGCTCATCTACAGGTAAGTTATTGCGACGTTCGTCACTTGCGACAACTATTTCATCAATATCATGTTCCAACGCATAGCTAACTAATGAGCCATCGAGTTCAATTTTATTCTCATTAACTATGCCTTGTTCCGAATCGCCATCCATAGTAATAAAGCCATGCATAAAGAAACATTGTCGATCAACACCGCGACGCATACGTTTTTCAATAATTGAAGCCCGTTCACCAGCGCCCAGCACCAAGACATTACGTTTATTTAAACCAAAAAAATCAACTCGATAAGTGATATAACGAAACAAACAAATAGCAAAAAAACTAATCAAGGACGCAACAGCTAATAATTCAATTGGCAATGCATTTTTTGCATATAGAGGATTTGTTAGAACAACAATAAAGAAACCTATTGCCACCGACATTAATATTCGGCGCACTAGGCCTCTGAAGCTTTCTCTGAGTTTAGAATTATATAATCCTAAAGCCAGTGATGACAGCTGCACAACCAACGCAAATACAAACGCATAGATAAAGATGAAATTCTTTGGAATTTCAATATGTTCAACTATTGTAATAACACTATTACCGTAAAATGAAACCAGAAAGGCACTAGCAAACAACAATAATTCAATAATAACGAGAGATTTGCTTCCTGACGACAAATCACGAAACTTTGGACTAGACATAAATAACGAGCATTCCCTTATAAAAGTTTACAATAACCAGTTGTTTTCATTAAATTTGGCAATTATTAGAATGAGTATTAGGATGAATATAAATACCACGAAACGCATACTAGCAAAATTTACTTTTTTTTTACAGCAATTTAATAAGTGCATCGGCTATAAAAATCAAATAGAATCTGGTAGTTTATAACTGTTTTGCGATAACTTTAAAAAGGTTAAAACCATGGAATATCGATTGTTCAAGAATTTAAAATATTTAGTAGTTACTTGTATTATCTACGTTATCTCAGGCTGCAGTTCGCCTTCGCTTCCTCCTGCGACAATACATCAGTCTAAAACTGTTGATGTTAATTCATATAAATATTTAATTGGTGCAGGTGATACTGTTAATATTTTCGTTTGGCGTAATCCCGAAGTTTCTGGCACCTTCAAAGTTCGACCTGATGGCATGATCACTACATCACTAGTTGAAGATATTCCTGTCTCAGGTAAAACGCCAACAGAATTAGCTAGAACAATAGAAGAGATTTTATCGAAATATCTTAGAGATCCCGTTGTGACTGTCACAGTCAATGATTTTGTCGGCCCATTTGGTGAGCAAATCCGGGTAATAGGAGAAGCTGCGCAACCACAAGCGGTTAATTATGTACAACATATGACCTTACTCGACGTCATGATTCAAGTGGGCGGATTAACAGAGTTTGCCGATGGCAATGGTGCAGTATTAGTTCGAATTGAAAATGGTAAGCAAAAACAATATACCATATTGATTGAAGACTTAATTAAAAATGGAAAAATATCGGCTAACGTTGATGTGCTTCCAGGTGATATTATCGTAATTCCAGAAACATGGTTTTAACATTACTTTATCCAATTAAAGTTTACTCCCCTGTAGTTTAGAGGTCAGGAATGCAAGAGTTATTAGAACAAGTCTTAGATTATTTAAAAGGAATTTGGTTAAAGCGTCGATACATCATGGTATCTACGTGGGCAATATGCCCTTTGTTGTGGATATTAATTGTCAATATGGATGATGTCTACGAGTCTGAGGCTAGAGTTTATGCTGACACTCAATCAATTTTAGGACCCCTCCTTAAAGGATTAACAGTAGAAACTAATACTGACCAACAAATTCAGCTCATGGTCAAAACCCTATTGAGCCGTCCAAATATCGAGCGAATCACTCGTATGACTGATCTCGATATACAGGTAGCAACTCCAAAGGATTACGAAGAACTTGTCGATAATCTAAAAGAAGATATAGTTATCAAAAAAACAGGAGGGCGACGTGAAAACATTTTTACTATTTCGTATCAACATAAAGATCCTGAAATGGCTAAGAATGTGGTGCAGTCAGCGCTAACTGTATTTATAGAAAACACCTTAGGTGAAAATCGTAGCGATACAGATACGGCAGGAAAATTTTTAGACACGCAATTAAAGGAATATGAAAGCCGCCTGCAATCTGATGAAGCAAAACTTACTGAATTTAAACAAAAATACAGTAATGTTTTACCTAATCAATATGGCGGTTATTATAACAAGTTAAGCATTGCAAAAGAGCAACTTAAAGCTATCGAGTTAAGTCTTTCAGAAGCGGAATCTCAACTTAAAAATTCGAAAAGCAAACTTGCGTCTTCAAATGTACCAAAAGAAAACACGCAATCAAATATTAAGGATTCAAATACCATCATTACCAGTTATGACGGGCGAATCACAGAGCTCCAGTCGTTACTCGACTCATTACTGCTAAAATATACAGAACAACACCCTGATGTTAAGGAAGCTAAAAACCGTTTAGATCACCTATTGGCTCAGAAAGAAAAAGAAATTCAGGACTATTTAGCTAGTCGTTCAGGTAATGAATCAGCCAAACAAATTTCCCAGAATCCAGTTATTCAAAATTTGCAGATCCAAATCAATCAATTGGAAAATCAAGTTGCCTCTATCAAGGTACGAAGAGATAACTATGCCAAAGAGGTAGAAGATCTAGAAAATAAAATTCATATTTTACCTGAAATTGAAGCAGAGCTGACGGCATTAAACCGTGGTTATGATATCACTAAGAAAAAATATGAAGAACTGTTAGCACGTAAAGAAACAGCGCAGCTAGCCAAACAAGCAGATGAAACCACGAGTAAAATCAATTTTAGAATTATTGATCCACCAAGAGCTCCTGCTGAACCAACAGGGCCAAAAAGAATTTTATTTTTGTTAGCGAGTACAGTGGTAGGATTAGGGATTGGATTAGGTTTATCATTTTTAGTTAGCCAAATAAATCCTGTTGTTACCTCTCGAAATCAAATAACTAAAGAAACTGGTATACCCGTTTTCGGCGTAGTTTCTGCGGCTGAAAAATTGGGCTTACAGCAATGGCATAAGAGGAAGACTATTGTCTTTATTATCTCCAATACTTTACTATTTTTGCTTTTAGCCTGTTTTATCATTTATTCAATTTTTCCTGAACAAGTTATGGCTCCAATAAAAGGAATGCTTTAAGAATGAGTACCATTGAAAAAGCGTTAGCTCGTAAGGCGGCAAAAGAAGCAACAAAAGCGACTTCAGAAGTTTCTGCGGACTCTGAAAATGCACCTAAAGAGCAAGTTTCTCAACATGAATCTACCATCAGTGATGAACAAGCAAGGCATCCAAAAACTCTTAACATAGATACTGAAAGTCTAAATGAACGAGGTTATCTTGTTGACACGGGTGAGCGTAAAAGTATTAAAGATGAATTTAGACAAATAAAGCGTAAATTGTTAAACAATGCCTTTGGTAGTGGCGCTAAATTGTTAAACCATCCTAATTTAATTATGGTTAGTAGTGCAAAACCAAACGAAGGTAAGACATTTGTTTCCATTAACCTCGCGTTAAGTATAGCTTCAGAGCAAGATAAAAAAGTGCTACTTATTGATGCTGATGTGCTTAGACCCAGCATAAACAGAGAACTGGGAATAGAACAAACAGAAGGATTAATTGATTATTTACTACAACCTGATAAAAACGTCAGCGATGTACTTTTCCAAACCAATATCGACAACCTTAGGGTAATGCCCGCTGGACAACCTCATCACTTATCTAATGAACTGTTAGCAAGTGAAAGAATGGCTGCTCTGGCTAATGAACTTGCCACTCGATATCCTGATCGTGTTGTTATTTTTGATTGTCCCCCTTTAATTGGGGTAACAGAAACCCTAGTACTCGCCAATTTAGTTGGCCAGGCAATAGTAGTGGTAGAAGAATCCAAAACGACAATAGCAAGTATCAAAGCCGCTACAGAGTCACTTAACGAAAACTTAGCTCTTGGCATTGTTATGAATAAAGCAATTAGATCTCATAAGGATTTGTATGGCTATTATGGCTACGGATACGGTGAAAAAGACTAAATTAGCACTTTATATTACTGCAGCTTGCCTAGTTCAACCAGCCTATGCTGGTGAGTGGTTATTTTCGCCAAATCTAATAGTTAATGAGGTGCTAACCGATAACGTTGAACTCTCAATAAGTGAGAAGCAGTCAAGCTTGGTCAGCCAGGCAGGCGTTGATATTAATACTCAGTTTGAATCTCAATATCTGACATTTGCCCTGTCTTCGAGCAGTATTTATGCTGCATACAGTCATGATCATTCACTGGATAACGATTACCATACGCTAAGTAGCGAGTTTGACTTAAAGTTGGGTCGCCAAGGCTTCTCATTAATGGGAAGTGCTGATATTGATAATAGATCGAGAAATAATGCCAAAAATTCCTTAGCAGATATTGTATCAGCCGATACAGTTAGGGTTGAACGATACAGTGGCGGGTTAGCTTACAAAGTAAGTAATAGCCAATTTCATATAAATTCCAATATAAAATATAATCTCGCTCAATCAGAAGATGATATTGGTAATTTCGAAGGATATAGTTCTCAGTTGTTATCTGAAAATGGCTCCTCCGTTAGCAACATATTCTGGAATGTTGATAGTCAATACCAAGAACGGAAAAACCAAGGTCAAACGAGTAAAAGCTACCAAGGGGAAATGAAACTAGGTTTAATTACCCAGTGGAAAGTGAACCCGTTTTTACGTTATTTCGACGAAGATAATACCGGTACAATCCAGCGTGGCAGGTCAACAGAATCTAATTCCTACGGCGTCGGTGTTAGATGGTTAGTCACACCAAGGTTATATCTAGATGTATCTTACAATACCCCGATAGGCACTAGCTTTGATTTAGAAGGGAAAAAGTTAGGGAATTATATTGACTCACGTATTAATTGGCAGCCATCGGTTAGAACATCGATAAATGCTGGTTATTCACAGCGTTTTTTTGGTGATACTTATAGCTTAACATTGCAACACCGAAATCGACGATTAAGCAACGAAATTAGCTATATAGAAGAAGTCAAAAGCTTCACTCGCGGACACTATCAAGCTATCGAACTAGGCGCATTTTGGTGTCCTAGTGGTAATAGCATTGACTTAAATAATTGCTTTATTAGTAGTAATCAAGATATAGATTTTGATCAATTTCAGCTAGTTAATGTCAGTGACTATGAACTCACCGAAGATAATGTGTTTTCTCTGTATAAAACCCTTTCATGGAACAGCGAACTAGCGTTAAGCAGAACAAAGTTTAAGCTTACCGCAGAACTTTCCAATCGGGAGGATTTAGAAACCAGAAATGAAGACGATAAGACTTATCTAAGTTTTTCAGCGTCTCGTGCTATTTCAGGCCATTCAAATATAAGCCTTAGTTCGTCATATACTGATAACTGGCTGCGAAAACATACAGATATCGAAAGAAGAGATCGCTACCGTAGTATTTCGCTCAGTTATACAAAATCCCTAAATAGTCGATTGGCAGTTGATTTTAAATTAGCCCATGTCAATCGTAGTTCAAATACTCAACAGTTTAATTACGAAGAAGGTCGAGTGGCCTTTAAAATCACAAAAGATTTTTAATATGTATGAAAATTACTATGGCTTTAAAGAAAAGCCATTTCAGTTAAGTCCAGATCCCAGGTTCTTTTTTGCCTCCAGCCATCATCAACGAGCGTTATCTTACTTACAATATGGTTTAGATCAGGGAGAAGGCTTTATTGTCATCACAGGCCCTATCGGCACAGGAAAAACCACGATAGCCAGAAACTTGCTTAACCAGATAGGTGACGAAAGCATAGTAGCAGCACAGTTGGTAACGACTAAGTTAGATCCTCAGGAACTACTGGCATTAGTAGTTTCCGAATTTCATATCGAATGTAAAGGCGATAGCAAAGCAGATTTGTTACAAGCAATTGAGCAGTTTCTAATTAGCCTGAACAAACAAGGGAAACGAGCGTTACTGATTGTTGATGAAGCACAGAATCTGCCTTCAGAAACCGTTGAAGAGCTCCGTATGCTATCTAACTTTCAATTAGACAATAAGCCGCTGATTCAAAGCTTTTTATTAGGGCAGGAAGAATTAAAGCCCATTATTCAAGCACCCAATATGGAGCAATTTCGCCAACGTATAATTGCTTCAGCTCATTTAAAACCATTATCGGTAGAAGAAGTAAAAGAATACATTAATCATCGACTACATCAAGCAGGGTGCAATCGTGAAAATTTATTTTCAGATAGTGCTTTTGAGCTTATCCACGAAAAAACTTTAGGCGTACCACGCAAAATAAATATTTTTGTTGATCGACTATTGTTATTTGGCTTTTTAGAAGAGTTAGACGCAATAACGACTGAAGCGATTATGAATGTAGCAGAAGAGATGGAAGTCGAGCTTACAGGCTCATTAAACAGCTCTGAGCTTAAGAGTCAGGAACCAGCACAGCAAGTTGTGGTCAATTCGGTTGAAAATGTTGAGAATATAAAAGAAGTACTACGCGAAGTTGAAGAAATACTAGAATCGTCAATCAAGCAAAAAGTTAAGATGGCGCGCTATGTTGATAAATTACTCAAGCATAAGAGTAAACTTTATGCGGAACAAAATATAGAGCCATAGCTTAGTAGTTAGCAAAAAATAAAAAAGCCCTTTTAAAAAGGGCTTTTTTATTGCTAGTTACAGAATGATATATTTTCTATGCTTTCAATTTTCTACGTAACATTAATGCAAACACACTAATCAGTAACAATAATGTTGGAGGTTCTGGTACTTGAACCGTTTCGTCAACAGGATCACGGGCCCAAAAGCTAAAGTTAGACAATGCGCTTCCGCCAAGTACTTCACTAATATCCCAAGTACCGGTAAATGCATAGTTATAATCTCCGGCTAAAACAGGGTCTAACTTTAATTCTTCAATACTAAAGTTATACATAGCAAAAGCATTACCTGCTTTAAAAATAATCGCTACCTGATCAAAGAAGCTACCACCTAGTAAGTCAACTAGCTCATCAGGATTCATTGCTGGTGGAGTGTAACTCCACTCACCTTTAACTGCTTCACCACCAACACAAGAGGTACTTTTACCTTTCTTGTCTAAACAGTTATCAAAAGTGATCAAGTCATCAATAAAGCTATAAGAGGTTTCACCATTTGAGCTTGTTTGACCTTTAAAGCCATTGCCTTCATCTTTACCAACATATACCCAACCTGGATCATCAACAACGCCATCACCATCCAGATCATAAAGATCACTTTGGTCAACAAAGGCACCAGGACCAGTCCACCAGCCCTTGTAACTGTCTTTATTTAACCAACCATCTTCATCGTAGCCTAAATTTTCATTCGGGCTAATAAATTCACTATTATTACCATAATATGCTCCTAAACAATCACTTGAACTTGCTGGAACATCTAAAGTAACTGGCTCACTGCCATCTAACAATTGCAATGTTGTAATCTGTAGATCTGATACATCACATTCGTTTATTGATTTTTTCGCCCATACAGTACTTACATTACCGAATACCAATAAGGTAATTAATACTAATTGTAATGGATGCTTCACGCTATAACTCCTTAAACGCTAGCCTTTAATTCATAGAATCACAAAGGCAAAGAATAACTACCCTTACAAAGCAAAATTCAGGCCAACTCAAAAAACACAGTAATTACAAGCACATAAAAACAAACGACTTTCACTACTGTAAAATATACTGACACGAAAAACAAACGAATAAATGGTACTAATCAATAAGCTTTTCAAGCTGCAAACGTGCTTTTTCAGCATCAGGAAAATCAAATTTAACCGCTTGTTGAAAATATTGTTTTGCCTGAGCTGGTTTCCCTAGCATTAATAATGTCTCACCTATTCGATACATTAAGGTTGGCTGATTTGCATTACGTGCATAAGCAAACCTTAAATGTGCAAGCCCTTCTTTTGCTTGACCAAATTGCACTAATAACCAACCATAAGTTGCCGCAATTGCCGGAGAACTTTCGTTAAGTTCACGTGCTTTTTTTGCATAATCAACCGCTTGTTTCAAGTTTGTTACTGATAGCAAAATAGCAAGCTGACGATAAGATTCTGCATCATTAAAATTCATCGCCAAGGTTGTAAAGTGCAGTACAGCTTTTTCTTTATTACCCTGATTCAAATATGCTTTAGCAAGCACTCGCCGGATATTTACGTTATCTGAATGACTTAAGTATTGTTCCAGTAGTGCAGTAGCTTCTTCATGCTTATTTACTTTAACTAGTAACGTAAACAGCTTATAAGCATGAATGGGTAAGGGATACTGGCTATACAACTGCTGAGCGCTCAGTATTGCCTGTTGATAGTTTTCCAAAAACTCAAATGCACTGATTTCTAATTGGAGTGCCTTTTTGTGACCCCGTTTTGCTATCGGCTGTAATAGTTTTAATGCTAACTGTGCCTGATTAATGTCAAGCAGCCACCGTGCTCTCATTAATTGTACATTTTCATTATTAATATCTAATGATTCAGCATATGACAACGCCCGATGAGCAAGTTCAAATCGACGACACTGCAGATACATATCCGCAATCGCGACGAGTTGCTTGGCATTATTCAATGACAAACCATACAACACTCCCAATACTTGATCCACATCGCTACACTGTTTGAGCTTTAAATGCGCAGCCGCCAAACGTGATAAGTATTGAGCATTTAGCCGATAATCGATGCGATGACGTAACAGCAACTTTAACGCGGCTTCGTCTTGGTTTATTTTCATCAAGTTATCTGCATAATGGACGAGATTATCGGCATCATCCGGTTGTAATTGATACAAACGCTCACGCCATTTATTAGCAGTATTAAAATTATTTAACTTTTCTGATAATTCCGCTAATTTAACTAACAGCAACGGCTGGTTTGGACTAATTTTATATGCCTGATTAAGAATATCTGCCGCGTTTTTAACTTGATTTTCCATCATATAGACATAATACAAATTAACGTACAGTTGCAGCATTTTAGGCGCTTTTGTTAAAGCTTTTCTTAGTTTTTCACCAGCACTTTTACTATTATCATTTTGCAAATCTATCCCGGCAGATAAACTTAAATACACAGGGTTATCAGGTTGCTTAGCAAGTAACTCACTAACAATTTTTGCCGCCTTATCTACCTGCGTCATACTAAGCTGCAACTGCCCTAACAGTATTGCCAATTGTTCGCTTGCCTCTCCACGCTGATACATTTTTTCTAACAATATTAATGCTTCAGATAAGTTGTTGGTTGCTAAAAACAACTTACTTTTATATTCGAGCAATGATAACTGCTCTGGATATTGTGCCAGCGCATGGTCAACAACAACTAATGCTTCAAAAAATTTCCCCAGTTTAACCAATACCGCTAAATTTAATTGCCAATACTCAAGTGATTTTGCTTCGCCATTATAATGCTCAAGTATCTCTAACGCCGACTGATAGCGCTCGAATTTAATATCCATATTTGCCACCATCAGGTGACTTTGCTCATGCCCTGGAAATTGTTTAGCGTAAAAATTGAGATGACTATATGCATTTTCCCAACTTTCTTGCATATATAAGCTGATACCCTGAATTAATTTGAGTGACGGATAACGGTTTAAATCTTCGCTATCTAATTTACTCAAATATGACGAGATATTTTTTGCTACTTTAGTCCCTTCATTTTTTTTCTCTGATTTAAATAAAGCAAATGCATACAATAAGTTAACGTTAGGGTAATTAGGCTTAAGTTCTAGGACGAAAGAGATATGCTCTAACGCCTGTTCTATCTTAGACTCAGCAATATAAATCTCCGCCAACAACAAGCGTGTTCTCAAATTATGATCATCTACCATTAAACTTTGATTTAACAGCGTCGTTGCTAGCGCCAATTTACCTTGCTGGTAGTAAATATCACCTTTTAACTGTAACGCTTCTGCGTTATCAGGCTCTAATTCGAAGACTTTATCAATCCATTTATCGGCAACCGATATATTTCCCTGTTTAAGGGCTAGAATAGCAAGTCCGAGATAACCTACAGCTTCTTGTGGACCACGAGCTATGGCTGAGTCAAATGCATCTTTCGCCAAATCATATTGAGTAAGCTCTAAAAATGCTCTCCCCCTTAATGAGAAAATCTCTGTAGCAATAAGGGTTGTTTGCTCGGTCACCGTTAAGGTATCTAATAACTCCTGATATTTTCCTTGTAACAGTAGGGATTGACCCAAAGGTATCAATATTTGACTACTATCAGCGCCATCGGTTAATGCTTGTTTAAACTGCTTTTCTGCATTAGCAAATTCACTTAGCAGCAAATACGTTTTACCAAGTAAGATTCGCCCTGACAAATGACGAGGATTTTCAAACATAGTATTTTTTAGCAATACTATCGATTGAGCATATTCTTTTTGATTAAAGGCCTGTAAGGCTTCTTCATATAATTGATCTGCCGTTTCCCCACGTACTGATAGAGACATGACAAAAACAACGACAGTGATTATCTTGATAAAATTCAACTTCAATGGGGACCCCAAATTTACTGTTTCAATACAAGGAACAAATAAACCATGTAGTTATGCTGTATTAATATTTAATGAGTACTTCTCAATTAAGGAATAGAGTGTTGGCCTAGTCACTCCTAATAATTCTGCGCATTTTGACATATTGCCTTCAGTTAATGCGTAAGCTTTTTGAATTGCGAGAGATTCCGCTTGTTCCCTTACTTGTCTGAGATTTAAATTCAATTCTAAGTCGGTATCTGTATGATCAAAAAAGCCTAAATCCATCGCAGTAACTTGCGTACCGGTCGCCATAATGGCCGAACTTTTCACCTTGTTTTGCAACTCACGGATATTACCCGGCCATTTATGCGCTTTTATTGCACTCAGGGCATCATCAGAAAAACTTTTGCCATTACTTTTATATTCCTGAGCATAACGCTGCAAAAAGAACTGCGCTAAAATGAGGACATCTTCATCACGTTCTCTTAACGGAGGAATATTTAGGGTAATTTCACTGACGCGATAAAACAAATCTTCTCGAAACGTTTTATTAGCAACCATTTCTTCCAGGTTTTGATTGGTCGCACACACCACACGGACATCGACTTCAATTTCCTGCCGACCACCTAAACGTTCAATTTTTTTCTCTTGCAAAAAACGTAACAATTTAGCTTGCAGATTAAACGGCATGTCACCAATTTCATCAAGAAATAAAGTGCCACCCTCCGCACATTCAATTTTACCTTTAGTCGTGCGAACAGCACCTGTGAATGCGCCTTTTTCAAAACCAAACAATTCACTTTCCAGTAAAGTTTCAGGAATTGACGCACAATTTATTGCTACAAATGGCTTGTTACTTCGCTCACTTGCCAAATGAACGGCATTAGCTGTCACTTCTTTACCTGTACCGCTTTCACCAAGCAATAATGCAGTGATCTGCGTCGGGGCAATACGTTTAACCATCATTCTAAGTCGTTCAATTGACTCGCTATTACCTATGATGCCAATGTCGTTACCACCAACAGAACGCATTAAACGATTTTCTTGTTCTAATGACGCAACACTAAACGCGCGCGCCACAATAATATTTATCACTTCCGATTCTATCGGTTTTTGATAAAAATCATACGCACCAAGCGCAATCGCTTTTAAGGCATTTTCTCTGTCGTCATTACCTGTGATCACTATCACTTTAGTATGTGGGGCAATTTTGAGAATTTCTTCCAGTGCAGCAAGCCCTTCAGTTGCATTCGCCTCATCAGGTGGCAGGCCTAAATCTAGAGTCACTACTTTAGGTTCATAACGGCGCACTGCTGCAATAGCACTTTCTCTATCAGCCGCCAATATTACTTCATAATCCGACAAACTCCATTTTAATTGTTTTTGAATTCCTTTATCGTCATCAACAACCAACAGTTTTTCCATGCTGATATAGTCCTTAACCTAAATTATTCTCTAATTGTCTATCTAATCTTTTAAGTGGCAACTGAATTTCAAATACAGTGCCTTCGTTTTCTTTACTTTTCACACTAATTTTACCGGCAATACTTTGTATAAACTGTTTTGCTTCATAGACACCTATTCCCATCCCAGCATTACCTTTGGTGGTATCAAATGGTTTAAATAAACGATTTTTTATAAAAGTTTCACTCATCCCGCAACCATTATCATTAATCATTATACAAGCCAGCTCTTTCGATACAGATAAACTCACCTTAACCCAGCCATTATCACTTGTTGCCTCTTGCGCATTTTGAATTAAATGATTAAGTACTGAATGAAACTTTTCTTGATCTAACGCAACAGAGCACGGTGCTAGTTGTTCAATTATAACCTGCGGTTGTTCTATATTACGTTGTTCAACCACTTTTTCAATGACCTTATCAAGAGCAACTTCTCGTGCCTTTGTGTTAACAATCTGCTTATTTCTTAGTTGTGATAACACTTTTGTTAGCCGTTCGGTCGCTGAGTCAACAGTTTCAAAGACGTCATCAATAAACTCAGGATTATCACGATGCTTTGTTGCATTAGCAGTGATCAAGCCTAATTGTGCCTGGATATTTTTCAAATCATGAAGTAAAAAAGCCGACATCCGGTTAAAGGCATCAAACTGTTTTGCTTCAGCTAGCTCATCATTCGCCTCATTTAGCGAAATAAAATTACCCAGTTGCTTTGATACCGCAAACAATAAATCACGATCTTCCCAATTAAGCTGTTTCAGATCATGCACTCGACCTATCACGAATAAACCGTAAAACGCTTTGCCAATAAAAATAGGCACGATAATCCGAACATGAAAGCTATGGCACAAATCGACATCAATATTAAGCTCAGGATACATACTAGGCTTCACCTCGTATTCGTCAACATCAACAATCCAGCCTTTTTCTCGACAAAATCGACTCACCAAAGCCAGTTGCAAATTAAACGCATCGCTTAATGCTAACCCTTGAGAAAATTTGATATCAAAATGTAAGTCATTTTTTTTCTTGATAATCGCGCCCCCTTGGGCGTTTAATTTTGACATCATAATGGTGGTTGCCATCTGATAATAGTTTTCAGCACTGGTAGTTTCAATTTTTTCAATCAAATCCAGCCATTCATCTCGATATTCATAACGATTGGCAAAGAAGTTTTTAGCAATAAAAACTTTTAGCTTACGTCTGAGTGATTCAGTGATCAATAAAGCCACCAATACAATACCACTAAGCATTAAAAATCCAATGCTAACGACACTACCCCATTGACCACCAAGATAGTTAATAACATAACCGGCAAATGCCATAATCAGCAGATAAATACCTGCCATCATCAAAATAGAACTGTAAAACACCACCTGTCGGGATACAAAAATTCTCACCGAACCATTTTTTACCCGCCGGGTACTGACCAGCAGCAGTGGCGATATCACCAAAGCAATAAAGCCCCTGCTATACCAAAAATCAAAATCAATTCCATTAACCATGGTCGCCTGGGCATATAAAACAAAATCAAAAATAGCAACACTGGCTAACGCGACGATCAATGGCCATATTGCCCAGCGCACGTGGTCATCGGCACTACGATAAAGCTGCTCAATTAACACTAACGTCCATAGATTTAAAATAATAAACAACAAAAATAAATATTCATATGAATAATCGAGCAGATAGGTCGCTAACCAAGATGTTGCCATCAACAGTGCCCAGACACTGACATACTGTCGAATATGATAATTAGTTAGCAGGCGCCGAATAGAAGTAAGCTCAGTATTGCAAATCAATAGCATTATCGACCAACACGCGATTTTAACGCCATCTGCCAACATTACCCATTGCAAGTTAAAGCCCCAGTTAATCTGGGCAAAAGCAATAGCATTGGCAACTAGGGTACTCAATGCAGATATGATCATCCACTGTGCTAATAAGGACTTATTACGGGCAGCAAAAATCAATAAAGTAAAAACTAAATAAGCGGCTGCACTTAAGGCAAAACCAACAAGTCCAATAAATTCCATACTTCCTGCTTTGTTCTACTAAGAATTAGTTCGAGTAAATAGCTGCGTCAAAATAGGTACCAACATAAAGCTGGCAATCGCCGAAACACATAACCCAGAAATTATCACAACACCTAATGGCTGCCACAAACTGCCACCAAACAGAGTTAACGGTAACAAACCACCAATAGTTGTTAATGTCGTTAATAATATCGGGGTAAAACGAGTAGCGCTTGCATCCAAAATAGCAAGGCGCATATCTCCGCTTTGGCTAAAATTATAATTAGCGGTATCGATCAAAATAATGGCATTATTCACCACGATGCCAAACAAGCTGATCAAGCCAATAAACGCCATCATCGAAAATGACAGTTCAAATAAATAAAGGCCGATAACAGAACCAGCAATCGCAAAAGGAATCGAAGTAAAGATCACTAACGGCTGCATAAACGACTTAAACTGCAATACCAGTACAGAAAATATTCCTATCGCGGTGATGATCATAATTTGTGTAAGCCCGGCAAAAGACTCCTGTCGAGACTCTTCTTCCCCACCTAAGGTGTAATACATGCCAACAGGAAATGGGTAATTATCTAAATAGCTAACCACCTGTTGTGTTAACGCCGTCACAGAATAACCATGATCAGCATCAGCAGAAACCTTCGCCATCCTTTGCTTTTGATAATGGAAAAATTCTGAATGCCCTTTCGCAAGTTCAACCGAAACCACCTGAGATAAAGGCACTAATTGTCCCAACTTATTAGCAATATACACCTTATCAAGCACGGTCAAATCAGCATTTTTATGATGGACCAAAATCGGATAACTCTCACCATTACTATCACTAAACTGGCCAACATAATTACCACTAATAATGGTTTTCAGTGTCAAATCAAGCTGATTAATATCAATACCTGACATCCCCGCTTTTTCATAATCAATATCCATAACCAATTCGGTATTTGCCAAACCAATAGGGTTTTCAATATTAATTACACCATCCAGGTTCGCCATAAATTGGCCGAGATCTTTAGCGACAACCTCTAGTTCTGTTAATGATTCACTCATTAAGCGCACGGTAATAGGTTGATCAGTTACAGGTCCCTGAGTAAATTCTTTTACGGTAATTTTTGCCTGATGCCAACTGGAAAATTCACTGCGAAGCTGTGCTACCAACTGACTGATTTGATGTTCATCAAACATAGACAGCACGACAAGTATTTGCCCATAATTGGCGACACCACGCTTGGGCACTTCATTGTAATAAATTCTCGGATTAGAATTGCCTACATTCAGGGCAAGCTCATCCACTAATTGATAACCTTTCAGTTTTTCGGCAACCTGATGCACGACGTCATTAGTATAAGCGAGAGAGGAATTTCGCGGTGCTTCCACCTCAATTAACATCATAGGCTTTTCCGCTTTAGGAAATAAGCTCAACCCCACTTTGCTAAACAAAGAAAACATCCCGGCTAATGCAATTATAAAAACCACAACAACCAGCAGCTTTCTTTTCATCAATGTACTCAGTAAGCTTTTATAATGATTCAGGGCAAAGGCATTAACATAGTGCTGCAACATTTTAAATTTACTGCTTTTGCTCTGAAATAGTTTACTTGATAATAACGGTGTAAAGGTTAACGCCAACAGAAGGGAAGCCAGTAATACTAACACCACAGTCACCGGCATAGAACGAATAAAGTCACCGGTATCACTGGCTATCATCAGCATAGGCAAAAACGCAAACATAGTAGTGACAGTACCACTAGTAATCGCCCAACCCACCCTACTGGTACCTGATGCTGCCGCTTCTTTTAAGTTAAGTCGCAGCTTCTTTTCCCGATGAATGCTTTCAGTCACCACAATAGCATTATCCACCAATAAGCCTAGTGCGATAATTAAGCCAACAATCGACATTTGCTGTAGACCAAAACCAGCAAAATCTAACCAGCCAATGGCAATTAAAAACGACAAAGGGATCACGGCAATCACGACCAATGCTTCCCTTACCCCTAAAAATAACAATGACATCACACCGACTAACGCTAAACCTTGCCATAAATTATCAAAGAAGCCATTTACGCGAGTTTCGACACTGTCTGCCTGTTCAAATATTGTAGTGACTTTAACATTTGATGGCAGTTGTTGACGAAAATCATCAACTTCTGCCGTTAATTGTTTAGTTAAATCAAAAATATTGGTATTTTTTCGTTGCTCTAACGTAATAAAAATCACGGGATTTTCGTTGAAATACGCCAGATATGATGGCTTAGCATGACCAAACTCTATGGTAGCAACATCTTCCAGCTTAACCACTAACTCAGCATTAGAATAAATCACAGTCTCTGCTAATTGGCTAACTTGCTGATAATTACCGCTGGCTTTAACGTTAAAACGACGACTGCTGGCATCAAGAAATCCTGGTGTTATATTGAGTGCCCGCCCCTGTAAAACCTGATTAATATGATTAACCGATAACCCATAATGCTGTAGTAAATCTAAATTAAGATCGATAGACACGACTTGCTGCGGGTAACCCCAGATATCCGCTTTTTTCACACTGGCGATGGTTTCTAGGCGCTTTTCTAATTTTTTTGCGTAGAACTCCATTTCTTTATAATTTATCGGCTCACTCCATAACGCCAATTGAGCCACTGCAACACTGGTCGGCGTCGCTTTGAGCACTAGCACATCTTGCACATCACTCGGCAACTTAGGCTTCACTGTAGCAACCGCCTGCTTAACCTCATCAAAGGCAATTTGCGGATCACTACCATAGATAAACTTAATTTCGATGCGGGCACCATCATTTTTAATCTGGGTTTCTATTTGTTTGATCCCTTCAATATCTGCAAATTCTTGCTCCAAAGGGTTAACCGCTAAGGTTTCAATATCATTTGGCGAAACCCCGGGATAAATAACTTCGATTAAGGTGATTGGAATATCAAATTGAGGATCTTCAGAGCGAGGCATATTGAAATAGGAAACTATCCCTACCAATACCAGTAAAATAACAATCGTTAAAGTAAACTGCGCATTATTTATTGCAATACGAGGTAACTTCATATCCGTTACTCGCTTACTTTCAGCTGTTGCCAGCCTTGAGTAACAATTTCTAATGCTTCGTTGTGATTTTCCGTGCTCAGGTAAATAAACTGATTATCAATATTTAACACCGAGAATGTTTGATACACGAAGCTATTGTCATCTGACTTGGTCATTAATATCGCATTACCCGATTCATCCATCTCTATCAAGGCACTCATTGGCACTTTATAAACAAATTTTTCGGTAACAAAATCAATATCAACCTGAGCCAACTGTCCTGCGACAACACCACTACCAGCCTTTATACCCGTTAACAATATTTCAATTAAATATAATTGACCATCGGTATTACTCATTACCGGTACTTTAGAAATAACTCCACTGACCTCACCCAGATTCGCAAGCCTGACTCGGACATTTTGCCCCTGTTTAACAAAAGTAATTTCATCATTGGTTAAACTTACTTTAACCACTAAGTTATTATTTATTGCCGCTACCGATAACACTTGTTGTCCAGGAGCATGAAATTCAGCCAATTCACTAAACCTAGCTAATACCACGCCATCAAATGGTGCATATATTTCTGCTTTTTCAAGATTATAAAAAGCAACCTGATAAGCTTCTCTTGCTGTATCTACATTAGTTTGTGCTGCATCTAACTGCTGTTGAGTACTCAGCTCCTGCTCAATTAATTTCCTAATGCGATTGACTTCTCGTTTAGCCTGCAGCAATCGGCTGTACTTCGCATTTTTATCAGCTTTTAGCTCTTCGGTATTTAATGAAGCTAATGGTTGGTTCTGAGTAAAAAAATCCCCTTCGTCAACCGATAGCTTTTTCAAAAAACCACTACTTTTAAATGACAGGTTTAATGTACGTTTAAATGCTACCTTGCCTGCACGGGTAAAAGACTTTTCATAAGGTGCAACTGACACTTGTGCCAACTCATAATTTTGAGCAGTAACAAGTTGTGGGATCAATATAGAAAAGACGATTATGTAACTAAAAAAATATTTCATAGCTTCGACTGTAACTACCTTGTTGATGTAACTAGCATTTATTATAGTGCTACTTTAAGCCGACACACGATAAATGTACATTAAATTCATAAGGCTTAGGGGTAAAAACAGCCTATTGTCGGTAGAAACAACAGCGCCAAACAAATAATTAATAAGATGCTCTAGACAAGCGCCTAGATACCCATTAGTATTGCGGCGTTTCACTATTATGCACCCATAGCTCAGCTGGATAGAGCGCTGCCCTCCGGAGGCAGAGGTCGCAGGTTCGACTCCTGCTGGGTGCGCCACCCCTCGCATTTCTGTCAGATAATTTTACACTTTTTTAATTGGTGAAAAATTACAACAAATATAACTTAACCCATTCAAACACTTAGTAAAGTGGCACTTTTTATGCGTAATTTTTAATCAATCAGAACAATCCATTTTTTATTCGAAAGGGGTTTTACAATGTTTAAACTGTTATCTCGCATATTTTGCTATGCAATGATAATGGGTATTTTTTCAGCAGTTACTCATGCAGGTATTATTGCTAACACAGCCACTTGCGATACTTCAACCGCGACACTCGACTCTATTCACCTTTCAGATTTAGATATTTCTGCAAACACTGGAGGTGCTACAGGAAGTAATTTATTATTATCCGGCCCCTATGACGCAACTTCATGTATCGGCTTATTTGGTGGCAATGACTCTCAAGTACCACCGTTAGATAATAATATTGGAGAATATGGCGATGGTCTGCTCAACGGGGCTATTTTTACTTCCGGCCCTTATAATGGAGATCAGTTAAGTGGTTTAGAATTTATCGACCCATCTGATTTACAAGATATTGATGGTGATGGTAATGCCACAGATCCTGGCTGGATTCATTTAGGAAAATTTGAAGCAGGCGATGATCAACTATCTGGTCAGTACAGCAGTATTACTTCTTATGATCAATCGATGACTTTAGCTATTTCTGATGTTTTACGATTATCATTCACCTGCGAAGACGAAGATGAAGAAGGATTTGGCGATTGTACCTCATTGAGTTGGACACTTTCTACCGATAAAGACATTGTCGAAACAGTACAAGATATCATCGGTAAATCTACCTTTGATCACTTAGCTTTTTCGGTAAAATCCGGTAACGAAAAAAGTGGTGGTGGCTGGGCTATTTACGATTTTAATTTCAAAGATATTTTTCAAAATGAAATTGATAATGGCAATCTACTATTTGCTGATCCCAGTGCTTTTACTACAGCGTTTGTTTTAGGTGGTACATTAAATTTAGGTGAAGATTTTGGTGGTAAAGGTTTATCTCATCTAAGTGTCTGGGCCCGAGACCCTGCTGACACAGTACAAATTCCAGAACCATCAACGATTGCTATATTAGGTTTAGCCATCATGCTATTAACATATAGAAGAGTTCGCACTTAATCATTAATAGCATTAACTAGTTAATGCCCATTATCACAATGGGCATTTTTATTATTAATAAATTATCTAGATACTTCAACAACATATTATTGCTAATAACTTTATGCTCACGTAGAGTAGTTGTTATTTAACTTCATTAACTATGAGTCAATCGATCCCGCAAAATCATTTATGCTCGATCACCTTGCTAGGTAATTTGGTCGCTAAACCGGATATTCGTTATCAGGCTAATCCGGTGACCGCAATTGCAGAGTTCACTGTGGCAACGCACAGCAAATGGTACGATAAAAAAACTGGCCAATATAAAGAATGGACCCATTATCACACCATTAAAATGATCGGCGATGTCGTTGAGCGCAGCCTGTTGCAAGCAGAAAAAGGTGATATCTTGTTAATTCAGGGCTTTATGGTAAACAGTAAAAAGTCCAATAGAGAAATTATTCACGCCACGTACGCCCATAGATACCCTAAAGGTTATACTCAATCAATTAATCAATTACAGTGTAGCGGTAAAATTATCAGTGAAGTCAAACTGGTCACCACAGAAAAAAATCAACAATTAGCAGAGCTATCATTAAATCTGAATTTTTATGTCTACTCCCCAATATCACAAGAACTACGCTGCATAGATATTATTCGCACGGTTCATGTCTGGGGAAAACAAGCAGGTTATTTAAATGACACTGTGATGATAGGAGATGAGTTAATAATCGATGGTAAATTAAGCTATCTCAATAATAGCAGTAAATCACAATTAATTGATGCGCAGCATGTTGTCTTACAAAAAACAAGCTAATATCATGAAAAACAATTACTTCAAGGTAGAGTTAAATCAGTAAACGCATATGATAAACAGAATTTTTCGCTTCTCCCTGATCAACAAGTTTTATCTTGTTCTCCATCTGGCACTAATGTCAGCTATTAACTGCTACGCACAATCATTTGAAATTAAAGAAATAGAATTACCTAACCCAGAGCATGCTCCAAGCTGGCGACAACTTGTAAAAAACCCAAGATCATCAACACAATTTTTCCTAGCTAATCGCCAAGGACAAATAAGCATACTCAATAACGAACAAGTACAAGCGCCGGCTTTGCTGGATCTGAAAACTTTCTATCCAAATCTTATTGCCCTCACTGCGTTTACCACACACCCCGCCTTTAACTTATCAAAGCAAGTCGGTTACCTAAGCTTTTACACTGCTCATATTGAAAAACCGAATGAAGAAGCCAATCCAAACCCAATCAGCCCTTATCGATTTGAGCAAGCAACTCCGTACCAGCTGGTATTAAGCGAATGGCAACTCAAAGATAAAACCGAATCACTGACGTTAAAAAGAGGCGGGCATAAAACCATACTACGGATTGATGTACCCAGTGTAGATATCACAATAGAACAATTGTCATTTAGTCCTTTTATTCAACCTTGGCAAGATAACTATGGCCAGCTATTAATGACATTAGGCACAGACAAAAACTATCAAAAAATTCCTCTTTATTCAGGCGCCATATTAAGGATTCAACCGGAAAAATTTGGTACAAAAAATTATCGAGTTCCGCAGTCCAATCCCTTTATCGAACAAATAACCATTAATAATGAAATTGTTGCTGCTCACTTAGGTAAGATTCATTCCATTTATTGGTCAAAACAACATACCGAAGCATTATTTATTAATCATGAATTAAAACAAAAGCTTAACTGGTCACAAATCACCTTAGGCAGTGATTTTATTGAATCTTCAGTGAAGGCTAATACCTTCTATTCAGCGGCCCAGAGCAAAATTTCTAACAGTATTGTCTACCGCGGAAATAAGCTAAAAAGTCAGCGCAATAAAGTCTTATATTTATCTTGGCAAGATCAGTGGCGACTGATGTCTACTGATTCGCAATCACCTGAGCAGCCAGAGATTATTCACCAATTTAATCGACAAGAAATATCAGCAGATGCTGAGCTAATGCTCGTAGTAGATCAGCAAAATGAACCTATAATATTCAATCAGTCAAATGCATCTATTTTGCATTTATTAGCCGATAACGCTCAAACATTAGCCACAACGCAACAATCAAACATCAAACAGCAAGCGCCTGAAAGCAGCTTAGTCTACCTCATTGCAATGATTGTAATTGTCGTGATTTTAATCGTCATTTGGCTATCAAAACGTTCTGCATTACCAACGATCAAAAAATATCTTCATAGCCAATATGCTCAATTTGACGTAAATGAAGCAGAAAATCAGATAGCACTGTACCAAAGACACCATAAAGACCCCTCACTTGAGCTCTCTTTATCTCAAATAATTGAAAGTTCTATTTACCTCAATGGCGAATGCCTATCTACTGTTAGAAAAAATAAAAAAGGCGCTTTTTCAAATCAAAAAGAACGAGCTGTGATAGCTGAGATAGCAAAAGAGCAACGTGAAAAAATGGTCGACGACAGGATCAGAAAATGTGAATTACTGATAACCGATAGTGATAAAAATAGTTATCGGGTATGCAACTATTTTCGTAAAGGCAACCAGCGATTGACTAAAGCTAAGTTTGAACAAGCCACTGAGCAACTTATCGATTGGTGTTGGAAAATATCTTCGGTTATGAATCCACAGCATACCGAGGCGAGAAAAATTCCCGTTCAAGCAGAAGTTACATTAGCCAACACTGATAGCAAAATAAAAGAAAAGCTTGAGACTAAAGAATCGATATTAAAACCCACGGTTTCCCAGGAGGCTCAGCAGCCAAGCAAAGCAATTGACGTCAATACAACAGCTCAGTTAGCACAAACGACTGAAGGTATTAATAAGACTAAAGAAAACACAAGTAATGCGGCTCAAACAGATTTAGACCCCCAACAAAAACTACAGCAGGAACTAACCAGCCTGTCTATCGTTGAAGCCCTGGAAAAACTTGCACAGCTAAAACAGCAGAGCTTATTGACTGAACAAGAGTTTGAACAGGCTAAAAGTAAAATCCTTAATTTACCCTAATAGTAAAACTAAAAAAGCGAGACTTAATCTCGCTTTTTATCAAATTCCGGTAAAAACTATCCTAAAGCTAACAAATACTTCACCAACTTATTATAGTCTTCAACAAAGTTTTCTTTATCTAAATCATGAGCATGAATCATGTATTTGCCATTGACGATAATAGTAGGCACACTTTTTAAATCGCCACTCTGCGATAAAGCATCCTGATTACTCTTCATTTGTGCTGCCGCCTTAGCAACTTCCTCGCTGGCCATTAAACGCTCAAATTGCTCGCCATCGGCCCCATTAAGAACAAAAACATTGCGGACATCTTTTTCAGAAGTAAAAACCGCACGATGAACGTGAATATATTTAAATATTGCTTCAATCTGACTTTCTGCAATATCCATTTTTTGCGCGGTAATTAACGCTTTGGTTAATAGAGACTGCATTTTTTTCGAGGCACCTGGCAAAAAATCGACATGATTTTTAACAAACACCGCTTTCTCAGGTAGTGCTTTTTTTATTTCTGCAACTAGTGGTTCAAAGCGAAAACAATGAGGACAATAAAAAGAGAAATACTCCCTTACTTCAGGCGTTTCAACGGCGATTTCTTTGACTTTAACGTAATGCTTACCTTCCTGATATTCTGTACCATTTGCCAACATAGACACTAGCATTATGCCTAACAAAGTCATTATTTTTTTCATTGGGATTCCTACTATTATTTGACGTGAATAAACTAATGCTGTTCCTTAATCTTCACTTTATCTACAAAGCTCAACAGACATTACGGCATTAAAGTTAGTGGTGGCTGCTGTAATGCAGACATCTGCTCCTTTAACATTAACACCTGTTCTTCCCAATATTTTGCCGTATTAAACCAAGGAAAGCTATACGGAAATGCAGGATCTTGCCAGCGTTTACATAGCCAGGCCATATAATTAACCACACGCATGGTGCGCAAAGCTTCAATTAAGGCAAACTCTTGATGATCAAACGAACAGAATTCCTCATAACCACCGATTAAAGTATCTAACTGCAATAACTGCTGCTGATGGTCTCCTGAAAGCATCATCCAAATATCCTGAATCGCTGGCCCCATTCGACTATCATCAAGATCAACAAAGTGTGGACCATTGTCTGTCCACAATATATTACCAGCATGGCAATCGCCGTGAAGCCGAATCAATTCATTGGGTTGGTATTGCTGAGCGGCGACTTCAATGACCTGATCAAGGATCACAAAAAATGATTGCGCTAAATAATCAGGAACAAAACCAGATTGCGCAATAATTTCTCTCGCCTGATAAAGAGACTCATCAGTATGGTAACTGGGACGACAACTAAACTTCTGCTGACGGGATACCGCATGAATCCGGCCAATAAATCGTCCCATCCATTCTAACTGGTCGAGGTTATCAACTTCAAAAATTCGCCCGCCTCTACAAGGGTAAATAGCAAACGGATAACCTTGATATTCAAACAACGATTGACCAGAAAATTGCAATGGAGCAATAACAGGTAGCTCTTGCGCCGCCAATTCTAAAGAAAAATCATGCTCTTCCTGAATTTGCTGGTGAGTCCAGCGCTGAGGCCGATAAAACTTAGTCACATACTTTTGTAGTTGCTCATCATGAAACTGATAGACTCTATTTTCATAGCTGTTTAATGCTAATAAGCCGCTATCAACACGCAAGCCAACGCTTTCTATGCCGTCTAAAATCAAATCCGGCGACAGTGATGTAAAATCAAATACTGACATCAATAATACTTAATTTAGCGTTTATTAAAGAATCGAGTTTCATGTTCTAATGAAACCTGATCTTCATCTGAGACTAATTCAACAACAAAGGTAATGTCAGTCATATAACCATCCAATTCATAGGGATCAACAGAAATACTCATTGGTAATGTATAAACTGAAGCGGCTTTTACCAACACTTCCTGTTCACCGTGCCATTTAGTATTTTCTATACCACGCACCGATAAACGGTATTTGTTATCGATTTGTGATTTATTTAAAATCTTTAAGGTGTAAACATTTTCAATTTCACCATTAAAGTTCTCTTTCGCCAACTCAGTGCGGTCACGAATAATATCTAAAGAAACCGGTTTACGATTAATAACTTCCATTGATAGTAAGCTCACCATTACTAAAAGCACCACGGCATAACCTATTAACTTTGAACGCACTAAATGAACCTTCTTGCCTTCGAGTTCATGTTCCGTGGTATAGCGGATCAAGCCTTTGTCATATTTCATCCGCTCCATCACACCATCGCAGGCATCAACACAGGCACCACAGTTAATACATTCATATTGTAAACCATTACGAATATCGATGCCGGTAGGGCAAACCTGAACACATAAATTACAGTCGATACAGTCACCCAGCCCTAATACTTTAGGGTCTTGTTTGCGTGAACGCGGGCCACGATTTTCACCGCGATTATAATCATAAGACACGGTAAACGTATCTTTATCAAACATCGCAGACTGAAAACGCGCATAAGGGCACATATGCAAACACATGATCTCCCGCATCCAACCGGCATTGCCATAAGTACAAAGAGCAAAAAACCAGACAGTTGATGCGACAGCAAAGCTGGTATTAAAGGTGAAAAAATCAATAAAAACTTCTTTGACCGGCACAAAATAGCCAACAAAAGTGAGCGAGGTCAATAATGAAAACATCAGCCAGCAAAAATGTTTAAAGGCCTTACGCCAGAACTTGTTAACAGTTAACGGCTGACTATCTAATTTTTTCCGTTGGTTAGCACTACCTTCAATTTTTTCTTCAAACCAGATAAAAATAAAGGTCCATACTGTTTGCGGACAGAGGTAACCACACCAAACTCGGCCTAAAAAGGTGGTGACGAAAAACAATAAAAACGCACTGAGAATAAATAACCAGGCAAGCAAGGTTAAATCTTGTGGCCACAAGGTTAAGCCCCATAAGGTAAACCTTTGTTCAGATATATCAAACAATAACGCCTGATGGCCGTTAAACTGCAACCAGGGTAATAACGCAAACATCGCCAGAAAGAAAAAATTCATTTTGCGGCGCAATTGCTGGAAAAAACCGGTGACCTTACGAACATAGATCTGATCCCGGGGTTTATATTGCTCTACCTGTGTCGGTTGATGAATCTTGATATTTTTAACGGGAATCTGAACTTTTGGGTTGTCTTTTTCTGATTTCACAACAATTCCTAACCACTTAAATCCATCTCTACTATATTTGTGTCGAAGGAATAGATTACTTAATCGTGGCATTTTAAAGCAAACGATAGTATGTTGACACTACATAGACTGTTTTTGTAATAACCTAACATTATACGACATCACATGAAGAATTTATTGATCTTAATCGTTGTTATCGCATTATTTTTACACTTTTATCCGCAACCGGAAGTTACTGACTGGTACGAGCAACAAAAGTCCGCTTTATTAGAAGCATTTTCTGATGCCACCGACACCAAAGTGCGATTAAACCCAGCAAAAATTTATCGTGATCTGGAAGCAAAATTTGAGCAATTTAATGAAGATGAGCAAGGCTTTATTAAAGAAATCACCTCATCCCGAGAGCAGATTAAAGACTTTTTCAACAAATACTGTAATAGCAAGAAAAACCACTCACCAGTATTACATCACACCAATCAGAAAGTAGTTTGTGATGCGATAAGTCCTTACCAATCATTGTTTTAGTGTGATTATATAATAAAAAAGGGGAGCTATATGGCTCCCCTTTTTTATCAAGTGCTATATCAAGTCTATTTAAGCGGACAATTTAGCGAGCAATTTAGCAAACGCCTGACTCACTGATTCTTCTTCGCTATGCTTACCATCTGTTATCACCCATTGACCATTAACCATCACTTTATCTATTGCATTGCTCTGAGTAGCAAATACCAGACTGTCTAACAAGTGTTGCTCACTGTGGGCAAAGAGAGATAATTGATTCTGATCTAACACTAATAAATCCGCTTGTTTACCAACAGTTAACTCTCCAACATTAGTATTGGTACTTTGCGCACCACCGAGTGCGGCTCGTTGCCATAAATTACGGCCAACAGATAGTTCTTCACTATTCGCCAATACCGCTCTTTGCTGCCGAGTTAAACGTTGCGCATACTCCAGCCAACGTAACTCCTCAATAGGGTTAACGGAAATATGACTGTCAGAGCCAATAGCAAAAGTCCCTTGTTCTGCCAAGTATTCTGTTGTTGGAAAAACACCATCCCCCAAGTTTGCTTCCGTAGTCGGGCAGATCCCGGCAATAGCACCAGATGTTGCAATACCCTGACGTTCTGTTTCATTTATATGTGTCGCATGGATCAAACACCAGTGTTGATCCAATGTCATATTATCTAATAGCCACTGCACCGGCCGCTTACCATAATGCGCCAAGCAATCATTCACTTCTTTTTGCTGCTCTGCAATATGAATATGCACTGGCGCCTTAGTATCATAAGTGCGAACGTGCTCAACAGCTGCACTCAATGACTCAAGATCTACTGCTCTTAACGAATGTGGCGCTATGCCAACATTCGTATTGCTATAGTCGTTACTCAATGCAATACAGTCAGTAACCAATTGATTAAACTGTTCAACTGAGTTGATAAAACGCTTTTGCCCATCATTGGCAGGTAAAGGACCAAAGCCACTAAAGCGATATAATACCGGTAATAAGGTTAAGCCTATACCCGAATTTTTTCCGGCCTCAAACAGTGCCCGCGACATTGCAGCAAGTTCAGGGTAATTACTGCCGTCAGGAGCATGGTGTAAGTAATGAAACTCAGCAACCCGGGTATAGCCCATTTTTAGCATTTCTATATAAAGTTGAGTCGCAATGAGTTGCGCCTGTTCGACAGTTAACTGACCGAGAAACTTATACATGATTTTGCGCCAGGTCCAAAAGCTGTCTTGACCTTCGCTGCCTTGTTCACTAAAACCGGCAAATGCCCGCTGAAAAGCGTGGGAATGACAGTTAACCATACCAGGAATTACTGTACCAACTGACTCAGCGGTGTGGTCGACTCCTGTATTAATCGCAGTGATCACGCCATTTTCTATCGTAAGTGTTTGATCTGTTTTCCAGCCATCCGCCAGTAAAATACGCTGCGCGTGTAGTTTCATAATAATAACTCTCTGTACTTTTTAATAACTGAACATAACTAACAACGACTAAAATTTATCAGACACTGAACTAACATTTTCAGTTTCTCTTTTACCTGTGCGGCTTTTTCTTCGTTATATTGATCACTTGGCTCATTCATATAAGTAATTTGTGATAATTCTAATTGCAAGGCATGAATATTACTGGCTGGCTGACCATAATGCCGGGTAATAAATCCCCCTTTAAAACGACCATTAGTCACCATGGTATAAGGGCTGTAATCCAGTGCCTGAACCTGAGCTAACAATTCAGCATCACAACTAATACCGTCACCATTACCAAAATTAAAATCAGGTAGCTGGCCTTCAAAAAATCTCGGTACATGTGACAAAATAGAATGTGCTTCTAACAACACCGCCTTGCCATAGGTCTTTTTCAGCTCCTGCAAAGTATTATCAATCGCTTGATGATACGGTTGCCAGTATTTTTCAACCCGACCAGCAATTTCTTGTTCGTCCGGCTGCTGCCCGGCAAGATAAATATCAGATAAATCAAACGCCGTAGTAGGACATAATTCGGTAGAATTAGCCCCGGGATAGAGATTAACTCCTTTAGGATCTCGATTGAGATCGATAACATAACGGTTATATCTCGGCATTAAAATATAAGCCCCCATAGCACGGGCAAAGTCATATAAGCGATCAATATACCAATCGGTATCTGGCACTTCCATTGCTGCACTCGTCATCCGGGATGCAATATCTTGAGGAATTTCCTGCCCGTTATGCGGCATACTAATCAATAAAGGCACACTACCTTGATGTAATTGATAACTGTTCGACATTTAACCACCTAATTGTATATACAACTTTTGCGATAATTTACCATGTTATCAGTTATAGCGCCAATCGCATTATTTTTAAAATCCTGACTACCAATTAAAACTCAGTATTATTTGCGCGATCCTCAGTTATCTAATATGGTTAATATTTATAAATTAACTTATTAAAAATTAGCCATTTATGCCGATAAAACTGATTCAACTGATCACTCTGTATCTTTGCTTGAATAGTGCAGTCGGTGGAGTATTTAGCAGCGAAGTCAATCATGCTAGTCCGAATATTTCTCAGGAAAGAGTACTTCGTATCGCGTTGCCAGATGACGCTACCCTTAAAGCCGCATCACCTGAACCATTCGAACGTGTAGTAAATTTTTTAAAAGAATACTGGCAAATTTGGGCAATCGATCATCAGGTTGAGGTTCGCTTTATTTATTTACCGACAACCGATGCATTAACTGCCCTTAAGCAAAACCAGCTCGATATTGTCGCCATTAATATCTATCAAAGCGCTGAACAACAACTACTATTTAGTATCCCTTACTTAAAATTCAGACAAAGCATTTTTCGCAACGTCAATAAAAACACTGAAGACGGCATTCAAATTGCGATCCATGCTCAAGACACTAAAGCATTAAACTTTTTACCCAGCCATATTGAAAGAGAATATTTTAACGACGTAGATGCATTAGTAGAAAATTACCATAAATATGACGCCATCTATTCTACCCGCCCTTGGATCATTGCCAATAAATTGGAGCAGTTTGGCATTAACCAAAATTTTTATATCAACCAACAAGAAGTGCCACAGGTAACACTACATTTTACCACCCGGGCCGACGACAGGGCGTTAATGTACCTGATCAATGACAGTATCAGAGCGGTAAAAACCAGCCAAGCCAATGTCTGGAATGAAAAGTATCAACTAACGAAAGACTCTAATTTTATTCTCACATTTGGTCAGTACGGACAAAACCTCAGTGAACAGGAAAAACAGTACCTGATCAATAATAATGTTATCCATTACCCTGTTGCTAATGAAGGAAATCCACCATTTATTATTACCAAAAGCTTTGCCAATATTACCGATCGAGGGTTTACCACTGAACTGCTTAGATTTATTGCCCAAAAAACCGGTGTTATTTTTAAACCCTTGTATGTAGAGAACAGAGAGCAACTAGAGCGACAAATAGAACAAGGCAAGGCTCAACTGCTGGTAGATGTTGAGCAAAACAACAAAAGTCATTACCAATCCAGTATTCCTTATTTTACCATCCGTTATAGCTTGGCCTATAACCCAAGTATTACTACGGTCGAACGTTTTGCTGATCTTAATCAGTTGTCGATTGCCGCAGTGAAAGAAGCAGCAACCACAGCACGTTTAGCAAAGAAATATCCTTTAGCCCGTATATCGCTCTACGACACCACTAGTGAAGCCATCAATGCAGTTGCTGAAGGTAAAGCTCAGGTCTTTGTCGGTAGTTCCTTAACCACATCTTTTCTGATCAAAGAAAATCGCTATGCTAACTTAACATCACGCCCTTTTCCGCAGTTTGACAATAAAACCAAACTGGTTTTTGCCACAAGTAACGAGCACAGCCAGTTAGTTTCCATCATAAACAAAGCAATTAATGCCTTATCCACCGATCAATTTGATGCCATGTACGCTAAATGGAGTCAATCAGCATTTCCTGAAGCCAATGTCCAAGCACAGGTTGAAATTGCCTATCGTCAGGCGAGTTATGTCTTTCTCACTATTTTATTAATTGCTTTAATCGTTTTTTGGGTCTATTACCGCCAGCTTCAGGTCCAGAAAACTGCCCAAAAAAAGATTGAACACGCCTTAGCACTGGCAGAATCTGCACGAAAAGAAGCGGAGAAATCAGCTCAGGCCAAAGTGACGTTTTTAACCCATATGAGCCACGAAATACGCACTCCAATGAATGGGGTGTTAGGAATGACAGAAGCACTCAACTATACCAAGCTCAACAGTGAACAAAGTGAATTGCTGGAAACACTAGAAGGCTCCGCGCGCCACTTACTGGCATTGTTAAATGATGTCTTAGATTTTTCCAAGATGGAAGCTGGCAAACTAACCTTAGAGTCGATGCCGGTTAATTTACGGTTATTAAGTCAAAACGTGATTAAAAGCTTTCAGCATATTGAGAAAAATAATGATATTAAACTGAAACTGAATATTGACTCAGGCATCACTCATAGCTATTTCACCGATCCGACCCGGCTTAATCAGGTGCTAAATAATTTAATGAGTAATGCCATTAAATTTACTGATCAGGGGAGCATTACCTTATCAATCACTAAGCTCGCTAATAAATCACAGGCAGATAAACACTACGACACCATAAGGATCAGTGTTAGCGATACCGGCATAGGTATACCTCCCGAAAAACAAAAACTGCTGTTTACTCCTTTTATACAGGCGGATAGCGACACCACCCGAAAGTTTGGTGGTACCGGATTAGGTCTGAGTATTTGTCAGGAAATCGTCATTGCCATGGGAGGAATGATTAAAATTGAATCGCAGAAAAATCAAGGCAGCAACTTTTATTTCGACTTAACCTTTAAACAGGCTGAAATCAAACTCGAGACAACAGATCGCCGAAGAAGTGACCGTAATACCAGCGCTCCCGCTGATAATCGCTTTGCTGATATCCGAGTATTAGTGGCAGAAGATAATCTAGTCAATGTTAAAGTGCTGACTGCTCAGCTGGCACGACTCAATATTGAAGCAGATGTTGCTTACGATGGTGAACAGGCGCTCGCCATGCACCAACAAGCTCCTTATGACATTATCATTTCTGATTGCCATATGCCGAAAATGGATGGCTTTGAGCTGGCAAAAGCAATTCGAAAGCAACCACCACAAGCCGTTTGGTTGATAGCTGTTACCGCTGATGCCTTAAGTGGCGCGGCAGAAAATTGTCTCGCAGCAGGCTTTGACGACTATATGGCCAAACCTTGTCCACAAGAAGAGATAACTAACAAATTAAACCATGCCTACCGCATGCTACAAACGAAACGTAATGGTTAGTTAGAAATACAATACGCCTACCCGCAATTTAATAGAAATTAGCTATCATATCGATAACAATTAACGATTATACCTATTGCAATTTCCAGTTGACAATAACACTTATTAATCACTCAACAACGAAATAGGTATTAGCTATGTTTGCAAATAAAGAAGGTCATTCAGTCCCCCAGGTAACATTTACCATTCGTGACAATGAACAGTGGCTAACGCGTACCAGCGACGAAATTTTCAGAAATAAAAAGGTTGTGCTTTTCGCTTTACCTGGTGCTTTTACACCAACCTGCTCTTCTACACATTTACCACGGTACAATGAATTAGCACAACAATTTTACCAGCAAGGTATTGATGAGATTTTGTGTTTGTCGGTTAACGACACCTTTGTTATGAATGCGTGGGCACAAGATCAACAAGCACAAAACATTAGTTTTCTTCCTGATGGCAATGGAGAATTTTCACAGGCTATCGGTATGCTGGTTGATAAATCAACCATAGGTTTTGGTAAGCGTAGTTGGCGCTACGCCATGCTGGTAGAAGACGGTGTTATCAAAAAAATGTTTATAGAGCCAGACGTAGAAGGCGACCCATTTGAAGTATCAGACGCTGATACCATGCTTGCTTACATTAACCCTGAAGCAGTCCAACAACAAAAGATCGCGATTTTTACTAAACCATCTTGTCCTTACTGTAAGAAAGCCAAAGCATTATTACGTGATCAGGGATTAAGCTTTGAGGAAATCGACGTCGCCAATAACCTATCACTAACCACACTAAAAGCCGTAACCGGTAATGATACCGTGCCACAAACCTTCATTGACGGCCAACATATAGGTGGCAGTGAAGCACTAGCTAGTTACTTTAGTTAATCGTTGTTTTACTGATTAATTCGCCAACAGGAGCTGCACCTAAATGCGGCTCTTGCTATTACATTAATTTACATAGCGTTTGATGATTTGCTCAATTTCACCACTACGCTTCATTTTGTAAATTTCAATATCAAATTTTATAGTAAAGTCTTTTTTGAATGGAAAATTTTTCTCGGCATTGATATCCGTGTAGCCCAAATGTCCGCTATTATTCGAAATGACAGCAAGTTCCTTCAACACCACAGCTTTCTTGTCATAACTTTGATAAAGGCCATTTTCTTTCAGTTGCTTTACATGCCAAGCAAAGGGCAGTTGTGAGATCACAGTACAATCAGCCATCTCAGTGAGTAGCGATGGAACAATGCTTTTTGCGTCATTAATCAATAGCACTTCAATCTTTTGCTGTTTTACCAATTGCGCAAATTCTTCACCAGAGCGTCCGTCTCCCCTAGACATCACAAATTTAAGCCCATGATAATCATCGGGAAATTTAACTCTAGCAGTACTTAATACCTTTTCATTGCACACCACCACATCACGCTGTATATGTAAGGGGAGCGAATATGGCCAAATATAGGGTCGCTTTGGCTCAGTCATGGTATGCCAATCATGGGCATGAAAATAAGGTGGCAGAAGCGCAAATGTGATCCCTTTTTCTACTTCCATCTTTGCTCTGGCCCAAGGTAACACTTTATAAGTGACCTGATAATTTGGCATTCGTGCAACGGCTTTATTAACGATATCTATATATATACCGGTCAACTTGCCTTTTTCGTCCGTATAGATATATGGGGGTAACATGTCATGCGTAGCTATTTCTACTTGTTGTGCTTTACACACAATGGCAATGAGGCAGGTAAGAAGAAACAATATAGCGTTCTTCATCAGGAATAATATCCTTTAAAGCGAATCTATCAAAAAGCAATCAATAAACTTCATTTGGGGCTGTTGTTCTTTGCTGCAAAAACAAACTTGAAAGATCAACACCTCTATAAATTATAGCAGAATGCCAGCATTCACTCCTTATCACCAATACTTGATAATGCTCAAATAAAAAAAAGAGCAAATACGCTCTTTTTTTATCCAATATTCATCAATATTTGCCTTAATGATTTGTCGCCAACAAAGCACGCACGCTTAGACTTTAAATTGTCCAACTAACTGATTCAGATCACTAAATTCACGTTGTAAGCTATCACAGGCACTTTGGGTTTGCTGTAGATTACTGACCCCTTGCTGGTTCAATTCCATCAGTTGCATGATGTCTTCATCAATAGACTTGATGACATCACTTTGTTGCTTGGTCGCTTCCGCCACCGCGTGGTTTTCATTATCCACTTCTTTTAGTGACCCTACGATAGTCTGCATGGTTTCATCAGCAACATTGGCCTTTTCAACACTCGCTTGACTATTTCTCTGACTTTCTTCCATCGAATTCACGACAGAAATAGTGCCTTGCTGTAAGTTCTCTATTATATTTTCAATTTCAGTCGCGGCGTCCTGCGTACGTTGTGCCAGCTGTCGTACTTCGTCAGCAACCACGGCGAAGCCACGGCCTGCTTCACCGGCACGCGCTGCTTCAATAGCAGCATTAAGCGCAAGCAAGTTAGTTTGTGAGCTCACGCCCATAATCACATCTAAAATATTAGCTATATTATTGGCTTCCGCTCTGAGTTTTTCGATATCACCACTAGAGCTTTCCATCGTGCCAGATAGTTGCAAAATCGATTCAATATTCGCGTTTAATGCCGACATCCCTTCTTGTGATTGATTTTGCATTGCCGAGGTAAGTTCTGATGCATTTGCCGCATTGGCAGAAATTTCATCTGATGAATTGTTTAATTCAGTAATGGCGCTGGAAACATTAGTGCCTCGGCCTAACTGCTGTTCAGCCATTTCAATTCCAGAATGGGCGCTTTGTCGTACTTGCTCTATGTGTTCATTCAACACATTAGCAGATGCTTGAACCTGCTGCATTGCAAGGTGAATGCGTTCGATAAAGCCATTAAAGTTCTCTGAGAGCTGACCAATTTCATCTTGGGTATCAACGGATAAACGTTGCGTTAAATCACCATCCCCCTGTGAAATATCTTTAATAGCGGTATTGAGTCGATAAATAGGCTTCATTAAATGATTAAACAATAAATGCAGTAAGACAACCGTTACTAACAAGCTGATCACCGCTACCAGTATCGCGCTGTTACGAGCTTCTACCAACGGCTTATACGCCTTTTCTTTGTTCAGTAACACCCCAACGTACCAATTCACTGAATTGATGCCAGTAATAGGAATAAAAGAGACAATCTGCTGATCATTAATTTCGTTCAGCTCTTTAACAAACTTCGGCTTAACCCCTAACAATTCAGTAATATTTTTCTCAACGAAGTCTGGTTGTGGATGACTGAGAATTTTTCCTTCTGCTGTGACTAAATAAGCGTAACCTATATCTAAGAAATCAATCGCGTTTAACGTTTCAGAAATATCATCAAGTAGAATATCACCACCAGCAACCCCGATAAATTCACCATTAACTTCCACCGGCGCTACGGGAGAAATCACTAACTTATTAATAGTGACATCCATATAAGGTTCGGTGAACGAAGACTCTCTTGATTGTTTGGTTTGGGTATACCAGGGACGTTTACGGGCATCATAACCTGCTGGTAACTCTAATTGCTGATCATCTAAGATGAACTCGCCAGTGCTTTCCACACCGACATATGCACTTTTAAATAGCCCAGCTTTAGCCGCCTGTTGCACCGCTTTTAATACCACAGGTTTTTGTGGTTTCGCTGACGTTGTCTGTGCGATTGATTCAATAATTCGTAGTTTGCCATTCAACCAATTGGCAATATTGCCGGCAACTGAATGACCTATTTCATCAATGGCACGATTTAAATTATCCTGGGTATCATGTTTTAACGAAATATAATTGATACTGGTCGATGTCAGTAGTGCTAACAGCAATAACACCGCACTAACCAGTATAATTTTATGAGCAAATTTTAACTGCAACACGCTAAACTCTCTTGTTATTATAATTTATTATTTCGCTCAATACCTTAGCACTGCCTTATCTAAGATCCAAGCCACTTACAAATACGCTCTCTACTATTTTGTACAGCAAAGATAACAGTGTCATGATAAACTGTAATTCTGTTTTCCCATAGCGAAAAAACTTGTGGATAATCAACCTTATAATCCATTACATGGCATCACATTAAAAACTCTGCTCACCGAACTGGTAGATCATTTTGGCTTTAGCGCCTTAGGTCAGGAAATCAACATTCGCTGCTTTACCCACGAGCCAAGTATTCAATCCAGTTTAAAGTTCTTGCGGAAAACTCCCTGGGCGAGGGAAAAAGTCGAAAATTTTTATATCAAACATAAACATCTGGTGCATAAAGCGTGAGTCTAACATCACTCAATATGCCACCCAGGTCTACGCTATAGCAATTTATGCTAGCTCTCCGCAAAGAAAAGCGGCAAACTGCAAAGCAGTCCAATTTTTTGTAATCAAACTATGAGTGAAATCAACCAATATATCTTAACCTGGCAATGTCCAGACACCACTGGCGTACTGGCCAAAGTCACACAAAATTTATTCGAACACGGTGCCTTTGTTACCGAAACTGCACAATATAGTGACCCTTATAGCGAAACTTTCTTTTCGCGTATTGCCTTTGATGATCGTAATATGACAGTAGCTGCCGATGAGTTTGCCCAAGGCATTGATGAACTCGCTGCGCCACTAAATATGCAATATCGCTTAAGGGAAAAAAATCATTTTCCCAACATTGTGCTGGCGGTTTCAAAATATGATCACTGCTTGGTGTCACTATTGACCAAATGGAAGGCAGGAGCGCTCCCCGCCAATATTGTCGCCGTGGTTTCTAACCATCAAGACTGTCAGTCATTAGTTGAGTGGCATAACATTCCATTTCATTATTTACCGGTCACGCAAGATAACAAGCCAGAGCAAGAAGCGGCCATTTTAGCGATAATGGAAAACACTGCTGCTGATTTATTAGTACTTGCTCGCTATATGCAAATCTTATCAGATGATATGTGTCAACAATTACGTGGCAGGGCGATCAATATTCATCACTCGTTTTTACCTAGTTTCAAAGGGGCGCGACCTTACCATCAAGCTCATCAGCGCGGCGTAAAAGTAATAGGAGCAACCGCTCATTATGTCACCGCCGATCTTGATGAAGGACCGATCATTGTCCAGGAAGTTAAACCGATCAATCATACTTACACCATAGAACAAATGGTGCACCTCGGCCACGATCTTGAAGCGACAGCGCTCAGTCACGCAGTGAAAATGCATGTTGAACAGCGTATCTGCTTAAACGGCGATAAAACCGTTATTCTTGCTTAAAGCACAAGACGCCTGATCAGATTTTCGCTAACATTAACTTCATCTTCTATTGTTAGCGAAAAATCTGACCCTTATGACAATTCATTATCAAATAAAACCCAGTAACTTAAATAGCCATCTATTTGAAGTAAGTATTCACTTTCAAACGATAAAAGATAAAGAATACACTTTGTCATTACCTGCCTGGTTGCCCGGCAGTTATATGATCCGAGATTTTGCTAAAAACATCATCAGCATAACGGCACAATCCAATTCACAGCAAGCGATCGAAATCACGCCTCTGGATAAACAAAGCTGGCAATTAATAGCCACTGATAATGTAGTCGAAATAAAATATCAGGTTTTTGCCTTTGATCTGTCGGTACGCACCGCCTATTTAGATAGTCAGCGTGGCTTTTTTAATGGCAGTTCCTGCTTTTTAGCCATTAATGAGTTAACGACCATGCCATGCAAATTAACGATAATACCAGCTGATTCTATTCATCACTGGCGAGTTGCTACCGGTATGCCGCGTGCCAAATCAACGGAAAAATATCAATTTGGTGACTATCTCGCTCAGGATTATGCTCAGCTTATTGATTGTCCAGTAGCTCTGGGCGACTTTGACAGCTTTGAATTTGAAGTAGAAGGGGTGACGCATCATATGGTGTTCACCAGTGAGCATTATGGTGACCGTGAGCGAATCGTCCGCGATGTCAGTAAGCTTTGCCAGCATCATATCAGTTTATTTGGCGAAGCACCGTTTAGCGAATATTGGTTTATTACTCATCTACTCGCTAAAGGTTTTGGCGGCTTGGAGCATAAGAATTCTACAATATTGCAAGCCAGCCGCTTTGATTTACCTAACCCAAATAAACCTGAGCAGCTAACTGATGAATACAAAACCTTTTTGTCATTATGCTCACATGAATATTTTCATGCCTGGAATGTCTGCCGCATTAAGCCAAAAGCCTTTGTTCCTTACCAGCTAGCACAAGAGTCTTATACTGAACAGCTGTGGGCTTATGAAGGTATTACGTCCTATTACGATGACTTCTCGCTGTACCGGGCTGGCATCATCAGTTTTAGTGATTATTTACAATTACTGGCGAAAACCGCAACCCGGGTATATCGCGGCAAAGGCGAACTAAAACAGAGCGTGTTGGAGTCGAGCTTTTATACTTGGACCAAGTTTTACCAACAAGGACCTGATGCGGTTAACAATATCGTTAGTTATTACACTAAAGGAGCATTAATCGCATTATGGCTCGACTTAACAATTCGCAGTAAATCACAGGGGCAATATAGTTTAGATAACCTAATGCGTGAATTATGGATGCATTTTGGCCGCCCAGGCATAGGCACCGAACAACAAGATTTTATCAATATTGCCAATATATTATGCGGTGAAGACATCGGCGATGCGCTGACAGAGTTATTACAAAGTGCACAACGTATTGAGCTAGCACCATTATTGGCACAAGTAGGAGTCAGCTTTACCCCATGCAAATTCAAACTATTAAATAATTTGGAAACCACAGAAAGCGAAGACTACTGCCCTTATCTCGGTGCCCAATACACTACTCAACCGCTTGGCGTTAAAATAAGTCAGGTGAGTGAAGATTCGCCAGCGACTATTGCAGGACTTGCAGTTAATGATGTTTTAGTTGCGGTCAACGGCCTTAAAATCACCGACAAGTCATTGCAAAGCCTGGCTGAGCACTTAACCGCAACCACTAAGGTTAGTTGTCATTATTTCAGAGATGATCAGTTAATCATCAGTGAACTGGCATTTACTGATTCACCGCTAGCTGCAATAACGCTAACGGAACAAGATGCTAAGCTCAGTGAAAACTGGCGAAAAATCATCTCTTAACCACTTGATATAGAGACTAATATACAAAGATTGTAAACTTTAACTAACAATTCTTTTGGTCTCAGGCTAGAGATTTAGTAACAAAAGTTACTAAATCTCTGCACTTTACTGTACTATGCTGCTATCTAATGCTAAACAAAAGAAGCCGCTATTATGATTAAAATTGAGAAAGTACATCACGTCGCTTATCGCTGTAAAGACGCTAAAGAAACCGTTGAGTGGTATAAAGATAAATTGAATATGGACCTAGTGTTGGCAATCGCAGAAAATGAAGTGCCATCAACTAAAGCACCAGATCCTTATATGCATATCTTCCTTGATGCAGGTATGGGCAACGTTTTAGCCTTCTTTGAATTACCTAACTCTGATGACATGGGGCGTGATGAAAATACTCCAGCTTGGGTGCAACATTTAGCGTTAAAAGTCGCTGATTTTGATGCCTTAGTTGCCGCGAAGGAATCTTTAGAAAGTAAAGGCGTCGATGTTTTAGGTCCGGTTAACCATGGAGTGTTTAAATCAATCTACTTCTTTGATCCAAGCGGTCATCGCTTAGAGCTAGCTGCTGATATTGGCACACCAGAGCAATATAAACAGCTTAACGAAGTCGCACCTGCAATGATTGAAGAGTGGGCGGTAACAAAACGAGCACCAAAACACGCTGCCTGGTTACACGAGCAAGACTAGCACTAACAGTTTCGCGTTAACAGAAAAGCCTGCTGATTGGCAGCAGGCTTTTTTTTGCGTGATATAAATTGAGCCGATAGGAAATTTGCTTTTTTAGTGACATAATATTTTATCAAACTTACTCTTTTAGTTAATAAAAATTACCATGCGTTGCTTAGAACTGAAAATTCCTCCGGTGTTGTTAGTGATATTGTCTGCTTTATTGATGTGGTTAAGCCAGCCTTATTTTCCTCTCTATCCATTAAGTTTCACCATGCGAATAACTGTGTTTTTGTTGATGCTAGCAACGGGATTTGTAATAGCCCTAATCGGGGTTTTAGCGTTTAAAAAAGCACAGACCACAGTAAACCCGATAAAACCAGAAACCAGCAGTGCATTAGTGAATATAGGTATTTATAAAATTACCCGTAACCCTATGTATGTTGGTATGGCGTTAGCGTTAATTGGCTGGGCATTTTTCCTCGGTAACCCAATTTCATTAGTTTTTGTAGTGGCATTTGTACTCTATATGACCTATTTTCAAATTAAGCCGGAAGAAAAAATGCTGACCAAACTCTTTCAACAACAATATATTGATTATTGCAAACAGGTAAAGCGCTGGATATGAACAAGATCATAAAAAAATTCAGCATTTTCAGCCTATTACTATTGATAACTGCCTGCTCAGAAAACGATATTTATACTTCACCAGCCACACTGGAACAACACTACAGCGACAAGGTGCTCAAGGCAGCTGCTATCTCTGATGATGGTAGTTACAGCTTGCTCAGTACCGGTAAGCAGGTGTGTTTATGGCAAAATAAAAATAATGCAAAAGTATTTCCATGTTTGAAAGGACTGGAAGCGCAAATGATTGAACTGGTCGGCATCTCAACAAGCAATCAGTATTTCTATACTTCAAACCGAATAAATGTCCATTTATATGACTTAGTAACAGGTCGCCTGATCACCGTCTGGAGTGCTGGTGACAATATTATTAACGATATTGCGATGTCGGCAAATGAACGTAAATTAATCTTTGGTTTTCGTAGCGGCCAGGCCAGTGTTGTCGCTGTAAAAAGTAATGAGATCACCACCTTTAAACCACATCGCTTAGATATTAATAGCGTTAGCATTTCAGATGACGGCGACAAAGCCTTTACTGGTTCAAGCGATAAAACCGCCATGCTCTGGGATACCCAAACGGGTAAAGTGATTCATAGCTTTGATCATCACTCCAGAGTCAATCATGTCACCATGAGTGGTGATGGCAAAGTAGGCTTTTCTCTAGACGCAGTTAAAGACAGATCTTTCTGGCTGTTAAAAATAGGTAAACCCTTCGCCGAGCTTAACAGTCACATTAAGTTTATAGAATTTAATGACTCGCAATTTTCTAGCAATAACTTATGGCTGGCCAGTGCATCACCAAAACAAAAACTGCGCTTATGGCAAGTAAAAACAGGAAAACTCAGTGCTCAGTGGTTAACATTTAAAAATAAAAACCGTAACCGTGCATCGGTGATCACATTAAAATTTATCAACAATACTACGCTAGCCACTATCACCAGCGATGGTGTCTATCAAACGTGGGATCTGCCTCCTGAAATTAGCTAAATAAGTAAAAGTCAGTAATGGTTCAACTATGAGCTAGTCTTATAAATCACACGTTCAATATCGCGTTCACTATTAAGCAACATCTGACAATCAACTTTTGTCGGTAACTGTTGCAAGCAGGTCATGGTCAATCGTTGAAAATGCTGAATAAAATGACCAATCTCAGCCTCAGACATAATTTTATGTTCAGCTAGCTTATTTTGACGAGCGAGTTTCTGCTCCTGCTCTAAGCGCCATTGATAAACACAGGTAAACGACGGTGCTTTTAATAACAACCAATAATCAAATAACGAGTACAAAGGCTGATAATCACACGCCAGCACCTCATTAGAGTAGCTCCGCCAGCGCGCCTTTGGATCCTGCTTTTGCTCAAGTTCATTAACTGGAAGATGCAAACTACTCGGTTCGACAGACACAGCTCCTAGACACCAACCTTCAACTATCACCAAATCTGCTGGTTCACTAATATAAGACCAGTTAGTAATATGCTCAGGTTCGTCGGTGGCTTTATTAAAACGTGGTAGGCAAAAATTCGTTTCTCCTTGTTTCAATTTATTTAATACCTGCTGAAGTAATTGGACATTGTGAGTGCCTGGCACGCCACGAGTGGCAAATAGCGGATGTACCTTAAGTGCCAACTGTTTTCTTTGCTCACTCGATAAATAAAAATCATCGAGCGACAATACGGCTACGTTAAGCTGGCATTGCTCTCTTAAATAGCTTGCTAGATAATCAGCCAAGGTTGACTTACCACTGCCCTGACAGCCATTTATCGCGACAAAATAGGGTTGTTGACAATGCTCCACCTGTTGAGTAATACGATGAGCTAAAGGCAGATAGTATTGTTCTGCCACAGTAGCAAAACTGGCAGAAAGTTGATGGCGGCGAATAAAGTCATTGAACATAAGGTATCCCTAATCACTACCTACTAGCATAACAAGTCTGATAGCAGTTAACTAATGACGATGTTGCTCAAGCTCAGTATGTTTGATTAACTGTTGAGTAAACCCCTGAGTGATCATTTTGGCGAAAAACGGGTCTGCTTCATTGTCGCCAATATCAGCAAAATCAGTGCTTTGATAGTTACTAATAGGTGCGATAAATATCTTTACTTTTTCTGATCCAGTTTCAATATTAGTCAATTGCCAGCTTTCGATTAATTGGCCATTATCACTCACTTCAAAACGTTCAATTAGCTGTTGATTAGGTAACCAACGTAAGTTGTAACTTGTATCTTGAAATTGCCATTGTCTATGTTCAACTAGCTGGCATCCATTGCCAGTTTGTTTACTGACAGGCATCTTATCAAGCAGTTGCGGCGAGAGCAGTTGCCATTTTTTTTGCCAAAAATCTGAGCCAAGCAAATTACCTTTAATATCTTCTGCTTGGTATTCAATCGCTCGTTGCTCAGCCGGAAAAAAGCGAGTTAACATTAATTTATCGTTTGGCAGTTTCAGCCACATATCACCATATTGTTGACCGGAAAATAACTGGATCAGCTGATTATCCTGACGCACCAAAGTCTGATCTAATGTTTTTGTTTGGTTAGCCTGATGCTGGTCAATACGGTAATGGGCAATAAGATGATTTTGGTCACAATCAGCTTGAGGTGCTGCATGTGCTAATGCGCCAAAGCATAGGAACAGTAAAATTATTTTCTTCATGTTATTAATAAAAAAGGTTGGTATACGTATCGCTACTTATACCAACCTTAGATGACAGTTTTATGGAATATAGTATCTAGATTTTTAGTCTATTGTAGATTATTCCGCTGCCGCTTCTGCTTTAAGTACTAAACTTGCCGCATGGTCCATAATATGGAAAATTAAGCTTTGTTCATTAGTACCCGTCACCAAATGCGCCCCTGGTCCGATAGCATAAACACCAACATCTTCACCAGCATGCGTTTCAGATCCCATAGGCACTAATGCTTCCTGATGATAACCAGAAGTTGTAGTATCAACGGAAGTTAAGTCTTGACGTTCAGTCACTGCAGCATCGTTATAAGATGCGTCACCATTAGTTTCATTACCTAAATTTCTGAAACCTAATCCGTTAGTGTAACCTAAGGTAGTATATGGCATACCGTCAGCCGCTAATGCCGGTTCGTCACTACCAATACTTACCACTTTACCTAAAATAGGGTTACCGCGTTTTGGGTAACCCGCAATAGTAAATACATGGCTGTGATCAGCAGTAACAATAATTAAGGTTTCATCCGGGTCAGTTGAATCTACCGCTGCTTGTACTGCTTTAGCAAACTCAACCGCATCTGTTAAGGCATTATAGGCACTTCCTGCATGATGACCATGGTCAATACGACCTGCTTCCACCATCAAGAAATAACCTTTACTGTTGTTGTCTAAGACATCAATCGCTTTATCCGTCATTTCACTTAAGCTCGGCTCACCGACTAAGTCGTTTTGACGGTCTGCTTCATAATGCATATGTGACTCATTAAATAGACCAAATACCCGCTCAGTGCTGTCACCAGATATTGCATTAAAACCAGCACTGTCAACGATGTAATTACCTGTTGGATATTGTGCTTGCCATTCAGCGGTTAAGTCGCGACCGTCAGTACGATCACCTTCGATAGCACTAGAAGCATCTGCGCTATTAAACGCCGCATCTTTTGGTAAGAAATGACGACGACCTCCACCGAAGACCACTTCGATACCGTCAACATTAACACCAGCAAACTTCGTTTCTAGGTTAGCTTCAAAATTGACTAACTGAGAAGCAATATCTTCACAGCCTGCGGCGACTTCTGATGCTGGCATATCGGAGATATCTTCCCAGTTACGGTCAGCTGATTTTGCATAAGTAGCAGCGGGTGTTGCATGGGTGATACGTGCGGTTGAAACAACCCCGGTTGATTTTCCGGCAATTTCAGCCAGTTCCAGTGCAGTCACCAATTCATTTCCGGCAACCGTTGAACATTTGCCCCGTTCTACCCCTTCTCCAACACCAATCACACCAACATCAGTTTTTACCCCTGACATCATCGCGGTCATCGTACCGGCCGAATCTGGCGTTTGACCATCAACGTTGTAAGTTTTAGCAAAACCTGAATATGGGAATTTATCAAAGCTTAATTGATGTTCTTCCCCCATTTTACCCAGTTGCTGACCTTCAAAAATACGGGCTGCGGTTACCGTAGATACGCCCATACCGTCACCAACAAATAAGATCACATTTTTCGCTTTACCCGCAGCATTAACAATGGCATCAGTATTAAGCGCAGCTTTAGCCACCTGACGCTTACCTTGGCTAAACCAAGCATTGTTAACCGTTGCACTCACCCCTTCGCCTGATGCTTGATTTAATGCCGGCGAGCAAACATATTCAGTAGTGGTGACTTCATCATCATCTAATAGCGCATTGCCATTTACATCTAACCCTGAATCAATTTGTACACCTGAATTTGCGCAATGTGCGTTACCAACCGTTAATACCGTTTGATTAACTAAACTATTAACACCATTGCTGCCAATTGTGCCATCTTTTCCGTCATCTCCATCACAAGCTGTAAGAGCAACTAACATAGATAATGAGAGTAATTTTAATGATTTCATTGTTTGCCCCTTTACTCGCTGATTAAACCAAGTGATTGGTTGATGATATGAAATAGTACGCTTTGTTCGATAACCCCTTGGGCTAAATGTGCGCTTGGTCCAAAGGCATGAAGCGAAATATCTTCACCGGCATGGGTTTCAGAGCCTTTAGGGATCAAAGCTTCTTGGTGATAACCAGAAGATTGAGTATCAATAGACGTTAAGTCTTTACGGCCACTATCTGCTTCATCGCTATAAGAGGCATCGGCATCAGTTTCTGCAACCAAGTTTCTAAAACCTAAGCCATTGGTATAACCTAACGTAGTATACGGCATGCCATCAGCCGCTAATGCTGGTTCTTCGCTACCAATACCAACCACTTTCCCTAAAATAGGGTTACCGCGTTTTGGGTAACCAGCAATGGTAAATACATGGCTGTGATCAGCAGTCACTAAGATCAGCGTTTCTTCCGGGTCTGTTGCGTCAACCGCCGCTTGTACGGCTTTAGCAAATTCAACAGTATCTGTTAACGCGTTGTAAGCACTGCCCGCGTGATGGCCGTGGTCAATACGACCAGATTCCACCACTAACATATAACCTTTAGCATTGTTATCTAAGACATCAATTGCTTTAGTGGTCATTTGAGTCAACGATGGTTCGCCTGAGATATCATTAGCGCGATCCGCTTCATATTGCATATGCGATTCATTGAACAAACCAAAGACGCGCTCAGTATTTGCTGCATCGATAGCATCAAAGCCGGTTTGGTCCATGACGTATTGACCGTTTGGATACATCGCTTGCCATTCTGCGGTTAAGTCACGACCATCAGTACGATCACCTTCAACAGAACTTCTGGCATCCGCTGAATTAGAAGCTTCATCTTTTGGCAAGAAATGACGACGGCCACCGCCCATAACGACTTCAAGGCCATCAACATCGACACCCGGAAAGCGTACTTCCAAGTTATGTTCAAAGTTGACTAATTGAGCAGCAATATCTTCACAACCTTGTTCAACCGCCTCGCTCGGCATGTCAGAGACATCTTCCCAGTTACGGTCCGCCGATTTAGCATAAGTCGCTGCTGGCGTTGCATGCGTAATACGAGCTGTTGATACCACACCAGTTGATAAACCTTTAATTTCGGCAAGTTCAATTGCCGTCACTAACTCATTACCTGCGACAGTAGCACAATCACCACGTTCAATATCAGCATCTACGCCGATAACCCCGGCATCGGTTTTAACACCAGACATCATCGCCGTCATAGTACCGGCAGAATCTGGGGTTTGCGCATCAATATTATAAGTTTTAACCTGAGCTGAATAAGGAAAAGTCTCAAAGCTTAAATAGCCTTCTTCCCCTGACTTACCTGCTAATTGCCCTGCATAAATTCGCGCCGCAGTTAGAGTAGAAATCCCCATTCCATCACCAACAAACAAAATGACGTTTTTTGCTTTAGTTGTATGTGTTTGTTGCGTTTTTTTCACGATGCTTGCTTGAGCATCGGTATACCAGCTACTTGTTTTTTGTACACTTGGTACGACATCGGCAAAGGCTGCCGATGAAATAATAAGTGACGATAATGCTGAAAGTGAAACCCATGTAGAGTTCATATTTCTTTCCTCTGAGAATTATGTTTTATTTGTCTATCCCAAAGTACAAATATTTGTGATCTGGCATTTGGGATAGCAGAATCCTAAAGGGGGAAAATGACACTTAGATGGATGCTATGTGACTAAATAGTTACCGTTTGATGGCAGAAAAGTGACAGACATCATCACACACCAAAGCAGCACTCGAATTTTTACCGAAAAACAATTAAATGCGGCATCATATTACTGAATTTTACTCAGTAGCGCTTTAAACTGATCCACCAAAGATTCATTGATGGTATTTTTACGATAGACCATATAAATCGGGCGTTTTATCTGTAAGCTACTGTCGATTAAATACAAAGTGTTATTATTCAGTTGTTCACTGACCAGCTCCATTGGTAAATATGCACAGCCTCCTTTAGCTAATATCACTTCCAGGGCCATCATTGCAGTTGACGTTTTAAAGCTAGGTGCCAATTTATGATGCAACGCATGTTCACGATGAAAAGTAATGCCCCAATCAACCAGAATATAATCCTGCTCTAGCATGGCTAGCTCCGAGCAACTCCCCACTAACACTAAATCAAAATGGCCAATCAACTGATTAACAAAGTCATCATCCTTAATTGGATCTGTCAGTAAACCGACGTCAATGGTGCGGTCATACAGTTTGCGCTGAATCGCTTCGCGCACCGACATTTCTGTGCCCAATACTAGATGATCAAACAAGGCTAATGCGTCATGAATACGCGAGCTAAAAAATGCATCCCAAACATTTGGTGTCGCAGCAATATTAAATGAGGCTTTTTGTTGATTGGCAATCGATAATGATATTTTCGACTGTTCCATTTGACTGACCATCAGATGAGCATGCGACAACAAAGCTTCACCTGCAGGCGTTAATCTCAGGTTATTTTTATCACGAATAAGCAACTGAGTAGAATAAAACTCTTCCAGTTGTTTAATACGCGCACTAACCGCAGCCTGAGTAATATAAAGGGTTTCAGCCGCGCGACCAAAATGCTTATTTTCCGCAACAGCAATAAAAGTTTTGAAAACTCGAATATCCACAATAGATACCAAGAAAAAGAGAAAGTCTAAATTTAAATAAAAGTTATCGTGGCGACAAATATTTTTTGTTTTTAATTTAAAATTTTTTCTCTTACATTCGAGACGTTTCAATATTTATTTGAAAACGACTGATGTTAATCAACACCGGATCGCTTTCAAACCTGATGCTATTCATCATTATTGTTGAGTAAATTTTAGGAGCAACACACATGCAAACAGAAATCAGAAAAGGCAAAACTTTATTCTTTGGCGATAAAGTATTCCCTCATGGCCTATCCAGAAGTGGTAATTTCAATAAACGCGAATCAATGGAGCTTGAAATATACGGCGCAACCTTTGACGCACTAACTAATGGTACCTTAATGCCTGAAAATGAAGAAGAGCAGCAATTTGTGCTGCAAATCAACACAGGCACCCCAGATGCTATTTATAGCGTCAAGCTATGGCAAAAATACCTTAATGCGGTAGCAAAAAGCAAAGTGCACCACGGTTTTGCCAAAAGTAGCCAAAGAGAAATGCCCCCAATACATGAAACGACTCAAGACAGCACGCTTGATACCCTTTAACCAGCACAGGAAAGACTAGGGTCGATAAACAAATAATTTTTTTCGTATCGACAAAAATTATTCGCAAGCTTTGATTATCAGTTTTCTGTATGCTCCGCGCAAAATTAGCACATTAATGTGCGGGGTAAATAATTGAGGCGTTGCACATGAAAATTTGTTTTATTATGTATCCATGGGATCGCGTAGAAGCGGAATCAGATTCTACGCTTAGACTCATTCACGAATGCGTCAAACGTGGGCATACCGTTGCGCTATCAACCGTTAATAATTTAACCATCAGAGACAGTGTTGCCAGCGCTTTTTGTGATGTGTTCACCAAAACAGCTAAAGTTTCCGATAACATCCCCAGTTTTCATAAAAACGCTAGATTTAAACGAGTACAGCTACCGCTAGCTGGGTTTGATGCTATTATTATGCGTGCCAACCCGCCGTTAGATACCTTAGCACTAAACTTTCTCGACTCAGTACGTGGTGATACCTTTATCATGAATGATATTGATGGTTTACGAGTCGCCAATAATAAAATTTATACCGCTTCATTTCAGGACACTGAAAGTGAATTTATTCCGGCAACTCATGTTTCGAAGAACCGCGACTATCTAGAGCGAATATTTAACGAGTCAAACAGCGATAAAATGATCCTTAAGCCACTGGATGGTTTTGGTGGCCGTGGTGTGATCGTGTTAGAAAAAAGTGCCCGTCAGAGCTTTCGTTCATTACTGGATTTTTATATTGGCGGTGACGAGCACGGCAAAGGTAGTAACTATGTGATTTTGCAAGATTATGTCCATGGTGCAGAAGAAGGCGATGTCAGAATATTAATGCTCAACGGTGAAGCTATTGGCGCGATGAAACGTATTCCTGCATCAGATGATGTCCGGGCAAATGTCCATGCCGGTGGCCGAGTAGTGAAACACAAATTAACCGCACAAGAGAAAAAACTCTGTAAATACATAGGTCCTAAACTTGTACGTGATGGCCTTTACTTTACCGGTATCGATGTCATCGGTGGTAAGTTAATAGAAGTCAATGTACTGAGCCCAGGCGGTATTGTCCGGATCAACAAATTGAATCGGGTGAAATTGCAAGCACAAGTGATCGACTTCGTCGAAAGTGTTGTCCATGCCAAAGAGCTGGTGATGAGCCGTAAAACTCAGTTTAGACAGGTGATCGAAGATGCTAACGCTATCTGAACAAGAGTGCATCGCTCGGATCAAAAAGCGAGAATGTTTTCATGCTCAAGTAGAATCAGGGGCATTTATCGTTAAAATCGATGAATATGCGCCAATTATCTGCGCCGCAATTCATAACGGTCATCAGCTGAGAACTGAGCTGCAAAAATCCTTTTTACTCAATAAGCAAGAGCGCTTTTATGAAGAAGATCCTTATACTGATGAGCTGATCTCTTCATTTCCGATCCAGCTTATCGGTAACGATTCTCGCTTTGAATACGACTTAAACCGGGCCAAAACCCTATCGACGTATTTCAAAACCGCGTGGAACAAACAAGTATGGAAAAAGCCGTTAAGCACGGCACAACGGAATAAAAGCCATAAAAAACACCAGGCATTTTATAATGTACTCTCGGCAATAATAACGGTAGTGGAGCAGCAATTTAAAAATGCCATAGTGTTTGATATTCATTCCTATAACTACCGACGTATTGCAAACGATACCCCAACCTTTAACATCGGTGCCGGACAAATCGATATTGAACGCTGGGGCAGAGTTGTTCAACACTTTGAGAAGCAGCTTAATCGTATCAGCCTGCCAAATATGGAAGTCAGAGCCGCCACCGACGAAGTATTTCATGGCCGCGGCTACCTGATCAGCCATATTAATGCTCATTTTGACAATACCCTAGTACTGCCAACCGAAGTAAAAAAAGTCTTTATGGATGAAGACAGTGGTGAATTATACCCGTTGGTACTTGAAGAACTAAAAGCTGGCTTCAAAAATGCCATTAGTGAAACGGCAGCATTTTTTATGCGCCGCTACGGTAAGCGCCGCCAAACACAAAAAGCCGATATTTTATCGTCCAATATCAGCCAGGAAGTGCTGACACTGGATAAAAAGCTGTTCGCACTCTGCAAAAACATTGAAACCTTAAACTTTATCAACCCGATAAACCTGGTGGCAGAACGTAACAAGTTCCTCAAGAAAAACAGTTATATCGCACCAAATTTTAATTACAAACAACTCAATATCAATCCCTATAAATTTAGGGAGCTGTTATATCAGTTGCCAGTAGATGATGTCCCGGATGCCGACATACAACAGCTCTATCGTCATGTGATCGATAATCTCGCCAGTAAAATCGATTTATTAACCACCATTGGCAGTGATGAGTTTTTATATAATTCATTAAAGTATTACGGTGAGCCCAATCATAGCGATATTGCCAACGCCAGATTTTTACTGCATTTAAATCATCAGACGCTAACACCGCAGCCACTATATAACGCGGATCGCGCTATCGACTATTTTAAAACTCAGGCCGACGCCTGGGGATTAAAGTGTAAGATTGAAAAATCCAGTAAAATTGTTGCTAAGGCGATGGTCAATAATGAAAAAGCGCAACTGCTGATCAATAAAAATGCCGAATTTAGTGAGAAGGAACTTCACGCCTTTGCCTATCATGAACTCGGCATTCATATGCTCACTACACTTTACGCCAAACAACAACCATTAAAAGTCTTTAGTTTAGGCTTAGCCGGCAATACCCATGCTCAGGAAGGACTGGCACTCTATAGTGAATACTGTTCCGGCAGTTTAACGCTGGAACGCTTGCAGATTATTGCGCTACGAGTCATTGCCGTTAACTATATGTTAGAACATGGAGATTTTGTTAAGACCTTCCATGCATTAATGAATGAATTTGCTTTGGAAAAAAGTGCCGCCTTTACCTTAACTACCCGAGTATACCGTGGTGGAGGTTTTACCAAAGACTATCTTTATTTACGTGGTTTTAGCGATATCCTTAGCTTAACTAAAGAACAATCTATCGATAACTTATTGATCGGAAAAACCGGATTGCTGGATTTTAATATTATTAATGAAATTGTTGAACGGGGTATGCTGAAAAAGCCAAAGCCGTTATTCGATCTCACATATCGGCCTTCAGGTGACAACGTTTTAGATTTTATTGTAAATTCAATAAAGTAACGTTATAAAAAGAGGCTGTTACTGAATATGATATTTAGTATAAATAGCCTCTATACTGCCATCTTGTTTTAATGTTTTGATCACCTTATTTACCTTGTTTCTGATAGCTTCATCTTTAAAAGCCATATAAGAATAAACATTTGCCCATAGCGGGTGGATAGTGAAATCTTTGACATCAAGCGGTTTTTTCGCGCGAATATGAGGATTATAGATATCATGTAAGAAAATATTGATGTCGCCTACCCTGACATCTTTCGCGCCTGAGACCATTAAAAAAGTAGTATCTTTAGGATGAGCGTGTTCACTATATTGACTATTAGACTCAGCCATCAGCCGATATTTTTCTCCTAATAAATCTTTTGCGCCTTGGTATGCAGCTATCGATAAGTCTTGTAAATCGTCGATAGAGTTAATCTGATAATGTTTATCTTTTCGAGTAATGGCGACATCGGTATAACGAAATAGCGGCTCGGAAAGAAAGGCATTCACTTTACTGTTAGCAAAGATATTACAAGCAACGTCGATTAACTGACCACTATTGATTTCATACGCCAGCCGATGGTTACTCATAAAGACATACTTGATCTGATATTCGGGCAAATGTTTGAAAATTTCATTAGTAATTTCTAAAAATAAGCCACGTTCACCTTTTTCAATAAAGAAAGGTGGAAAATTACCAACCCCAATGCGCAACTCCTGTTTTGCAAACGATGCTATAGATAGTGTCAGCAATAAAACCAATATCAGATAATGAATTATTTTAGCCACAATGATTATTCAATCCTTTCAACGAGTTATTTAAGCGTAACAGCACAATAACTATTTGGCAAAAAATGCTTAATAATCGGTATGAGCACCGGATATATCTGCTGATGTGATCTTTATTTCGCACGGCACTAAATTAGTGACAATGTCATTACAGTGTTATGATTATTAATATCTCGGTTGTTCTCTGTTTGATAGTAGTGACTAGGTAATAGGCGTCATGATAAATTCCAAGTGTAAACATTACTTCAACATCTGCTTTATACCTTTATCTGTTATCATTTTATTTGCTATCAGTGCGATAAACACCACTCAAGCCAATACTATCGACCTTGCACAATTTGAAGAAGGGGCCATTGGTCATTCCATCGAGTATTTCCAAGAAAAAGAAATAAAGCTTTCGTTAACCGAGGCACAAGCTTTGTTTACCAATGGCGTCATCAAAAGCGGACAAAGTGACTCTATCTCTTTAGGTATAGGCGTTGCGCCAGCATGGATGAAATTTACCCTAGTGAACAATAGTATGGGCCAACTAAATTATCGTTTAGCTATTGAAACTCCTTGGTTAGACTACATTGATACCTGGCTAGTGCATGAAGAAAAAGTCGTCCGTCACATTGTCGGTGGCGATGGTTATCCATTTAACCAACGTCCTATGCCATATAAATTTTACGCCTTTGAACAATCGCTTCCACCAGGCATCACCGAAGTCTACATTCGTGTTGAAACTAAAGGTCCAATGGCAATTCCTGTCAGATTAAGTCGCGTTGATAAAGCAATAATTCGCGATATCACCTCTGCATATCAATATGGTGTGCTATACGGCATCATGTCGGCGCTTGCCTTATACAACCTGGTATTATTTGTCTTTATCCGACAAAAAGAATATGGCCTATATAGCCTTTATTTAATCGGCTTTGTTATCAATAGCCTGTCATATACCGGTCAATTACACACCCTGATCACACCTGATTATGGTCCTTACTTCCAAGACTGGTTAGATATATCGCTGATGATAACCTATAGCATTGCAGGCCTGCACTTTGCACGAACTTTGCTACAAACCTCGCAGTATGCTGCTAAATTAGACCGCTTCGTTAGCAAAATAACGATAGTGATCCCAACAGGCATGTTCATTGGTTTTATTTTCAACCAGCTATTTTTTTCCATGATCTTAGCGTTTATCTTAAATACCTGTTTCGTTATTTTATTTGTCGCCATGGGCTTTTTCGCCTTAAAAGCGAAAAAGCCCTTTGCGGTGATTTTCTTATTGTCCTCTGTAACTGCAGCAATCTGCATCACTATTTCGACACTCGCTGTCGCTGGTTTTTTAGTACCTTATAATGACTATACTTTCAAAGCCATTGAAGTTGGTATGGCATTCGAAGCTATTTTGCTTGCAGTAATATTAGCGCGACAATTTCGTTTAGCTAAAATGGATAAAATCATTGCCGAGCACTATGCCTGTACCGATACCTTAACCCAGCTCAATAATCGTCGAGGTTTTCAAGTAATTACTCAACCAGTTTGGCAAAACATTATCAGAGAAAGACGCGACGTAACCATTGCATTACTTGATATCGACTTTTTTAAAAATATTAATGATCAATACGGGCACCAGATTGGTGATAAGGTGTTACAACAAGTGGCTCAGTGTATTAGCAATGCGAGTCGAAAAGGCGATATTTGTGCCCGTTGGGGAGGAGAAGAATTTATAATTTTCTTGCCAGAAACTTCATTAACTCAAGCAACTAAGCAAGCAGAGCGTATTCGCCAAGTTATTGAACAACTTGAAGTACAAATTGATAATACACTAATATCAGTCACCACAAGCATTGGCTTAGCTGGCAGTGAAAACAATAAACTTAATGGCGCACCACTTACATTAGACAGCTTAGAGTCGATGATTAATCATGCGGATAACGCGCTTTATTACGCAAAAGATAGTGGTAAAAACCAGTTACATGTCGCCAATCATCAGTCCTCCCAACAGAGCTAATTTTCTGCCAACTTAATGCTATTCGGCAACCAACGCCTGAGTTTGATAAATATTGGTATTTACCAACTCAGTATTACTAAACAATAGTTGGTTATTTGCAATATCAAAATGCACCGCAAACGTTTCCACTAACTGCTGAGTTTGCCCACTTATTTCGTTATAACTGATGATGCCACTGGACTTACTTCGCTCAAACCAAAACCATAAATCACCGCGTTTTTTTAAATTGAATTGTCGGCCAGAGAGCAACTGTTTTGCCAATTGCTGATTATTTACCGCATGCGGTTGAACGCCGGCATAAAGTTGATCGTCCTGATCTAACCATAAGGTATTTTCTGGATTGGTATGATATTGAATAAACTGCCATTGACTCTCTGCTGCTGTTACTGAATCTGTTGCCAATTGATAGTAATAAACCTGCCACTGGTTTTGCTCTTTGACACTATAGCTAATGACGTTTTCTGCTTTGAATGACACACCACGAATTTCATTTTGTGAAATTTTTAGACGCTTAAACTCACCGCTAACAGCATCGATCAGATGAATTTCATTTAGCGTTAGCCCCAGTAAATGTTCATCGGTCGGTGACCACATTAAGTCAATATAATGTCGACCATCATTAAAATAACTGAGCTTTTTACGCTGCTGGCTTTTCTGATCAAAGAGCCAAATTTCTTCACTGCCTGATGCCAAACTAATATACGCCAGTTGCTGACTTTTATTTGCAAAACTTGCCAACCTTTCATCAACGACTGCATCTGCAATCACCTGTTGTTTTTCAGTGACTAAATTCAATAAATGAATATTGGCGTTATCAGTCCCAGAAGAAAATAAATAATCTCGGCCATTGCTATGGCGACGCGGCCAATGAATTTCTCTACTGCCGGAATAAATCACCTGACGATCCTGACCGGCTAAATCATAGCTGAGTAATTGATAGGCAGGATGTTCTCCCATTAGCACCACACGCTCACCACTATGATCCCAGATACCACAGCAAATATAAGCATCTTGTTTAAACAATAAGATTAATTGTTCACTGTCCAAGTCCAGAGAATAAAAGCCTTCCCACTGTTGTTTATCGGGTGAAGAAATCAGTAATTTATTGTCGCTAGGGTGTAAATCAAACTGGTTATTACCACCTAAATACACTTGTGGTTGATTTAATCGCTTAGTTTTATTGGTGATTAAGTTAATTTCGAATAACGAATAAGGGCTATTATTGCCATGATTTTCTGCATAAATTAAACGATGATTCTCATGGCTAAAAATAATCCCCCCATAACTCCCCGCAGGACAATTATGGATTAATTGAGGTTGGCCAAATTTTTGCCCCTCAACCGAACGAATAAAATACTGACATCGCTCTGGCGTCGCTACTAAATAGACAATTTGTTTACCATCGTCACTCCAATCGGCTGGCCCAACTCCTACGCCTTTACCATGTTCAATTTCAACAACACTTTCATCCTGGATATTTTTAACCATCAGATGAATCCCGTCCGCTTTCATTAACATATAGGCAAGGCGAGTACCATCAGGAGAAAATGCTGGGAACATTTCATCACCGGCGTCTGAAGTGATCAATTTGGCATAATTAGCAGGCACTTGGGTTGAGTGTCTTAACAACTGCCACCACAATCCGAACAAAACAATAGCAGCGACAAATAGCACAGTTATCAATTTAGTCTGCGCCATTAAACCCGGAGCAGCAGTTAACTCACTTGCTTGTGAGTGTAGTAACTCTGACGAGACATCATTAGGCTCAAATTGACTCTCACTTTCAGCTAAACGATTCTCTTGTACTGCCAGCGCTTTTTTATCAGTAAGCCGACCCACTGGTGCAATAAATTTATAACCTTTTTTCGGAAATGTTGCGATAAACGTCGGCTGACGGGCGTCATCATCAAATACTTTTCTCAGTTTAGTAACCAGTCGGCTTACCGCATTATCAGTAACAATGCGCCCGAGCCATACTTGTTCAATTAGCTGATCTTTACTGACAATTTGATCTGGATGCTGACAAAAATAGCTCAGCAATTCCACCATCATAGGTTCCAGCTGCTGTACACCGTGTTCGGATACTAAGTTTTGTTGCTGATCACAAAAAATATACTCTGCTATTTGCCAACGCATTAGGATGCCTAAAAAAATTGTTCAGAAACAAAAACCAAAAAACAAGTTAACTACCTGTAAAATATCATAAAACCATACTTTGGTCATCAAAAGTCACAACAAATCCCAATGATTTCACGACATCACTCGTTTGAAATCATAGCATCTACCGCCATTAGCCACAGCTAAACTTTAACGAGGAAAATAATGACCAATCACGACGTTTCATTCAGAGCCAAATGGCACGACGTTTTATTTATCTGCCTCTATTTGCTATTCACAGTAAATAGCCAAGCAACAGAAACTAAGCATACATTCAAAACGCCAGCAGCCTTAGTAGCCGCCAATATAACTACCAGTAAGGATGCACTGACGCTGTTAACACAGCATAGTTTTCATCAACAACTATTCATCCTTGCCAATCAGCTATCCACTGTAGAGATCAACCAGCAGGAAATGTTCGACAAAGTCGCGTTATTATCGATCTTAAATCGTCATCAAGAATTACTAACGACAATCGCTGAGCACCCCAATGCTATTAGCTATTCACATTATCGGTTACATAGTGAAACCTTGCTTAAGCAAAACAATCACTCGTCTTTTAGTACACTGTTAACCGATACGTTATCAAAGTCATTAGTAGCGATGAATGATGAATCTCTGTATCAATTAGAAGCCGCCTTAGGTTGGTCTTTACCGGGGGCACAGGATTATGCCTTTAATATTTTTAAACGATATCAAACATTGCCCACATTAACGAAAGATCAGGCCATCGCACTCATTGTCAATAGTCACCTTTATCGAGTGTTGGCAAATGTATTACCAATGAGTAACAAGTTAATCGCTCAAGAAAATCAAAAACGTTATCACATTGAACCTGAAATATTAATTACCACACCTGATGGGGTCGAACTGGCAGCCACCATCGTCAGAAAGAAAAACCAACACGGTAAACAAACAGCCGCGATGCAATTTACTATCTATGCCGATGAAAAATCTCATACCAGAACTGCCACACACGCAGCAGCGCATGGTTATATCGGTGTAGTGGTTAATTCTCGAGGTAAGCGTTCGAGCTCAAACACCATAGTACCTTGGGAGCACGAAGGGGAAGACGCTACTAGTGCCATTGACTGGGTCAGTAAGCAGGCTTGGAGTAATGGTAAGGTCATGATGTATGGTGGTAGTTATAACGGTTTTACTCAATGGGCCGCTGCAAAACATATGCACCCAGCGTTAATCGCAATTGCACCATATACAGCAGCAAGCTTGATCACTGGCTTACCGTATGAAAACAACATAGTGCTGACAGCTAACTATCAATGGGCATTTCATGTCACTAACAACAATACTGTAGATAACAGCGTGTACACCAATTGGCAAAAAAGTAACCAATTACTTACTGATTTTTTTACCAGCGGCAAAGCAATTAGCGATATTGATAAATTGGCTGGTCAGGCTAATCCTTGGTTTCAAAAATGGTTACAACACCCAAGCTTTGACGATTACTATCAGGCAATGGTGCCAGTCAAAGCAGAATACGCCAATATTAATATCCCTGTGCTTACCATCACAGGATATTTTGATGGTGGTCAAGTCTCGGCAATCGATTATTTAAAACGTCATTATCGCTATAATCAAAACGCTAACCATACTTTATTAATCGGCCCCTATGATCACTGGAGTGCTCAAAATAAGCCGAGATCTCACCTCGGTAATTATCCGCTAGATGCTGTCGCACTGGAAAAAGATACTGAAGAAATAGTGTTTGGCTGGTTTGATCATCTGTTATACCACACAGCTAAACCTAAGCTATTGCAAGATAAAGTTAATTATCAATTAATGGGTAGCAATCAATGGCGTCATAGCTCGTCATTTGCCATGCTTAATCAGCAAGCGACAAAGTTTTACTTATCAACGACGAAAAACCAAGAATCAAATTATGCTTTGCAAACTTCCCCAGAACAGCAACTGGCATATCTTAAACAAACCATAGATTTAACTGACAGAACCACAGAGCACAATCTATTGCCCTGGCCAATCATTCAGGATCAGTTGAATGACCCCAATGGCTTGGTATTTATCACGGCACCACTGACTGAAACACAAGAATTAGCCGGAGCAATCACAGGGCATTTTTCCATCGAAATTAACAAAAAAGACGTTGATATTGGTTATAACTTTTACGAAATCGACCCGTCTGGCAAGGCATTTTACCTCACTCATTATCTCAGCCGGGCAAGTTACGCTAACGACAGTAGTAAACGTACCTTATTAGTGCCACAGAAAAAGACCACAGTACCAATTATCGATGCAAGAATGACCGCCAAGTTGCTTAAAAAAGGCAGCCGCTTAGCTATCGTATTAAACGTTAATAAAAACCATCAGGCCCAAGTTAATATGGGCTCAGGGAAAGAGGTTAATAATGAAAGTATTGCCGATGCTGGCGAGCCATTAATTATCAAATGGTATAACGACAGCCAAATCAATATTCCACTTAAACCTTGGAATGAGACTAAGTAGGTTAATCGTTAAAACACAGTTAATCGTAGCATGGCCTTATTGCCTATTGGTATATCAGCAATAAGGCTAACTGCGTTACTCACGACTTATGACAAATTATCGCCTTTGCCGCTTACGATCTACCCACCAGGCAATAACGGCAAGTATAAAATAAGCAGCGAGTGCAGATACGGCCATGCTTTGATTGGTGTCTTGCGCTGATAACGGACCAAAAATGTTAATGACATTTATAGCAAGTAGTAGTACAACAAATATCGGCATACCATATTTCGCAAGTACTCCAGACGTGGGTTCAATGTTAGCAGTGCTTTTCATATAAAAGAACAACCCAAATATCAGTAACACAGCTTCTAACAAATAGGTCGCAAACGCATGCTGCCATAAGCCAAATCCATACTTATTAGCATCAGCAAATGTCAATGGTAAATCCGGCGTATGGACAATGAGATCTAACCACCAGTGGGAAAACACGGCTAAAGCTAGCACAGCAGCAACTTTAAAATGCTTGCCTGATTTGTAAACCAGTAAATATCTTATTAAGACAAATATTGCTATCGTCCATAAAATTACAGCGAACAAGCTATGACTGAACGGCATATATAGCAGTTCAAAATGACTGGATTCGGTAAAATTTTCTACCAAGCGAAACTTTTCTACTCCCAATAAAGTGAGTGGAAAGAAAACAATGTCGAGAAACTGTACCGCAATAAATAACAGGCCTAGCGACGCTTTTTTCTCCACCGACTTTAACGCTAAACTGACCGCATAATGACCAACGAACATAATTGACTCCTTGATAAACCTGTTTACTGCCAGAACATGCCAGTAACAATATAGTTGCCAATTAGTTTATTGGTTTATTTTTTATTTACGAACAGCTAATATTTTACCATCGTTATTCATATTTGAATAACAGTACAAAATTAATCTAAAAACATAAGAAATCAATATGCCACGGTTGCCTTGGGATTTAATTCAAATATTTTACACATTAGCCAAGTTCGGTAGTCTATCAAAAGCCGCCCGTGAACTGGGTACATCACAGCCAACGCTAAGCCGACAATTAGCACGGTTAGAGCAACAAATGACCGTCACTTTGTTTGATCGTAGCACCCAAGGGTTAAAAATAACTGAAGCAGGGCAACGGTTACTGGAAAGTTCACAACTGATGAACCAGGCGTCTGAACAATTTAACAGAATAGCTTCTGGCGATAGCCTATCGCTGACAGGCAGTATTCGGATAACAGCAAATGAAGTGCTCGGCTTGTATTATTTGCCGTCAATCATAGCGCAATTTAATCGGCTATACCCTGAGATTCAGGTGGAAATAAATATCTCAAACCAAGCGACCAGTTTGCATAAACGAGATGCTGATATCGCGTTGCGAATGTTCAGACCAAGCCAGCCAGATCTTATTGCCAGACGCCTCAAAGATATCCAGCTTAACGCCGTCGCCAGTAGCGAATATTTTAAGAAATTTCCTGTCCCAAAAACACTCAAGTCACTAGAGCAGCATAAATTAATTGGTTTTGATCGCGACATTGTATTTGTTAATGCGCTCAAAGCATTACAGTGGCCGTTAGCTGATAAAAACTTTATCTTTAAAACCGACTTCCTGCCGTTGCAAATTGAACTCGCTCGTCAGGGCGCTGGTATCACTATTACTCATAGTTATTTATTACAACGCTGGCCGGAACTACAAATCATTTTGCCTGACCTCAAAATACCCAGCCTTGAATTTTGGCTCGTCTGTCATGCCGATGTTCAGCACAACCGAAAAATTCGTCTAATGATGGATTTTCTCGCGCAACAGTTAAATGACATGCTCGAGTTATAAATACAGCCAACTTAATAAAAAAGATAGCGAGATCCACATTAATACAATCAATGGCAAACCAACTCTAATAAAATCAGAGAACTGATAACCACCGGCGTTCATCACCAAGATATTGGTTTTATAAGCCATAGGGGTGGCATAACTTAAATTTGCACCAAATAAAACGGCTAAAATAAACGGCTGCACCGGGAGTTGTAATTGGGTTGCTACCGAAATGGCGATCGGCGTACCGATAACCGCTGCGGCATTATTGGAAACGATATTAGTTAACACCGCCAGCATCAACATTAACGCCGCAATAATACCACCCGGCGGTAAATCAAAGGCCAATGCAACGAAAAGTTGCGCAATATATTCCGCGCCGCCGGTTTGCATCATCGCAGAACCCAGCGCCAACGACGCAACGACAATTAGCACCACCTGACTGTTTAACGCTGCTGAAACTTCACTCCAGTCCAAGCATTTAGTGATCAGTAATACTAAGATGCCACAAATCGAACTGATGGCAATTGGCAAAATCCCTACAGCTGCGATACCAATAACGAAAAATAATACCACTAACGCCATCGGTGCCTTTTGTGAATAAGGTAAGTCAGATGCGCCATCAATGACCAAAACTCCCTGAGTTTCTTTCAGTACTGCTACCTGTTCGGCATCCCCCTGCACTAACAAAACATCTCCGGTATGAATCACAACATTACCTATACTACGGCGACCAATTTCCATCGCTTTACCGTCACGATGTAATGCCAGTACCGAAATACCATAACGCTTGGCAAACTGGACATCTCGCAAGGTACGCCCTACTAATTCAGACGCCTGAATCACCACGATTTCCGCTAATTTCTGTTTTTCCGCATTTAATGGATGATCGTCATCGACTTTATGAGCACCTGAAAACAAGGTTGCTTGTAATACCGATTCAAATTCCTTTAACTGTTCCGGATTATCCTTAATATGCAGACGGTCTCCTTCTCTTAACACCGTATCTGGTAACGGCATAATGTTACGATAATCAGGGCTACGCTGAATCGACTCAATGGTCATTTGATCATCTGTCATTTTTAATATTTCTGAAACTTTCTTGCCATTAGCAGAACTGTCTTCATTAATATTAAGATAAGCACTGAATAAGCGAGGCGAAGTATCAGGTAAAGACCCAGATCGCGGCGGTAATAGTTTAGGAGCAACTAACCACAAATAAATAATCGCAACGCTGGCAGCAATTATCGCTGGCAAACTAAAATCAAACATCCCCATTCGTGGCAACCCCATGTCACTGGCAACACTGACCACCAGTAAATTAGTGGAAGTACCAATAGTCGTGGTCATGCCGCCAACTAAAGTAGCTAACCCCATAGGTAATAACATAGGAGAGGTATCGGTATGAGTGCGGATTGCAACACTGGTCAAAATAGGCAACAGCAAAACCACGATTGGCGTGTTATTAACGAACGCACTTAAGGTACCAGCAATGATCAAGGTAATTAATAACGAAAGTGTTGGGCTGATTTTCCATAATTTAGCGAGTGAGCGACCAACAGGCACTAACGCCCCGGTACGTACTAACGCGTGACCAATAATCATTAAGGCACAAACCGTCACTAGTGCTTCATGGCCGAAACCAAAAAATAACGATGAGGGCTCTAAATGCTTGCCAGCAATATCAAACGGAAAAACGGTGAAGATCAGACACAGGATCACTAATACCGCTAATGACGAGGTTTCGAGCGGAATATCATCGCGACGAAAAATATATAATGCCAGCACGGTAATAAACAACATCGCCAGTGCATGGTAATTCGGTAATTCAGGTATGGCCACGATCCAATTCGCTTCACTACTAATAACTGCTGTTAATAAACGTTAGCATTAGCTTAGATAAAATGCGATTTTTATCGAAAAGTTAATGAAAATCGGTCAAAAAACAGGGAAATCCCTACTTACGCACGGCATTTAGCAATATCTCACCACCGTTTTCCAGCATAAATTGTTGAAATGCCTGGGCTAATAAACTGGGTTTTCGATTGGCATTTTGTACTAAGCGCCATTGGCTGCGCACAGGAAAGTGTTCGACCTCAAGCACTTTCACCCCGGGAAGAATACCAAAATCCAAACTGAAACGACTTAATACCGAGATACCTAGCCCGGCGGCAACAGCCTGTTTTATCGCTTCACTGCTGGCAATAGTCATTTTTTCTCGCAGGTTAAATCCATGTTGCTGAAATAACTTCAGTGTTACTTCACGCGTACCTGAACCCGGTTCACGCAAAATAAAAGGGTAATGGCTTAAACGCGCGAGGCTAACACTCGGTAATAAGGTTAATTCATGACGTTCTGGCACCACAACGACCAGTTCATTGGTCAGAAATGGCGTTTCAACCACTTCGACATCTTCGGGGATCTGGCTGAACAAATAAAAGTCATCTTGATGCTCCCGCAGACGCGCATAGACCATGTCGCGATTTCCAATTTCCAATTTAACGTCCACCTGCGGATAACGCTTGTTAAATGCCGCCAATAATAGCGGCAGAAAATACTGCGCTGTGGTGACAACAGAAATAGATAAAGTACCAGTCACTACCCCCTGTAAATTATCAATATCGGTTTGCAGATTATCTAATGCCTGAAAGATCTGATTTGCACTGCGTAAAATGGCATAACCGGCATCGGTTAACTCAACCATACGGCCCTGTATTTGGTAGACGGGTAATCCGATTAATTCACTTAAATTCTTGAGCTGAATCGATACCGATGGCTGAGAAATAAATAATTTTTCCGCGACAACCGACAAACTACGATAGCGAGCCAATGCCTGAATCAACTGTAACTGCCTAATTGTTGGCTGTTTTACACCCATATATAGAATTTTATCTATGACTTTCATTAAAAATATATATTAGATTCTATTATAAATCACTTCTAAGATAAAAATCGTTTAATTGATTACAGCGAAATGAGACCTGCTATGTTAGAGACAATTTCACAGAACATCCGTGCATTAGGTACCGTGTTAGGGCAAACCATCGCCAATGAAACCGACCAACAGTGGTTAGACAATATTGAACGTGTTCGACTCTTGGCGAAAGACGGGATCGCCAACGATGATTTCGCCATTGAAGAATTAAAAACTCTGTTTCAGTCATGCGACGAGCAAAAACTATTAATTTACGCCCGCGCATTCAGCCAATTCTTAAACTTAGCCAATGTCGCGGAACAACAGCATACCACCAGTGAGCAAGGACTAGCTGAGCTGGATTTACCTCATCCGCTGGAATCATTAAAAGAAAAAATAGGCGATGTCGATGCACAGGCATTTCTTGCTGCCATTAACAAACTACATATTGAGTTAGTACTCACTGCGCATCCAACCGAAGTTAATAGACGTACCTTTATTCATAAATACCATGAAATTGCCGAACAACTGACAACAACTGGGGCTGAACTGAATGGTCGTATCGAAGAACTCATTGAGCAAGCCTGGAACACCAATGAAATACGTCAGCAACGACCAACGCCATTAGATGAATCTCGCTGGGGCTTAAATGCCATCAGTAACAGTCTCTGGCACGCGGTGCCAACTTTTGTTAGAGAACTCGATGATTTATGTCAACAAGTTAGCGGACAAACACTACCGTTAGATGCCAGACCTATTACCATGGCGAGCTGGATGGCTGGTGACCGTGATGGAAACCCATTTGTCACCGCCAAACTCAGTAGACAGGCAATTATTCAGGCACGTTTAATGGCTGCGGAGCTTTATCTCGAAGATTTTCAAAATCTCTACCTTGAGTTATCAATGAATAAGGCAAGTGACGGTCTTATTCAGGCAGATAGTAATAATATTGGGCCCTATCGCAACTTATTAAAACAAACTATCGCTAAGCTTGAACACAGTATCGTACTGCTTAAAAATAATAAAACCCATGGCGTTATCGCCAGTCCTGAAGAATTATTGCAGCCATTATACCGCTGTCGTGAAAGCCTGTTAGCCGCTGGTTTAACCCGTAGCGCCAATTCCTTATTACTGGATGTCATTCGTAAAGTACATTGTTTTGGCATTTCGTTAGTCAAACTCGATGTTCGTCAACACAGTGAGTTTCACGATCAGGCGATCGCTGAAATTGTCAGCGCATTGAACTTAGGAGATTACTTATCCTGGAGTGAACAGCAACGTTGTCAGTTTTTACAGCAGGAAATCAATAACCCGAGGCCACTCCTACCTGACGTTCACTGGAGCGAACAAACCCAAGAAGTATTAGATACCTTTAAGTTCATTGCTGAGCAACCCAAGGAAGTATTAGGTATTTATGTGATCTCTATGGCCAGCCACCAAAGTGACGTGCTGGCAGTAAATTTACTAATGAAAGCGACCGGTGTTAGCTGGGATATGCCGATAGCGCCACTATTTGAAACCTTAGATGATTTAAATAATGCCGCTCAGGTAATCGACGTTCTTTTATCGGACAGTGAATATGCCAAGCGCACCAATAACGCCCAACATGTAATGATCGGCTATAGCGATTCCGCAAAAGATGCCGGCGTGTTAGCCGCCGCTTGGGCACAATATCAAGCACAAGAATCATTAGTGGCAGTAGCGAAACGCCATCAGGTCACGCTTAAATTATTTCATGGCCGTGGCGGTACAATTGGACGTGGTGGCGGTCCAGCTCATGCTGCAATTGCCTCACAACCACCAGGCACATTAGAAGGTGGCTTACGAGTAACCGAACAAGGGGAAACTATTCGCTATAAATTTGGTTTACCCAACCTGGCAGTACGCAGCTTACATTTATATGCCAGCGCGATTTTAGCCAGCTTAGTGAAACCACAGCCAGCACCGAAAAAAGACTGGCGTGAGCTGATGGATAAAATGGCGCAGCGTGGTTGTGAAATCTATCGCGACTATGTTTGTGAGCAGGAAGACTTTGTCACCTACTTCCGTCAAGCAACCCCAGAGCAAGAACTTTCGTCATTACCACTGGGATCCAGACCGAGTAAGCGTAAATCAGATGGTGGTATTGAGTCCTTAAGAGCGATCCCGTGGATATTTGCCTGGAGCCAAAACCGATTGGTAGTACCAAGCTGGCTCGGTTTTGGTCAGGCAATCGCAGAGTTTACCCAACAGCATCAAGCAACAATTAAAGATATGCTCAGCAATTGGCCATATTTTAGGGCACGAATATCGCTCACTGAAATGGTTTATCTAAAATCAGATACCGATATTTCCAAACTCTACGATCAACACCTGGTTGAGCCTAAATTACAGCCATTAGGTGAACAATTAAGAACACAGCTAAGCGCTGATAAGGCAACAATTCTGGCGTTACTGGAACAAAGTGAAACCTTGGAAAGCGATCAATGGAACTTAGCTTCATTCCAATTACGTCGCCCTTATTTGCTGCCACTGCATTTACTGCAAATAGAAGCGTTAAAGCGCCTAAGAAAACAGCCGGAACATCCGCTATGCGAACAATTACTGATGGTCAGCATGACCGGGATAGCAACAGGTATGCGTAATACTGGCTAAAAAATAGTAGCGAAGAAATAACGGCTAGCAAATTAGTTTTCTATTCTGCCACCCACTGTGACAAAATTGCTGAGTTTTAACCGTACTAACTGCGTTTAAAACCTCAGCCTTTTTTATATGGAATAGATATGCGAGCAAGCTTAAGAAACAAAATCATAGCAACATGCGAAAAGAAAATCGCCACTAAGGGTAATAATGTTGGCATCTCTTTTTATGCTTTTTTCGCCAATAAAAATACCGAGCCAGAATTACTAATGGAAGCTGCAACCTGGTGGATACAAACTCATCAGCTCGATCATTTTGAGAAAGCAGAAAAGATAAAAACCATGATAGAAAATAACTTATAGTCGCTGCTCAATGCTAATCGCTAAAAACGTAGAGTAGATGCAGTAGCAAAATATACAACAAAAGCACCAAAAATTAGCATGCCGATCCCAATGAATAATAAACTGTTTGGGATAGTGATAGTGCTAACCCAAAACGTTTGTTCGCTCAATCGAATAGCTTGATAAGACAACCAACTCAACAACAGCCCAAACACTACACCAGCGATCTCCAAGACAAATAATAACGTCGACATTGGATCTGGCGATACTGGAAATATTTTAGCTAAATCCAATAAGAACACTAAGAAAAAGGCTAAACCTACAACACCAGTTAACTGATAAGCCCAGCGCTGTTTTTTAAACATAAAATACACCAGAGCAATTGCTACCAGCATCAAACTAGTTAAAAAAATATTAAACGACCAAGCAACTTCCGGGGCAAGATGGGAGAAATCCCGCGTTTCAACCGGACCGCCAGGCACCATCCAGGCTAACGTGATAATAGCCAGTATTAAAACGTAGATAGTAGATTTCGCATAATTCATCGATCGCAACTCCTCGGTATATTTATTTAGACCGACCGGTCTAAATAAATACTAATAGCATCATTGCAAACTTGTCAATATAATTTAGTCCAATCGGACGAAATTATTTAATACCTTTATGCCCAAAAAAATTGATCACGACGCTTACCGTATCGAGCTTGCACAAAATGCCATTCCGCTATTTTCTCAATATGGTTATAGCGGCTTGGGAATGCGAAAAATTGCCGACGAGTTAGGGATTTCCAAAAGTGCGCTCTACCATTATTTTCCGACCAAAAAGGCGTTGTTCCATGCCTGTACCGATTTAATCACTCAATTTGATATGCCGGACAACGAGTTAGCGGTAGCAAATAGCAGTAATGGCAAACTTCAGCAATTAATGCAGATTATCAAAGAAATAGAACCGACATTCCCCGGTGAAATGTCACTGCTTTTTGATTACTTACGTGGCCGTTCACCACAAGATATTGCCGAAGATGACAGTATGTGTCTGGCTAATCAACGATATGAAAAACTGATTGCGCAATTTGTCAGCCAAGAAGATAACCAACCCGTATTATGTCTGCTAATGGGTACACTGCTAATGCGCTACTTTAATGGCGCACAAACCGACTTTAGTGAAATAGAGTCCTGGCTAAGTAAAAAACTATAGCTTAGTGCGGGCTTTTTGCTCAACACAGCGTAATAATAAGTTTGCTCCGGCTTCAACATCGTGCCAGTGTGACCATTCGTCTGGTGCATGGCTGACACCATTAACCGAGGGAATAAAAATCAGCCCGGTTTCAGTAATGCTGGTAAAGAACTGACAATCATGTCCGGCGCCACTTGGCATGCGCTGGTAGTTTAGTTCCATCTGCTGTGCCTGTTGGTCGATAAAATCAACTAACGGCGCGCTACAATGTTGTGGTTCCAGCCAGCTAACCTGTTCGTATTCAAACATTAATTTATGGCGTCTGGCTATTGCTGACAGTGTTTTACGGCAAGCCAGACTCAAAGCTTCCATCACTTCCTGACTCATATCTCTAACCACTAAAGTAAAATCCACTTCACCGGCAATGGTATGAGCAAAACCTGGTTTTAGCTCAGCTTTACCAACGGTAATACGGCTATATTCTGTGCCATCTTCGTCTATAATACGGTTAATTTCATGAGCAAAATCGGCCAGCCCCATAAAAGCATCGCTGCGCATCTCCATTGGTGCCGTGCCGGCGTGATCCGCTTTGCCGAGCAGCTTTACTATCCATTTAAAGACGCCAGAAATCCCCTCAACTACGCCAAGTTGAATTCCCTTTTGATCCAGTACTGGGCCTTGTTCAATATGTAATTCAATAAAGCATTTTAAATCTTCGGGGTTTAATGCTGCACTTAATGCTTGCATCGGATCTAAATCACAGTGTTGCATCGCTTCTGCCAGCGGATAGCCGTCAGCATCATGCATGGTATAGATGTCATGTAAGGTTAATTTTCCAGTTAACGCCTGAGCACCAAACATACCACCAAAACGGCCTTCTTCTTCTGACGTGGCAATAACGCATATCGGATATTTTAACTCGACATCATTTTCTTTAAATACCCGTAAACATTCCAGACCGGCAATAACGCCTAATGAGCCGTCAAACATACCACCAGCAGGGACAGAATCTAAATGAGATCCAATAGCCACCGCCGGTTGATCGTCAGGACCAAAGCGAATCAGCACATTACCCGCTCCGTCCATATGTGCGTTAAAGCCCTCACTTTCAGCTAACGCCATTAACCAACGCCGAGCTGCCATATCTGCTTCACTAAAACCAGGACGATAAATACCTTTGTCTGCTTCGTTATAACCAAAATTTGAAAGAGTGAATAAGGTTTCTTTAAGCCGCTCGATATTGACCTGCATTTTGCCTCCTATAAATAAGTTCCCTCTCCAAAGTGTAGAAAATAACTGACATTTGTCAGGCCAATTGCTTTTTTATTTGCGACAGGTCAAAACCGCCAAAGCGTAAATTTATTAAATTATCTTTATTCAATGATGGCAATCAATGAGCTTTACAACAAGATGGCAAAACCTAACGTAGCGATCGTAATGCGACAACTGATCACTCAGATCCAACAAGAACTACCGTTGCACTTAACCGAAGCCCAGCTTTGTCATGGTAGTTGTTTAGGCTGCTCAAAAAAAATGATCGAAATGCTTGATGACCAACTCAGCTACTGGCAGGCAAACCTTGACGTTCAACAACCAAGCCTGGCAGATCTGGCGGAGTTAACTACGTTGGCACAACGTACGGCAAAAATCCTCAAGCGCAATGGCTGGTTAAATTAGCGATTAACGGTGAAACCACGTATGATATGGATATCACAATAACTATTATCGCGCTTCTATGTCTCAAAAAAAGCAACAAGATAAATACCTATTACTGGATAATCAGCTCTGTTTCGCCCTGTATTCCACTTCTTTGGCCATGACTCAGCTCTACAAGGAATACCTAACGCCGCTAGGATTAACCTATCCGCAATACACAGTGATGCTTATTCTTTGGGAAAAGGATGGTATTAGCTTAAAGAGTATTGCCGATAGGCTAGGGCAAAAATCCGGCTCACTAACCCCTGTGATTAAACGGATGGAAGCTGATGGTTTAATTAAACGGGTCAGAGGACTGGAAGATGACCGTACACTCAGTATCGAGCTAACCGATAAAGGGATAGCACTTAAAGCACAAGGCCGAAAAGTCAATCAATGTATTATTGAATCTTGTGGTATTGCTGAAGCCGAAATTATCTCACTCAGAGAACAGTTACTCTCATTGAAAGATAATTTGTTAAAATAAACTTGTGTAATAATGATTATCGCGATAACATTATTTTAAAGCCCAGACGATCTGGGTTTTATTTGAACAATTTAATTATCGCGATAACTATTATCGCAACTTTTATTTTACATGGCAGAAATAATTATGAACCGAATTTATCAAGCACAAGTGACTTCAACTGGCGGGCGCGAAGGGCGCTCAGTTTCAACTGACAATAGATTAAACCTCGCACTTAGTACACCGAAAGAATTAGGGGGTAATGACGGCGCCGGTACTAATCCAGAGCAATTATTTGCGGCAGGCTACTCAGCATGTTTTATTGGTGCAATTAAGTTTGTTGCAGGACAGCAAAAGCTGGCGTTGCCTAATGATTTATCAGTAACAGCTACTGTTGGTATAGGTGAAAATCCTAAAGGAGCGGGATTTGCTATCGCAGTTGACTTAAATGTTAGTTTACCGGGTTTAACACAACAAGTGGCAGAGCAGCTTATAGATACTGCTCATCAGGTGTGTCCGTATTCAAACGCCACCCGTGGCAATATAGATATCACTACTAACATTGATGTTGCAGCGAAATAAAAATGCTTTTATACCTGAGATTAGTGCATTGACGTTAAGTCGTGCACTAATCTTCAGTAGCAAGCAGGATTTAAACATTACTTGCTACTGCCAAGTAATTTTAGTGCAGACATTAAGGCCGGGTCTTGACCTTGTTCATCAGTATCCGCAGCAGCTAATTTAATTTCAGGAACAAAGTCTTCTCGGTAACTGCCATTAACATGATACAAACGTTCGAATCCCAATTCCAACCAGGCACCGCTTTCAGTTAATTCTACCCGCTTAATACCACCTAAAAGATCCGCCATCGGAGCACCGATCACTGCTTTTGCACCAAGCGCATCTAAACCTATGGTCATACCTTCTCCCATGCTGCCAGTCCAGTGTCCGGCGAGTACAACAAAAGGCTTCGTTATCAATGGTACTTGCGGACTGACAGTAGCTTGCTTCATTACCGTCTGTTGATAAGGCAAGTCTGCTTGTTGTTGATATTGCTGGTAAACCTGTTCACTACTAACAAAGTGAGAAAGTACCGGCTCTGCGACGCCAGTATTGCCACCACTTGGCGTATTTCTCAAATCAATAATATAACTATGACTTTGCTTAATATTTGCCAATGCCTGACGAAACTGACGAACGGTTTCTTCATTACCTAAACCATTATTAAAGCGAATATAGCCAATGCCATTTATTGCTTTAAAACTCACTGCAGGGCCATTTTTAAGCTGATTAATACTGGTATAACTTGCAGCAAGTGATAGCAGATGTTCTTCGTTATTATTAATAACGGTTAAAGTTCGCTTTTGATAGCGTTTACCACCAAGTGCAATGTTCAAGGCATAATTCTGTTGGCGCGGTGTCAATTTATCTTTAACTCTACCCGCGACGCGCTCAATCGCTTGCTCGATAGCTAAACCATCGATAGCACTAATCACCGTTTTCGGGCGTAACCCCTGCTCAAATGCTGCCGAACCGGATTTAATATCGATAATTACAGCTGTTCCGTCTACTAACTGAGCATAGATATCTGAGCCTGTGGGATAGACACTGTAATCATTAGTGTCATAAGGCCCCAGATTCAGATGAGGGTCGGCAAAGTTGCGCAAAAATGATTGTGCCAGATCGATAAATTCCTGCTCTGAAGTCGCCTTTAGTGCCTGAGCACGAAAATCGGCTGTTAAACGGCTAAAATCTTCATCCAGGCGATCAAGGTAAGCATAATCTGTTTTTAATACGCTAATAAGCTCATTCCAAGCTCGCTCGGCATTAATTGCCTGGCTCACTGGAGTTAACAATAGCAACAATAACCCAAAATATTTTCTCATTTTCATCTGCTAGTCTTTATTAATTAAAATCGTTGCTTGCAAAAGGCAAGCAACAAACAATAAGCGCTATTGTAATCAGTTGCTAATCTTTTACTAGCTAAAAAATCAATTAAATTCAAAGCATTATTAATAATCGCTGGAACTATAGCATTAGCTATTTCGCAAGTGTTTTAAACGCACGCTGTAAATCATCACATAAGTCCTGCTTGTCTTCTAACCCTATATGTAAACGTACTAAGCGTTTTTGATGTTTTTGTGTCGTTGTAGCACGCAAATGATGCGGCACCGCCGGCATTATCAGGCTTTCAAAGCCACCCCAGCTGGTGCCTATGCCGAACAGAGTTAAGCTATTAATAAAGCGTTCAAACTGCTTATCGTCACATGGAACTAACTCTATCGAAAATGGCCCGGCCGCACCGCTAAATAACTGTTGCCACAATTGATAATCAGGGCTCTCAGGTAGTGCCGGAAATAATAACTGTTGCACCTGAGGTTGTGCTTTTAGCCAGCTGGCGATATATAGCGCATTTTGCTGATGACGTGCTAAGCGAACACTTAAGGTACGCAGTCCACGTAACGCCAGCCAGCATGAATCTGGCGCAGCATAATTACCATGTAATTGACAATAATCACGCACCAGTTGCAGATCCTGATAGCTGCCGGTAATCGCTCCCAATAATACATCGGAATGACCATTAATATATTTGGTCGCCGCATGGATCGCCAGATTAATACCGAATCTGTGGGCATCAAAAAACACTGGCGTTCCCCAGGTAGCATCACAGGCATGCGGCACTTGATGGGATTTGGCAATTGCCGAGATTTTTTTGATATCAATTAATTTCATCGTCAGTGAGGTTGGCACCTCGGTATAGATCAAGCTGGTATGATTATCTATTAATGAGTCTAATTCCTGCTCATTGGCAAAATATTCCACCTCCACTCCTAGCTGCGCAAGCTCACTATCGGCGAATGCTTTTACCGGGCCATACACATCACGCTGAATTAATATCTGTCTTCCCGGTTTTGCATACGCGGCAAGAACAGAAAGGCAGGCGGTTAAACCACAAGAGGTCGCAATGCAGGACTCAGCATTGCTGATAGCCGCCATCGCCGACTGAAATTCCATCACAGTGCTAGTGCCGGAGCGGCCATAACGAGGTGTTTCAAATGCCAGCCCCTGATATGACGCTTTATAGGATGCAAGATCAGGAAATACAGTAGTTGATGCCCTAACTAAGGGCGGATTTACTGAAAACGAAGCTGTTGCCTGCTCACGGCCTTGATGAATTAGTTTAGTACTGATGTTATTCACAATTTCTCCGTTATTATTTTGCCATTCTGTGTGTAATTTCTGTCAAAACTGTTTGCAAGTAAGAAACGACTCCTAAGACAACAGGTTCAATTTATTCTAAATTGACTTGATTTCGAAAACATGACAAAAACAAACTAAATTCAGACGAATTACTAGCAGATGACTAAAAGTACCCACTCCGCTGATTACCAACAACTAAAGCAAGATTACGCGCTAATGACAAAAAAGTTCCCAAACAATAGTCAAGTCGCGGAACATCACCATAGAAAGCATCAACTGCTATTTGCTACTCAAGGATTAATGCAACTGAAAATTGCCAGTGATATTTGGTTGATACCGAATAACAAAGCGATACTAATTCCGGCGAAAACGCGACACTCAATCATGATGCTCAGCAAAGTGACCATGCAAACTCTTTATATTGAGCCATCCGCCTATCAGAAAGAAATTAAGCTAAAAGTGATTGCCGTTAGCCGACTGATGCGGGAACTGATCATTGCCTTAGCACAAGAACCGCTGTGTTACTCCACTGGTAGTAGAGCCGCACAGATAGCAAATTTGATCGCATTGGAATTAACCGCGGCAAAAAACGAACCGATATTAATCAGCCAACCTAAAGACTCTAGGCTTATAAAAATTTGTAATTACCTTTTAACCCATCCGGCAGACAATAAGACTTTAAATGAATGGGGCAATACCTGTGGCGCTTCAGAACGAACACTGAGCCGATTATTTGCCGCCGAACTCGGTGAAAATTTTCGCCAATGGCGACAAAAAGTGCGGCTAATGCACGCCATCAAGCTGTTAAATGATAATAAAAGCATTAAACACATTGCCCGAGATTGTGGCTATAGCAGTTTAAGCGCCTTTAATACAGCATTTATCAGCCAGTTCAGCTGTTCACCATCGATCTATATAAAGCGATTGATTTCTTGACATAAAGGTCATTTAACGCCCAAGCTATTAGCGTGGCCCAAATAACTTAGCTTGAACCATCAAACTAAGTATTATCATAAAATTATGATCAATCACCTATTTACTATTGTCTTGTTAAAGCTATTGCTACTAGTCTGGTTTAGCCCAACAGCTCATGCCCAGTGGCGTGTTGCCGTTGTTGGCAAAACCAAAAACGATAGTTTCTATCAGCAATCTTATAAAGGCTGTTTGCATTTCGCCAAAACACACCAAGAGATAGACTGCATTTATGATGGCCCAGATGATTATCAGGATGTGCGCGCACAAGTGATTAAAGTAAATGCCTTAATGAAACAGGGTATAGATGCCTTACTGATTTCCACTACTGATTCTGCCATTTTAGTTAATGGCGCATTAACAGAGTTAGCACAAAAAAACATTCCGGTGATTACCTTTGATTCCGATTTGCTGCCTGAACATCAAACGCATAGATTAAGCTATGTTGGTACCAATAATTTCGATTTTGGCAGAGCATTAGGGGAATTTATCAAACAATACCAAAGCGATGAAAAACAAATGCTTTGCTTACAATCTGGTCATCAAACAACACCAAACTTAAACGAGCGCATTGCCGGAGTTCGCTTTGCGCTTTCAGGCCAGAAAACGGATAAAATTAACGGTCAAAATGGTTGGTATGAACACCCTCGCTGTCCATTATTCAGTTTAGGCAAACGCTCAGTGGCAGTTCATCAACTTAAAGCCATGATTTTACAGCAGCAACCGCTGATATTTTTAGCCGTAGCAGGCTTTGCCCAATTCAGCCCAGATTATATTAAGCAAATAACCCCATATAAGACACGAATAAACAAAAATGATGTTGTCTTTGTTTCTGCCGATACTGAAGATACTCAGCTAAAAGCACTAAAATTGGGGTTATCTACCGCCAATATCGGACAAAAACCGTTTGAAATGGGGCGCTTTGGCACCGAACTGCTCTATAACTATCTGACTAAAAAGCAGCTGCCAAAACAGCAATATTACTATTTAGATTATCATTACTGTACCGAGAAAAATGTCAAAAGCTGCACTAAAAATCACTAATAATGCCGTCAGCATCATTATACTAATCTTGATTTAAGTAGGATTTAGCCAGCTTATACGCGACATCAAAGCTGGCACCGGCATCGACATTAAAATCAGGGGTAACCCCAAATTGTTCCCAGTTAGCATGAGTCACAGGATGCTGCGTTAAGGCGCAAGGCATGCTGATAGTAAAATATTCACTGACTTTTATCGGCTTGGTTAGGTATCCGAAACCGATAGTTTGTTCTCCAACGATCACTGCCTTGTCAAAATGTTTTAGGGTGTAACTAAAAAATTCCCATGCACCGGCAACAAATGCAGAATTAAGAATATACACAGGAAAGTTTTGCCGAAACCGAGCATAATCATTATGTTCAATCGCCAATAATGGTGTCATTTTTGTCTGCTGCTGATAAGCAATGTCACTTAAATTTGTCCCTGGTTCAACAAAAAAACTACTAAGATATTGCGCTAATGGGAGTGCTCCTCTGTCGACTGTTCTCAAATCAATAATCATTGCTTGCACATCAGATAAATAGTGAAAAGCGTTATCAACATCTCGCTTTGCCACCCCTAGGGAATAATAGCGCTCAAACTTTAAATAGCCGATATTACCAGATAATATCTCAGCTTGAAGTGTGCGAAATTGTAATCCGTTACTTTGTTCTTTATTGGTTTGCTGATCGATTGCTAGTCGCGAATTGTGCTCAATCACATCAAAGTAATTATCGCCTGTACTCTGGCGTAGCAATACCCGAAGTTTTTCTGCTAATTCTGCGGGTTGACTTGTTTGGTAAAATTCACCCGATAATAAATGATAAGTTAACACTTTTGTTGCTAAACGAGCTTTTTCAGGGAATAAGTAGTGATGCTCAAGCGCATCTATTGTTTTATGTATAATTTTAGATATTTTTTGTTGTGAAAGGGTACCGTCTTCATTGCCTTGCGCAAGCGCGTAAATATTAACAGCGCTCAGAGACAACCCTATCAATAAAAATTTAATGATATTTTTCATATTTAACCTTAATTTTAACTACTACTAACCGACCACTGATGCTTAACACAGCGGAATAATAAATGTCGAAGTAGCAATGACTAATACGAGAGGGATGTTCTTTGATATAACAAATTACTGATTTTCCAACCTAAACGCCGAAAACCAGCATAATATCGATGCCGTACATACCAAGGTGGTAACAAGATTATTTTTTGATAAAAACGGTAATTCACTACTGAGATAAAGAAAATAGCCAGAACAACAACATAAAGATACTTTGTCGATAGTTGCTGAAAGTGATTAAAGCGAGTCGCTTGAGGCAGCTTGAGTAATACTGCTTGTGCATCAATCAACTTAAATTGCGATGATATTTCACTGACGCCCAACGGAGTAGATTGAAACTCAGATAAAGGTTTTGCTTCTTTAAGCATCACCAAAAAAGCCAACGCTACCACTAACGCTAACGAAAATAACAAGCTCACGGCTTTATTTAAGTTGAACAACATCTCGGCTTAATAATGATAAAAGTGCCTTCAGTTTAGCATCATTTATTCATCAGGCTACATTCTCTTTTAATGCAAAAATACGCTATACCCAATAAATGGCCCAGCAATCGGACAATCAAAAAATGAACAGTAAATGTTATTACTTGGTATCGGGAACCTTATTTGCACTGGTAGCACTGGCCCATTTACTGAGAATTATTTTCAACCTGACCATTTCTATCAATGACACCTTGATCCCAATGTGGATATCTGGCATTGGCTGCATCATCCCAGCACTACTTGCAGTGTGGGCGTTTCGCTTGGTCAATGGCAAAAACACTAATGTTTAATCGGCGATAATTTGCTAATAGCACAATCAAGGTTATGCTATCGATACAGTGAAATAAGTTGTGGTCGCATAACCAGAGCCTCTAATTGAAACTAAGGAGTGTGAGTAATGAAAAATGTCACATTAATTTATTTGTGCTTATTTTCAGGAGTACTTTTTTTGATGCTATCAGCAGCTATCTATATCACTGAAAATAGTAACCTTACTCCAGTATTTGCCAGTATAGCTTTTAGCATTATATCAATCAGTTTAATGCTGCTAAGCCGAACAAAAAATTGCAAATCTTGTCAACAGAACACCTCAAAGTAGAATCCTATCACATCGGCTTTTATAAAAGCTTACATTAAACAGCTGCACTAAAAATCACTAATACTTCTAATAAGTTAGTTCAATCATGCGCTCTAAATCACGCATTATCTGGTCATGAGCCGACTAATATTTCAATATTAACCCTCTTAATTACGACTTTTCTCGTATTTTATTTGGGGTCGATTAATTTTTATGCTAGGGTCAAGCATAACAATAAAAAAACTATCAATAAGGACATGTTATCCATGCAAAAAATAACACTAATGCTACTACTGTGCGGCTGTATGTTTATCTCACCCAGTTACGCTAATAACCAGCCATTTAATACCATTCAGGAGTTTTTTGCTGCGACCTCAGCTTTTGATCACGACAAACTCAAATCGTTTATGACTGATGATTTTCAATTGTTGGAAGTAGGACAAATTTGGGACGCTAATAAACTGATTAGCGTTATACGGCCATCTAACATGGTTAGAAAAAACTATTTTCAGCTGGTTACAACCAAATTACATGATGACAGTGCTTGGGTCAGTTACTGGAATAAGGCAATATTCACCAACAATGGCAAATCAGGCACCATGTATTGGCTGGAAAGCGCCGTTTTGGTTAAGCACGGAGCTGGTTGGCAAATACAAATGCTACATTCAACCCGCGTCGATAAAGACAAAGTGCCCACCGAGGTCAAATTCGTCGAATATACTGGATAACAACAAGCTAACAATAACAAAAGATAAGGAAATATGATGAAATTTTCACTTTTTAACCCATTGGTATTGGCGTTCGGACTTACCGTGACGTTAAGCGCACAAGCAAATAACTTCTCTGAACAAGCAATTAAGTCAGCAGTTGCCAGTAAAGACAGACCCGCCACCGATATTGCTAAAGACGAAAAAAGACAACCAGAACAAGTATTACGTTTTTTTAATATCGCACCGGGCACTGAAGTTTTAGATGTGCTCGCCGGTAGTGGTTATTACTCTGAATTATTAGCCAATGTAGTTGGCGAACAGGGTAAAGTCATCATTCATAACGACAAACATTTTTTGAAATATTATGGCCAACCCCTTTCAGAACGTTTGGCTGATGGCAAGCGTTTAACAAATGCCGAACGAATCGATATCTCGTTAAATGATCTGTCGTTAGAAGAAAATAGCCTAGACACCATAATGCTCGCCTTGGGTTATCACGACTTTTACTATGTATTTAGTGAGGCTGAAAAAATTCAGGTAAACAAAGTATTGGCGAAATTTCGCAAATTTTTAAAGCCTGGTGGTATCATTGGCATCATAGATCATGAAGCTATTGCTGGTGCGCCCGCCAGTGTTGGCGGCACATTACATAGAATCGACCCTCAGCTCGTCAAAAATGAAATGACGGCAGCTGGTTTTACCTTGGATGGTGAGTTGGATATATTAAAAAATAGCACTGATGACAAAACTAAAAAGATCTGGGACATCCCAGGTCGCGATACCAGCCGCTTTGTTATGCGCTTTAAAAATAATAAATAACACTTAGCAGTGCATAGCGGTAGGGATCAATTTCATCAAATGATGATCGCCTTCCGCCATGCTCGCTAAAAGTATTAGGAACAACGGTAAATCTTGATATTAAATAGCAATTTTAACGTTAATATCGTCTAATTAACTGGGCCAGAAAATTTTTCATCTGGCTTTTTTAAATTTATTTAACCCCTTTTTATTCCCTCCTTCGTTTTACTGATAAGCAAGTCGTTAAATCAATAACTTGCTGTGTGATCACACCTCCTTATTTTCTTTATTATGCGAGGCAACACCATGAAAAAACTATTATCTGTATTTAGCATTGCAGGCATTACCACATTTGGTTTATTTGCCTTTATGGCACATTTGATCAGTAGCGATCAGGTTGGCATCACCCAGGGACCTCCTCCGATTACCATTGACATAGTTCAACTACCGGAAGAAACAAAAGCAAAGCCCTTTGTTAGAAAGCCATTTCAACCACCTGAGCCACCACCAATTATGGAATTGAGCAAGGTGACCCCAGAGTTAACCGAAGTTAATTCAGAATTTTCCTACACCCCTGATGACTTAAAGCTTGTTAACAATATAACAGACAGTGCGACAATGAATGCTCAGCCAGATCAAGATGCCAGCCCCATTGTCAGGGTGAATCCTAAATATCCAATGGATGCCCTTAGAAATGGCATTCAAGGCTGGGTAAAATTAACATTTGATATTAGCGAGATAGGTCAGGTCATTAATGTTAAAGTGGTAGATTCTGAGCCGAAGCGTATTTTTGATAAAGCGGCAAAACAAGCATTAAGAAAATGGAAATATCGCGCAAAGTCAATTGATGGTAAGCACGTAAAACAACAAAATTTTACCGTGCAATTAGATTTTAATATGGAACAACAGATTTAGGATATTCATTTGAAGCTACCCTCAATGATAAAAGGTTGGTTAAACACTGCCACCACACCTGAAAGGTTGCTTGAGCACTACGTATCTACCGGCGACAACTGTCATTTAGTGGCGCTGGTAGAACAGTTCAATATATCAATTTATCACTATTTAATGAGCTTATCCGATAAGGAAACAGCTGAAGATGCGCTGCAAGCAACCTGGCTTAAAGTGATGAAAGTGCAATCAACAACCAAACAACATACCAATGTGAAAAGTTGGTTATATACCATAGCCCGAAATACCTTAATTGATGAACTCAGACGCCAACAAAAATGGCAATGGCAAACTCTCGAAGATCACCATTTAACGGGTTGCTCACTCAGTCGGGAATTTGAAAGCACTGATCGTTTAGCATTGTTTAATTTAGCTATTATGCAATTGCCCTTTTATCAGCGAGAAGTATTTATATTCCAACAGGAAGGGTTTTCAATATTAGAAATATGCGAATTAACCAACGAAAACTTTGAAACCGTAAAAAGTCGTTTGCGATATGCACGTAAAAACTTAAAAGCAATGTTAGGAAACCATCATGAATAATGAACCGTTCGATAAAGAATTATCAGCACTTTATCAGCAGCGAAAATCACACATAGTTGCTCCCAACATTACTCTGGCTGAGTCTTCGAATAATAAAAAATATTCGCTCATTAAATTACTCTCGATCTTCACACTAGGAGGAGTAGCGTCATTTGGTATCATGGCTATTATGACGCATTTTGCGAAAAGCCCAGAGCCGCAACAACCAATGTTAACAAGCTCGCATCAGGTCAAAATTGCAGAGGCACCTCCAAAGCCAGTTGATGATGAGGTTATTGTAATTAAACCTGAGTTACCTCCTAAACCTGGAACTCCGACTATAGAGTCAGAGATAGCTAAGCTAGCACCTGCAATAAATAGTGCGCAAGCGAGTAATGTAGAGAATATCGATTTAAACGCCATTCAAATTGTCAAACTCCCGCATTTGAAAGAGCCTGAATTTATTATCAAGCCTATTTATAAGGTGATGCCTAAATTCTCAAACAACGCCTTACGAGCGCAACAATCGGGTTCAATCAGGTTGCGTTATGAAATTGATCGTTTAGGTGATGTCAGGAACATCGAAATTATTAATAGTAATGTCAGCCGGGCATTACAGCGTTCAGCCAAAAAAGCACTCGCTCAATGGAAATACACACCAGGCGAAAACATAAAGAAAAACTACGAAATTATATTTGAGTTCACAGCTGAAAAGAGTTGAGCCATCAGAAATTAACGATATTTAAGGAAAATAAAATGAGAATATTACTAACCTTATTAATAGCTATGCTTTCACTAGATAGTATTGCCTCAAATTTACCTGACTTCCCTTTTGTTACTGTCACTGGAGAAAGTGTAAAAAAAGTGACGCCGGATAAAGCTACCCTTGGATTTTATGTCACTACTTTTGATAAAGAAGCCACCAAGGCAACAAGCTTACTTAATGAAACATCAAATAACGTAGTTGCTGTGCTCACTAAAAATGGCATATCAGCAAAGCAGATTAGCGCTTTTGAAATAAACAAACGCTCCAAACGTACACGAGATAAAGACTACAACGATCTCGCTATTTTAGGGTATGAACTGAGCCAAAGATTCGAAGTAACCATTGATAATCTCAACCAATATTCTGAGATAACTAATGAATTACTCGATATTAACCATGTTGAGAATATTGAAAGCCAATTTAGCTCTACGCAAAGAGAAAAAATAGAAATTGAATTAATTAAAAATGCCGCACAAAAAGCAAAACTCAAAGCAGAACAAATGGCAGCAGGCCTTGGAGTTGAGCTAGGATCTGTGTTTGCCTTTAATGACTCAGGCTCTTTCTCGTCGTTTTTTGCTACCTTTGGGATCAAAAGTGAAGCCAGAGCGTATGCCATGATGAGCAGCCAAGCCCGTTCAACCAATATCTTTGTTCCTCAATACATAGAGATTAAAAAAAGCATCAACGTGATATATAAACTTAAAAGTTCTAGCAAAAATCACTAACCAGATAAGCTATCTTTTAACCAAGAAGTTATTTCCTGCGTCACTATTTCCGCCAATATCAATGAGGTGGTTAATGAGCGAATTAAGTGGCGTTTGATTTGCGTAGTTATTAGTAACAAATATTAAACTTTTTGATATACCATCAAGGCGTTTAACGTCGGATCGCCCTGTTGAAATAGCTTTTTACCATCGGACTTAAATCCCAATTTATTTAACAATACATCCAATTCAGCTAAAGCGTAAAAATTACGTAATTCCGCGTTGTTATATTGCCAAGACTCCATAGTACCTAAGTTAAATACATCATGGGCTAACGCAACAATATGATGCATTTTTTTATTGTTAACATCGTGATCGCGCACAACTAAGTATCCCCCGGTACTCATAGTGTCTCTAATATTAGTAATAAACTCTTCTCTTAATGCTACAGGGCAATGATGAAAGCCAATATAAACAGTGACTAAATCAAGTGAATTTCTAGGTATGGAATGCAGAGCAGGTTGATAATTATTGAATAAAATATCAGATCCAGCTTTTATTATTTGCCCTCTATCAATCATATCGATAGGCGAATATGTTGCCGCTTTATCGGTAACAAAATATCGATCATTTTCGATAGTAAAACGTTCTTCTAAAGCGTCTAAGTAACGTCCTGTACTCCCTATTTCCAAATAACCACTGAATTGATTTTTATCGTGCAATAACTGTTGTGTTTGATCGGCAATGATTTGTTTTTGCTTACTCAGTGCCGGCATCGAATAAGTTAACGGTGCAATAAATGAGCTGATTTCATTAAGCTTATTTTGCACTTCGATATAGATTTGTTGATCTGAGCTCGCGCGTTTTGTTATCGCATCAATAAGTTGATGGAACTCAAGCTCAGGATATAGGTGAAACACATTGACCAAGAATTGATAAAAATTATCTTTGTAAGCTGAATTACCATATATAAATTTAAAGTTACTGTTTGATTCACTCGCTAAGTGTAGGGAAGAAGACATTGAAATAGCTTTCAACGTTGGCATCAGCGCTGAAATACTTACTATAGCTTTTAATAACTTACGTCGAGATTGAATCATGTTCGTCCTTGTGAAATTCAGTACGTTACGGCACTATAACAAAACTATCAGCAAAACTGTATGGACACATTATGTGGTTGCAACGCCCCGTTAAAATTCTAAAAAAGCTTGGCAAGGGAATGCTTGCCTTTATCATTTTTACCTCCATCGCAACAACATTAGTTGTCTGGAGTTCAGGCGTTCAATATAAAAATATACCGGCTAAAACATTAACGATAAATGATATTACTCAGTTAAATCCCGTCACTGTTGCACGCATTGTAAAACCAGAAAGTATTGATGAGATAGCGTCTGAAATAGCATCAACGACAGGGCCTATATCTATCGGTGGTGGTCGATACAGTCAAGGGGGACAAACCTCTTATCCCGACAGCTTGCATTTTGATATGCGCAGTTTTAATAACGTCATTAGACTCGATAAAGAACAAAAACTCGTTACCGTGCAAGCCGGCATAACCTGGCGCGATTTACAAACTTTCATCGACCCTTACGATTTATCGATCAAGATAATGCAAACTTACGCCAATTTCACGGTTGGAGGTTCGCTCAGTGTCAACGTTCATGGCAGATATATTGGCGAAGGGCCATTAGTACGCTCAGTAAGTTCAATAAAACTCATTTTAGCTAATGGGAAGGTTGTGAATGCTTCGCCACACGAAAATGCAGATTTATTTTATGCAGCTATCGGCGGTTATGGTGGTATTGGTGTCATTGCAGAAGCGACCTTAAAGCTTGTGCCTAATGTAAAAGTAGAACGCCACACCTCAACAATGAAGCTTGCAGATTACTATGAGCACTTCAAAACCAATATTCGAGATAATAAAGCGGTAGTTTTTCACAATGCTGATATTTATCCGCCAGATTTTGAAGCAATACGTAATGTGTCTTGGCTAAAAACTGACAAGCCAGTGACTGAAGCTGAGCGCTTGATCCCTAAAAATAAAGAATATGGCTGGCAGCCTAAAGTTGCAGGGTTTGTCGCTGACTATGATGTAGGTAAATGGGTCAGACAAACTATTTTTGATCCCATTTATTATGCCCAAGAAGCCGTCTATTGGCGTAACTATGAAGCAAGTTATGACGTTAATGAGCTAGAGCCAAGCGACCGTAAAGAATATACCGACGCACTGAGAGAATACTTTGTACCGGTAGCGAATTTTTCTCGCTTTGCTGAAAAGATGAAACAGATATTCCAAAAGCATGAGGTTAATATTATTAATGTTTCTATCCGTCATGCTCTGCCTGACCCTGGAACGTTATTAGCATGGGCGAACGAAGAAGTTTTTGCTTTTGTTGTTTATTATCGACAAGGGACGAGTTTAATTGCGCAACAAAAAGTTAAAGCGTGGAGTAAAGAAATCATCGATGCGGTAATATCTGAAGGTGGAGCCTACTATTTACCTTATCAAGTTCATGCATCTACGGCGCAATTCAAAAAAGCCTATCCCCGTGCCGAAGAATATTTTGCTGTAAAAAATAAGGTTGACCCTAATAACCGCTTTCGCAATAAACTTTGGCAAGCCCATTACCCTAAAAACAAAACTCCGTTTGAACAACAGCAGGCGAAGATAGCGCAATATTATCGTAACGAAGGCCAAACCTTATTAACTATTCCTGAATGGTATTTAGTCTTTAACCCGCTGGAATATAGCAACTTTCTTAGCGAAGAAAATAATCCAAGTGATTTTCCTTTTTTTGCCAGTATTGATGAGTATTGGAAGTTGTACGATAAAACCCTTGCTCTCAGTGACAATCAGTACCCAAGTAATGATGAGTATATGACTATGTTACAAGTCATTGGTATCTCAACAACAGTCGAGTACATGTACAAAGGCGCTTACGAGAATACTATCGGCCGCTTTACTCATTGGACCGCCGATGCGGTAACTGCTGAAGAAAATATTATTCGTGATGCCCACAGCGCTTATAGCGAGCTAATATTTCATCAAGCATGGTATGAATTTGATTTTGCTTACTGGCTCAAAAAAATATGGACTGAGCCTGAATTTTTTCAAGATAACTTTATTCGCAAACTTGAACGAAAGCTTTTCTTCACGCTTGAATTTGGATTTAAAGAATTATACTCAGGTGTTATAAAATTTGCCGCGAAAAGCGCTTATGATGAAAGTGATGGCAAAATCTATCTTACGTTACACAGTGATAAAAACTTAGAACCTGAGCAAGTATTTCCAGGCGAAATTTTAGCAAATCATGATAAAGAATATTTATTATCGGTTCCTCGTTGGGGTGGCTTTACTTCTATAATGCCAAAGCTTGCTGCTCTTGATGTCGCCTTTACTGATGTTTCTGGCAATTACAAAATAGCAGTGTCTTTTATTACCGATAAAAATTCTCCGTTTAAGCCAAGCTATGGAAAGTATTTATTTGATTCTCAAGTAGTCTCATCACAAAAACAAAAACGAATTATTTATATGGTAAAAGTGTCAGATTTAGCTGCTCTGCTTAATGAAATGAGGCTTAATGATCATCAGATAGAACACATTTATGACTATTAGTTAAGCCGATATGAGTGTTTACCAAACTAACCACAATATTCTGCTCACCCGAAAGAGCTGAATATGCTGCCATGCAGCTACCAAGCGCTAAGTAAGTAATTCATTCTCGCGGGCATAGTCGAATCTCATCTAAGAGTTCGGCTCTGTTAGCTAAATTCGACTATAGTTAACAAAGAACTACTCATATTATGGTGACTTAAAGCGTTCAGCTGAACGTTATAGCAATGTTATGAATATCAACCCTTGGCGTAGCACTTCGGTTCGTACAGCCTTAGAAGGACGCTCGTTTATCGATGCGAAGCGTATTCATATCCATACAGAGCAAGAAGCCAACGCATTCTTAACTTGCTATGGTTTCGACCTTCAAGACCCGGCAGATCTTGAAGAAATTGAAATGCTGCGCCAGGAAGCCATTGAATTAATTGAGCAGGAATTATTAAAAGACGGGGAAGTTATTCCACCCGAGCTCAAAGAACAGCAAAATGTCATCCAATATATTTTAAATGCATCAGGCCACGGCAAAAAAGAACTCACCCCGTGGAGCGGTGCAATTCTGCGAGTGTTGCACACCTTAACTCATAGTCATTCTTATCTGAATGATTTATACCATGATGATATTCGCAAGCAGATTTTTCAGCGCTTTGACGGTCATATCGTCAAAGAGAATGACAAGTGCTCTTTAGGAGATATTGCCTTAGTTGACGTAGAATTTAGAACCGTTAAATCCCGCCGCTCTGTCGCAATGAAGTTACTTCATAAAACGGAAAATGTCGCCGCAGATATTTTTGACTGGATTGGTATTCGATTTATTACCCATTCTCGTGCCGATGTACTTGATGTATTAGCCTTTTTGAGAGTTCAACATATACTGACTTATGCCAACATTAAACCCTCACGATCACGCAATACCTTAATTGATTTAACATGGTTAGATCAATGCTTTGACCAGGGTATGCCCGTTGAGCAAATAAAAGAAAAAATGCAGTCACTTGTTTATCCAACCATTGAACAAGGTACATCGACGAATCCATTTAGTGAAGTCTCTTATCATTCAGTACAAATTACTTGCCGCCAGCGTATCAAAATCATCCAACCTAATGGCAAGCACCTTTGCTTTTACTTTCCGTTTGAAATTCAATTGATGGATCAGCACAGTTACTTAGCGTCCAGGGAAGGCTTAGCTTCACATGCTGAATATAAAAAACGCCAGCGAAATGCAGTGAGAAAGCGGGTATTGCCATTTTTACCATAAATAAAATGCACAATTTAGGTAGTTTATCCTGATGATCAAGATACGCTGATAATACGACACATAAACCGTTTAACGGTGCGCCGTTATTTCTTGCATTGTTCAATCAGCCACTGTTCTAACACCTTCATATCGCTGTTATTGGCCTGACTGTTTTTATAAACGAAATAATAATTATCCCCCGTAATTAATGCGTGTTGATGCACTTGAACCAGGCCTGCTTCTTTATCTTCAATGCTTAATAACATGCTATCCATTAGCATGATTCCCATATGATATTTAGCCGCTTCATTTGCTAACAACACATGGCTGAAATGGCAAATCTTAGTCTCTGGTGGTAACGTAAAACCGGCGGAATCACACCAACGTAACCAATCGGTATTTAACGCTTTATTCACACCAAAATACTGAGCAGAAAGCAAAGTTTGTTGCCACATCGCCTCAGGAAGTGGTGCCGTTTTTATTGTTTTCCATAGTTGTTGACTGCACACTGGAATAAGTTTTTCTTGATATAAAACTTTATGTAAATAGCCCTTACGAGGGGGATTTACCGTAATAAAACAATCTGCAATGCGATCATGACATTCAACATCGTCGGTTATCATGTTCACAGTCAATTCAATATGCGGGTATCGTTTTCTAAAATCATCTAATCGAGGGATCAGCCACTTTACCGCTAACGAGCTATATAAAGCCATGCGGATATTGCCAGATGTCCCCTCTCTGACCATCCTGCTAGCATTTGATATAGCGCCAAGTGCATGGCTCACTTCTTGATAATATGTTTGACCAACGTCCGACAATGAGAAGGTTCTACCTTGTCGAATAAAGAGACTTGCGTTTAAATATTCCTCCAGCTGTTTTACCTGATGACTAACCGCACTTTGAGTAACATGTAACTCTTCTGCAGCTTTAGAAAAGCTATTTAATCGGGCTACAGCGTCAAAACACTGAATGGCTTTTAATGGCGGCCTCATCACTATTAGTTTTACTCATACTAAATAAATTTTAATCATTATACATAATACTAGTTATTGTTATATCTTGACGTTAATCAATGCTATTTCATTTGCTGTTAGTAGGAGTTCAACATGCCAAAGTTAACGATTGGATTAGCGATGCTTTTACTGATTATTGGCAATAACATCGCCGTACTTTCAGATGCGTTAATTAAAAATTTACCGAAAGATGTCGCTGTGTATCAGTTCATTCTGTATCGCCAGTTAAGCGCCATCGTTCTGTTAATTCCGTTTTGTATCTTTAGCAAAAACACGCATTTTTTTACCGGACTAAAATGGCATATTGTCAGAGGTCATATTTGGCTGTTCGGTGCTGTTTTTATGGTTATTGCACTCAGCACGTTACCTTTGGCTACCGTAAATGCCCTGTTTTATACTGCCCCAATATTAATGCTGCTGTTAGCCATGCTCTTTTTTAAAGAAAAGGGGACATTTTCATCAATATTGGTTGCAGCCTTAGGGTTTATTGGCGTGTTAATTATCGTCAAACCTTCACATTTTAGCTGGGCTGTACTAGCCGCATTCATCGTTGCATTAACCATGGCATTAAACAATTTACTGGTAAAAAAACTGCCATCACACCATAACGTCTTTCAAACCTTATTACTGACTAGCTTGGTTGGCACGCCCGTGGCACTGGCATTAGTATTATGGGAAGGACAAGCGTGGAGCTGGCCATCATTATTCATTGCCACCAGTTCTAACGTTTTTATCCTCACATACGCCGGCATATGTGTTTGGGTTTATCGCTACATAGAAGCCAATAAAATTGCAGCAGCAGAGTACACAGGGTTAATCGGTGCGATTGCCATTGGCATACTATGGTTTAATGAGTCTCCAGAGCCCACCATGTATTTAGGCTCAGCAATGATCGTACTGCCGCTGATATGGTTGGCGAAGAAAGAACAAAGCAAGCAAAAAATAGTAAATAGCTAACATAAGGAAACGCCATTGAAGCATGCACCAGTAAAAGCGTTAATAACACTTGACGATATCGCGAAACTGGATATTAGAGTGGGCACGATTGTTAAGGTCTGTGAAATTGAAAAATCAAATAAATTGATGAAGTTATCCGTTGATTTTGGCGATCATCATCGCACGATACTCGCAGGAATAAAGCAGGAACGCACAGACCCTTTTGGAATTACCGGCAAGCAAGCATTATTCGTGCTTAACTTGCCCGAAAAGAAAATGGCTGGCGAGCTTTCACAAGGCATGCTATTTGACATCGGCTATGAAGATAAACAGCGCCCCTGTTTAGCCATGCCTGAAGTACCAATGCCTAACGGCTGTAGAGCAGGATAATAGCCAGAATAATCAGCGAATGCTCAAACCATTATTTCACTTGGTATTAAACGATGAGAATTGCAGACTACAGCAAAGAACGATTTGATAACTGCTTAATGCTTTTTGATAAAAACTGCCCGCAGTTTTTTGCTGAAAATGAACGCAAAGAGTATTCAAATTATTTAATGAATTTAACCGATAGCTATAAGGTGGTCCTATCCAATGACACTGTCATTGCTGCCTTTGGTATTCGATTGATTAACACGTCAAATAGATGCCGAATTACTTGGATCATGGTGTGCCCAAATGAGAAAGGAAAAGGTCTGGGGACAAAATTGATGGCATATATTAAACAATATGCACAAGAGGCAGGTTCTGTAGCAATTGATATTGCAGCGAGTCATTTATCCGCCCCGTTTTTCGCGCAATTTGATGCTAAAGAAATCACTTATCTCCACAATGGCTGGGGAGTTGACATGCATAGAGTTGATATGGCGATAAATCTTTAAAGATTAGCTAGCGTGCAGCCAATCGATGGCAGGACTGTAAAGCTTTATTTCTCGAAGTCAGGCTAACATTACTTACAACTGTGGGTGAGAGTTGTTAATTCAGATAACGCAGCAACTACCTTACCTTTCACCATTTCTAACATATCTTGGTTATCTGTTCGCACACAGATAGCAGGGTAACTTTTGTGTTCGCACATTAGTGATACAGACAAATAACAATACTTTTCAACAACTTACCTTTGGCATTAAAACTGCTTATCTCTGGTTAACTTACACAACACACCCTAATGTGTGTATCCAACCAAGAGTATTAGAACAGCATGACAACAATCCGTATTTTTAGCCTTTTTCTCTTTACGATATATTTGCTTAACATCAAGTGTGCGTTGGGCGATAACGAATTAAACAAATTAAATAAGCAATTAAGCCCAGCAAAAATGCAACAAGATATTGATGCATGGCGCGAATGGTTAAGCCATACACACCCTAATCTTAGTATTCGTATGGCAAAAGTTGCAGCATTTGACCAAGCAATAACCACACTCAAAGCTTCATTGAACACACCTCTGACCAACCAAGAATTTCTAGCAAAAATAACGCGATTAAATAGCCAGTTTAATGATGGTCATATGAATATAATGGTCAACAGCCAATCCAAACTTACTCAGGCTATTTTAGCAAGTGGACAAGGGTTATTTCCGTTCGAAGTAATAGTAGATAAAGGACACCTATATATTTCTACTGAATTAGGTGGCAATAAAAGCGAATACGAAAAGCAAGAAATCACGCAAATTAATGGCCGTAACGCGACAGCTATCTATGCAGATTTATTAGAAAGAACCTACGGCGATACTCCTACTCACCGAGAAGCCATTTTATCAGAAAAATTCGCCTTATATTATTGGCTGTTTGTTAGCAAAGCCAGCAAATTTGACATAGAAGTGAATACAATCCAAGGAACAAAAAGCATCCAAGTCTCAGCCAGTATGGCAACTCCCAAAGCACAGCAGAATGAATCCTTTGACGACTTGTTTAAATTTGAAATTTTAGATAATAACCAGGCATTGATGACTATCAAACTATTCTGGTGGCAAGATAAGGAACAGTTTTATCAATTTACAGAAACAGCTTTCAAACAACTTAAGAAGCACGGTATCGGGCACCTCATTATTGATATTCGCCATAACCCAGGTGGTGATGATGATATGTGGAAAAAAGGTTTGCTCACTTACTTAGCAGATCAACCATACCGACATACCAGCCGCTATACAAAAAAAATTATTGCCAAGTATATGGATGAAGGTGAAACAGCTGGCGACATAATTACCAAAAACTATGACCATTTCGAGCAGGTAACTCACAACAACCCGCTGGCGTTTAGCGGCCACGTATCTGTGTTAATTGGGAAGGTGACTTATTCTTCTGCGATCTTATTTGCTAATACAGTGCAGGATTTCGACTTTGCAGACCTTATAGGGGAAGAGTCCGCTGGCTATTCATGGCAAACAGGTGGTATCCAATTTTTTACCTTTCCCAACTCAGGGCTCAAAGCAGTGAGTCCTAGATTCTACCTTGAACGCCCAAGTGGCAAAGGTAAAGGAAAGTCCGTTATCCCTGATATTTATATAAAAGATAATCCACTTGACTCACGTGAAGCCATAATAAAATTAGCTCAATTAAACGCGAAGTAAATAGCGTAATCACTCGTTGATATAGAAAAAAGGATCGGTGACACATGCGTATCATTCTCGTTTACTTAATTGTATTGGCGGCCTTTTTTTGCATAACCTATCAAGGCTGTAACACTTGAAAAATCTCGGCATAACATCGCTGATTGGCTGACACTAGATGCCAAAAATGAAAGGTTAAACAGATAATCTTGTTCGCTGAAAAAGCATACACGTCGGTTATTGCCTCGGGCAATCGCATGCAAGAAATATCAGCTTGAATCATTCGAGATTTCTTAGTGTGTCGAATGCTTTCGATGATAATAATAGCTAAAATCAACACAGAGTTTAATGATAATGCATTTCATGTGTCACCGGCCCTTTTATTCGTTTCACCCGTTAAATATGATGACGAATTTCACGATTGGATGCATGGCAACGAAAATACTATTTGTGGCTTGCCAGAAAAATTACCGACGACATTTTACAACCTATCATGCCAGAGGTATTTGAACTGAACCGATAGGAACAATATTAAATCAATCGATCTGACCCTGTTGGTTCAACTAAATTACGATTCACTATTTTCAATATTTTCCTGAGCTTGTTCAGCAAGCCTTTCACGTTCTGCCTTGGAGATATATTTAGGTTTATTGCTTTTATGTAGCTTGGCATTGGCCTTCTTTTTCTTGGCCAGTAAAGTCGATTTAATTTTCTTTTTTCTATTCATTTTTAAATTCTTAGGGATATTGACTTCTTATAACATCTCTCATCATACTTCATTTTCTAAATAAAAGATGTCTACAGTGTTAGGGGAAGATCATATAGATAAAACAGATGGGCTGAAGTATCTACAAGAATCTTATTCCGAATATACAAAAGACGTTATACTGCCAGAAGAAACTGTAGAGTCAGATGGTTAATTTCAAAATCTGAAGTTAGTATTGGCATAAGTGATAACAGTTTAATAATCTGTGAGTTAAAGTTGCGCAACATGTTCTCTTCAGTTTCAATAAACGGAAGCTGACGAATATTGGTTGTGTCAACTAGCTTGACCTCATTCATGCCAGATACTTCCCCGCAGCACTACTTTATTGGGGTACTCTGACCACCATTCCTCATTTTATCTAAAAAAATGTCTCGCTCACGTACAATATCAGGCCGTCTTATATAGCTGCGAATAGTTTTTTTTCGTAACTTATTTTTAACTTTACTGAATGAAAGCCACTTATTTATCGAGAATTGCTCTCTCCATTGCATCTGCGTAGATTTGAGCTGTCCACTACCATCCTCAACAGGCGCTGTTGAGGATGAAAATTTATTAAACATACTGTTTTGAGGTATCAATCGGCATTTATTCCTAACATACTCTGATTGAGCTATGTCACTAAATACAATAAACGACTCTCTACTTCTGAACTGCAAATCATTTAATATATTAATATCTGATTTATTATTAACTTCTGTGTAACTACAATTTTTGTTTCCTAGCTTATAAATTTTTTTGTCATATAAACAAAGAGTAACTATTGGCGAAAGTGGCAGAAACATTTGGACACCGTGGTTTGTAATCGCTGTATAGTCCATTTCTATAGAGTCACGTAAATACCAATTGTAATGTACAACAGGGTGATCAGATATTACAAAATCTAAATCAGTACTATTGATGAGAAAATGCCACTCAAGATCATTAATTAAAGGCCAATTAAAAGCTGCCTCAATAGTTTGCATCCGCAAAATGTCTTTTGGATCATCAAGCTTAAACTTTACACTGTTTATAACACTCTCTTCAAAATTGTTTAATCTTCCAATTTCTTTAAATAGATCATCAAAAAAGTTATCGATATTACCTAGCGAATCGTTAAGTGCTCTTGGTGTGCGATTCAATTGAACCGTTAGAAACCTAAGAACATCTATTTTAGATTTTTGGTTTAAAGGAACTGCTTGGCTTTGCTGATGAGGTGAAAATTGTTTTACTATCAATGATGCAGGCCCTTCAACATGATCCCGCAAAAAATGCTCTACAGAATTATCTTTGTCATAAAAATAATTCTCTGCTAACACACGATTAACGCTTGTTGGTGGTCTTAATAACTCTCTAGCAGAGTCATAAATATTTATCGTCTCATTAGGCGATGTAAAGTTCTTTAATAAGAACTGAGGCACAAAATGCTGATTTTTAGTTATGTTCGACATTTAAATATATACCGCTTAGAAGTTCTTCAGCACTTACTATTCAGACATTGTATATGTACATCATTATTTTTAATATTTGCACTTTAATCATTTATTTTATCCAAAAAATACTAGCGTAATATAGAACCGAAACATGCGTTTGCAATCCCATACGAAATTGTCTTGCTAGGAACTACTCCATTCGTACCACGGAACATGCCAACCATGTACTTCTCGAACTTTATACTTTTTTGAACAAGTCGAACAAGTTACAGAAAAATGTTGTTCTTGAACCTCTTTTATAATTGTTGCCTTATCAATATCAACAAATGCTAGATCTGATTCCTTTTTAGGGTTGAACATGTTGTGACCAGAGTATGTGTACAGAAAGCACCGACATAATCCAGAACAGCGTTTTTTGATGTATTCAAAAGCAAGCTTAGTGTCATCTTCATTTTTTCTGACAGCACCGCCCATATCTACTTGTTTTAATATGTCTGAGAATCTTGGAATGAAGGCAGACAACTCCGTCAGTTTATCAATATCGTCACATCGAAGAATTTCCCATGTTGCCTCCCATATTTTATGGGAGTCATATGATTCAAATTTTTCATTTATATTCGATACTTCCATGTGATGCCTCATAAACTGTTTAGGATATTTTCGTAACTTTCTAGCTGTATTTACAGCCAAAACTGCCACCATTTTGTGCTTTCTTAGATTTTATAACCTGTAGGCTCTTTTTCTATAACACTGCGGTTATCTTCATATTCTATGCCGTGGTATTCTCCACTGTGACCAGTGATCACAATTTTTCCACTATCTAACCACTCAACCACTTTATCGACTTCACCTAGTATTTGTGGGTAATAATCATCAACCTTTTCATTGTGATAGTCTGAACACGTAATACCAAGACCATACCCCAAGCCTAGATTGTCCATAAAGCCGAAACCTTCACAGTACAAGTTATAACATTGCTCAATATACTTATGAACGTCATTCGGCTTTTCAACAATTTTTTGCAGTATATTTCGAATGTTCCATTCGTAATATTTGCCCATTGAAAAGTAGCTAGTAAGTATTTTCTGAGCTTCATAAAGACTAGAAGGCGTTTTGTAATTGATAGAGATAAGCTCTAAATAATCATCTGAACTTAATATTTCTTCAAGCCGTGATTCTGAATACACCCAGCTCTCAAATTCTGATAACTCGATCTCATGAGAAACTAACTTGAAAAAAACTAACTCTAAAGTATTCAATGAACTAACTTACATAACTAGCCTATACAATAGTCAATTTCACTTGAACAAAATTAACTACGAGGAGCATAAGCACTGTCTTCTTTGCCCCTGTTATTTAACTTATTAGGAGCCTGTGACACGAATCAAACAACCATCATTTTCTTTACACCAATTAAGAACAACCCTAGCACATTGCAACATTGCAGGTGCTGGAAAGTGGGTTACTATTTCACCATAACGAATTTCATTTGGATATGTTGAAGCGCTTTCAATCTGAGAAACTAACAATGTACCAACTGTGCCATTTGAAATGCCAGATAATACTTCTTTACTCCTGATCGAGCTTACTCTTCGTTCTGGATCGGAGTGTGTGCATGTCGTGATTTCATCTAATAAATTATGCAATCTATGAGAAAAACGTTTCAGTTCTTGGATGGAGTAACCAGACCTTTCCAAAAGCGCTTTCATGCTGATTTCACAAGACAAACAACTCAAATACAAAATTGTCCTGCCTGCTTCATCTTTTTCTGGGGAGGATTCCAACAATCCTTGGGCAGACTCAATTAATCTTTCTGAAAATTCGAAACTGAATTCCATTTCTATAGGTTCCTAACACTTATTGTATGTACCCTCCAAAGTAACACACTTAGCAAGGTATATGAACATCAAAGACTTTTCTTAATTAAGAACTACATCAATTTGGTTTAGTGACCAATTAATCAATTCATTTTAATATGATATTAAAACGGCTCGAAAGAAGATTTTAGTTATATGACTAATAATCTGTTATCTTAGATCGCGCTTAAATAGGAATAAAATATAAGAATATAGGATGCAATCACAAGACAATAAAATCGACTTTTTTATTTCTCAACTTTCAATAAGTGAAAATAAAGAAGTGGTATTTTCGAAAATACGTGATTTCTTTGGAAATGGCGATCCAGATAAACACATCATTTTTAAACGCTCCATTTTATATTTTTATACTGGCAGCGAAATTATTGACACCTATGCCTGCCCTCCGACTGAATTGAATCACTCCATTACTTTTGATGGTTCAAAGGTTTCTAAAATTGAGAAGGCTTATTTTGTTGGTGCTGCTTCAAAGTCTATGTTTGACGTAGAGTTTGAGATATCTAGCAACAATAATAATAACAATAACAACAATAATAATAATGGAAATAACAACGGATAGTTTTAGGGTGTTTAATGGAGTATGAATTAATTTTTACTATATCTGCTGTAATTGTGGGGGTATTGAGCATTTTTAACATTCTTTATACGTTAAAGCTGCTTAATAACTGCTTGATCCTCTATAAGGCTAAAGCAATAACAGATGATATAACCGTAGGCGATTACATCCACATTCAAGGCAATGTAAAAATGCCAACTATTAAATCTCCTTTCTTCAATAAGCAATGCGTTTATTGGAAAACTTACATTTGGGCGTGGTTTGAAACAAAGCGTAAAAAACCAGAAAAAGGAATGCAAGAACACAGTCCACTACTGGAAGTCAAAGAATCAGAGATGCCGCCATTAATGGTATCTCAATCGGGGTTTCTGGCGCATATTGATTTGTCTCGCTTGTCATCTACCATGTTGAATTTAGTTCGAGAAGAAGATAGACAGACAAGTCCACCAAATGAAGGTACGGCAAAATTAGCCAAAGAGAAATATAAAGCATATCGCATTCATGAATATCGACTACCTAACGATGCTAGTGTAGCTGTATGGGGCAAGGTAGATAGTATAAATAAGAATTTGGTGACTATTGTTGGCTCAAAAGATGCCAAATATCCTTGCTTTTTGTACAACGGAAATGCCAGTTCAATTTATCATCGTTTGATTAAGCGCATCTTTTTTTCATTGTGTGTTATTGCTTTAGGTGGCTTATTCTTGTTGACGCTTGAAAGGCTACTTGAGTTTGGTTTTTTCGGATTAATAGCTAACGCTGTTGTTATCGCTTATTTCCAGTATTTGTCTAAAAAAAAGTTGTTTGAATTGAAATGAACGACCTAGCTTCACCTCGTTTTATTCATCTTTTATATGCACCTACCAACTTTTGCAATATGGGGTGTAAGTACTGTTACCTTGGTACAGGAACAGATGAAAAATCCACTTTAAAGCAAGTGGTTTCAACGCTAGATAAAGCAGTTACTGACTTTTTGGCGGAGGGAATTACGCCATTTAATCTATCGTTCCACGGAGGGGAGGCCACTTCTATACCTAAAGAAATATTGGAAAGTCTCTTAGATTACTCATACCAATATTATCGTGAATATGGTGACCGAATTAAGGATGCGGGCTACCCTTTAAACCCTGTACATATCAAAACTAACCTATTCAATTTCGACAAACTTGTTGACGTTTTTGAAAAGTACCAAGTATCGATTAGCGGTAGTGTTGATTTGCCATTAAAGCTTCATGAGAAGTACAGAACGGACAAAAGGGGTCGTTCTACTCTAGCCAAAATAACAAGTAATCTAAAATTGTTGGCTAAATACAAGCATCATAAAAAGATATCCTGTGTTGTTACACAGGAACATTTTTACCAGCTTGACGCCTTTATCCAAGACATAAAGTATATTCATTATGATATTGGTTTAGATATGACCAAGTTTAATATCATGTTTTCTTTTGATAGCCACAAAAACAAAGATAAGTTTGGTGGTGGGATAATTGGCACTGAAATGTTGACTCAAGATCAACAAGTGCAATTCTATAAAAAGCTATTTGAAGAGTTCGAAGGAACTGATTTAGAAGAAGGACTCAAGAAACATTGGTTTAAAGAGTTTACTCCAGAGTTTTGTTGTAGCGCAGTAAATTGTGGTGATAAATTCTTTCTGTTGCAGAATAACGGTGATGTATACGCTTGCCCAAGGGGGCAATCATCAAAAGAGTTCTACTACGGGAATTTGTTTAACGACTCAATTCCAGACATTATAAATAATGGATGGCAAACTATTGAATCCATAGAAAATAGATTGCCAGCAGATGAAGAGTGTTTTACTTGTTCTTACTTACCTTATTGTAATCAAGGTTGTGTATTTGTAAGAGAACAAACAGAGTTAACTAAAAGTTATACCTGTAAGCTGCAAAAGGAGCTATACAAAGCAGATACAGAGCGCTACCCACCATACGATGCAACCTACATTGAAAAATATGCGGCAGAATATAAATACCAAAACAAAATAAGCAGTTTTAAAAAGAACGAGATTTCATTGGAAAAGAATAAATTTATAACAGAAGAGCTAGACCATGAAGATAACTCTTTATCGAATTTGATAGCGAAGGATTCAATACTTCAATCAATTTACTCTAGTTCGAATTTTGGCATGGACATTGATGATACTTGCTATCAACTAACTAGTAATACATTGTCCAACAAGACTGAGTTAGCACTGATGGTTGAACATAGCAAAGTGTACTTGAAAGTAAAAAGAGATGTTTTGCGTCAAAATAGTTCTGAACCAATAAATAATCATCTTACTTTAATGGTGACTAGAAATACGATGGTTACCTATGGTGATGAAAAAAGGTACAAACAAGAGCATCTGTTTGATTATCATATTTATTCAAATGCTCTGGAAAGTTGCTCTTCAATTGTTGGAGATTATTACCACTACGATATTACTAATATACTGAAGATGCATAGTGATTTGTTTCTTGAAGGTGTCCGAAACAATTTATTTGTCACTACAAAAAAACTACGTGAGTATCATTACGAGAAACAAAAGAAAAATGCGTTCTACCATATACAGGCGATAAATTTACCGTTTCCATTTATCGAGTTTTATTGGAAATAATTCTTAATTTGAGATTACCAATATTCAAATCCCACTGTTGATTGATAATCCCAAATAATGTGACTGGTCACAGATAATTTGTGACGATCCACATAACCAGATGTCAACTGGTCGGACTTTTTTCATTTTTTTTAGAGTAAACACTTTACTTTAATAGAGTTGATACTCTATAATGCGTTTGTTCCCTTAGCGAACGCCTGTTGTAATAATTTTATATTCTAGCTTTCCCCAAAGCTATCGAGCCGAAGACACTGTCTTCGGCTTTTTTTTTGCCTACGCAAAACAAAGTAATTTATTGATATCCTTTATTTATTATCAACAGGAAAACCTATCGCACCTTAATTGTTTATTTCACTTGCCTCATTACCTATCTTAAATAGCAATAATAGCGCGAACCATCGCTCTGATTATCACCGTCCATATGAATATAAATTTACATATTTTAATCAGCAAAACTTGATCTATATCAAGCTATGTTTTAAAGTTTCAGTAATTTCTGAAACTTTAAAACATAACTGAGTAGTCATCATGATCATGTCATCAAAAGTCGAGGCCTTTGTCCTACACTGTGGCGAAATGGGCAGTCGCTGGGGCTTCAATCGCACCATAGGGCAAATGTACGGTTTACTTACTATTAGTGAACATGCATTAACCGCTAACGAATTGTCTGAATTGCTGAATATTTCTCGCGGCAATGTCAGTATGGGGATCAAAGAACTACACTCTTGGCGGTTGATCCAGGTGCAACATAAGCCTGGCGACAGAAAAGAATATTACCGTCCGGCCGGTTCCATTTGGGAGATGGCCAATCGTATATTTGAAGAACGACGTAAGCGAGAAATCGACCCAACCTTAAGCTTATTACGCGATAACTTACTCAATGACCCCGCCAATGATGAAGAAGTATACGCGCAGGATAAAATGCGGGAAATTCATGATTTATTAGAAAATATTACCTTTTTCGCCAGTGAGCTACAAAGTATGAATCCAGACAAACTCAAAACGTTGTTTAAGCTGGGCTCTGGCGTCGGTAAGGTGCTAGATATGAAAGACAAGTTTTTAAAAAGCGGCAGTTAGCCACCTTTAATATGGGGTAAGTCAATAATTGGCTCCCCCACTTTTTTACCCATTTCAATTTTTGCTGTGCCATAACCAATGGCGCAATTAGCGACCTATTGCCTAAATTTTGGCGTAGGTAAGGAGTAAATATGTTAGATACCGAGCTACTCTCGCGCATACAGTTTGCGCTCAACATTAGTTTTCATATTCTGTTTCCCACTATTACCATCGCTATGTGCTGGTTTTTGGTGTTTTTCAAGGTTCAGTTTGATCGTACCGGTAACGCAATTTGGATGCGTGCTTATCGTTTTTGGGTAAAAATATTCGCGCTAACCTTTGCTATCGGAGTGGTGAGCGGCATTACCATGTCATTTCAGTTTGGCACTAACTGGCCAGGATTTATGGAAAAAGTTGGCAATATTGCCGGGCCTTTGCTCGGTTATGAAGTGCTGTCGGCTTTTTTCTTAGAGGCGACATTTCTCGGCATAATGCTATTTGGCATTAAACGAGTACCGGCAAAAATTCATACCCTAGCAACCCTTATTGTGGCTATTGGCACCAGTTTATCGGCATTTTGGATTTTATCGCTCAATTCCTGGATGCAAACACCAACAGGTTTTGAGCTTAGAGATGGCATTGCCTACCCGGTTGACTGGCTAGCAATTATTTTTAATCCTTCTTTTGGCTATCGTTTTAGCCATATGCTAATAGCATCAGGATTAACGGTCAGTTTTTTAATCGCCGGGATCAGTGCCTTTCGTTTATTACAAGGTGATGATAAACGTGCCCCTAAACTTACGCTAAAAGTAGCACTGACTTCAGCAATGATACTGGCGCCATTACAAGCATTTGTTGGCGATTTACACGGCTTAAATACCTTAAAACATCAACCGGAAAAAATCGCCGCCATGGAAGGAATATGGCATAGCGAAAAAGGAGCACCACTATTGTTGTTTGCTTGGCCAAATGAGCAAACTCAACGCAATGATTTTGCCATTGGTATTCCAAATTTAGCTAGTTTGCTCCTCACTCACGAACTTGATGGTGAAATAAAAGGATTAAGCGATTTTGAACACACGCCGCCAGTAAAGCCGGTATTTTTTGCTTTTCGCATTATGGTTGCCACCGGATTATTAATGATCATGGTTGCTTGGTATGCCCGATATCGGTTGTATCGTCAGAAAAAACAACAACAGCCTCTGCCAAGCTGGTTATTAAAACTATTAGTAGTAATGAGTTTTTCTGGCTGGTTGGCCACACTCGCAGGTTGGTATGTCACCGAAATTGGCAGACAACCTTATTTGGTGCGTGGCGTATTAATGGTTAAAGATGCGGTCACCGATCTGGCGCCTGAAAACGTCGGTTTCTCACTCATGCTTTATATTATGGTTTATTGTCTATTGCTCATCGCCTATTTAAGTACGTTATTTGTTATGGCGATGCGTGCGGTAGAAATAGAAGAAATCCAAGAAAGTGAGCATAAAGGCCCAGCAAAACGGAACGCTAACCCAGCTCAAATAAACAATTTTTTACAGGAGCCAACCAATGTTTGATCAAGCTACCTTAGCGATAATTTTCGCCGGACTAATGGCATTTTCTACCTTAGTTTATGCCATTTTAGACGGTTATGACTTAGGCGTTGGTATGCTGCTACCGCTGAACAATGAAAAAGACAGCGATACCATGATAGCCTCTATCGGTCCCTTTTGGGACGCCAATGAAACCTGGCTGGTGTTGGCCGTTGGCCTGTTGTTAATTGCTTTTCCAACAGCACACAGCATGATTTTTAAAGCCCTTTATTTGCCAACCGTATTTATGCTGATTGGCCTGATTTTACGCGGCGTTGCTTTTGATTTTCGCGCGAAAGCGGCCTTTAACCATAAGCCAACCTGGAATAAGGCGTTTAAAATCGGTTCCTTTTTAGCCTCCGGCTCGCAAGGATATATGCTCGGCATGTATGTTATGGGCTTTGAGCTAAGCGTTAGTAGTATAGCGTTTGCGCTACTCAGTGCCATTGGCGTTAGTACCGCGTACAGTTTCATTGGCGCATGCTGGTTGATCATGAAAACCGAAAATCAGCTACAGCAACGCGCAATTCGCTATGCCAAACGGGCGTTAATTATCAGCTTTATTGGTATTAGTCTGGTATCAGCAACAAACCTGATCATTGATCAATCTATTTATTTACGCTGGTTAAGTTCCAGTGTCAGCCTGTTGTTAGCGATGATTCCGCTATGTGTCGTTGCCTTGTTTGTTTACGCGTGGCGCTCAATTGTTGAAGTTGAAAATCAAGCCTTGTCGAATGAAGCGACACCATTTCTCGCCTGCATCGGAATTTTTATCCTGACATTTTTAGGATTAGCCATTAGTTTCTATCCATTTATTGTGCCTAACCAGATCACTATTTGGCAGGCAGTGTCAGCCGCTGAGTCGTTAAACTTTTTATTGTATGGCGCATTGTTTGTTATCCCCACCATTGTTGGCTATACCATTTTTTCTTACTGGGTCTTTTGGGGCAAAGTAGAAGATCTACGTTATTACTAATCGCATTAAGCGGGCGTTAACTAACATTAACGCCCACGCTCAAGGTACTGAAAAATGATGCAGACTTTGCTGATTAGCGAGCGCTGATAAACGCTATATATCAAATAACGCAATATAAAATTAAATTTTTAAAACAATTAGCTATACACGACGAAAGAAACAAGGTAAAGTACTGGCTAATTATCAAGCAAGATAATTATTGTATTGCCTTTCCCTTTCACAGTCAGACATTACCACGTAGTAAGCTAATTTATTGTTAATTCACCGAGTACTATCTCGCTGAATGTCTGAGTTAAATCAATATTTCACTTTTAAACAATAATATGGCTTTTTTAATTTCGCGCCTAAACAAATGTGCGCTCAAAAAAAGAGTATTATTATGTCATACAATCAAAAAGGATTCGTGTGCTCCATCGAAGCACCAGTAAAATCTATATCAGTAAACAAGCTCAATATTGCTGTTACTGACAATGCAGGTTTTCGCTTATTTGAATTTGATAATCATCATGATTCGAAAAACTTTTTAGCTTTTTTATATCAATTGTAAATAGTTAAAATAAACAAGCCAGTAGTTAACTACTGGCTTGTTGCTATTTAAGATGAGCATTTTTGATTAATAAATAGCGTTCACGCCCAGGTTACTGAAAAATTATGCTGGCTTTGTTGATTACCAAATGCAGTTAAACTGTTAATATCGGTTAGCGCAATAAACGCTGTATTATCCCGCTGCCGAATGCAGATCATTTCAACTTTATCTATTAATTTTATATCCCATGCAATTCCTTCAATACCTTGTTTACTATACGTTGTCACCCTGATCTGGCTACGACGCATGCAAACAATTTCAAAGTAATCATGCGCATCACAGCTGATATTAGTTGTCATGTTTTACTCATATCAATTATTCAGTCACTTATTACAAGCGAATAATACTATGTCCTTGCTCAGCGATCTGCTGTTGTACATTAGGGCTTGCGACTTCACTATGGCAAAAATTGCACCTGTGCTGCTTTATCTCGGTAGCAGGCACTTTAAGCTTAGCTAAATACTGCTCGGCAAATTCCTGCACTCGTTCAATATGCTCATCATTAACCAAAACATCAAAATGAATATGCTGGCCTTGAGCTGTTAATACATGAGTATCGTAAACATGGATTTTCATTTCAAATTCTCCGTAATTAATAACGTTATAATGCTTTGCCGGGTAAAGACAAATCTCCAGAGGCAATATCAAATACTTTGGCTACACAAAGCAAAGGCGCATGAACTTGTTGGTTGATTTTTAGTCCTGCGGTAACACCATCAAATGAAAAATTGCGACTTAAGCCTACTGCTGATAATGGCACTCTCACTAGTACTTCGGTATTTTTTAGTGAAAAATCAAACCCCGGGCTATCAATAAACAACGGCAGGTTCGGCCAGGTTGCCGGTAATTTTGGCTGACTGCCTTCAGGTATGTCCTTAACCTTTAGTGCATCCGTACCACAGGCATCATCAGGCACCAGTACTACCCAGTGGCTATGCCAGTTGTCACCATCATTGGTTTTATTTCCATCGTTGTTCTCATCATAAAGTGGGGTATCATCAAAATCAGGATGAACCGTTAATGCTAACGCTAGTATCCCTTGATCTGCTTCAAACCCAACCACTGAGCTGTTTAAACTTGTTGGCCAGACATAGCTGTATACCTCGGTACCCGCTAACGTTCCCGTAGCCTTTGGTTTTGCTGTGCCAACTTTTCCTCTGGCTTCTTGTTGAAAAACCAGGTGCGCGCCAGACGTAGTTACTTTTGCGTGCACTATATCAAACTCTGCTTTTACCTCTTGAGAAGCCTTAGCTTGAATATGACCGTGATGCTCATTGAACGCGAAAGCGTTAATGCTAGTAAAGCCAGATAATAAGCTCGTTGCTAAAAATATTTTTGCTAGTTTCATTATAATTCCTTAAATAAAATAGTTTCGCCTCGAAACCATTTTATTTAATCATGGTAAATCTTCGCTTGTCAAATAAGTTTTGACTCGATACTATTATGTTATGAAAAATGATATCTATAGCCGGATTGAGCGGCTGGCAAATTTACTCCGTCATGAAACCCGCGCCGCTGGACTAAGCATGGGCTTACAACCCATACATCAAGAAACATTGCACTACCTTGCCAGCTGCAACCGTTATTCTGACACCATGCTGGCTGTTACTGAGTACCTAGGATTAACCAAAGGAACAGTTTCACAAACCTTAAAAGTGCTAGAAAATAAAGCGCTGATCAGCAGAGAAAAAGATAAAAATGACAAACGGATCACTCATTTAACAGTGACAAAGCAAGGTCGAACATTTTTGGCTCAGACCGCACCTCCAGATAAATTTTCTCAAGCGTTAGTCCATTTGTCAGCCAATGAGCGACAGCAGGCCAAATCGTTACTTGAGAAAATGCTCTCTAGCTATCAACAGGTGACAGGGCGTAACGCATTTGGCGTGTGCAGCCAATGCCAATATAATCAACAAACTGAAACAGGTCTGTTATGTGGCCTGACTAAAGAAGCACTGACAAAAGCAGACAGCCAGCTAATTTGTCGAGAATATCTCGAATAACGGCTAGCTGCATATAAGTAAAATTATTATTCATCACTGAGCAAATTATGTTACTTACTATTTTTAAGCATTTTTTCTGGCTCGGCTGCATCAGTTTTGGTGGACCTGCGGCACATATTGGCTATTTCCAACAAAAATTTATTCAGCAATTACGTTGGTTTAGTCAGCAAGAATACGGGCAGATAGTGGCTTTAAGTCAATTTTTACCTGGACCAGGTTCCAGTCAGGTCGGCTTTGCTTTAGGCTACAAAAAAGCAGGATTAGCGGGTGCCCTAACCGCATTTGTTGCCTTTACCCTACCGTCAGTCATGTTAATGATGATGTTGGCGAGTTTAAGTTATCAACTCGTCGATAACAGCTATTTTTATGGCGTCACGCACGGCTTAAAATTACTGGCAGTTGTTGTCGTCGCCGATGCGGTATTAACCATGTTTAATAGCTTTTGCCGCGATAAGATCACCCGAACCATCGCCATTACAGCTGCGATTGTTTTACTAATGACCAGCGGTGTTTATAGCCAAATGCTGGTGCTGACTATCGCAGCGTTGTTTGGCGCAAAATATTTAGCTAATAAAGAATTATCTGCTACAGCTCCCGCAGGCATTGCCTGGCTGCCCTTTGTAGCGTTTATCGCCTTATTAGTATTGTTACCTTACTTGGCACAAGCGTCGAATCAGTGGCAGCTGGCCGCTGATTTTTATCAAGCTGGCAGTTTGGTTTTTGGTGGTGGCCACGTGGTATTGCCTCTATTACAAAATTTATTAGCAGAGCAGATAACTACCGATACTTTCCTGACCGGATATGCGGCAGCGCAAGCAGTTCCTGGCCCGATGTTTACGTTAGCAACATTTTTAGGGTTTCATTTATCGCCGAGCTTTCCGGTCTTAGGTGCGTTAATTGCGACCATCGCTATATTCTTACCGGGTTTTTTATTAATGCTCGCTTTTTTAAAACACTGGCATGGTCTGGCAAATTTACCGCGCCTTTCCGGTGCAATTCAGGCGATTAACGCCGCTGTCGTCGGCTTGTTATTAAGTGCGCTTTATCTACCGGTATTTAGCTCATCTGTTAACGACAGTAAAGACATGGCATTAGTACTACTTGGGTTCTTGTTATTAAAACAATTTAAAACCCCAATTGTGGTATTGGTAGTAGGGTTTTCACTGGCGGGAATACTGTTAACCTTTAGCTAAAAAAATAGGCAAAACACGTTTTGCCTATTCTATCTCCAATAGTAATTATTATTCAGCTTGTTCATCAGCGCTCAACCAATTACCGATCACTTGCGTTGCCTGAGCAACACCCGTTTTCTTCAATGATGAGAATGCCTGCACTTTAATATCTGCATTTAATGATTTTAGTGCTTTTTTTACTTTCAACACTTCGGCACTCGCTTTACCTTGAGAAAGCTTATCTGACTTAGTCAATAACACTAATACTGGTAACTCACTATCAGCCGCCCATTCAATTAAATCTCGATCGAGATCCTTTAATGGGTGACGAATATCCATCAACACCACTAAACCTTGCAGGCTTTCGCGTTTTTCAAGATATTCACCCAGGGCTTTTTGCCATTTCTTTTTCATTTCTAGCGGCACTTTAGCAAAGCCATAACCAGGTAGATCAACTAAGCGCTGGCCATCCGCCACTTCAAAGACATTGATCAACTGAGTGCGTCCCGGCGTTTTACTGGTGCGTGCCAAACTTTTTTGGTGAGTTAAGGCATTCAATGCACTGGATTTTCCGGCATTGGAGCGACCGGCAAAAGCGACTTCAATACCACTGTCATCAGGCAAACGCCTAATATCTGGTGCACTGATGGTGAAGCTTGCTTGTTGTAATTTAACTTCAGGAGTAGACAAACTAATTTCCGCTCTAACTAATATTTGAAAGCGATTATATCGCTTTTTCACTAAAATAAGTAAAAACCACGTTTTTTTTAGTGTTTTTTTCTTAAGCACTATTAAACAATTCCCGGTTTCGTGTAAAATGCCGCGTTAATCGTTCATTTTAAAATTGCTTGGTTGGTGACAAATCAAGTTTAATAAAAACAGAGAGCAACTCATGAAAAACGTCTTAATTTCTATTGTCTTTGGATTAGGCATGCTGTCACATGCTAATGCATTTGATGGAGATGCAGCAGCGGGTAAAACCAAAGCCGCGACCTGTGCCGGATGTCATGGTGCAAACGGTATCGGTATTGCTGATAATTACCCTAATCTTGCTGGCCAACATGCTGATTACATCGTTAAGCAATTAAAAGCGTTTCAAGCAGGTAGCCGTAAAGACCCAGTAATGGCGCCAATGGCAGCTGCGCTCTCTGAACAAGATATGCAAGACGTTGCCGCACATTTCTCTAGCTTTGGCCGTGACGGTTCTGCACCAGCAGGGGCGGCTAGCGCAGACGAAAGCGCCTCAGCTACACCAGCTGCAGCTGCCCCGGCAGCAGTTGTTGCCGATGCATCTGCGGGTAAAGCCTTATATGAGCATGGTGATAAAGAACGTGGCATTACCGCATGTGTTGACTGTCACGGTAAAGACGGTAACAGCAAGGTATTGATCAACCCTAACCTTGCTAAACAACATCCAGAATACATTGAAAAGCAACTAAAAGCATTCAAAGCGGAATCTCGTCACAATGCGTCTATGAATCAGGTGGCAGGTAATTTAACTGACGCTGATATTGCTAATATCGGTGCATACTTTGAAGACACTTCCGCAGTTGGCGAAGTGAAAGCGTCAGCAGGTAAAGTAGCGGTGAAGTCATTTGTTGGTGATGTTGCTGCAGGTAAAGCGAAAGCGGCTACTTGTACGGCATGTCATGGAGCAGACGGGAATCCTATGGTTGCCATGTACCCTGCATTAGCTGGTCAAGGTGAAGCTTACTTAATTAAACAATTGGCTGAATTCAAATCAGGACAGCGTGACAACGCGGTAATGGCAGGAATGGCAGCACCGTTATCTGACGACGATATTAAAAACGTTGCCGCTTATTTCGCGTCACAAACCTTAAAACCAGCTGCGGCTAAAACCAGCAACACTGGCCAAAAACTCTATGTTAGTGGCGATGCTAAACGTGGTATTCCAGCTTGTATCGCATGTCACGGCATTAACGGTGACGGCATGGATAAAGCTGCCTTCCCATCAATTGCCGGTCAAAGTGCTACTTATATTAAATCGCAGTTAGAGCTATTCCGCGAAGCTAAACGTGATAATGATCGCAACGCCATGATGCGTAATATTGCAATTAAATTATCAGATGATGACATCTCTGCATTAGCCAACTATATGGCAGCAATGAAATAAGTCATGAATAATTAAGAGAAAAGCAGCGTTATCGCTGCTTTTTTTTCGCTCATACTTTTTCATTATTTAATTTAATACCAAAACCTATACAAAAGCCCAATACGCCTTAAAATTCACTTGGTCAATTTGACTGATATTTAGCTTTATCTCACTTACATAGCAACTTCACATTGCTTAAATATAAAAATTATCTATTAATTTCAATCAGATAGCATATGGCACATATTCTGCTATACCTGTTGTTAGCACTTATTATCACTAATATTAGGCAAGCTATTATGAATACAACAGCACCTGCACCCTCAGCGGCATTGCAACCAGTCGCCAATAAGGACCGCATTCAAGTCATGGACTTACTGCGAGGATTTGCATTAATTGGCATTATTTTCATGAACATCGAGTGGTTTAACCGCCCAATAAGCGATTTAATGGCATTCGATTTTAGCCAAACCGGCGGAGATTGGGCCGCAAGCTGGCTAGTAAAAGTCTTTATTGAAGGAAAATTCTATAAACTGTTTTCGCTGCTCTTTGGCATGGGGTTCGCGGTGATGCTGCTTAATGCTCAGCAAGCGGATCGTCCTTTTGGTGCCTGGTTTAGCCGTCGAATGTTCGCGCTATTCCTGTTTGGTATGGTGCATATGATCTTCTTATGGGGTGGCGATATCCTACATGATTATGCCGTTGCCGGCATGCTACTGCTTGGCTTTGTTTTCCTGCTCAGAACAAATAAACTAAGCAAGTATAATTCTCCAACTGCTTATGCGAAAACCGGCTTTACTATTATGTTAGTACCGATCGTTCTTTCGCTTGGCGCGGCAATATTTTTTGGTGTTACCCGAGATAATGCTGCTGTCGTTGAAGAAGGCGAGCAAAGAGTCATGGTACGTCAGCAATCGGATGAAATGATAGAAGCCTTTAAATTAACTCCTGAATTTTTAAATAGTCATCTAGCTGACAATGCGTTACCAGCTGATGAAAGCACTGAACCGGAAGAAGAAATAGATGAAGATCAGATGACCACGGAAGAGCAAATTGCTCATCGTGTTCAACAACGCTTTGATCGTCATAAAGAAAAAGAAATAATGCTTCATAAGGAAGCACATCTGTTTAGTCAGGCCGATTACTGGCAAGTGACACAATATAGATTTGAAAAAGGTATAGAACAACTGGCATCGACTCCTATGATGGCGTTTGTCGTTTGCTTGCCGTTATTTATGATAGGTTACTGGCTAGTAGCAAGTGGTCGTTTAACCGAGCCTCAACGCCATAAAGCATTCTTCAATGCGGTATGCTGGGGCGGCTTAGGGATTGGCTTAGTGCTTAATGTTGTTAGTGTCTACATCATACTTAATCCGATAACTAAGCAATCTCTGGAACTCACCGCTATAAGCTATAACCTATTCTTTTATAGTCAAATTATTCTATGTTTTGGTTACTTTGGTATGTTTGTCAAATTAGCGAGTAAACAATGGTTTATCCGTTCTTTCTCCTGGTTAGCACCGTTGGGGAAAATGGCACTAACTAACTATATTTCCCATTCAATTATTCTAACTAGCATCTTTTATGGTTACGCCGGTGGCATGTTTGGCAAAGTAGATCGTGCAGAACAAATTGCTCTCGCGATTGTGATCTTGTTCTGTCAGGTTGTTATCTGCAAAATCTGGCTCAAGTATTTCCGCTTTGGGCCTTTAGAATGGTTATGGCGTTCAATTACTTATTTACAATGGCAACCTATATTAAGGCGTGAACAAAGTAGTGAGCGCCTACAAACTGCCTAATTCCCATAGTTCAAGATTAGTAATAAAAGCAGCCAGTTGGCTGCTTTTTTTATCCCGGTAATTAAATGGCGAAAACACTAGGATATCTTACACTTAAAGAACGTTAATAATAATTATCCTACTTGTGAACAAAACAGCTTATACAAAAGAAATGATCGCCTGCCTTAGATGCGATACGCTGTCGGAAATCCCTGAGGTCCAGCATAATCAACGTGCTGTTTGCCCGTGTTGTGGCGCTACCTTATTTTCACGCAAAAAGCAGTCTGTTGAGCGTACTATGGCCGTCGCATTAGCAGGTTTACTATTATTTTTTCCGGCCTTAACTTTGCCCATAGTTGGCATCCGCGCGATAGGTTTATACCACGAAGCCTCGTTAATTGAATGTCTTGCCGCCCTGATCGATAATCAGTTTTTTTTAGTCGCTATTTGCGTCTTTATGTTTACTATTGCGGTACCCTTTATTCGATTATTTACCGCCTTTTACCTCTCATGGCAGCTTAGTAAACAGCACATCACTCCGAGATTATTAATATTCTTTCGTTCTTATCACCAGCTAGATCATTGGGCAATGCTCAGTGTATTTTTTCTTAGCATTATTGTCTCGATTTACAAATTACAGTCGATGGCGAGTCTGAGTATCGGCGGCGGCTTAATATCTCTCTTGCTGCTACTCTTATGTTCTACCTTAGTGTCTAACGCACTAGATCACCATCTTATCTGGCAAAAACTGGAGCAAGCCCTTGTATCCACGCGCTAAATCTCTCGGCTTTATTGGCTGTCCTTGCTGCCAAAAACTCAATAGCAACACTTCGCATAGGTGTTGTCGATGCCATAGCATTTTACACCTGCGCAAGCCACATAGCGTTCAATATACTCTGGCCTGGACATTCGCCTCATTAGTAATGTTTTTACCAGCAAATCTTTACCCAATTATGGTGTTGCATAAATTTGCTATTACCGAACCAACCACCATTTTCAGTGGCATAATAAAATTAATACAAAGCGGTTTATATCCAATTGCAGCCGTTGTTTTTATTGCCAGCTTTATCATTCCCTTTATCAAAATTACCGGCTTGCTGTTTCTGGTCTATAACACTAAACGTTATTCACTCATTCCAACCAGCATGCAAAGTCGTTTTTATCGAGTAGTAGAATGGCTTGGTCCTTGGTCAATGCTGGACGTTTTTGTCGTGACTATCATGATGACTTTGGTCAATTTAGGTTTTATCCGCTCTGTTGAAGCGGCACCTGGCTTAAACTATTTTGCCTTAATGGTGATTTTCACTATGTTTGCCGTCGCCAGTTTTGATACTCGTTTAATCTGGGATATTGAACGCAGGAGTACTGATGCCAAAGCAGACTAACTCTCAGATACCTAAAGCCTATATCAAGAGAAAAACAGGTATTTCCGCTATTTGGCTGGTGCCTATCATCGCCTTAATTTTTGGCGCCTGGTTAGTAGTTAATGCTTATCTAGAACGCGGTACTTATATTACCGTACAGTTTGATAGCGCTCGCGGCATAGTTATCGGAAAAACAGAAGTGCATTACAAAGGTTTAACCACAGGGGTGGTCAGTGATATCGAAGTCGCAGACGATTTGCAAAGTGTGATTGTTGAAATTGAAATGGTCCCTAATGCAAGTAAAATGCTAACTGACAACACGGTATTCTGGTATGTGACTGCCGAAGTCTCACTTAAGGGTATCACTGGGTTAGACACCTTGCTTTCAGGTGGTTACATTAATATGCAACCGGATTTAAATGCAAAGGGTAAACCGCAGCGCCACTTTATCGCGGCTAAAGAACCCCTAATCATTGAACCGTCCAAGCCAGGTCTGCATCTCACTTTACTTAGTGAATCCTTAGGTTCACTGAAAAAAAACTCCCCTGTAAGTTTTAAACAAATACCGGTTGGCCATGTCACCGGGTTTCACTATTTAGATAACAGTAATCAGTTAAAAATCGGGCTATTTATTGAACCTGAATATGCAGGCTTAGTTAAGAAAAATTCACGCTTTTGGCATGCCAGCGGTTTTAACGTTCACGCTTCTCTAACCTCAGGTATTGAATTTAACAGTGAGTCACTGACATCAATTATTGCTGGCGGCATTGCGTTTGATAGTCCAAACAATGCTGCTAACAGCGAAAATGCCAACGAAGGCCAACAATTTACGCTCCATCCAAATTTTCATGCTGCAGAAATGGGACGAGAAATCACCCTAATACTGGATTTGGATTCAGCAATCGATCAAGGTACCAGTATTCGTTTACAGAACATTGCGATCGGTAAAGTCGTCGCAATTAATAAAATTGATGTTGAGCAACAAAAAATAATTGCCAAGGCAAAAATCAATCCGAGACTTGAACCTTACTTAACCAGCGACAGTCAATTTTACCTGGTATCATCAAAAATTTCTTTTGCTGCTGCCAGCAGTATCGATAAACTATTACTTGGCAGTTATATTGGCCTGCAACCATCTTCAGCAGGTGAACCAAGCAGTAGCTTTACTGTTTACAACCAACGTCCTCCTTATCGCTATTCAACTCCTGGTTTACACTTAAGCTTAACCACAACGGATAGTTCAGCGATAAACGTCGGTGCAGGCGTTTTCTATCACCAGCAACTCGCAGGTTCAGTGCAGGCAATTGAACGAAGTAATGAGCAACAAGCACTGGTTCACATTCATATTAAGCCTGAATTTCAACAACTTGTTTCTACTTCCAGTAAATTCTGGCAAATAGATGGCATCAAAGTGAATGCCAGCTTGCAAGGGCTCACAATCCAGACTCCTCCTTTACCTGCATTATTTAACGGGGGTATTGCCTTTGGCTTGGAGGATAAAGGAAACCATGAAGCTAAGGTCACTAATGGTGATCGATTCCCGCTTACGCTAAATAAGCAACAGGCAAAGCAAAGCTTACAATTTACCTTGCTGGCAGATGCATCATTTACTATTAAAAAAAATACCCGGCTACTTTATCAAGGCAAAGTGATTGGTCATATTCACTATCAAAATAAACACAACGGGAAAACGCAGCTAATTGCCGGTATATTGCCACAATATCAGAACATTTTGCGGGAAAACTCTCAGTTCTGGTTAGTTGAACCCGATTTATCACTCGCAGGCCTAAATGACACTCAGGCACTTTTCGGCGGCAGTTATATTCTAGTGAGTGGTGGTGACGGTAAAGCGACCACTGAATTTAATCTCGCTGCCAATCCAGTTGCTAAACATCATAGTGCTGCCGGACTGCAACTAACGCTTAACGCCGAGCAAAGCTACGGGCTCTTACCCGGCAGTCAGATCAGTTACAAAGGGCTCACCGTCGGGCAAATTGATACCGTTGAGCTAGATCAGGCTACAAAAGATATTTCCCTGACCCTAACCATAAGGTCGAAATATGCTCACCTAATCAATCATACTACGCGTTTTTTCAATACCAGCGGTATTGCTGTGCACGGTAACTTGAGTAACTTTCAGCTGCAAACCAATTCTTTAGCAAGCGTCGTTCAAGGAGGTATCAGTTTTTACACGCCAGACTCAGCAGTAAAAATACCGCGAGCAAAAGAAGGACAGAATTTTACCCTGTTTGCCAATTTGGAACAGGCAAAAATGGCAGGGATAACCGTGACCATACATTTTAATAACCTTAATGGTCTTAGCCCTGGACAAGCAATCAAGTTTCAAGGACATACAGTCGGCAAGGTACAACATCTGGTATTAGATCCCCACGGACAAGGGGCGACAGTATTCGCTTACTTAACTAACGACCAAAAACAACTTGCCGTAACCGGTACAAAATTTTGGCTAGTCAGCCCAAAACTAAATTTACTTAACTCGGCAAGGTTTAATCAGCTGATAGCGGGAGACTTTATTCAAATATTTCCTGGCCAAGGCGAAGCCAAAACTCACTTTAACGCCGAGGACATCCCGCCTGCAATTTCATCACTACACTACGGATTAAACCTTACATTATCTACTAAAACACTCGGTTCAATAAGAGTAGGCAATCCAGTCATGTATCGTCAGGTGGTGGTTGGTCAGGTGATAGGGGTTGATCTGGCTAAACATGCAGACCGGGTAAATATATATCTTAATATCGCCGAGCGTTACGCGCCTTTAGTCACAGCAGAAAGTAAATTTTGGAATGCCAGTGGCTTTGAACTAGAAGCAGGGCTGTTCTCCGGGCTAGCAATTAATTCCGAGTCAATAGAGTCTTTACTTGCCGGCGGCATTGCCTTCGCCACCCCCACAGTTAATAGTGACAACCAGCAAAATATGCCATCAAAAAAACGCTTTTTATTACATAGTAAGGCTAAACCAGAGTGGTTAGCCTGGGCACCGAAAATACCATTGGAGCAATAATATTCATCGCCATTTCGCTATTCACAAACAAAATGTACACACTTTTTCACAATATTGAGCAACTTATTAGCAATATTACTCAAGTAGATTGTAATAAATCCTGATATTGTTTGACTAAGTTGCACATGGATAAAAAAATAAAAAGAGTAGACATGACAAATTGTATTAATCAACCCAAAATGCCATCCGAGCGCCTAGTGACTATAGATATCATCCGTGGTGTTGCTTTGTTAGGCATTTTAATTATGAACATCCAATCATTTTCAATGGTTTTTTCTGCCTATAGCAATCCCAGTTCATTTGGCGATATCAACGGGATAAATTTTACTATTTACTATTTCTCTCATCTTTTCGCCGATCAAAAATTTATGACAATATTTTCACTGTTGTTTGGCACTGGCATAGTGCTAATGGCAGATAACATCATTAAAAAGCAGGGCGATGCCACCAAAATTCATTATAAACGTATGGCTATTTTGGCCCTTGTAGGACTAGCACACGCCTATTTATTATGGTACGGCGATATTTTATTCGCTTATGCTATTAGCGGTATGATTGCTTATAGTGCCCGCAAAAAATCACCAAAATTTCTTATTATCCTCGGAGTAAGCTTAATCGCGTTATGTTCACTGGTGATGTATGCCGCAGGCATTAGCTTACCCTATTGGGAAGCGACAGAGATTCAAGAAGTACAAGCGTTTTGGGCGCCATCAGCCGAAGCCATTAAACAAGATATTTTAGCCAACCAAGCATCCTGGCTAGGTCAAATGGAAATACGGCACCAAATGGCGGCCAGCATGCAAGGTAACCTGCCATTCTACCTCCCAAGAGTCATCGGCTTGATGTTTATCGGTATGGCGTTTTACAAGCTCAACTTTTTTGGCGATCGCTTTACTAATCGCTCACTACTGCTCAGCGGAATCATTGCGCTGACGATTGGTCTTGCCCTGATCATTAAAGGGAATGCCAACAACTTTGCCGCTAATTGGCAACTCAGCACTATGTTTGTCGGGTCACAATATAACTATTGGGGCAGCCTAACTGTCGCTTATGCCTATATTGCCTTTCTAGTGGTATTTTGCCGAACTAATGTATTTGGCAGAGTTAAAGCCATGTTCGCCAACGTCGGCAAAATGGCATTAACTAATTACCTTAGCCATACCTTAATTTGTGGCTTTATCTTTTACGGTTGGGGTTTAGGACTTTACGGCACAGTCGAGCGGCGTGAACAAATATTAGTTGTGTTGGCTATTTGGGTATTTCAGCTTTGGTTTTCCAGCTATTGGATGAAACATTTTCGCTTTGGTCCGTTTGAATGGCTGTGGCGCAGTATGACCTATGGTCGCCTACAGCCATTGCGAAAAAATCAAGAGCAACTCGCTTTAACTGAATCAAATTGATATAAGTCCTTTTTACCGCTACAAATACGCTGAAGATCCCGTGTTGCTTGCTCAGGATTTTCAGCGTGAGTGATCGCTGTGACCACCGCCAATGAATCTACCCCAGTTTGCCAAACCGCTGGTGCCCGTTCTAAATTTATACCGCCAATAGCGACCACAGGAATATCGGTGGCTAGTTGTAAAATTTGCCGTAAGTTATTCAGCCCTTGAATTTGCCCGGTCATATCTTTAGTCGTCGTTGGAAAAATAGCGCCAATCGCCAGATATGATGGTTTTAACTGCTGTGCCAGTAGAAATTCATAGCAGCCGTGGGTACTGACCCCTAAACGTAAGCCGGCTTGAGCAATAGCGTGTAAATCAGCATCGATTAAATCTTCCTGGCCTATATGCACGCCATAGGCGCCATATTCGATTGCCAGCTGCCAATAATCGTTAATAAATAACTGACAATCATATTGTTGACTCAGTTCAACCGCACGAGAGATTTCATCGCGTAATGCTTGTTCACTCAGGCCTTTCAAGCGCAGTTGGATGATATTAATACCAAGCGGCATCAGGCGTGCTAACCACTCAACTGAATCTACCACAGGGTATAAACCTAGCCCCTGATGATTATCACGCTCAATGGATAACGAATTAAACGCAGGTAACGGAGGGGATTGGTCACTAATTTCAGTAATGACCCGAGGAAAATCCGCTAACTTGCCCGGCCATTGAGTTTGTTCAAATGCACCATAGTAGCCTAGTTTCCCCTGATGTTGCTTTAACCCTTGCTGGATAAAGGCTTTCGCTAAGGTAAAAGCATCCCGTAATAAGTAGTGATGCGCTAAAAAACTCGCTAATGCGCTAGCAAACGTGCAGCCACCACCATGACTATAGTCCGTTACGATCCGTGGTGATACTAACTGGTACGCCCGCTGCTCATTTGCCGAATAAGCATAATCGACACTCGTCTCACCACCGCCATGGCCGCCTTTAATAATCACCTGTTTAACCCCAAGTTGCGTTAACCGGCGACTGAGTTCAGTCATATCTTCACTAACACTCTCGGTCAGTTGCTGCGCTTCCTCAAGGTTAGGCGTTAACAGATCAATACAAGGTAATAGCGCCGCTAACTGAGCGGGTGATAATGACGATAAGCCCCCGCCAACGCTTGCCTGGCCGACAGGATCATAAACAACCATTATTTCAGGTTTTTTGCTTTTCAGCATAACCAGCAGGTTCACCAGCCAGTCCAGCTGCTCAGCGTTGGCAATTAAACCAATTTTTATCACCTGTGGCGGTTTATCCGTTATCAAAATTTGCTCTTGCTGTTGAAGTATTGTGACATCCGTCGCATTAACCGCAACTAACTGCTGAGAATTTTGCACCGTATTAGCGGTGACCAAATGGCACAGTTCACAGCCAAGTACATGAGCGGTTTTAATATCTGCAGCAATTCCAGCACCACCTGAACAATCGGCACCAGAAATCGACCAGATAATGGGTTTATCTGTATGTGATAATAAGTTATTCATTGTTAACTCAACTCATTGACTGATGCCAAAACGGCGTATCTAAGGTCGGCGTACTTGGATGCGCCGTTTGTCGTTCCGGCATGATACCGGCAACATACGCTTGCTCTCCCGCCTGCAATGCTAATGCAAAGGCTTGCGCCATCGCCACCGGGTTATCAGCAAGTGCCACCGCTGAATTTAGCAACACCCCATCATAGCCGATTTCCATCGCCTGACAGGCATCCGATGGCTTACCGATACCGGCATCTAAAATCAACGTAGCATCAGGTAAACGTAAACGGATAGTTTCAAGATTATAAGGGTTCATCAGTCCTTTACCTGTGCCGATTGGCGAGGCCCAGGGCATAATAACCTGACAGCCAAGATCATAGAGCCGCTGACACAGCACTAAATCATCGGTGCAATACGGCAAGACCTTAAAACCATCATCAACGAGTTGCTTGGCCGCACTTAATAATTCAATCGGATCTGGCTGCAAGTTATAATCATCACCTATGACTTCAAGTTTGATCCACTCGGTGTTAAAAATTTCTCGGCTCATTTTCGCTAACGTCACGGCTTCTTTCGCTGATTTACAGCCAGCCGTATTTGGCAATAAATAACCTTGCTGGCTAGTGACAACATCCTGAATATATTGCCAGATTTTAGCGCCTGCCTGCTCAGCCGGATTCTGCCTTTTCAGCGACAGGGTTACCACTTGCGAACCACTGGCTAATATCGCCTTTTTCATTATCTCTGGTGACGGATATAACGCGCTGCCAATCAATAACCGGCTAGTCAACGAGGTATCATATATAGTTAATGACATCAGTTAACCCCCCTGAATAGGGAACAGCACATCCAGACAATCCCCATGCTTTAACTGTGTAATGTGGTAATCAGCCTTACCAACAAAATCACCATTTAAGGCAACGGCAAAGCTTTGTTGTTGGTTCTCAGTCGTTAAATACTGAGTTAACGCATCAGCGACGGTATTCGCCGCCTGAACCAGCTCAAGTAACTGGCCATTAATATGAATGTTCATAAGACTCTTTTTCCATTGCACTATTTTCCCGTGCACTAATCGTCAACCAGCGACCATAAGGGGAAGCATCAGGTTCAATCGCTGAGTCCCTGGTCATTTGCTCAATTGCATACAGCACCTGCTGCAACACCACAGGAGCAATTAAAAAGCCGTGACGATACAGGCCATTAACCTGCAGCACCCGTTCACTGATTAAGATCTTAGGTTGATTATCACTAAACGCCGGACGCAACTGGCTGATATGTTGTCGGATATTCGCTTCTGCAAACCCAGGATGGACGCTGTATGCCGCGCTAAGTAGCTCCATCGATGAGCGTACTGTCATCGGCGCATTATCTTCACTTTCAATTTCTGTCGCGCCAACAACATAATAGCCATGGGTTTTCGGTGCGATATAAAGCTGATAACGTGGGTGCATTAAGCGCACCGGTCGAGTTAAATGAACATCAGGAGCCAATAACTGAAATAGCTCCCCCCGCACCGCTCGTAAATCATTTAGCGCGAACGCTTGCTTGCTACATTGTGACTTTCTCGCACCACTACCACGACAATCAATAACAAAATCGCAGTTAATCTGACCTAGCTGCCCCTGCTGTGTAAACTGCACCACACTCGTATTGCTCTGCTGGTTAATACCACTAACACTGGCATGCTCCAACCAGCAAACCGCCAGTTTCTCCAACTCCTGCTGCAAGGCAATTAATAATTTACGATTACCGATTTGCCCCTCCTGAGGCAAATACAGCCCAGAATGAAAGCTACGTCCAAGTTCTGGTTCTAGCGCCAGTAATTGTTCACGACTCATCTTGTGACACTGGTAGTGAGCATAATGGTTAGCAAGATAGCGGGCATAGCGCTGAAAATCACTGATATCCTGCTCATGGCTGACCATTATCGCACCACTTTGTTGAAAATAAGTGTAACCACTAAGCTCAGCCAATAACTTCGGCCACAAGCTAAGCGATTCAAAACCCATTTCAACAATATTAGCGTCGCTGTGCATGGCCTCACCCAACGGCGTCAATAAGCCAGCAGCTGCATAAGCTGCACTTTGCTTCGCTGGTTTACTGTCTTTATCCAACAAGGTCACTTGATGACCTTGTTGGGCTAAACGCCAGGCGATTAAACGCCCGATAAGACCTGCACCAACGATAGCAAAATGCAACGGCTGACTCACTACATCTGAGCAAATCAGGTTATCGATTTTCATCGCCGTCTATTGCCGCTAATTCCTTCGCCTGATGGTAAATTTCACTACCTGTCGCTTTGAATTCTGCTGATTTTTCTGCCATGCCAGCAATCGCCTGTTCAAGACTCTGAGCTTGCGCCGTTACAGTTTCATCGACTAATTTCACCTGGATCTGCTCGCCAGCTTCAAGCTTAGCAGCATAGTCCCGCACATCCTGAGTGATCTTCATCGAGCAAAATTTTGGTCCGCACATCGAGCAAAAGTGGGCAATTTTACCTGATTCCTGCGGCAAGGTTTCATCGTGGTAAGCCCTTGCACGCTCTGGATCTAGACCGAGATTAAATTGGTCATGCCATCTAAATTCGAAACGCGCTTTCGATAAGGCATTGTCACGAATTTGAGCACCCGGATGGCCTTTCGCCAGATCGCCAGCATGGGCGGCTATTTTATATGTGATCAGCCCTTCTTTAACATCCTCTTTATTCGGTAACCCCAAATGCTCTTTCGGCGTGACATAACAGAGCATCGCACAACCATACCAACCAATATTTGCCGCACCTATACCGGAAGTAATATGATCATAACCTGGCGCGATATCTGTGGTCAGTGGCCCTAAAGTATAAAACGGCGCTTCATGACAATGTTTAAGCTGCTCTTCCATATTCGCTTTAACCATATGCAATGGTACATGCCCCGGGCCTTCAATCATTACCTGGACGTCGTGCTGCCAGGCAATTTTTGTTAATTCTCCTAAGGTATGTAATTCGCTAAACTGTGCTTCATCATTGGCATCAGCAATAGAACCCGGACGCAAACCATCGCCTAGAGAAAATGAAACATCATAGGCCTTACAAATCTCACAAATCTCTTCAAAATGGGTATAGAGAAAATTTTCTTTATGGTGAGATAAACACCATTTCGCCATGATCGAACCACCACGCGAGACAATGCCAGTTACTCGTTTCGCCGTCATCGGCACATAGCGCAATAACACCCCGGCATGGATCGTGAAATAATCCACCCCTTGCTCTGCCTGCTCAATCAAGGTATCTCGGAATACTTCCCAGGTAAGATCTTCAGCGACGCCATTGACCTTCTCTAATGCCTGGTAAATCGGTACTGTACCGATAGGCACCGGTGAATTTCGGATGATCCATTCGCGGGTTTCATGAATATAACGGCCGGTTGATAAATCCATCACCGTATCGGCACCCCATTTAGTTGACCATACCAGTTTTTCAACTTCTTCTTCTATTGATGAACTGACCGCGGAATTGCCGATATTTGAATTCACCTTGATCAAGAAGTTACGGCCAATGATCATAGGTTCACATTCCGGGTGATTGATATTTGCCGGAATGATTGCACGACCTTCAGCAACTTCCTGACGTACAAATTCAGCAGTAATTTCACTTGGGATATTGGCACCAAAACTTTCGCCTGGATGCTGATGCTTGAGTATTTCGTCTTTCATTTCAGCGCGTTTGGTATTTTCACGAATGGCAATATACTCCATTTCTGGGGTAATAATTCCCTGCCGAGCATAATGCATTTGCGTGACATTTTTACCTGCTTTGGCTTTACGAACCTTAGGTAAATTATCAAAACGAATATGATCTAGTCCTTCATCCGCTAATCGTTGCTGCGAATAGCCTGAACTCGCACCGTCAAGTGTTTCACTGTCACCACGGCGAGTGATCCATTCAGCCCGCAGTTTAGGTAAGCCTTGATGAACATCGACCGATACTTCTGGATCTGTATATACTCCGGAGGTGTCGTAAACTCTGATCGGCTCATTCGCTTCAAATATCGGTTGCTCTTCAGTACCGCCAACAAAGGTATCACCGACGCTAATTTCACGCATACCAACCTGAATATCGTGTAATTTTCCTTTGACGTATACTTTTTGTGAATTGGGGTAACTTTGACCAGAGACATTATGAATAAATGCCTGTGCCTGTTCCCGACGTTGACGTCGAGAAAGTGATTTTTGTGACTGAGTCATAATATGCCTTTTTAACTAAACGTTAGTGTTACAAGTAAAAAGACGGAGTGTAGAATGGAAAAAAATAATCAAGATCTAGATTATTTTTGTCTTGTTCCCTTACGCAGATGTTAATCTGATCAGGTTCTACGGATCCCGCAACAGCGATCTCAGCTATAGCCTTACCACAAACTTCACTAAATCATAAAGTTTAAAGTAAAAATAAAGCACTCCGACAAGTTGTACTGAGTAGACGAGTGATATCGCCACTTGGTACAGTAAGCTCAATTTTAGAGAATGTTACCTCAGATGCAAGCTAAATAACGTCAATTATTGCTAATTCAACGCAAAAAGATATACATTATACATAAAGTAATATAGAGATAGTGCAAATTCATTATAAGAAGAATGATCATGAAATTAAAATCGAGTACTTTACTGCTAAGCGCGGCATTAGCCTGTATACAAATTCCAGCAATTAGTTGGGCTGATAATCTATTCGGCACAGCAAACAATGGCTCCAGACAAGATGTACTGCGTGGTTCTATTACCCCTGAACGCGCCTGGTGGGATTTAAGTCATTATGATTTAGCAATAAAAGTTGATCCAAAAAAACGTACCATTGCCGGTACCAATACTATGTCGTACCGGGTCGTTGCGCCACAATCAGATATTCAAATTGAGTTACAAGCACCGATGAAACTAACTAAGGTCACACAAAATGGTGAAGTGCTTACGGTAAAAAAAGATGGTTACAGCTATTTTATTACCCCTAATGCTCAACAAACGCTTGGTTCGACTCAATCATTAGTGATGCACTTTTCCGGTCAGCCAACCGTTGCCAAAAAAGCACCTTGGGATGGCGGCATCACCTGGAGTAAAGATAATAACGGCAACGATTTTATTGCCTCAAGTAATCAGGGCATTGGTGCCAGCATCTGGTGGCCAAATAAAGATCACGGTTATGATGAACCGGATAACGGCGTTGATATTCGCGTGGAAGTGCCTGAACATTTAGTCGATGTTTCCAATGGTCGCTTGATTGAAACCACTCACAACAAAAACGCCAAAACCAAAACTTATCACTGGCGTGTTATTAACCCAATTAACAATTATGGCGTGAATCTCAATATCGGCGACTACGTTCATTTTGGCGAAAAATATCAGGGTGAAAAAGGCCAGCTTGATATGGACTACTGGGTGTTGCGCGATAACTTAGCAAAAGCGAAAAAGCAATTTAAAGACGCTAAACGCACCGTCGAAGCGCTAGAGTACTGGTTTGGCCCGTATCCATTCTATGAAGACAGTTATAAATTGGTAGAAGCGCCTTACTTGGGCATGGAGCATCAAAGCTCAGTCACTTATGGCAATGGTTACCAAAATGGCTATTTAGGTCGAGATCGTAGTGACGCAGGACCTGGGATGTTATTCGATTTTATAATTGTCCATGAATCTGGCCACGAATGGTTTGCTAACAATGTCACCAGTAAAGATATTGCGGATATGTGGATCCATGAGAGCTTTACTAACTACGCTGAAAGCTTATTCCTTGAATATCATTATGGTAAAGAGACCGCGTTCAAATATACCCGAGGCCAGCGACTTAACATCCAGAACCAGCAGCCAATAATCGGCCAATACAATATTCACAGCGAAGGTTCCAGTGACATGTACGATAAAGGCGGCAACATGTTACACACCATCCGTCAGCTAGTTAATGACGATAAAAAATGGCGTGAAATATTGCGTGGTATAGGTAAAACGTTTTACCATCAAACAGTGACCACAACACAAATAGAAAACTTTATCAGCGAGCAAGCCGGTATCGACTTAAGCAAGGTCTTTGACCAATACTTACGAGATAACCGCATACCAACATTAGAATATTACCTTAAAGACGATAAAATTCGCCTGCGCTGGAATAATGTTAAGCCTGGTTTTGATATGCCAGTTCGCGCTTTCATTAATGGCGAAGCAATTTGGTTGTCACCAACCACTCACTGGTCTGAAGTAACGATAAACCACAAAAATCCAAGCATAAAAGTCGACAGTAACTTCTATGTTTCTAGCCTAAATATTCAGGGCTAATTCACAGCACTAAATTGCAACATCTGGCACATACTCATTGTCAGGTGTTGCATCTTCCCTTCGTTAGTACCAAATTAAAAATAATCATTAAAATTCATTTACTTAAGAAATTACTAATCACTATTATCAACTAACTGGTTGACCAATTTAGACATATGTACAAAAAGCTGGACAATGTTGCATTAGTTGATAAATTAGCAGAACTCACTAATAGTTTATGAACAGGTAATTTGCTGAAGACATTGATGAAGCGATATCGAAAATATCAATTAAGTTGTGCAATGTTCACATTGATGTGGCTCATTTGTTACCCCATATCCGCCAATGAAAAAGTTGATACTCCGAAAAGCGCACTTCATAAGATTTCATCCGTCTGTCTAACTTCACCATTTGACTGCTTGGAAAATATTGACTCCACCATTGAAATGGTGCCGCCAAAAAGCCGAGTATACTTTCAAATATTACAATATAAATATGAAGCGCTTTTAAATTTACAGCATATGGAACGGTTATATAATGAAACTAAATACTGGCTCAACCAACCAGAGTTGCCATTTTTATTTCAAATTTCAAACGCTATTTATTTCGCCAAGGCGGCATTAAGAATGGGAGATCAGCAAGGCAGCATTACCAGTTATCGCTTTGCGAAATCCTTACTTGGCCAGATGAACAATGAATACCCTTCGCCATTACGTTTAGTGCAGTTTGCCAATTTACAAATGCAATTATCAGAGTTCCAACAGGCCTATAAGTTATTGCTATCATTAAAACAGAAATACCCTAAAAGCCCCGATATCCACTTTATGCTAGAACTCAACGGCAATTTAGGCCATGCTGCCAATCAGCTCGGTAAAACCGAACAGGCGCTTACTCATTGGCAAGAATCAGTTAAATGGGCAGAGCAATTTGGCAATAAACAACAGCTTGCCGTTGTGCTATTTAATCTCGCTGATATTTATGAACAGCTACAGCAGTACCCTCAGGCACAACAAAATTTTACAGAGTCAGTAAAAGTGGCTTATCAAGCCGGTGATAAAATTAAGGCGAATCAAGCTAATTATCACTTAGTCAGGGTGCTAGCTAAACAACATAGGTTCTGTCAGGCACTGGCGCTTTATCGTACTCTAGATAAGGAGATACTACCGAGTAAGCCGATATATCCATTTAATGACTTGCCACAAATTTTAACTAACTGCACTACAGCACAAAAAGTTAATTGATAATATGAGAATAGCCATTTGTCGAAAAAAAGCCTTGTTACTATATGGATTATTAGTGATTTTCCTATGGTTAAGTAATTCTCGGGTACTGGCCGGACAAACGAAAAAAAACCCATCAACAAATCCGTTAAAAAAAATCACCGCTATCTGTTTACACTCGCCATTTGACTGTCTCGCTAATGTTGATCAAGTACTGCAACAAGTTCCGTCTAACAGCCGAGTTTACTTTGAAGTGTTGCAATACAAGTATGAAGCGTTATTTAATCTGCAAAAAGATCAGCAGCTTTATCAGGAAACTCGGAAGTGGATTAACCGAACTGACCTACCGTTTTTGTTTCAAATCACTAATGCTATTTACTTTGCTAAAACAGCATTAGCCTTTGACGATATTGAAGCTAGTAAGCAAAGTAAATTATTTGCTAAATCACTGTTAGGGCAGATGAATAAAGAATACCCGTCTCCAATTCGTATTGTCCAGTTTGCTAATTTATTGATGGTATTAGAAGAATATCAACCAGCCTATCAGTTACTAACGAAATTAGTGGAAAAACACCCAAACAGTCCGGATAGCCGTTTTATGTTGGAACTTCATGGCAATATGGGGCATGTTGCCAATTACTTAAATCAACCTAAGCAAGCATTAATGCACTGGCTCGAAACGGTAAAATGGGCGGAAATTTTTGGTAATAAACAACAAATGGCAGTGGTATATTTTAATCTTGCGAATACCTATGTTCGACTGAACAAATACTCCGCAGCGAATGATAACTTCAATAAAGCAATTATTACAGCCTCCGAAGCGGGCGACCTGATCAAGGCCAATCAAGCAAGGTATCATCTGGCGAATGTGTTGATAAAACAACAACAATATTGTCAAACTCATGCGATTATCACGCAAATCGACGAAGACAATTTACCCGCGAATTATCAACTACAAAACCTGACCACTAACCTCAAGCTATGTAAATAGAAATCATAAAAAGCGATTAACCGACTTAACCATTAGCCGCTTCCATAACTTGCAGATAATGCGTTAAATTCTTTTCATTTGCTAACTCAAAAGACTGGGATAATTTTTGACAAGACTGGATACGATCAATGCGAAATTCTCGGTATGCCGATCGTAACTGGCAATAAGCGACTAAAGTCCATTTAGCCCCCCAATAGACCAATCCCAAGGGTTCTATGGTTCGCTGTGACAGTTGCTGGTTAACATCTGTATATTCTATAGCTAACTGTTTTTGCTCAGTTATTGCACTACGTAATTGCTGGCTAAGTAGAGCTAACTCTGTATTTTTAAAATAATCTGGCACCACAATAGGTGAGTGCTGATTATTACCTTTCAGTTTATCTGGCAATATTGCGGTAATTTTATCCAATGCGGAATTTGCACCAACGGCTAACGCACTATCTCCCCATGTTTGTACCATTTTTGAGCCAACTAGCAAGGCCAATAATTCCTCACTGGTAAACATTAAAGGAGGTAGTTCGAACCTAGCGTCAAGCCGATAGCCAACCCCTGCTTCCCCTTCAATTGGCACACCGGAAAGCATTAAGGCCTGGATATCCCGATAAATTGTCCGCTCTGATACCTCAAGGATTTCAGCCAGTTTACTTGCGGTGACAGCAAGACGACGACCTCTCAATAAAGTGATCAATTGAAATAATCGTTCCGCCTTGCGCATAGCTTATCCTAACTCTCTGTTCTGTTACCCACCATCACAACCGAATGATGCTAGCACGTTAACATGTTCAAGTTGAACCGATTCTTTCTCAATACACTGTACCATTTGCTGGCATTGTGGTGACTGGCGAAAAGCCTGTTGCCCCTGCTGCGCTGCTGCCATATCCTGCCAATAAACAATATCGATAAAGCGACCATCTGCTTTTTCACACAAAGAGCGGTACAGCATGCCTTTTTGCTCTCTTAAAAATTCATCCATCGGCTGATTAGCCGCTAAAAAATCATCCTTGGTATAACCTTTTGCCAAAGTAAAATTAACAATTTCTACAACGTTCGTCATGTGTTTCTCCTTAATATTTGTCAGAACAACAACATGATAAGACACAGCTACTGACAGCGTAGTGTCAGTAGCCTTTATATAAATGCGATAAATGATTAATCCAATTGGTAATGGTTGACAATTAGCGCCAATATGCCAGCTACTTTATCTTCTGCTGAATCCCCGGCATTGGATAGAATGATCACCATTAAACCCGAGTCTTTTACCAGCGCTATTTGTGATTTAAAACCGTCATTTGAGCCATCATGGAATACATACAATTGATTACTCTGAGTCATTTCATCCACTCCCCAACCAAAACCATAATGGCTACCATCACTAAACGTTGATTGAATACTTAACATTAAATCAAGTGAATACTCGCTAATGATTTGTTGTGCTATCAAGGCATTCAGTAATCGCCATAAATCATTAGCCGAAGAAACCTGTCCACTGGCACCGTTAATATAAAGTTCAGTGCCATACATTAAGTAACTTTCTCCATAATTTAGTGCTTCATTAACTAAATGCTCAGTACCTTGATCAATAACGTAGCTATTGGCTAAGGCTAATGGTGAAAACAGCTGTTCAGTCATAAAGTGAGAGAAACTCTTGCCGCTAACACGTTCAATAATAGTCGCCAACAATGAAAAATTAGTATTACTGTATTGTGCCTGACTATTTGGCGAAAATTCGAGTTCAGGGTGATTGATAAAGTATTCAAGCACCCGTTGATTATCTAGCCCCTCCAGCCAATCCCAGCCGAGAGCAGAAATAAACTCGTCAGTAAAAAAGTTCGGGATACCGGACTGATGGCTAAGTAAACTGGCAATTGTGACTTGCTTCCAGCTTGGGTCTAATTCAGGTAAATATGTTAAAATAGAATCACTAAGTGTCAGTTTACCTTGCTCAATTAAGATAAACACCGCAATAGCGGTAAAAGGTTTACTCACAGATGCCAATCGAAATGGTGTGTCTTGATCAACCGTCAAATTTTCAGCTTTATTCGCCAGTCCAGCCTGTCCTTGATAAATTTTATTTTCGCCTTCAGCCACCAGCACCGCAATTCCTGCATCAGACGCAGAAAAATTGTCGGCTAAATATTGATCGACTTGCTCTGATAATGGCAGAGTATCAACAACCTCTTTAGGATCTATCACCACATTATGTTGTGAACTGGAATTGCTACTATTTCCGCAAGCAGCAAGAAATAACACTAATAATAAGTTGGTAAAAAAAGTTTTACGGTTTAATAAAACGTCAGGTGCTCGATAATCCACTTCTGTTCCTTAGCAATAAATATTTTTCACCAATTTTGGCATAAGCTAAGGGCGTTAAAAGGAAATTCATTGCTCACTTCCCTCAATGGGCAATGAAATTCTCGACGCTAAGAAAACTGCGCCCGATACTCTTTTGGTGACATATTGACATACTGCTTGAATAAGCGATTAAAGGTAGATGAAGATTTTATCCCTGATTCATAAGCTATAATTTCTAGCTTTTCACGAGCACTTTGTGGTTGTTGTAAGCGACGTTTTATCTGCTCTATTCGATACTGATTAATCAATTCATAAAACGTTCTATTCAACCGATGATTAATAATATAAGTCAGTTCTTTAGGTTTCATCGCTAGCTTTTCAGCAAGTTGCTGCAAATTTAGCTGAGGGTCAAGATAAGGTTTTTCTTGTTCCATCAAAGCGACTAACGCCTGCTGCTGAGCTATCAGCTGTTGTTCATCTTTATGCAAATAGGATTCTGATGTCTTGGGGATCACCAAATTAAATAATTGCGGATGCAGTAGGCAATAGTAGCCGAGTATGAAAATAGATAAACTGATCGACAACCAAAACAGCTCTAATGCTTGTTGCGAGCGAGCCTGTTTAAATAACTCTATATCAGCGCTGAAAAATATTAACCAAATCAGCGTAATGATGGCGATAACAGATAGTAAAATAAATAAAAATTTAAGACTTACTTGTTCATTGCCAGCATAATAATTTTTAGCCGTTTGCTTTGCCTGATACAAAAGGTGAGTACTACAAATAATATAAGCAAATAGTAACAATAAAATCACCGCTTGCAGCACACTAACAAATATCATCAGGGTCGGATAATTCTTCAATTGAGTGCGATCGACAATGTCAAAACCTAATCCAGCAATCACTAAAAATAATAGATATCCCGCGGCAGGTAAAAAATGATAGTACTCTAAGTGATTGCGTGCTGACGTTTGCTTAACCATACGTACAACAAATAAATACAAACTAGGCCCTAATAAAGGCACTAGAGCACTACTTAAGGTAAATAAAAATGAGAATTTGACGCTAAATTCTGTCATTTCAGCGATATTTCTTAACATTAATAAAGAGAATACGCCAACAAATGCACTTAAATAACTTACCGCTGTTTTATGGGTAAGGCGTCGGTCAGCTAACAGAATGAACGCGAGTATAATGCCGTGGATACCGCCAAACAATATAGTTGATTGTAATAAGGTAAGAGACATTGCCGATACTTAACAGATCTATTTATTAGCATTCAGTTTAAGGTGTTCTTTTTATAATGTCTATTTTATCAACAACTTCCAGATATTATCTTTCTGCTATTAACGGGTGGTTTGGGTATAAAACTCCGCAATATACTTACCGCCTTTAATTTCAAGGATCAGCCGTAGTTTATAGCTATCGCCTTTATTAGCAATATAGCTACCTAACGGGGTTTCCCGACGCCAGTAATAGGGGTTATCTTTCATACCAAGTTGATAATGACTCGCCTGATTTTGCTTATTCACTAAAAACAGGGTCGCCGTATCTAATGGGTAAGTGGAATTCACGGTAGTAATGCCACCTTCATCCATAATATTGACTTCAAATTCACCAGATTTAAGCTCACAATGCTGATTCTTCACGTCACAATGGCCAAATGGTACTAATTCGATAATTCTATTTTCACTGGCTTGATGCTCTAAATATAAGTCTGATAAAACAAAGCCACCTAAAATTAAAAACGGCGCTAATAGCAGCGCAAGTTTGCTATGACGATTCATAATACTCCTATGAGGTCGATATTAATTAACGCTCTCATTTAAAAACAACCAACCAATTCCCATTCACTTGCCAAAAATTTAAGGCTCCATCATTAGATAGGAGCCTTATACTTAAATGCACGTCACAGATTAATGGTCGTGCGCGGTAGCCACTTCACCATGTGGTGTCCTAAAGTTCATGACCATATCCTGGATGTTTTGCGGTGCTGCAGCTGTTAGTTTTAATACAGTAAAGGCAACGGTAAAGTTCACCACTGCGCCTACTGCACCAAAGGCATTAGGTGAAATACCCAAGAACCAGTTAGCCCCCATATCTCCTAAGAACGAGGTACCAGGGATAAACATAATGCCTTTATGCTGAAATACGTACAGCATAGTAACACCAATACCTGAACACATACCCCAGATAGCCGCCTTGCTATTCATGCGCTTCGAAAAAATCCCCATCATCAATACTGGGAAAATACTCGATGCCGCTAAACCAAAGGCCAGGGCGACAGTGCCGGCGGCAAAGCCCGGCGGATTGAGTCCAAGGTAACCTGCCAGTAATATCGACAAGGTCATGACAATGCGACTGGCGAGCAACTCATTTTTCTCTGACATATCTGGTGTTAATACCCCTTTCATTAAATCATGAGAAATTGAAGAGGATATTGCCAGCAATAAACCAGCAGCAGTAGAAAGCGCAGCAGCCAGCCCCCCGGCTGCCACTAATGCGATCACCCAGTTAGGTAAGTTCGCAATGGCCGGATTCGCTAATACCATAATGTCACGGTCAACTTTCACCATTTCATTCTTATCAGGATCAGCAACATACTGTACTTTACCGTCACCATTTTTATCTTCAAACTTCAATAAGCCAGTTTTTTCCCAATCTTTAAACCATTGAGGGCGTTCATCATAGGCTAAGTTTTGCCCCGCTGCAGGTTCAATAGTATTCATCAAATTAAAGCGAGCCATAGCTCCAACAGCTGGTGCTACGGTATAAAGTAAAGCAATAAATACTAACGCATATCCAGCCGAAGAACGTGCTGCCTGCACACTAGGAACAGTAAAGAAGCGCATAATAACGTGTGGTAGACCTGCGGTACCTATCATTAATGATAAGGTATAAGCGAACATATTTAAGGTCCCGCCCATATTATCTGTAGTGTATTCCTTAAAACCTAAATCCGTTACCACCATATCGAGTTTATCGAGTAAGTAGACACCACTGCCATCCGCCAAGGTCGAACCTAAACCAAGCTGCGGAATAGGATTACCGGTTAGTTGCAATGAAATAAACACCGCAGGAATAGTGTAGGCAAAGATAAGCACACAATATTGGGCAATTTGAGTGTAAGTAATACCTTTCATACCACCTAGTACCGCATAGACAAACACCACCCCCATACCGATATAGAGACCCATGTCATATTCCACTTCCAGAAAGCGAGAAAATGCCACACCAACCCCTTTCATTTGGCCGATAATATACGTTAATGACGCAATAATCAGGCAAATCACCGCAACAATACGGGCGGTTTTTGAATAAAAGCGGTCACCAATAAATTCAGGCACGGTAAACTTGCCATGCTTACGCATATAAGGAGCTAAACACATAGCTAACAACACATAGCCACCAGTCCAGCCCATTAAAAATACTGAGCCACCATAACCTAAAAAGGCAATCAATCCGGCCATAGAAATAAACGATGCCGCACTCATCCAGTCAGCACCGATCGCCATACCATTTTGCAATGGCGTGACTCCACCACCAGCCGCATAAAACTCGCTAGTTGAGCCGGCACGCGCCCACCAGGCGATACCAAAATACAAGGCAAAAGAGCCAAATACCGCAATGTAGGTATAGAGTTTTAATTCATCCATTATCATTCTCCTACATTGTATTTTTTGTCTAACTCATTCATTTTTTTGGTATACCAAAAAATCAGAGCAACGAAGGTATAAATTGAGCCTTGTTGTGCAAACCAGAAACCCAGTTTGTACCCACCTAGCCGAATAGCATTTAATGGTTCTACCAGCAATAAACCAAAACCAAATGACACCACGAACCAGATAGCAAGACAGATGAATATTAGGCGAAGATTTTCTTGCCAATATGAAACTTTGTCTTCCATTGTTTTCTCCTAGCATTGGGCTTTATTGCCCATTAATACACGTTTGTTGTTTTTGTACGTGTTTATTTACCTGTTATATCAATAGCAAGATTTTTTCTGGTACTTCTTTCATCTTAAGCTAGAGCAATGAAAATACCGATTGAAAATCTTTGCTAGCTTAAACACTAACAAGGTTTGCTAATTTCAGGTATTACACTTTAGTCTAGGTCAGGTGAAATAGGCTTGACCTCTGCAATAAAAAGCCCCTAAATAGATACAGCCCCCTTGTTGATAAAAACATTATGGATAACGATTTAGCCGATATTTCCGCTTTTATACAGGCAATTCCCCCTTTTGATCAGCTACCTCCTGCAAAACTGGAGCAAGTGATCAAGCTCTGCACTATTTGTTATCTCGAGCAAGGGGTTAAGCTACCACCGTCACAGTGTCAGAAAAATCAACTCTATCTTGTACGCAAGGGAGCACTTATCTATTGCGATCATCAGGATGAATTACTGGGTAAATACAGTGAAGGAGAACTATGTAGCGTATTCTGTGCTGCGACAAATGACTTACCAATCCAGGTAACAACCGAAGAAGATACCCTACTCTATTGCATTGCTTACGAAAAACTTATTGCCATAGTGCAAGACTATCCAGCGGTAATCAGCTTTTTAAGCCACAGCGCGGCACAACGACTGCAGCAAAAAATGCATCAAATTAATGAAGACGCTGTTATTGCTTCTTCCCTGATGAATACTAATCTCAGTCAGTTTTACCATACCCCGGTTGCCACCATTACCCAGCAATCATCTATTCAACAGGCGGCGATTAAAATGAGTGACTTAGGCTTTTCCTGTTTAGTCGTCATTGCTGAATTAGCTACAGGCAATCAAGCTGTTGGCATAATTACCGATAAAGATTTACGCCAGCGCTGCATTGCAAAGGGCTTAGATTATCAGCTGCCGATTAGCACAATAATGACAGCTAACATGTTGACTATAGACCATAACAGCAAGGCCTATGACGCTTTGATGTTAATGACAACAAAACGAATTCATCATCTTCCAGTGATGAAAAACAACCAGCTGCATGCCATGGTTACCATTACCGATTTAATGAATCATGAAAGTCAAAATGCCACTAATCTCACCCATATCATAGGTAAAGCAAAATCTATTGATGAACTTAGCCAAATCAGTAAGCTGTTACCAAAACTACAGATCAGAATGGCAAAACTTGGTACCACAGCCGACCATCTCGGCAAGAGTATTAGTGCCATTACCTCGGCATTTACTATCCGGTTAATCGAACTGGCAGAGCAAAAGTATGGTTCAGCTCCAGTTCCTTATGCCTGGCTGGCTGCTGGCTCTCAGGCAAGACAGGAACAATTTGCTCACTCCGATCAGGATAACGCTCTGATCATTGCCGACGACATGGAGCCAGACGACGAGAAATGGTTTGCTCAATTGGCAGCCTTTGTTTGTGACGGGCTTGCCCTCTGTGGTTTTATCCACTGTCCTGGCGACATCATGGCAACGAATAGCAAATGGCGACAACAGCAAAAAGTATGGCATCGCTATTTCCAGCAATGGGTCGAAACCCCAAGTCCGCAAGCACTATTAAATAGTAGTGTATTCTTTGACTTAGTCACTGTACACGGTGATAGCCAACTGCTTGAACAGGTTAGATCACGACTATTAAGCAAAACCAAAAACAACACTCTGTTTCTTGCCCACTTATCAAAAAATGCTCTGGCACTGCGACCTCCACTCGGCTTTTTCCGGGATTTTGTTTTGATCAAAGATGGCGAGAACAAAAACGTGCTCGACCTCAAGCACAACGGCATTGCACCGATAGTCGACTTGGCACGCATTTATGCGCTAAGTGAAGGAATAGCAGCAACCAATACCATTGAACGGTTACAACAGGCAGCCGGAAGTCCATCACTCACTAAGGCTTCAGCTGCCAACCTAATCGACGCTTTTCAATTTCTCGGCTTACTACGGATAACCCATCAGGCCAATTGCTTACAGGCCAACAAAAAACCAGATAACTATTTGGCACCTAAACACATATCAAAATTAGAGCGCGAACATTTAAAAGACGCCTTTAAGGTAATAAAAACCTTGCAAGACAGCCGACAGACGGCATATTAGGTAAAAACCATGTTACGTTATCACCCATTATTTAACTGGCTATTAGGTTATGAAGTTGAGCGTAAACGCGATTTGCTACGCGCACCAGCTGGTCCGTTAAAAGACTTTCTCGCTGTAGCGTTTCCATCTCCTACAAGTTCACTTGCACAAAGCAATATACTGGCAGTAGACTTTGAAACTACCGGCCTGGATGCAGTACAAGATAAATTATTAAGTATTGGTTTTGTTGAGCTGCACCATAGACAAATTCACTTAGGTAGCTGTCATCATCAAGTTATTAATACCGAGCAAAAATTATCCGCTGATAACGTGGCAATACATCAAATTACTAATCAACAACAACAACAAGGTGTGCCATTACAAGTAGCGGTTGAAAAACTTCTGAAAGCGTTAGCTGGCAAGGTGATGTTAGTACACTTTGCCCGTATAGAACGGGAGTTTCTACAGCAAGCCTGTCTCGAACTTTATGGCATTGCACCATCCTTTCCGATAATAGATACATTGGCGATTGCTAAACGGCGATTAGATAAAAAAGACATCGCCTATGATCCTTCTCAATTACGATTGGCGACATTAAGAACTAAGTATCACTTACCGCCTTATGGCGGGCATAATGCCCTCAATGATGCCATTGCTACCGCTGAATTATTTCTGGCGCAAACACGCTACTATTCTGATAGCACTCAATTGAAACAATTATTACTATAAGCGACGCCCTTGGTTTCTTTGCTCAATTCACTTATCGTTACTTAATCATGATCCCAAGACGACTAAACACATAACAGGAATATTGATGAAATACTTTGCCTACGGCTCAAATATGTCATTGCTTCGCTTAACTGCCCGCGTTCCCAGTGCCAAAAGAATCGGCTTATACCAACTGAATGGCCACCGATTACGCTTTGACAAAGCCAGTCACGATGGTTCAGGCAAAGGCAATATTGAACAGACAAATAATCAAGAAGATAAAGTATTTGGCGCAATTTTCGATATAGCTGATGCAGAAAAAGCCGCACTCGATGCGGTTGAAGGTCTCGGTGTTGGTTATGAAATTAAAATAATAACGGTTGAGGACTATCTGGGTAATCAACAACAAGCTTTTACTTACTATGCTACTGATATCAATCCGTTGTTATCACCTTATTACTGGTATCTCAATCACGTTATTATCGGCGCAAAGGAAATAGGGGTTCCTAAAAATTATCTCGAAAATATTCAATCAGTTAACTCTATTGAAGATCCAAATACGCAACGTTCCGCCCAAGAGTACGCCATCTACCTAAAATAAGACTAGCGAGTGATTTTAGCCATTTTTCATCACTATAAAAAATGCCAATATTTAGCCTACTTATTTACCCAATAATGCTTCACAAGGATACGAATGTCTGCTCAACTTTCAACCACATTTCTTGCTCCAGAAGCTGAAGAATTTATCGCATTTAGAGCAACTATCGGCTGGAGTAATCCAGATATTCAAACAGTACAACACAGTATCAAACATTCATTATTTTGGGTCTGCATACGAGATCAATCACAGCACTTAATAGCCACCGCTCGTGTAATAGGCGATAACGCCATGTATTACTATATTCAGGATGTCATTGTCCATCCAGAGCATCAAGGTCAGGGACTGGGTAATCGGCTAATGGAGCACATCGAAAATTACTTAGCACACCAATGCCAACCCGGCGCAACCATAGGATTACTTGCGGCACAGGGCAAAGAAGCATTTTATCAAAAATTTGGTTATTCATTACGTAATGGGCAACCGTTAGGCTTGGCATTATGTAAATTTGTTTAACACACTATTTCATTAAAATAAGTGGCGCAGCTCAGTAGCTTTACACCTTGTTATTTTTAACGCTCAACAGCCACAATATATCCTTAACCGTCTTTATTTTTCTATTAATTATTGCTAATTTGCAACTTAGTCAAAACAGCCACTCTGCAATCAGCATCTAGCTCAGGAAATAACCCACTCATGGAAATTAGATTAGGCCAGTTAGAACATCCAGCTGTCATCGCCTTATTAACTCAACATCATCAGGAAATGTTACGGCACTCACCGCCAGAAAGTGTTCACGCATTAGACCTCAGTGCACTAGCTGCGCCTGACATCACCTTTTTAAGCTCATGGCATCAGCAAGAATTAGCAGGCTGCGGCGCGTTAAAGCAGCTAAATCCGTGGCATGGCGAAATCAAATCAATGCGTACTGCCAACAAGTTTTTACGTACGGGTGTGGCACAAACACTATTAAAACATATTATTGCTGAAGCTGAGTCCCGTGGTTATCAGCGCCTTAGTCTGGAAACAGGCACCTTGGCGGCGTTTGCTCCGGCACAAAAGCTCTATCAGGCATTTGGGTTTGATTACTGCCCGCCGTTTGCTGACTACCAAGAAGATCCCTATAGCACCTTTATGACCAAAGAACTGACGCCCAACTCGCAATAGCGTAGACAGCAATTTCATACAAAAAAGTTCACGAAAGTAATGTTAATATTGAAGACAAAAAAGTGAGAAGGAATTAGTAATGAATGACTTACAATGGCAAGAATTTCAACGGGTTCAGCTTTGTGTCGGTACTATAATTGCGGTAGAAGACTTTCCCGAGGCGCGTAACCCGGCTTACATTTTACAAGTCGACTTTGGCGATAACATTGGCGTCAAAAAGTCCAGCGCACAAATTACCGATATCTATAATAAAGAAGACTTGCTTAATAAGCAGGTGGTTGCTGTAGTTAACTTTCCAGCTAAGCAAATCGGTCCTATCATGTCAGAATGTTTAGTCACTGGCTTTCACCGGGAAGATAATGCGGTAGTCCTTGCGGTTCCCGACAGTAAAGTGCCGAACGGCACACGATTGGCATAATTATATGCTTAAAGCCATACACCATGTTGCAATCATCTGTTCTGACTATCAGCGCTCAAAGCATTTTTACGTCAACATCTTAGGGCTAAAAGTCATTGCTGAAAATTACCGCGAAGCACGTCAATCCTATAAGCTGGATTTGCAGTTACCAAACGGCGTTCAGATTGAGTTGTTTTCGTTTAACGATGCACCTGAAAGGCCTAGCTATCCTGAAGCAAGGGGTTTAAGACATCTAGCTTTCGTAGTTGAGTCTGTGGTGGATTTTGCGCAATATCTCACTCAACAGCAAATAGCAGTTGAAGACATTCGTATCGATGAATACACCCATAAGCCTTATACATTTTTCAGCGATCCGGATGGTTTACCACTAGAGCTTTATCAAATTTAATCAACTATAAACCTTCACACTTAAATTAGGAATTTTATGTATCAAGGTAAATGTTTATGTGGCGCAGTTGAAGTCACTATTAATGGCCCAATAAAAAATATTATTCATTGTCACTGTTCGCTTTGCCGTAAAAACAGCGGCACAGCCTATGCCACTAATGGTTTTGTTAACAGCGAAGATTTTGATATTGTCAAAGGCTCCAACAACTTATCACATTTTTCTTTTAAGCCTGGAAGATACCGTCACTTTTGCCAAACTTGTGGTTCACCCATTTACAGTTCTAATGATGGTGATCCAAGCCGAATTCGCCTGCGCTTAGGGTTACTGGATTCAGAGATCAGTGAACGACCAATGTCTCATAACTTTGTCAGCTCTAAGGCTAGTTGGGAAGATCTAGATGCTAAGCTACCAAGGTACGAGACATTCGAACCTAACAGATAATTGTGATCTGTGGTTGAGCGTATATTCGTTAATAACATTAATCATCGATGTGCGGCCTAGCACTAGGCATATAAAAACACCATTGAGCTAATAATGACTCAATGGTGTTGTAATAAATGCTATATAAACGATTTACTCAGGATTTGCTGTCACCGTTAAGGTGATCCCTGATGCATAGCTGTAACCGTAAATATCAATGTACCAAGTACCTTCAGATGGATTCGTGAAGTCACATGATTCATTATTACCATATAGTAACGGACTACAATCAGAATGTGATGACGTTGATTGCTGCCCATAAGTCACGTACAAGTCAGCATCACCATAACCACCCGAGATTGAAATATTCATGTCCTTATAACCAGCGGCTAACGGTAAAGTATAACGAGTCCATGCTCCTGTGTTGACCGAAATACCTGTGACAGATTCACTGATCGGCTCGACTTCCCCAGTACTAGTTTGATAGCTGCCTGTTAGGCTGACACCAGAGATCTGGTTCCATGCCTGTACCATGACATAATATTTACCCGCCTGAACATTTGTAATTTCACAAGTTTCATCACTTGTAGGTGTTGTGCTTTTACAATCGGATAATGATAACGTTGGCTCATCACCAAAGCGTACATACAAGTCTGCATCACCTGTGCCTCCTGATGTAACAAATGATAAATTAGTTGCCCCCGCAGGTACCTCTAATGTAAAGATCATTTCCGCTTTTTCAGCACCAGAGATGTTCGTTTTAGCGACGCCATTTTCTAAAGTTTGTGGTGAAGTAACGACTCCTGGACACTCACCGACACCAACGGCACACCATGCTGTTTCAACAGAATTTTTCTCACTGTCTCCATATAAATCAGCAGCCGCTTGAGCAGTAGCACTTCTTGCTCCCGCAAAATTAGTACTTTGATTCATATACGTAGTTAATGCACGATAGAAAATCTGTTCAGCTTTCAATAAGCCAACACCGTTCACTGTTGCGTTAGATTTATTACGAGGATGTTGACCACCATCAGCCAATAAGGCAAATGCTAAGTTCGCAATCCCTGAATTTCCATGAACACCACCTTGGTCATTACCGTTGTTTGGATTACTGACATAAGGAATGCGCTCTGGCCACCAGTCTTTTGAGTAGTTATCTTGCGTTGGGTTTTTCATATAACGCATCGCATCGCCACTCACTCCAGGCGTGTAGCTTTCTTCCGCTAATAGCCAATCGGCTTGCGTGGTATTGTCACGATAAGCTTTAGCTGCCACGCCCATAATGTCTGACCAAGCTTCATTTAATGCGCCAGACGCATTGTTATAAATCAGGTTAGCAGTATGTTGAGTAACACCATGAGTCAATTCATGACCAATAACATCAAAGCTTAATGTCAGATCATCTAGTTGTTGCCCATCACCGTCACCGTATAACATCTGGCTGCCTGTCCAATAGGCATTTGCAACATTATTGCCAAGGTGAACACTGGAAATCATGACCATATCATTGTTGTTAATACCGTTACGATTAAAACGAGCCTTATAAAAATCATAAACTTTTGCCGCGCCATCATGTGCACGCTGGGCCGATGCATCACCACAGCTTTGATTATTAGTACATAACAGTTGACCCGGTGCATATTGTTGATCTTGATTTTGCAAATCGTAGGTTTTCCAATTTTTAGCGGAATGCACCTGAGCATGGCGAGTTAATAGCTCTATCGTATTAACGTCGTAAAATAACCAATCGCGGCCAAAATCTTCACCGCTGTTATTCCAGGTTACTTCCACTTTCCATGCTTGTTTCGTTTCATCGGTTAGAGGTAGATAAACGTATACTTGCTGAGGTTGAGCGGTAATTTCACCTAGCTCCTGAGCTAATTCAATCACACGATTTTTACCCGTTGTCGCATTGGCAGACGTTTGCTTGCGATTAGCGCTACTCCCCTCTGCACGTGCGACCACACCAGACATAGCATAAATTTTACTGTTACCAACACTTTGCTTCAATCCAACACCTAATTGATCTCCTTGCATGTGAATGGATAAACTGGTGCCGTAGACAGGTAAACCATTAATTTTTTGTTGTAATTGAATATGGTTTTTGCCTAGTTGATCACGCCATTGACGCTTTACGGTAAAACTTTCATTGCCAAGCAATGACGAACCAAGGTATTGAGTAACCGCTTGCTTCATTGTTTTTTCATTAAACTGCGCCGAAATTGTACCAAGGTCTCCTGTTGCAAACATAGGTTGACCTGCTAACGTACGCGCATTTACAGCGTCGTTATCTGCAGCATATAAGGATGTTGCATAGCATATTGACGATGCGATCAATAAATAATTGAACGATTTAATTTTCATAAGTATTCCTTCTCTAGGGTGCGTTTTATTATTATTTATCCTCTTTAAGAGGTTTTTTAACCATAGCGCTTTTGTATACATTAACAAATATTAAACAAATATTTCACAAACCAATTACGTTCAAAATAGAAACATTTCTTTACACTTAAAAATAACTAATTGTTTTATATGAATTTAATTTGCATTTACTTATGGACAAATAATGAGTAGAAAAAACAGAAAAATAATATTTGACATTTTTTTAACAAAAGCTACATATGTATGTTTATTCACTTTTTATTTAAAAAGAAACTAATCAGTATAAGAAAAGTGCTAAAAGCAACAACAACACTAGATGCAAAAAACAGATGAAAAAAAGGCCGATATCACTATCGGCCAAAACAACAGAGTGTATTAAGGGGCAGTAATTTAGACGACTGCTTGCGCCTGTTTTAACAAACTAAACAATTGGTCTTTTAGCAATAATCTTTGCTTTTTTTGCTGTTCTAAATATTCATCTGAGGTATTTTCAGCACCTTGTTCAATTCGGCGCACTTCATGATCGCACTGATGATATTCTTTAAACAGGCGAGCAAAATGTGCGTCTTTCATTTTGAGTTGATGGATCTCAGTTTCAAATTCGGGGAACTCACGGTGTAAATCATGCTTTTCAATTGTCATAAAAATTTCCTTAATTTGAGTGTATTGATCTTTAAACTATTAATACCATTACACTTTAAAAATATAGTTAATAAGCTCATACAACATGACTGATAAAATTAGCCATTAAGTAGCACAATCAATACACTTTGTCGTGTAGGGAAGTGCACTTAAACGCTGCTCAGCAATTTTTTCAGCACAGCTATCACAAATGCCATAACGGCCATTTTCAATTCGTTGCAAGGCATGGCAAATTAACGATAATTCAGCCTTAGCTTCATGATGAATTTCATCAAGCACTTCATCATTTTCACGCTCCGACGTTTGTTCGGCAAAATCAGCAGCGCGTCCTTTCTTAAAATCGGCTTCTATCGCCGCAATACGTTGGCTTAACTCAGCTTTTTTTGCCAGTAGGGTATCTGATATCTGTGCAATCATTGTTGTTATCTCCTTGCCTAATACCAATTGAATCAACGTGGTATAACTTCATCATAACGACAGCGAGATTAAGGATATTGATCTAGCACAATGAATATTCTGTTTTCATTATCTGATGATAAACCTAGGTTTATCTCAGCTAAAAAATAAGGGGCGCTCGGCCCCTTATTGCTAATCATTGGTCAATTTTACTTGTTCAACGTTTCAAAAAAATATTCTTTAGGTGGCGTTGCCCCTAACAAGTGAGTAACAAAATAATCCCAACGTTTACGCATCATAAAGGGCTCGCGGGCAAAACCGTGGCCACGATTAGGCAGCAATAACATATCAAAATCTTTATTTGCCTTAATTAGTGCTTCTACCACTACTAGGGTGTTATTAGGATGGACATTAGTGTCTGTGGTGCCATGAGCGATTAATAACTTACCTTTTAAGTTATCCACTAGTAGTTGATTCGCCTGGCTATCATAGTTACTAGTGCCATCTTCATTTTTCACTTCCAGACCATGCCATTTTTCGCCCCAATCATCTTCATATAAGCGGTTATCATGATTACCCGCCTGCGATACCGCGACGCTATAAAAATCAGGGAAGGTCAGCAAAGCACGAGTAGACGCAAAACCACCGCCAGAATGCCCCCAGATACCAACTCGTGAGTCATCAATCCAAACATATTTTTCTGCCAGTTGTTTAATCGCCGCGACTTGATCCGGAATACCACTGTCGCCCATATTTCCGTAATAGGCTTCATGGAAACTTTTTGAACGCCCCGGCGTACCAAGCGCATCAATTTCAATCACAATAAACCCAAGCTCAGCTATCGCCTGATTGTCTCCACGCGCGCTACGGAAGTGACGACCGCGAATACTACCAACTTGTGGACCAGGATAGAGATAGTTGACCACTGGATATTGTTTGTTTTTATCAAAGTTACTCGGCTTATACATCAAGCCGTAGATATCTTGCTCACCATTACGATCTTTAACTACAAATGGCGTTGGTGCTTGCCAGCCAATTGTCGATAACGCTGAGATGTCCATTTTTTCAATAACGATACGTTTGCCAGTTGTTATATCACCTAAATAACTGACTTCCGGCTGTTCATAAGTTGAGCTGCGATCGAGAAAGTACTGTCCGTCTTCTGATAGAGTAATACGATGGTGTTTCTTTTCAGGCGTTAACAATGTCAGATCTGAGCCATCTTTATTCACACTGTAGAGATAATGAAAATATGGATCACTCCCTTCACGTCCAGCACCAGTAAAAATCAATTTCCCTGTCTTTTCATTGACAGCTAACAATGTGATAACCGTCCAGTCACCGTGAGTAATTTGCTTTTTCACTTTCCCGCTTGATGCATCGATCAGATATAAATGGCCCCAATCTGAACGCTGAGAAAACCACACCACTTCGTTAGTTTTTGCTAAATAACGCCAGCTAATACCACCGACACCTGACTCAAAAAAGCTTTCTTCCGTTTCGGTAAATACAGTTTTTACCTTACCGGTAGCTGCATCCGCAATACGCAATGTTGCTTTTTTATGATCTCGAGATGAAGAGACAAAGGCAAAGTTTGAGCTATCGGATGCCCAGTCAACATCTAATAAACTACCGTCTCGGCCCGCAACATGATCAGTAATAGTAGAACGTTGAGCATCTGGCGCCATGTCTAATGGGATCACCTTAGCTTGCTCGACATCGATGACGACACGGTGAATGGTAAATATATGTTCATCACCTGGTAGCGGGTATTTCCAGATGTCTATTTTAGGGTGACCAACAATAGTAGAGACGACCCCCATGTCACCGACGTTGCGACTGTCATGCCTGAAAGTGGTTAATTTTTTTGAATCTGGTGACCATTTAACTACGGGTTTGTCATCTCTGATCCAGCCAGCATTATTAGTACCATAGCCAAAATCTTCGATACCGTCAGTCGTTAGCGGACGTTCCTCGTTACTTACTAAATCCCTGAGCCATAGATTATGTCCCTTAATAAACACGGCACGTTTACCATCCGGTGAAACCAGCTCATTTTCCTTAGGTGCCATATTATCTTTTTTACATAGATAACTGGTTATATTACAACTATACGTCAGCTGCTTAACCTTGAGATTAATGGTATTTTTGTCAGTAAAACGAAATGAACGAAATGGCAATTTATTATGGTCAACTTCACTTTCGGTGATACGCGCTAAAGCTTCTGCTAATCTTTTATGATCAAAGGCCAGCTCTTTCTTTTGCTGCTTTACGTCATAACGATAAAAGCGATTGCCGTCTAAAGTATGGCTACGATAAGTCAGCCGTTGTTCATCTGACCAACGAGGATAATCAACCGTACCTGTTACTAAAGTATCTGTCGTCGCCGATAACTGTTGTTCAGCCCGTTGGTAATCTTCAACACTCAGTTGCTGAGCGTAACTCACTTGGCTCGCAAGTGCGAAAACCGCAGAAATAGAGAGTAGTTTCCTCATAGAAAAACCTTCTTATCATTATCATTGCCAATATCATATCAGCGATTTATTGTTAGCATCAGATATTATCACAGTCGGATTGCAAGATAGCTATCTCACGTTGAGTACCTGATTTTCCACGACGAATTCCTATTCGGCACCACCAGCTACGACTAAAGTCTAGTGTCAATTGTTGACAATATAGACTTAGGTCTAATTCCTTATTAACAAATTACGCTCTACCGTAATAACCAGAATTAAAAATACAAATTAAAAAATAACGATAAAAGTAGCCTGCAAGTTTGTGCTGCTAAGAGCAATTAAAATGGGGAAAGTGTGATGTTAAACAATAGAAAAAGCCTGCTGGCCACCAGTTTGCTGGTAGTAGCAAGTAGTGCGAATGCGGGCTATGAAATCAAGTTATCCGATCAGGACACCATAACCTTTGGTGGTTATATTCAAGGAGATATTCGCTACATTGACGGCAATGCGGCATCAACTTTAACGAATGATGATTTTTGGATTGGTCATGTGGTGAAAGATGATATTTCCAATGTTCGATTTCATGCCGACTCGACGCGCTTTAACACCAAATACGTCCACGGTGATGTCACTGGGTTTATAGAATTTGACCTCTTTGGCGGTGGTGGCAATGAAAAATTAACCAATTCCAGACATCCGCGTTTACGCCATGCCTTTATCAAATATAAAAACTGGACAGTTGGACAAACCTGGTCGACATTTGTCAATACCAGCGCTATCGCCGAAGCAGCAGATTTCGGCGGTCCTTTAGTGGCTTCAGCCTTTATTCGTCAAGATCAAGTACGCTACACTAACGGCGGCCTGCAAATTGCTATCGAAAACCCAGAATCTTATGGTGGCTATGTTGGCGCTGGAGGCTACGGTGCAAAAGACTCAGTGCCTGATGTCATCGCTAAATACACTTTTAAAGGTGATTGGGGCAATGTATCCATTGCCGCCGTTGCCAAACAGCTGGAAACCGCCATGGGCGAATCTGAATCCGGTGTTGGTTACGGTATTGCCGGTCGTATCAAGACGGTAGGTAAAGACGATTTTCGTTTCCAATTACATGGTGGCAATACCGGTCGCTATGTTGGTGCGGCGGCGGCAACCGATCTTGTCGGTGAAGAAGTCGAAGAAACCACTTCAATACTAGTATCCTACCGTCATTTCTGGACGGAAGACCTGCGTTCTAATTTCTTTTATGGCAATACAGAAACAGATGAGTCAGATCGCGACCGCACTCACTGGGGGATTAATGTTTTTAAACAAATTAATGCCAAATTATCTTACGGTATCGAGTTTGGTAATTTCGACGCTAAAGATTTAGATGCCGATTCTGATTACGCCCAAATTTCAGTAAAGTATGTGCTATAGCGCACAACCAAGACCACCAACTTGCGTTAGTCAATCTCATTAAGTTGAGATTGTTTACGGGGAAGCAATGCTTCCCCTTTTTTACTTTCCATTAACATACATTTTCTATATCAATCACTTAACAGTAAATAATCACACGATATGATTGGCATTTTAACCATAGCTAAATGATAATTATTGTTCTTAAATATACAAGTACAATAACTTTGGTGGTTTATGACAATACGCACTTCTGCAAATGAAGTTTTATTTGACGTTACAGAGCAACTGGTTTCGACAACCGATTTACAGGGCGACATTATTTATGCTAACGATAATTTTTGTCGGGTCGCAGGCTACACTAAGGAAGAATTAATCGGTCAGCATCACAACATAGTTCGACATCCGGATATGCCTAAAGCAGCGTTTGCAGATTTATGGCAGAAGCTCAAACGCGGTGATTCCTGGCGCGGCATGGTAAAAAATCGCTGCAAGAATGGTGATTACTATTGGGTAGATGCCTATGTAACTCCTATATACCAAGAGAATAATATTATTGGTTACCAATCAGTGCGCGTTGCGCCCAGCCAAGAACAAAAGCAAGCTGCCCAAGCCTTATACAACTCAATTAATAACAATAAGCGTGTGACAGAATTTTCCACCAATATTAGTTTAAAACAATTTATTTGTGTCCTGATTATTGCAGCGGCGAGTCTTGTTGCTGCTTGGCAGTTTAGCTGGTCAGCGGCATTGTTATTATTGCTTATGGTTGCGATGTTAATTACTGTTTATTTTGACGAGCTGATTCTGCTACCAAGAGAAGTCTCGCGTATCAAAGCGAAATACGACAGCCCTTCCCGTTTATTATTTTGCGGTAAAGGTTTGACTGCTCTACTCAACTACCCTTTTGTTATGCAGCAAGCCAAAATCAGAACTATTCTTGGTCGCAGTAAAGATACCGGTGATTTATTAGTACAACTTGCCAGCCAGTTAAACCAAAGTTCACAACAATCATTAACCGGCTTGCTGGAAGAAAATGATCACCTAGATCAGCTGGCGACGGCGATCACCCAGATGAGTGCCACGATTGGCGAAGTCAGTCAAAGTACCAATAGTGCACATGATAAAATGCTGGATATTGTCGAAAAATGTCATCACACCATTAGCACTATTGACACCACTCAAGGAAAAATAAGCGGGCTTTCTAACGAGGTAGAAAACGCCGCAACTACCGCCACCTCTTTAGTGACTGATGCAACCAAAATAGCAGAAATCATGAGTGAGATTCAGGGCATTGCTGATCAAACCAACTTATTGGCACTAAATGCGGCAATTGAGGCGGCCCGAGCTGGTGAGCAAGGACGAGGCTTCGCGGTCGTAGCTGATGAAGTAAGAACCTTAGCAAGCCGCACTCAGGCAGCAACCGAACAAATTCAACACTCGGTTGTTGAACTACAAAAAACTTTGGAACGCTGGAGCCAAGTGATGCTAGCGAGCCGGGATTCAGCAAATAACTGTGTTGATGACACCACAGAAGCCAAGCAGCAAATGGATCTAATTGTTGCTATGGTGGATGAAATTACCGGCTTAAGCCAGCAAATCGCCACCGCAACCGAGCAACAAAGTGTAGTAGCAGAACAAGTCAATGAAAGTATTCATACCATAGACGGTATTTCCAAAGAGAATACCCAGATGGCAGAAAATGTCAGTGGTTATGGTCAGGCGGTTAATGAAAAAGCCCAGACACTGGAAATGTTAAGCTCAACTTTCAGATAACTCTTCACTTATCGCAATGAGTGTTAAACAACCAGAGCCGGATTATGACATTAATCTGGCTCTGGCTTGTTAAATAGATTTAGCTAGAACGTATTGCTTTTTAACGTTTATTTTTGCAGCAAATCTCAACACTGTCTACTGCCCCAAATCACTTTCGCCAAAAACATAAGATTAGAGTAAGAGCTAATACCGACGAAGAAACCATCATGGCTAAGGTAATGGAGTGATCCACCAAAAAACCAGCAGCAAATGCTCCTAATGAGGCGGCACTAATTTTAGCCGCGGCAACCCACATATATATCTGCGCCGCTCCCTGCTGAGGTGCGTATTCACTTCTCGCTGCCAGCGTCACCGCAAAAAAGATGGAATTGATAACACCGCATAGCCAGTAGCCGACAAGACCGAGACTAAAAGAAGAGCTGAAGCTGATCAGTATCAGTGTTAGCAATACCCCACTACCAACATTTCTGAGCAAAGTTAGTACTTCAGATTGCATAGGCCTAATCATCAGTAACACTGCACCGCATACACAACCAATACCATAGCAAGTTACCAGATAAGCCCCACTTGCTTTACTATGCTGCCAGAACTCACTGAGATAAACCGCTAATACTGGCAAAGCTGCGACACTAAAGGAAGCACCTGAAGTCATGCTTATCGTACGCTTTAGTGGACCGGACTGACGCATAATATCAATAACTTGTCTAAATCCCAGTGTAGCGACTTTTTTCTGGGTAATTTCATGCTCAGGCGTTGGCAGGCACAGAATAAATAATCCTGAAAGCACCGGCAAACACATCAACAGGCTAACCGCTAACTGAATGGAATAACTTGTAGTTAACAACGCGATTAGCATCGGTCCCAACGTCAAACCAAAGCCATAAGTGAAAGTATCATAGCTTTGTGCACGGCGCCGGGCAGATAAATCTTCAGCAACAAGATAAATAAGTTGAGTACTGAGCCCGCCCATCATAAATGAGCTACAAATACCGCAAATTAACAATGAACCGATCGTTAACCAGATAAAATCCCACTGAAAGCCTAAAATAGCCAATTGAAAGAAAACGGTAAACAAAAAAGTACAGACGGCTATAATCCGCCGAGGATTATCCGACTGATCTAACCAGCGGCCATAAATAGGGCCAAGAACATGAGGAGCAGTCAAACAGGCAGCCAGTGCTCCAGCCACTTTTCCCTGTGCACCATAACTATTTGCCAGCAGAATAATGGCCACCGCCGAACCACCGGTAGCCATACGTGCCAACACCGCAGCCAGTACATAACGGGGCAGTTCCGCCAACTTAAAGGGTGATAATAACCATGTCCGCTTAGTCTTGAGATAACCACTCATAATCCGCTTAATCCAATTGCAACTGTTTAAGCAAGTTCGCTAACATTACCCGATCTTCTCCCGCTAACGGACTAAGAGGTTGTGGTAAACAATTGACTTCGCTATAACCCAAAATATTAGCAGCGGTAGCCATCACCCGCATTCCGCCTTTATTACGTGCAAACAATTCCCAAAGTCCATCGAGTTTTTTCGCCGACTGTATCACTTTCTGATCAGACTGAGCAGCGTGGATCAGGCGTTTCACTGTATGAGGAAATAATCCCCCTAACACCGACAACCACAGATCGCAGCCTGCTGCTATACCTGCCGCGCCGAATTTGTCACCACTAACACCAATAGCGACAGTCTCTGGGACTATGTTGCGCAATTGAGCCAAACGTTCTACACCTTGCTCAGTCGCAAACGGCATGCCTGGAATTTTAATCGCGGCAACCTTGGGCAAGTGAGATACGTTATGATAGAGCTCATCACTAAAAGTAAAATTAGTGACACCGGGATTTTCATAAACACAAAGTGGTACCGACAGTTCAGCGGTAACCCGCTGATACAAAGAAAAAACTTCGTTTTCTTTCAGGGGATGATAAGAAACCGGTGCAAGCAAGACCGCGCTGACTCCTGCTTTTTGCACTGCCTCGGCGTTCCTTAATACGTCGGCGGTTCGCAACGCACCGATGCCAGCCATTACAGGAATATTATCTGCCAGTTCAACCGTACATTTTGCAACTGCCGATAATTCATCGCATGTTAGATAAGGATAGAGGCCTGTCGAGCCCGTCGCACAAATGGAATCCACTCTGGCATTAGTTAAATTAGTGATTAAACGCTGATAAGCAGAGAAATCAATTTTTTCATCATGAAAAGGGGTCACGGGAAATGCAGATAAACCAGTAAACATTTGAACTCCTATTTGGTTACAATGTAGATAGAATTAACTAAGCATAAGATAAATAACCTCAGGTTATTTTGACATATGACACAAACTATATTGTCATAGGACAAAAATGAAAGTCAAGATTTCAGGTAATAGTGCACAAGAAATTTTTACCTCTATTCGTCAGCTAACCAGTGATGGTCAACTAATGGCGGGAGATTTGCTACCTTCAGTTCGCGAATTGGCAGAGCAGTTAGGCGTCAATCGCAACACAGTGTCAGCCGCATATCAGCGTTTATCCAAAGCTGGCATTGCCGTAACCCAAGGACGTCTGGGCACACGTATTTGTCAGGAACCTAGCGCTGGAGAGCAAGAAGGAATAACAGATACTGCACTGTTTGATCTGGCAGATGGCAGCCCAAGACGCGAATGGTTACCGGATTTAAATAAAGTGGCTGGTCATACTCAGTTGGCTCAATTTTTATACGGTGAAGCAACTATACTGCCGCAAATCTATCAATATGGTAAAGCATGGTTTGCCGGAGCTTGTCCGCCAAATTTTGATCTCACATTATGTAATGGTGCCATCGACACACTCGAGCGTATGATGGCAGCTCATCTGGTGCCAGGTGATAAAGTCGTAGTAGAAGACCCATGTTATATCAGCTCTGCCAACGCGATACGTTTGGCGGGTATGCAAGTAGTCGCTGCCAAAGTAGACCAATACGGCATGTGTGCAAATGCGCTCAAAGCGGCATTGGAAAAAGGAGCAAAAGCAGTATTAATCACTCCCCGAGCACACAATCCTACTGGTGCCAGTATTTCTAGAGAACGTGCCGTTCAGTTACGTGAAGTATTAAGTCATTACCCTGAGGTGTTAGTGTTGGAAGACGATCATTTTTCTTTGCTGGCAGTAACGCCACATCATAGTGTCATTCCTGTGAGCACTTATAACTGGGCGGTGTTCCGTTCAGTATCAAAAGGCCTAGGGCCCGATCTGCGCATGGCTTTTGTCGCCGCTGATAAAGAGTCAATCAAACGCATTAATACCCGTTTAGCTCCTGGCATGTCATGGGTCAGCCGGGTTTTACAATCACTGGTGTATACTTGCCTAACCACAAAAGCTTTCCAACAACAGCTTAATGCTGCAAAAGAGCATTGTGCGCATCGCCGAACTACGTTGATCAATGCCTTAGCAGCCCATGGAATTAGCATCGAACAAACCACAGATGGGCTTAATGTCTGGGTGCCGGTAACGGGTGATAGTCAGGCGATAATATATGCATTATCACGCAAAGGCTGGCTTGTCAGGGCTAGCACCAGTTTTGATATTGACGAGAAATCACAGGCGATCCGAGTCAGTGTACAAAATATGGAACCACAAACTGCCCATCAGTTCGCAGCTGATCTAGCCGCAATCATTGCACTTTACATGAAATAAAGACCAATGCAGCGACACGCCAGGACTGATAAATATATTTCTGGTCCATTCAAAAAGCGAATTTATCTTCAACATTAACCGCCGGTAGCCACTAAAATAAAAATTAAATTCGCACTTGAGGCTATTTTTTCAATTTGGCAAGAGCATCAGCAAAAGCGTTACCCATAGCAGCATTTGCTGGCTCTTTCGCTTTATTTTTATGAGGTCTTTGCCCAGATTTTGGCTGATGCGCTTTGCCATTTGATTTTTTATTATCAAACGACTTTTTCTGCTGAGCAGGCTTGGCACTAATCGCATCATCTAAACGCATAGTTAGGCTGATACGCTTTCTAGCTGCCTCAACTTCCGTCACTTTAACTTTAACAATATCGCCTGCTTTGACAATATCGTGCGGATCACTGATAAACTTGTTGGTCATCGCCGAGATATGCACTAAGCCATCCTGATGAACGCCTAAATCAACAAAAGCACCAAAATTCGCGACGTTAGACACAACGCCCTCTAATATCATCCCGACTTGCAGATCATTAATAGTATTAATGCCTTCTTTAAAATTTGCGGTCTTGAACTCTGGGCGCGGATCTCGCCCTGGTTTTTCCAGTTCAGCGATAATATCTTCAACGGTAATGACACCGAATTGTTCGTCCGCTAACTGCTGCGCCGTTAATTGTTTCAGTTTGTCACTATTGCCCATCACTTCAGCAATATCACTGTTTAATGCTTGCAGCATTTTTTCCACTACCGGATAAGTTTCCGGGTGAACACCCGACTGATCTAATGGATTATCACCATTTGCTATGCGCAAAAAACCAGCGGATTGTTCAAACGCTTTAGGTCCTAAACGCGCGACTTTTTTCAGTTCTTTACGGTTATTAAACCGCCCATGCTCGTCACGAAAACGAACAATGTTTTGCGCCATGGTTTTATTCAACCCAGAAACTCGGGTTAATAACGCTGCAGAGGCACTATTTAATTCAACCCCAACCGCATTAACACAATCTTCAATCACATTATCAAGCATCGCCGTGAGCTGACTTTGACTCACATCGTGCTGGTACTGACCAACACCAATCGCTTTCGGATCAATTTTCACTAATTCTGCTAATGGATCTTGTAATCGACGGGCAATCGACACTGCACCACGTAATGAAACATCTAAATCAGGGAATTCGTTCGCTGCCAACTCGGACGCGGAATAGACCGAAGCACCCGCTTCACTGACCAATACCTTTTTCACTGACTTTTGTTCAAGCTGTTCAAGCACTTCAACCACTAATTTGTCACTTTCTCGTGATGCGGTACCATTACCAATAGCTATCAATTCGACTTTATGTTGTTGACATAAGTTAACTAGAGTGCGAACCGATTTATCCCAGTTATTCTGCGGTGCATGGGGAAAAATTGTCGTGGTATGCAGTAATTTCCCGGTGTCACTAACAATGGCAATTTTACAACCAGTTCTTAAGCCAGGATCTAGGCCAAGCGTCACTTTAGCACCAGCTGGAGCTGCCATTAATAAATCTTTTAAGTTAGTTGCAAAAACATTAATCGCTTCAGTTTCTGCCCGTTCACGTAATTGCCCGAGTAACTCCGTTTCCAGCGATACACTTAATTTTGCTTTCCAGGCAAGACGGACAACTTTTGTTAAAAATGCCGCTGCAGCTTGTCCGGAAAAACGAAAACTAAAATGTTCGCTAATGATCTGCTCGGCACTGGAATAGGCACTGGCTTCTTGTCCCGGATCAACATCTATAGATAAGTTAAGAAAACCCTCATTACGGCCTCGTAGCATAGCCAGTGCCCGATGAGATGGTACCTTGCTTAATAGTTCGTGATGATCAAAATAATCCTGATATTTAGCGGCCTCTTGCTGCTTTTTCTTCACGACTCGACTGACCATATGTGCTTGCTTTTTCAGATGGCGACGTAGCTTTTGCAATAAGTTAGCATCTTCAGAAAAACGCTCGATCAGGATGTAACTCACGCCTTCCAGCACTTGCTCAGCGTCACCATAGCCTAGTTCGGTATTGAGATAATCCAATGCTGCCTGCTCAGGATTGACAGACCAGTCGCTAAACAGCAAGTCTGCTAACGGCGCTAATCCAGCTTCAATCGCCATTTGCCCTTTGGTGCGCCTTTTCGGACGATAAGGCAAATACAAATCTTCTAACCGGGTTTTATTATCCGCTTGCTCAAGTTGAGCTTTTAACTCAACGCTCAGTTTTCCCTGTTGTTCAATATTGGTTAAGATCACCTGCCGACGTTCATTTAACTCTCGTAAATAAGCTAAACGCTGCGCCAGCTGACGTAGATGATTATCGTCCAGCCCTTGCGTTGCTTCTTTACGGTAGCGCGCAATAAAAGGTACAGTCGCACCGTCATCCAATAAATTTATCGCAGCATTCACTTGAGCTGTTTTTACATTGAGTTCTTGAGCGAGCTGCTCGGCAATAGTTGTCATCCAAACCATTCCATTATTTACATTAATAGCTCGAACATTGGGGCGAGATCAGAAAAAACAAGCCAACGAAAGTGCAACAAGCATGTTTTAATTGACGAGCAGCTGTGATTGCCATTGATTAACTTAAAGATCGGCTGGACGACCCAAATCTCTTTCTTGATAATCACAAACGCCATCAGGAAATATCTGTTTTAACTCCCCTAAGTGTTGCGTCATCAGGTGCTGACCATAAAAACCACGTTCAATCGCTTCTGTGACCGGAATTAACGGACATTTAAACATATCGCCGGCCCAGTTTGCTCCCGCCTGAATACGACTGGTGCTGAACATCGGATATTCGCGCTCGCACATGCCAGTAGCAGATTGGTTCCATTGACCATCAAACACCCCTTCTCCTTGGGCAATAATATCCCCTTGTTGATCAAAGCAAGTATCCATCAACTGCTCAGGCTTAGCGGCTACCACATCTGCTAAGGTGCTGCCTCTCAATGCCAGCAACCACTGATCCATTAAGTTAAATGCTTGATTGACTGGGTTATAGTCTTTATGCGAAATCCAAATAACATGATGCTGATGCTGCTCCATGGCGCTATCGATGCGTAAGCGGCTATAAAACGAGGCAGAAACATGATGCATATCGAGATCGTTTTCCAAATAATGCCGAACATCAATAACAGGTAAACTAACTTTGCCGATAAACACCTGACCACTACGATATGCGGCCTGCATTGCCATTATTGAACCTTGGTGTCGCGGCGCTACCCCGTTAACGACTTCGGTAATATTCTGATTCCCCCAAAGCGATAGCCATATCGGGATTTTACGGCCAAATGGTGTATGGAGATCTTCCGCTGTCATTTGTGGTTGAGGTTTCCAAGCACCAATTTTCTGATTAATATCTAAAAATTCTTCAACACTGATTTCATTAGCCACTAATGCAGCGAGCCCATACTGTACACCGACATTGTCCCAGGTCGACAAACCATAGCCCTGCTGGTCTAATCCCAGTAAATAACCTATATCCTGCCAATAACTCCACTTAGTATTTTTAACTACCTGAGGATGAAAAAAGTTACGAATAAACCCCTGTTGCGGGTTATTAATAAAGCTCGATAAACCGAAATAACCGTTAATACATTCGCTGTTACCTTGCGGCATATTAGGGACAAAACCCGCTAGCAATTGATTCATCGGCTGCAAATAAGCCGCCCGCTGCGGAAAATTATTTAAGGCATTCATACCTTCAATCAATTGACGCTTAGACCAATCTCGCCATTTCCGTCTATTGTCGGCCCGAAAAGTAAAATAATTATTGAGTAAATCACAGTCGAGGGCATATGTCGTCTGAGTGATCATATCAGGATAGGAATATAGCGGGATCAAGCCATCTAAAATACCCTGAGAATTTTGCCCAATCAGGTATTGTGCCAATCCACCGCCAGAGCCACCAATACCAACAGTATATAACGGCTCACCATAGAGGCTAACAAACTGCCTTTTGACCCGTCGAGCGGTGTCTTCCGCTAACAACATATTATATGTATAGCTGGTGCGGTTTCCGCTAGAACTTATCACCGCATAGCCGGCACGTAGTTGCTCAAGTTGCCGGTCAATCACCTTACTCGCCAATTGTCGTCCTTGCCGATAGCCGATACCAGAGCCACCATTGAATTGATAAATCAGCCGCTTATTCCATTGTGATTGAGCTAAACGATCGCCGATTTCCGAACTTGTCACCGGCATAACCAGCGTATAAATAAAGCGATTAATAGTGCCTTGTTCGACCCGAAAAATACTGCCGTTATTAAGTTGTTCCGTGGGAATACTTTCATTAAGCTGATAAATATTATTTTGCTGGTCGGCAACAAAATACTGGATACGTGAGCGGGCATTACAGTCTTTAGAATAACCAATAATCACATTTTTTTTGTTGATGTCCTGATAAACCGGCACGCCATAACCCAGTTGATTATCCACCAATGGCTGCCCTAAATCAGAATTTAAGGTCATACAATAAAAGGGGTATTGATTCGGCCCAGCATATAAACTTTCACTGGGCCCGTGATCGCCCAGTGCGATCGGAAAATGAAAGTTTTCACTTGGTCTGACCGCAAACGCAATGTGCTGTTTAATCGGTAACAAATAATTGCTGGTTGCCGGGGCGATTTTCTTGACTTGTCGATAGGCATACGACACCTGATTGATAGGAAAGATCAAGTAACCACCAAACAAAAAAACTAACAATAACATACTGAATATTATTGATTTTTTATACTTCATCATAGCGAACTCCTTCAAGACAGCGGAACGAGTAGCCCACTTATTAAGTGTAGGTCACCAAAGAGCGGATAAGATGAAAACCCGGAAGAAATTGTTCAATTGAATGAAATACAAAGGAAATTAGTTCATGATAATGTTTCTATCTAAAAAGTTGTTTACTGATATCAAACTTAACTAAGATAGGTAACATATTTCAGTTTCTCTTTTCCATGTTCACTCAAAGGTTTTATTAGTACATGATCAATATAAAAAAATGGCTCTGGGTGCTTTTTATCCCATACTTAGTCTCAGCAGAAGTTATTATCAAAGATATTAAATTTAAAGATCCGGCTTTTGCAGCCTGTGTTCATCAAACTGCCGAAAAAAACAATTGGCATAGCGCTTATGACGTTACTCGCTTAAAGTGCCACAGTATGGAAATAACAAACGCTCAAGAAGTTACGCAGTTTAGCAATCTCACTTATTTATCCCTGTACAACAATGCATTATCTAATTTAGATCTAACGAGCCTGAACAACTTAATGGAACTTAATCTGGCAAATAACCAATTAGAACAGCTAAAAATACAAGGTCTTTCTCATTTACAAAAATTGTTCTTATTCCGAAACCGATTAAAAACGATAAACCTACAAGGGTTAAATGAACTACACACGATAAGATTAATGCAAAACCGCCTGACGACTTTGGATATCACCCCATTACTCAAACTAAAAACCGGCTATTTTTTTGATAATAAATTAGAAGATTTATCGATAACGGGTCTTAAACAACTAGAGTTTCTAGATGTACGCCAAAACCCCATGCCAGATGAATTGTATGACTTTTACGATAAGCAAGAAGGGATAGTTATCAGCCATGACGGTAATGCCGATGATTGGAAATAAGCATTATAGATTATAGGCAACGGATAACATCCAAGTCGATAAGTCATATTGCGTTGCTGGAGCAGAACTCATCCCAGATTGCGTATGATAATCTGCGGCGAGCAGTTTAAATTCAAGTTTACGGCTATAACGCCAGGCTAGCTCCACATCGAATTCGTAGCCAATATCATGATGGTTTTCAATATCAGTAAAATTATGGCCAACGAGTTTCCAACGCAATTTTCCATTTCGTCCGCCATAAGATAAATAGATGTCTTCTACTCCGCCTGTTGCACTATATCTGGAGAAAATATCAGCCCAGCCTAAGAATTTATGATTCGTCGCTAAGCTGGTATTAAAGCCAGAGTCGTTATCCCGCCCCAGATACTCATAACCTAAATCCCATTTATGACTGCGGTATTGTAAACCAAACTCTGTCGCCAGATACCAGGCATTATATTGTTCCGGATGATGTTTACCAGCCTGTTGCCAGGCAAGCTCCACATTATAGTGATACTTTAACTGATCAGGCTTTTCCGCGCCTTCTACTCGAACGCCTAAGGTATCTGTTGACCATGTAGGCAATGAGCGGTTATCTAACAAATAAGCAAAAGCGGCTAGGGTTAATTGTGGCGTCGGACGATACTCGGCATTGAGTAGATGGCTTTGATGATTATGATTGCCCCACTGCTCTGGCGGACGAGCGGGATTATACTGATAACGATAGTCAGATTCGGGAAGTATTGAACGACTGTTATCACCAAAAATGCGGTGTACTTTATCTACATAGCTGTATTGAATAGTTAAATCAAAACCGTTGTTAAAGCGTAAACTCAGTGCATCATAAGTTTGATCGTTTTGCCAGTAAGCGACATTACCAATATGGCGCTCATTATTAAATGAAATATCTTGTCTGCCAATAATCGCACGCCAGTTAGCAGCAAACTGCCAGTCAAATTTTAACTGATTCAGTTCTCCGCCAGGAGGATCAGGAATAGGGGAATGTTTATTCCAATAAGTAATTGAATTATAGTCTTCTTTATCTAGAGCCCATACGTGATCGTACTGCCCTAAAAGGCTCAGTTCGTTGTTTAATTGCCATTGAATTTCGCCCCTGCCAAGTAAGGTGGTTGCTGTCGCGTCAGGCAACCAATGATCATTGACTTGCTGATGGCGTAACCTGAAACCAACATCATAATCCCAAACGTTGGCGCTGGCTTTGCCAGTTATTACCACCAAAGCCATTATTAGTATTATTCTCATTAAACCTTATCCTGCCAGCTAGCCATACGAATACACAATCCTTGAGATATTAAGTCTCCCATCGGCTCGCCAATGGGAGAGCCTCCTTTTTCTTCCATAGTTAACAGTAGATCTTCCGAGTCTTTAATCAGTCGCCATTCAGCTTCACTCAATTGTCTATCAAAGACGTTGCTAGAGGTAGAAATAACACCTAAGCTACGAATTTGTTTATCGGTTTTAGATCTGACCCAAAGCTCAAGACTCATATCTTGCGGTACTTGTGGAATACTCAGTAATTCAATTTTCAGAGTGCGACTTTTGCCATAAGTAGCGGCAACCAATTGTGGCTGTTTAAGATTGTCTTTCATTATGGCAATATAGCTTAAACTGTCTTGTGGTGCCGTTTGCCACCAAACGATAAACACCAAGGCCAAACATGCCATGGATAAACCACTCAGCCATTGATAAAAGCGCACGCCAGCGCTATTTTGTTTTGGTGCAAAAGCCAGTCTTTGTTGAATAGTTTGCCAGTTATCATTTGCTGGCATAATTTCTGGCATTTTGTCGTGCAGCACAGTTAACTTTTGTTCCCAAAAATAAATTCGCTCATCTATTGCTGGATACTCAAGTCTGAGCTTAGCGATTCTCTGACGAACAAGTAACGACTGAGTACCTAGCACATATTGATGCGCAAGTTGTTCTACCAATGCAGGCTGTTGATAACGCATTATTTTTCCAGACATTGTTGCAACCTCGCTAACCCTCTTCTTAACCATGACTTTATCGTGTTTATCGGTTTTTCTAAGTGATCAGAAATTTCACCGCGACTAAAGCCAAAGTAATACGCCATCAAAATACCACGCCGATGAACGTCTTCTAGCTGCTCCAAGCAGTCTGCTAAATCTTGACCTATTTCACACATCTGCGTAGTCGGCTGATTGATTGCTGCTATTTGTTCTATGCTTTCCACTTGTTCTTGAATATGTTTGTTTTCCAGCCGCCTTTGCTCACTTCTCACTCGGTCATAACAGCGATAACGGACAATGGAAGCCATCCAGGTAAAAGGCTCAGCCTTGTCGATTCGGTATTCAATCGCATTGTGCCAGATTTGAATAAATGCTTCCTGCAATACCTCATGCGCCAAATCTGAATTATGCAAGATACGATAGGCTATGCCGTTTAACTTAGCTGCGGTCGATAAATATAAACGCTCAAATGCTTGTTGATCATGCAACGCAGTTTTTGCCAGTAACCTTGCTAATTCTTTAGAATCCATAAAATAACCTTTGTGCTTATTTTATCCTTTACTTATAAATTCAGATACTTATCAGTATAGGTTAAAAGTAAAAATGGGTTTGAATAAACAGCAAATCATTATTACGTTGCTCAAACTGAGGAATACTGTCCATCACCCTTATGCCTGCTCTGAGCTGGATATGAGATAAAGGCGTATATTCAGTCACCAATGAGTAACGAGTTTCCTGATCTTCACTTATCTGTCTATCAGGGTCATACCACTCTGAGGTAAGTTTGATATTTAGCCCCGGCATCCACTGATAATTAAGTTCAAACAAGCCAACTAGCTGTTCTTTGTTACCACCAGTTGTTTGTTCACTTTCAATCCAGTCCCACTCTGTTAACAGAGTAAATTTTCCTAACGAATAAGCCCCGTAAAAATTAACGATCTGACGTTTTCCCTCATCCCGATCGTTTAACGTTAACGTGGTACCCACTCGCGCGTTACTAAACAAATATTCGGCTCGCAAACCATAGAGAAAGTTATTATCATCATTACTGACGGCACTGGTACCATTGGTCACAAAAAAGTTGAGTAAACTATGTTCTCGTTCAAACCCAAGCTCTATGCCATTGTCACTACTGGCAAAATTAAACCCGGTTGCCTGTCTAACCAAAGCACTGTCATCTTCTAACCGTATACCAAACGGGACATAAATTTTTCCCGCTTTAACAAAATCATTGCTGTTAAAGTGGTACATCACAAAAGCTTCTCTATTAATAGCAGAGCCAGGTGCGAGTTTTTGATCGAGATAAAATGTAATGGTATCTTTGAGATTAAACGCAAGATATAGCTGAGCAGAATCAACTTTAAATGTGGCACTTTCCTGATCTGTTTTATCTTTAACATATTCAGCATTGCTGCGGAAATTGCCGCCTAACCTAAGATAATCAGATACTTTCCCTATGTCCGCACTATCGGTACCAAGTTGCTTTTGAGGCAGCACGGAATACCCGTAAGCATTACCAAAGCTATTGCGTAAGCCGCCACCATCGGGATTAACATGACAGGCACTGCATTTCAGATTATTAAGATAAGCAAGCAATGGTTCAGCATAGGTTTTGGGGCCAATCAACAACAATGCCACTAATAGGCTAAGATTAAAAAGTTGCAACATAACTGAGTTCTCCTCCTGGCCAGCCGTCACGATCGCCATCCAGCCGTTGACCAAATATTCCGGTTATCGTACTGATAGCTGCTTGATTAAACGTTATAACCATTTGCTTTGTATCAGCGGGTTTGTTAATCATTAAAGTCAATATTCTTGGGCTTTGCCAAATAATGCCTTCTGGCGGAGGGAATACCTGGGTATTAGTTGTTACCAATATCTCTTCAGCTAACAGGCTGTCAGGATCGACATCAACACTAAACTCTATAGTCAACACTAGGGTAGTGTTATTACTTATGTGTGATATTTGTTTAACAAAAAGCGGGGCCTGATTAATATCAATATTCGCCCCATCGTCTATCCATTGTCCTATGGCGGCAATTGCACTTTCAGATAGCGGCGCCTGGTTTAATGGCATTCGACTGCCGGCCCGAGGGTCACCAATCACTTTTAAATATAAAAAACTCAGTTCCTTGCTGCCGGGCTCTACTCGTTTAAACTCTGCATTACTTTCGGCACTCACATTGATCAAATTATTAGCACTGTGTTCGAGCGTATCAAGTTCCAAACCAAAAGGTGCATTAGCACCGATATGGCAGACTGAACAAATTGGCGTAAATACTTGTTGTTGCAATGATACTAGGCTTGCCTGAATTTCTTCATTGTCCTCTGTAGGGGTCATAGGTTGTTCATCGTTAACCGCTAATGGCCGCCCATTTTCATCAAGTGAGCTGCCATCTCCGGCCCCACAAGCACTTAACAGCAACAATAGGAAAAAGTATGTAATTAGATTCATTATATTAACCCTTTGATACCGCCGGGCGTGGCCCGGCAGTTTTTACTACTGTTAATGCTATGGGCGAGCTAATGGCCACCCTGGATAATCACCAAAGGTGTCTCCTAACTGGCTATCTGGAGTATAGAAATACAACGGCTTGCCTTTATAGGTCCATTGTCTGGTGCTTGTACTATCGGATTCCGTACGATCTATAATAGTAAACAAACCATAAGGTTGATCAGTATCGCTGGCATATAACGGCGGCCAGGTTTGAGCACAATCATCAAAACATGTAGATTCGCCTGAATCCTTAATATCCGAATCAAAGGTATAGAGGGTTAACGCTTTTAACTCTTCAGCTGTTTTCCCCATACTTGGTTGCAACTCGCCATTAGCGACTAGGATATCGCCTTTGGGATCATGGCTATAAACACGAACAGGTGCTGGTCTGGCAACATACCAAATATCATTGACCCCCTCACCACTAATATCGGCGGCATTAGTATCCGGACTGAAGAAATACAACGGCTTACCATTAATTGCCCATTGTTTATTTCCGTCCATTCTGTTGATAATGCTAAATGGTGCCATCGCAGTATCATCGTCAGTTGCTAATAACGGTGGCCAGGCGGCAATGCAGGAATCTGAATTGCAATTTGAAACACCTTGCATGTCCTGATTAAAAATATACAAAGCAAAACCGGTTTTATCCTCAGTCATGGCTTCAAAACCGCCATTGCCATCACTCACCAGTACAGAAACCATACCTTTAACGGTTAATACTTCACCAAGGGTATTAGTTTCTGTCATAAACTGAGTTTCCATTATCGGATCGATCAAATGCCAAACACCAGCTACGCCATCACCATTTGCCTGACCTTTATCTGTATCACCAATGTAAAAGTACAGGGGTTCGTCTCGATAACTCCATTGGCGATAGCCATCATCTCGAGTAAAAATATCAAAATCCTCGATGGCGCTGTCACTAGCTTTAGCTAAAAAAGGAGGCCAGTTTACTGCACAATCCCCACTACAATTCGATGTATTACTTGCATCATTATCAAAGGTATACAGAGTAAACTGGTCTTGACTTGTTTGCTTGGCAACAAAGTTACCTGAGCCTTCACTATCTTCTGCCAGAATATATGTGATCCCTGTTGAAGTTAGTAAAGTACCGGCTTCATTAGTGCGGAAAGTAGCAGGAGCTGTGGTCGCCAAATGCCAAACATCAGCTACACCGTCTCCGAGTATATCTCCAGCGGCATTGTCACCGGCAAACAAGTAGAGTGGGATACCATTGTATGCCCACTGATGATATTCACCATGGTCGATAATTGAAAATTTGCCCGTTGTGCGAACCCCCTGATCGGCCACTAAAGGCGGCCAGTTGTTAATACAATTTTCGCTAAGACAATTAATCTGATCGATGCTATCTTGGTCAAATGTATAAAGACTAAAGCCGTCTTTGTTCATTCGATTAATATCAACAACACTATTACTAACACTTGCCATTAATATCTGATCACTGGCAACTAATTGTCCCGCAAGCATATCGCTAGAGACAGTGACGGGTAATGGCCTTGCTAAATGCCAAATGTCGTTTAATCCATCACCGTTAATATCACCTTGTGCACTATCATTTATATAGCTGTACAATGGATAATCATGCCAGGCCCATTGCATTGTGCCATCCGCTCTAGTGACCAAAGTAAAATCACCATTTGCCTGAGCGCCACTATCAGCTAGCAAAGGCGGCCAAATTGCTGCACAACTAGTGGCATCATTACTACCACCGACAGGAGCCCCATCTTCGGCATTACAAGCTGAACTACCAGCACTATCATTATCAAAATAATAAAGTGATAATCCTGAGGTTGTGGTATATATCACACCATGCTCGGCTAAAGTCACCATTTTAGGTGTGCTACTTTGAACCGGAAACTCAACGGATGGGCCATCCGGCTCATCAGGGGTATAAGGATCTGAAGGAGTATTGCTACTTCCACCACCTCCGCCCCCGCCTCCACAAGCGCAAAGCCCGATAACTATTAATACAGCTACAATATAATTGGATAACTTATTCATTTTCTTTTTACTCCCAAACAATATTTAGGTCTCAATAGCAATTACGACAGGGAGCAAAAAAAGTTGCAGAGAATCACTTATAAATTTCAATATTGTTCCCTAAACGCTTTACCTATAAAATCATTCCCATGAAAAAATCTAATTACATCACCCGCGAAGGCTGGGATCGTCTTGATCAGGAGCTTAAATACCTGTGGAAAGATGAACGTCCGCGCATTACCAAATCTGTTTCAGAAGCGGCAGCTCTTGGCGATCGCAGTGAAAATGCCGAATATATTTATGGTAAGAAACGGCTGAGAGAAATCGACCGTCGGGTTCGGTTTTTAATGAAACGATTGGAAGATCTTAAAATCGTTTACCCGGAAAAACAGCAGGAAGGCAAAGTCTATTTTGGTGCCTGGGTCACTTTACTAAATGAAGAAGATAAAGAAGTCACTTATCGCTTAGTGGGGCCGGATGAATGGGATGTCAAAAAAGGTGAGATCAGCATCGACTCGCCCATGGCGCGTGCTTTATTAGGTAAACAAGTTGACGATGAAGTGATCGTTAACACCCCGGAAGGCCAGCGTGAGCTGGAAGTGATCAAAATCTGGTATAAATAATGTCAGGAAATTGGCAAACATTTGGGTACGAATTTTGCTGCATTGGGAAAGTCAAAAATTGATGATTTATAAGGAAATATCCCAATGCGTTATACATTACTGGCCGCGACCTTATTAAGTGCGTTTACTGTCAATGCAAGTGAAAACTCGGTTAACGAATATATAGGTAAAATCTCAGATGTCTTGATCGATAAAAGCAATCAGATCAAGATAAGTGTGGAGCAAGAAGAAGGTAACGAGCTTGAATGTCAGTTATACGAAAATAATCCATGGCCATTATATTTTTCAAGCGATCAAGGCTATTCAGATAAATGGTTTGAAGTCGTCAATTTAGCTCGACGCACTCAGGAAACTTTGCGCATTGGCTATACTCCAAGTTCCACTGCCAATTGCGCCATCGAATACTTAGCGCTGTCGCAAAGTAATGGCGCCAGTCCGGATGATGATTATGTTAGCGATGGCTTGACCCGTTCAGGGCAATACGGCAATATCGCATTGATTTACACCAACAACCTCACTGAAAGTAGTTATACCGCTTCCGATCATTACAATGCCGATACCGCCGCCAGCGCTTTTGATGGCTATACCTATAGTGGACAGATCACCGAAGAACTCGGTGAGCGCATTGAACGCGGCATCTGGTTAGTGAAAAAAGATAAGGAAAATAACGAGCAAGGTTATTGGCTACAGGTAAGATTCAACCAGGAAGTTACCATCTCGGGATTCCGAATTTTAGTCAATGATAAATCCGTCGAACTAGGCCGAAGTCCGAAAAGTATCACTATCGAAGTCTCCACCGATGGCAATAATTTTACCGAACATGAGTCTTATCGTTTATCTAAAGCCGTCGACCAACGTGGTAACTTTACTGAAATCGTCACCGCGAAATATCTTAGGGTCAGAGTCAATTCCAACTATGGCGATAGTTTTATCGAAATCGATGAACTAGAAATTTATTCCGATTATTAAAAAACACCTCAAGTTACCTCCACTTCACATAAGTAATACGCTGATACTAATTATCAGCGTATTACACTAATGAATTAAGCTAACACCAAACTAAAACTAACGCATAAGCCGCCGTACTGGCGATTCGCCAGCCGTAGCTTGCCACCGTGATTAGTGACAATTTCATTACATAGCGCTAACCCGACACCGCTACCGGTCGACTTAGTGGTGAAAAATGGCAATAACGCTTGCTGCATCTGGCTGTCAGTCAATCCCGAACCACGATCGTAAATACTAAAAGTTAATAAGTTCGCTTGCTGGGTGATATCAACCCCCACCTCCTGCTCATCTGAGCCGGACTCTTTAGCATTTTTCACTAAGTTAATCACTACCTGCTCAATTTGTGCGGCATCAAGCTCGGCATATTGGCTGCTAACATTAATTTCGCACTTCACCTGTATCAACGTAGCTAACTGCTGTAAAAATGGCGTGAGTTCAACCTGGCTGATAACCGGCTTAGGTAATTTAGCAAACTTGGCATATTGGCTAATAAACTGGTGCAGATGATCGGTGCGATTAGCGATAGTTTCCAACACATCATTAAGCATATGAACATGCTCCGGATTTTCGATAATTTTCTTCGCCGAACGAGTCAAAGAAGCAATCGGAGCCAAAGAATTATTTAATTCATGGCTGATTAAACGGATCACTTGCTTCCACATGTTCGCTTCTTGCAGTGAAATTTCCGTAGTAATGTTTTTTAGCAAGTAAAGCGAGTGTTCACGACCATTTAACATAAACTGCTGGCAGTTAACATGAAAAATAATGTTTTGCTCATCGATGACATCACTGACAAAGCCATTAGTTTTTTCATCGATTGCCGTTTGTAATGCAGGTGCTAATTGCTGATAAATATCAAAGAAATTACTACCAATAATTTGCGGTTGTTTTAATAATTCTTTCGCTGCCAGGTTACTGTAAACAATACTACCTGAGTCTGTGGTCAACACTAAAGCAACTGGCGTGCTCTGGATCACGGTATCGAGTAATAATTCACGCTGAAAAATATCCATACGCTCATTTCGCAATATCGTCGTTAGCTCATTATAAATACCAATAACACTGTTCACTTCCTGATATTGTTGATCGTAAATCGTCAGACTAAAGTCATTATCTTTCAGGCTATTAATGCCGCTATTTAACGCAGAGAGGGCTTGCCTAATTGGCGTCAGGTGCCAACGAAAAGCCCCAATAAGCAACGATAGAGTACCAGCGGTTAACATCAATAGAGCAATTGGATGCTCACTATAGTATTGATGATAATAACTAAGCAGCGCGCTAAAACTAATAAACAACAAACAAACCGTGATCAACAAACGGCGAAACAGCGATTTTTTTCTCATCTTTAGTCGATCTCAAACTTCTTCATGCGGCGATATAAAGCTGAACGACTTAAACCTAATTGTTTCGCTGCTTCTGAAATTACGCCGCCAGCATCACTGATAGCTTGTGTAATATCCTGAGCAGTCAGTTCTTCATCCCGACTAACTAATTCAGGTACAACCACATCCAGTCCCAATACGTCAGCGCTGACCAAATTATCCTGGGCTAATAATGCCGCTCTTTGCATAACATTTTTCAGCTCCCTGATATTCCCAGGCCAAGGATAATATTTTAACACCTGAGCCGCTTGTTCGGTCAGGCTAAAGCTTTCCCCTAAGAAATGCTCTGCCAGTGGCAGGATATCGGCTTTCCGTTGATTAAGCGCCTGCAGCGGCAATTCAATGACATTCAAGCGGTAATACAAATCTTCTCTAAAGTTTCCTTTGGCAATTTCCGTCTTTAGATCGGCATTAGTGGCACTGATTATTCTGACCTTAACTTTTATCGTTTCGCTGCCGCCAATACGTTCGAACTCACCGGTTTCCAGTACCCGCAGTAACTTTGCTTGGCCATCAAGAGACAGATTGCCGATTTCATCCAGAAAGAGGGTACCATGATCTGCCAGTTCAAAACGGCCTAAACGGCGTTTAGTGATGCCAGTATAGGCACCAGCTTCTGCACCAAATAATTCTGCCGCCATTAAATCTTGCGGCAGCGCGCCAACATTAACTTTAATAAACGGGCCGTTGGCACAACTTGAATTTTTTTGCACTATCTCAGCGATTTTTTCCTTACCTGTACCATTTGGCCCGGTGATCAACACCGAAACGTCAGAATGCGCTACTTGGGTCGCAATCTGCAACAAATTCAGCATTGCAGTACTTTGAAATCGCAAACCGCATAAGTCATATTTTTCCGCCAGTGAACGTCTATCCCTATGCTGTTTCAGCGCATGACTATGGTTAGAGCGTTGGGCGTCATTCAATTCAATCAGGTTATTAATGGTAATGATCAGCTTATCATCATCCCAGGGTTTGCTGATGTAATCACTGGCACCTGATTTCACTAATTCAACCGCAGTTTCCAAGCTAGTCCATGCGGTCATTAAAATAATCGGCAAGTCGTCCCATTGCTGACGAATTTGCTTAAATAACTGAATGCCTTCTTCTCCGGAGGTAGTATCCTGAGTGAAGTTCATGTCCTGTAGTACTAAGTCATAATGCTGCGCCGCTAACGCCGCCAAACCATCTTGCGGTGTCAACTGATGGTCACAACACATGCCATTAAGGGTAAATAACACTTGTAATGCTTTAGCAACATCAGGATTGTCATCAATGACAAGAATTTTTTTACTCATAAAAATAGTTATCCATAGCACGGGTTGTTATACCAATGAAATTAGGCAATTAACAACCCGTTACCTTTTTCCTTAGTGTATCACGAGTGAGCCGAAATCAGGCACTGCGAGTGACTATTGCAGGTGCAACATTCGCGGCACGTTTTGCCGGAAACCATACTGCTAATAGATTAATTAACCATAACGCTAGTGCTGTCACCGCAAAGATACCAACATTAAATACGTTTTCTTCCATCCGTTCAGATACTTCAAAGGTAATACTTAAGGTTAACGCCAGCCCAATAAGCAACCCGGTTAGCGTCAAGATGCTATTTTCGGTTAAGAAATAGCGCATGATATCACTCTTTTTCGCACCAAGTGCCCGTCTGGCACCAATTTGCTTGCGCTTTTGCGTGATTTGAAACGCAGTTAATCCGGTAATGCCAAGCGCAGTAATAATCACTAATACCGCACTGATCACTAAGAAAGTGAGCGCCCGACTACCTCGGCCATCATACATACGTTTTTGGGTACGTTTTAGTAACTCACTGCTGTTAATATAACGACCACGCTCTTGGTAAAAAATGGCCAGAATATCTTCCAAACTTGCACTTGCCATTCCCTGCTCCATACGGATCAAATAATGCGGTTGTTCCGAGCTACTCCAGGTCACCTGAGGCCGAATAATACTGTGATATGACAAACCATTGCCATTTAAACGTTCACCCGTCATAAAGTTATTATAAATGCCCACTATCTGTACCGGATCACCTTGTGCTTCCAGCCAGATGGTTTGCCCGATCGCAGAACTGTCACCAAACAAAGCTTTTGCCATGTCTTCACTGACCATTACCACTGGCGCTCGCTCCGTCAGATTCGCTTGTTCACCTTTAATAACATCAGCCGCCGTTAACCAACGCCCTTCAATCAGTTGCAGTGACAAAACATCAAACAAATTTTCATCACTCTCAAACACTACCGTACGGTAAGGTTGCGCCTCTTTTTCCGCGCTAGTAAATACTTTGATGACATTTTCTGCGGTAAATGGTACTGCATTTGATGGCGCAATATTCACAACTCCCGGCATTTGCTGTACACGTTCAATATCACGAATTATCGCTTGCTCAATATTCTTATTTACTTCATAAAACTGCGGCGAAATACGAATTACGTCATTGTGCGGGATACCAGAAGGCATATTCCAAGCTCGTAATGTCGTGGCAGCAATTAAAATAGAACTGGTCAGCACTCCCATAGTAAATGCCACCTGAATAATGACCAGAAACGCCATAAATTTATTATGTTTTAAACTTAACAATATCGGTTTAATATCCATTGTTCTGTCCTTATTGAGATTTCAACTGGCTTGCTGGCGGGATGTTACATAAGCGCCAAATTGGATAAATACTAACAACCAAAGTACAAAGGACACTGGTAATAAATGCCTGAAAAATCATTACAGTATCTAATTGATAATAGTGGACGATGTCTTCCAAACGCATAGTATAATCAGAGGCATAAAGACGTATACGCATCATGCCTTCAAGCCCAAGATAAGCGACTAAAATGCCTAATACTCCGCCGATAAGGCCGATAATAATGACCTCTAAAATATACTGATTGATAATGGTGAACTTTTTCGCACCTAATGCTCGGCGCAAACTCACTTCTTTGGTTTTACGCATAAACTTCGCTAGCATAATTCCGATGGCATTGAGCAGACATACCGCAAAAAACAACGTGGCAATTAAAGAAAAAGTTTGAATATAACCATTGTTAGCATTAATAAACGCCATTTGCTCATCCAGATTAGTCACATAGGTTTTAATTTCCCGAGGAAAACGCCCTAAACTTTTTTGTGACGCGACATAATTATTTAATTGCTGTTTGTATTGCGTTAACAATTCGTCATTTGGAATTTCGGCCCAGAATGTGATCCAGGCACATTCAGAATTAAGCAACTGCTCTTTATTTTTGGTACGAAATGATCGAGATATTGAGGCATTCTCCGCCCAGCAATCAAATACCGCACTACGCGGCATATTGAGATTAAGTGCATATGAATAAGGAATAAAATAATTATCTGGGCGACCTGTACCGTAACTGCGGTTATAAAACTTGCGGGTGTTTTCCCAGTCATCATAAACACCGGCAATTGTTAACATATTGGTACCTATGCGTACTGTTTGACCCACGCTATTAACACCACCGAATAACTGATCGTTCATCAGTTTACTGATCACTATTATTGCCTGACCACTTTGATCAGCCGCTTTATCCCAGCCTTGGCCATATACAAAAGGCATTTCAACCAGGTCAAAAAAAACACTACTAGTAACACCGCCACGAGTGCGGATCGGTGTGATATTTTGTTCTTCAACGTTTAAAATACCGTAAGTCGACCAGAAAAAAGTTTGGCTAACACCAGGAATCGCTAATTCCATCAGATTAATCGTATCTTTGTAGGTAAAGTCGACCATTTCCATAGGCTCATCAATGTTTTCCGCTGTGATTTCCCTATTGTCCATTTGCACCAGATAAATGTTTTGACTTTTATGCGGCAGAGGAATTTGTGAGCTTTGATAACCTATGGTTTTCACTGTGGTATATAAACCTAAACCGATA